>NZ_JBCMNM010000087.1:0-3006 GCF_050459865.1 Rummeliibacillus pycnus
CTTCGCCAATTCCACTTCAAATAAAAGCAAATTTTTACTGAAAATCTCCAATAACAAAATCCCGAAAAGTTTGAGTTGCTTGAGACATATATCTTTTCTTTATATAGGCAATTCCTAGTTTTCGTTGACATATTGGTTCACTAACACGAATTTTTGACAAATGATACTCATTTAATCCTCTTATATTTGGAAGTAAAGCAACACCTAATCCCGCTTCTACAAAACCAGCAAGCGTATGGAATTCTTCTCCTTCAAATACTACCTCTGGCGAAATATTCGCTTGCTCCAATAATTGGTCATTAACCTGTCTAAGCGAATTCCCCTCTTTTAATGAAACAAAAGGATCCTTTCCAATCTCTGATAAATATATTTGTTCTCGATTCGCTAGTCGATGATCTTTTGGTACCATGACGAATAATTCCTCACGCCAAAGTTCCACCCATTTAATTGGAATATCTGTTTCTACATATGGTATTAAACAAAGATCAAACTCTCCTGCCTCTAATTGTTGAAGTAAGTGTAAAGAATTATTTTGAGTGAATTCAAACTGTACATTTGGATACTTTCTACGAAACATGCGTACCAATCGTGGAATAAGCTGCATACCCACTGTATGCGTAAAGCCAATCGATATTACTCCATAATCTGGTGTGATAAGATCCGCAATTTCTTGTTTAACATCTTCATATAGTTTATTTATGGGCATTGTTCCTTTTAAAAACAGCTCACCAAAGCGGTTGAGTTTAATCGAGCGCCCCATTCGATCAAATAACGGAGCACCTACTTCCTCTTCTAATTGAGCGATAGACTTACTGAGTGCTGGTTGAGATATATTCAATTTTTCAGCAGCATGTGTCATATGCTCTGTTTTTGCC
This sequence comes from Rummeliibacillus pycnus, assembly GCF_050459865.1. Classification (GTDB taxonomy): domain Bacteria; phylum Bacillota; class Bacilli; order Bacillales_A; family Planococcaceae; genus Rummeliibacillus; species Rummeliibacillus pycnus_B. The sequence goes on from NZ_JBCMNM010000087.1 coordinate 876, forward strand.
ACAGTTTGGAAATACTTTAATTGTTGTAAATCCATCTGCACCCTCCTAATAACTAATTGGAATTAAATTAATGAAAATAATAAATTGTATTTATCAATAGAATGAATCTATAATAAACCGTAACAAAAAAAATGACAATTCGATTTCCTATTTGCCATTATTTTATGGAGTGATATTTTGCAATGGATGATTATATAAAAAAAGGAACAATGGATTTTCGTAAAGCAAACTTAGCATTGTTTGCAGGTGCTTTGAGTACATTTGCGAATTTATATATGACCCAACCAGTGTTACCAACACTATCAAAGGTTTTTCATATTTCACCAACTACCGCAAGTCTTTCTTTATCTTTAACAACTGCATCTTTAGCTATTTGTATGTTGATTGTTGGTTCTCTTTCAGAAGCTTGGGGTCGCAAACCAATTATGACCTTTTCGATGATTGCCGTAGCTGTCTTAACTTTTCTAATTGCAATCTCACCAAATTATCATATATTACTTATTTTACGAGTGATTCAAGGAATCGTCTTTGCTGGTTTACCAGCCATTGCTATGGCCTATTTAGGCGAAGAAATTGAACCTAAAAGTTTAGGTGCCGCAATGGGGCTTTATGTAAGTGGGAATTCTATAGGAGGTTTAGCTGGTCGAATCATTATGGGTTCTGTTAGCGATTTCTTTAATTGGCGTATCGGAATGGTGACAATCGGTGTTATTAGTTTACTTGTAGCCATCGCCTTTTATTTCTTACTACCTAAATCAAAGCATTTTAAACCGGAAAAACTAGCATTTAAACCATTGTTTAAATCATTGATCATGCATATAAAGGATCCAGCATTACTTAGCCTCTTTGGGATGGGTTTCTTATTAATGGGCTCCTTTGTCACCATGTATAACTATATAGGATTCCAATTAATTGAACCGCCCTATTCTTTAAGCCAATCAATTGTCGGTTGGATTTTCTTAATTTACTTAGTTGGAACATTCAGCTCTGCATGGATGGGTGGTTTAGCTGACAAACACGGGCGTTTTAAAATGTTATTACTAGGAATTATTTTAATGTTTGGAGGAGCCATTCTTTCATTAACCAGTATCTTATTGATTAAGATTCTTGGTATTGCCATTTTCACCTTTGGATTTTTTGGCGGCCATGCAATTGCTAGTGGCTGGGTCGGAAGAAGAGCAACTCATGATAAAGCACAAGCCTCTTCACTATACTTATTCTTCTATTATGTAGGATCAAGCGTTGGAGGTACGACAGGTGGCATCTTCTGGTCAAAATTCGGTTGGGGTGGTGTTATTAGTATCATCTTAACTTTCCTATTAATAGCAGCTTTTTTAGCTATTATCATAAATAAAATTACCGCAAAAAATGCAGCAGCTCATAGTTAAAGCTATACCGATTTCGGTATAGCTTTTTAACTATAAGGCTCTACAATTCTTCTGCGGCTTTCATACCAAATGACAATTAGGATAAACCACGTATAGCCAATCGACCATCCCGCAATTACATCCGATGCAAAATGATGGCTCCCCGCAATACGGGATAACCCAATTAGAATGGACATGATCATTGCGAATGCCCATACTAGTACTTTCTTTTTCATTGATGCTCCGTACTCGGTCGCAAAGTATGCGATTGTAAATAGATATAGAATCCCTACCATTGCATGCCCAGAAGGAAAACTAAAACTAGTTAATTGATGAGGAATATCTGGTCGTGGTCTTTGCACCCACCCTTTTAATAAATGATTAAGTACATTACCTCCAGCAATCGATAAAAGTGCAAACATCATCCCTTGATAATTAGATCCGCGAAGCCACAACCAAATTAATAATAGAATTGCGACAATCATTATAAATTTAGTTCCTCCAAAGTAATGGAAGAATTCAATGAAAGAATTACCTTTTAAAAGATTTGAAGCATTTGTATCTAAACTAGTTACCCAAGAACTATTCAAATTAGCATAAAATACAAAAAAGATAACAGAAGTTACAATCGCTAAAGGATAGAAAAATTTCGTCACTATACTCCTCCTACTCACGAAATATTCTTATAACCTAAATTAATCATAGATTTATTCAAAGACGAATAAAGTGAACCTTCACACAGTAGGGGTTTTCTTCATCCCCCA
>NZ_JBCMNM010000088.1:0-17247 GCF_050459865.1 Rummeliibacillus pycnus
AGCTAATTCCACATCATGCTAGTTTATATGAATTTTGCATTATGAAATTGATTCGCCTACAAAAGTTCTTCAATTTCCTTCAAAGTTGGTAGACCGGTCATGGCTCCTTTTTTGGTGGTGGATAAACCACCTGAAATATTTGCAAAACGGATCATCTCGGTTATTTCTATTTCAGAAAGATCTGTTAGAGTTTCGGCGGATTCATTTAGTGAGTAGAGCATTCCTGAAACAAAAGCATCACCTGCTCCGGTTGTATCGACGGGCTGGCATTTCAAGCTATGAATAGTTCCAATATGATCTTTAAAACAATACATACATCCTTCAGACCCTAATGTGATTAAAATTAGCGGTAATTTAGGTAAAGAAAGAATCCCTTCTTGTAAATCACTACAACCTGTTAAAAAGAATAGCTCTTCGTCAGAAATTTTTAGGATATCGACATAAGAAATGGTGGAAAGTATAGTTTCTTTGGCCTGTTCATCGGATTCCCATAAGCTTGTGCGAACATTTGGATCGTAGGAAATTATCATTTTAGATTCTTTTGCCACCTGTATGGCTTCAAAAGTTGCCGATTTAGAAGGTTCATTTATTTGCGAAATCGAGCCAAAATGAAAGATCTTATGTTGTTTGAATAATGATGCATTTAGTTCTTCTTTTTTCAAAAATTGATCCGCACTTGGGTTTATGTAAAAACTAAAATGTCTTTCTCCTGAAGGTTCCAAGGACACAAATGTTATGCCGGTTCTGACTTCTTTGGTAAAAATCATCGAATAGGTATTCACACCATAATTCGCTAAAGTTTCCTGCAAAAAATAACCAAGTACATCGTCTCCGACTTTACCGAGAAAAGTCGATTTTCCTCCAAGCTTTGCAACACCAGCAGATACATTTGCCGGTGCGCCACCTGGAGCTTTTTGATATGTTAAATTGTCATTATCCAGTGGAATAAAATCAATTAACGCTTCTCCTAAGCATAAAACACCGTTCATATATTAGTACCTCCTTCATTTTCAAGTATTTACTTTCACCTAGGTAGTTCAAGTTTCTATGATTTTTCATATACCCATAATATTCCATAATAAGACAAAAAAAATAGCCATACACGTATTATTGTGCAAAGCTATTCTCCTTTATATACAACTACTCACTTAACTCTTTTTTCATCTCTTCAAGCTCTTCAATTTGTTCTTTGGTAAGTTGAATCAATTCAGCTGTAGTTGGATCTATCTCTTTTGAAACTTGCAATTGCTTCAATGTTTCTTTTGCGTCTTCTAACATTAATTCAATATTTTCTAATTTTAAAATCCCCATATTGATATGACTCCCTAAACTGTTTCATTTTTATGCTTTCTTATTATAGCTTACTTCTCTAATTATCGCATGAGGAATACCATATAGTAATTTTTAGTAACACTCTTAAAGTTCTATAATAAAATAAAAGTTAAAGGACGATTCAATAGTTGTTGAAAAGTACAAAGAAATGCGCTGAACCTATTGAAAACAATAATGCCACCAATATTGGCCTATTTGATTGTTTGTATAATAACCATCTTAGCTCCTGCATCTGATGGTTATTATACGGTCAGTTGGAAATTACTTGTTGGACAAATTTATGCAATTCCCATCTTAATTGTTGTAGCTTTCGTAACCTTTTATATTAATAGAAAACGTGCAAACAAATAAGAAAATTTCAAAGGATAGCATTGGCTATCCTTTTTTTGCTATATTTCTGCAACCTTTTTTTGGTAAAGTAATTATCAGAATATTAAATTATATATTTGGGGGTAAATCAATTGAAATTCATAGAAGAATTGGAAATGTTTCAATTTACTGACTTAGAAATGAATGATGAACAAGCAAAATTTGCTTCAGCTTTAAAGTTAATTACAGAAGGAAAAGATGATTTAGCTACAGAGAGTTTGAAACATTTATTATTTTTGAATTCTCATGATCCTATATTCCGAAATAACTGTTCTAAACTATTATTTGATCTTTATTTTGCTAAATCCGACTGGAAACAAATTGAGCTACTCGGTCTTCTTGATGAACCAAGCATAGAAAAAACCAATCGCTTAATCGCTAGAGCGTGTAGCAACCAGTCTAAAAAAACGACATTCTCTTTTTCAATCGATCAAATATGTATACCTATGAAACAAAGTATCTCTGGCTCCCCAACGATTGAGGTAATCATTAATGGGAATAAAAAATGGTTTTGGCTGGATACAGGTGCAGGGATGACCGTTATCTCCAATTCTATTGCAAAAGACTGTCATATAAGCCCAATTAAAGATAACGAGTTTCAAGTTGGAAATTCAATTAATCAAAATTTTAGTACTGATTTGGCCTTCATCGATTCAATTGTTATAAAGGATCTCTTGATTCAAAACCAGCCAACATTGGTGTTGTCGGATGATTTGTTAAAGATTCATAATCCTAATACGGAAGAAGTAATGATTATTGATGGAATTATTGGATGGGATATCATACAACATATTTGTTTGGAGATTGACTATCAACTGAACCAAGTGACGATTCAGAAACCAAAACGAAAAGATAATTTGGAGAACAACCTTTTCTTCTGTGGATATCCGATTTTGAAAGTTAAAGCAAAGAATCAAGTCCCATTGTATTTCGGATTAGATACCGGGGCAAGTAAGACCCATTTTGGACAACCACTCCTATCGAAAATTAGTAACCTTAAAATTGAAAAAAGATTAATACATGCTGGAGGCATCGGTGATGTAAAAGAAAAAGAAATAGATAGCATAGAAAGTTTAATCATCTATCCAAATGAGGATCAACCTATCATCTTACACAATGTGAGTAATGTGTTAGCAGATTATGCTACTTTCTTTAAGCTAGATGGAGTTTTTGGGAGTGATATTGCGAAGGATGGGCGTATGATTATTGATTATGCGAATAGAAGTTTGAGCTTGCACCAATAAAAAAGAAAAGTAGGATGATTCGACATATCAGATATAAGTAGGAAATTTAATTTTTAAGGACCTTATTAGGTATAAACCATATTAAATATAAAAGCATGTTTTGATCCTTCTTTATCAAAACACACTTTTTCTATTTGTTCTTATATATCATGTATGAGCTTTTATTTTATTAGATCCATTTTAAAGCTATCCTATTCTAACCTGAACATTCCTATTTACTTTTTGTCCAAAAAACATAAGATTTTATTACCTTTTGTAAATATCTTAGATGATCTATTTTTAGTAAAATAAACAAATAGAAAACAACATTTTCTGAATTTTCAATCTAATTTATAGGAGGATATTGATGAAAGCAAACATTGTATTTTTAAATGGTGAAGTAATTACTGTTGATGGACAAGATTCTATCCAAGAGGCTCTAGCAATTTCTGATAATAAAATATTGGCAGTTGGTTCAAATGATGAGATGAAAGGTTTTATCGGCGATTCTACTCAAGTAATTGATTTGGATGGAAAATCACTGCTCCCTGGGATTATTGATGCTCATTTACATCTGGTTATGTATGGTGCTTTTCAGCTCAACATCAGCTGTAAAGAACCGGGCATGGACTCAATCGATGCGATTTTGACTGCATTAAAAGAAAGAGCTGCTAATACACCAAAGGGACAATGGATACGTGCATGGGGTTTTAATGAAAATACAGTGAAAGAAAAACGATATCCTACTCTTGAAGAATTGGATGCCATTTCAACAGATCATCCGATAAATATTACACGAACTTGTGGCCATATTGGCGTGGTCAATTCAGTTGCCTTACAACTTGCTGGTATTGATGAAACAACTCCAAATCCCCAAGGAGGCGTTATTGAAAAAGACGCTCAAGGTAAATTAACGGGACGCATAATTGAAAACGCTTATATGAAATTAAATGAACAAGCTGCTTACACAAATAAAGAGATCGATCAAGCGATTCAAATTGCTCAACAACATTTCTTAGAAGTTGGCATTACAAGTGTTCACGAAGCTGGAACTTTTACAAAAGAAAGTTTCCGTTCTCTGCAACTAGCCTCCCAAAAAGGCGACCTAAAAATTCGAGTCTATGCAGTAATCGCTAGTTTAAATGACTGTACGCAGTTCACATTAAATATGATGGAATCAGGTGTTGTGACTGGAACTGGAAATGAGTTCTTTAAAGTGGGCCCTGCTAAATTATTTACAGATGGAAGTAGTACTGGCCCAACAATTGCAACTCGTGAAGGTTATACAAGTAATCCAGAAGATCATGGAATTCTTTATTACACAGAGGATGAAATTTATGAAGTCCTTGGTAAAGCACATGAACTAGGCTATCAAATTACCGTACATGCACAGGGTGATAAGGCAATTGAGTTGTATTTGAATGTTGTCGAACGAGCTTTAAAAGAAAATCCTCGTGAAAACCATCGTCATCGTATCGAACATGCTGGTATTTCAAGCCCAGATTTACAGGAACGAATGAAAGAGTTAAAGATGATTCCTATACCAAATCCACCATTCCCATATGAATTTGGTGAAAGTTATTTAACAAACTACGGTGAACGTACGGACTATATGTACCCTGCACGTGACTTTATCGATCAAGGAATTATTGCTGCTGCTGGTTCAGACTCACCTGTTACAACCTATAATCCGTTCATCGGAATTCATGAGGCAGTCAATCGTGTTACAGCCAATGGAAATCCATTTGGTGAAAAACAAAAAATTGATGTTCTCGAAGCTATTCGTTTGTATACCTATAACGGTGCCTATGCAAGTTTTGAGGAGGACATCAAGGGCAGTTTAGAGCCAGGTAAACTAGCTGATGTCATTGTACTTGACCGAAGTATTTTGAAAACTCCTCCACAAGAATTGAAAGATATTCAAGTTGAATTAACTGTACTGGATGGCGAGACTCTATTCGAACGTTCAAAAACGAATATTTAGCGAATTTCGATTTTCCTAGTACAAGAATGGAGGTCTCATATGTCAATAAAAGTCTCTACCTGCCAATTTGAATTGCAAAAAGTAGATACCTTCGCTACTTTTAAAGATCAAATTTTACGAGCATTTGACGATGTGCCACTTTCAAGTGATTATGTACTTTTACCAGAATTATTTACGATGTCTTTACTAACAACTTATAAAAATTACGATCAATTTACTGAAAAAGATAATGAGAAACTAGGTGAATTTTTAGAAGAGTATATTCAGTTTTTTAAAAAGCTTTCTCATAAAAGAAAGCAAGTAATTATTGCAGGTTCTACACTCGAACCAACTAGTCAAGGTCATTACAACACAGCCTTTATTTTTGATGGTGAAGGCAATGTAATGAAACATCGAAAGACACATATATTCCCTGCTGAATCTGCTTGGGACACCATTGAGGGTGATGAATTAGAAGTATTTAACATCGGACCAGTAACATTTGGTGTTGCCATTTGCTATGAAATGGAGATTCCAGAAATTGCACATATCTACAGTCAAAAAGGGGCAGATATTATCTTTTGCCCGTCCTATACTTTCACTGAATATGGTTTCTGGAGAGTTCGTCATTGCGCACATGCACGTAGTATAGAAAACCAACTCTACGTAGTTCACTGCCCTACGATTGGAGAAATCCCAGGACCGATTCATAACGGTTTTGGGACTACTGCCATTATTGGACCTGCTGACTTGCCCTGGACAACAAATGGCGTGATTACAGAGGCTTCAAGTAATGAAACTGCTGTCGTTACAGCTGAATTATCTCTTGAAGATCTTTATGAAAATCGCAAAAGTGGCGCTGCAACAACTTATAAAGATCGTATCCGTAGAAAAGATATTTATAAATTAGAAGCTCCAATCAATTGAAACCTGTAGTTGAAATCAGGATTATTACCAGCAATCCCCCCACTTTACCATTGTTTCTCGGTGAAGGCTGGGGGGATAACTACCTTTTTGTGCGATATAAAAGTCAATTTCAAAGGAGGATTTTATGAATAACATTAAACTGTTATTACTTATACCGTTTATTGGAATGTGTCTATGCTTGCCTTTTGCAAATAAAATAGAACCTTATGTACTTGGTTTACCATTTCTCCTATTCTGGATTATCTTATGGATGATTATATCGTCACTCGTGTTAGCAATTGTGTATAAATTTGACCCTGAAAACCAAGGAGGAGAGGAATAATGAATATAGCATTAATTATTATCTTTGCTTTTGCAGCGATTGCCCTTTTCCTTGGTATCCGAGCGACACATGGAAAGAAAATGAATGTCGATGAATTTGCCGTTGGTAATAAAGGATTTGGTACATTATTCATTTTCCTTTTAATTGCAGGAGAGGTTTATACTACTTTTACATTCCTCGGTGGTAGTGGTTGGGCCTATTCAAATGGTGCTGCTGCTTTCTATGTTCCAGCATATATTTGTTTAGCTTACGTATTATCTTATTGGATTGCTCCAAAGATTTGGAACTATGCAAAAGACAATCATATTATTTCTCAGCCAGAATATTTTGCTTCCCAATATAAAAGTCCGATATTAGGATTAGTTGTTTCATTTTTGGGTGCTATCGCATTAATTCCATATATTGTTATACAATTAAAAGGATTAGGAATTATTGTGTCGGAGGCTTCATACGGAGGAATTAGCCCAGTTATTGCTAGTACAATTGGTGCAATTATCATTACAGTGTACGTCACTATTTCGGGAATCCATGGATCTGCATGGACAGCTGTTTTAAAAGATATCATGATTTTAGGAGTGATCATCTTTTTAGGCATCTATATTCCATTCCATTACTTTGGCGGTGTACAACCTCTTTTTGAGGCAGTCGAAAAAGTGAAACCAGAAAGCTTAACTCTCTCTGCTTCAGGTTTAAGTATTTCATGGTTTATTTCAACGATTGTGTTAAATGCGTTTGGTTTCTATTTATTGCCAAATACCTTCTCAGTTGTATTGTCATCTAAGAGTGCCAAAGCATTGAAGAAAAATGCCATTACTTTACCTTTATATACACTATTACTCTTATTCGCATTTTTCATCGGATTTGCGGCTATTATCGAAATTCCAGGATTACAAGGTGCTGAAGGTGATCTATCCTTGCTTCGATTGACCACTCAAACATTTGATCCATGGATTGTAGGTATTGTTGGAGCTGCAGGCTTACTGACCGCATTAGTACCGGCATCTGTTATGTTAATGTCTGCTTCGATTGGTTTAATGACTGGATTTTACAGGCTTGTGAAACCAAAGGCAACTGATCGCCAACAGTTAATGGCTTCAAAAATCTTTGTTTTTGCTATTATCCTTGTGGCATTTATCTTCACCATTACTGGAGGAGATGCACTAGCAATCTTAAATATTATGTCATACAGCTTGATCACCCAACTTGTTCCAGCATTAATTTTTAGTTTCTATAAAAAACGCATTCTGAATAAGTTTGGTGTGATGGTAGGCATTTTCGCAGGTGTCGGGGTTGTCCTATATGGAGCTATCACAGCTCATAAACTAATCGACTTCTTCCCGAACATTCCACACGTTATTAATGACATCAGTACGGGTATGATTGCTGTGATTATTAATTTTGTAGTAGCAATTATCGTAAGTTTAGCAACTAAACATTTAGTAGTGAAAGAGAATGAAGAAGTTGATACACTTGCAGCATAATATATATCAATTACTAAAGAGATAATCTTAAAAATCGGGCGTTTATTCACATAGATGAATAAACGCCCAAATTTTGTTCTATCAGATTTCAAAGCTTCGATATCACATGATCTAAAAGAAAATAAAGTCTATAAAAAAATGACTTAACTTTCATTATCAGCTTTTTAATAGATATTATTCTATTTCACGAATAGTTCTGGTTATTCCACCATCTTTGCATTAACATAAACAACTTCCATTAATAAAATAGCTACCGTAAACATAATTAAATATTCAGTCTGTTTGATGCCGATTAAGCCGCAAATTAATAGCAAAATGCCGAGAATCGCCATTGTACTACCTACTAATCGTGCTAATTTGAATTTGTCTTTTACTCTTTTTTCGTTATATCCTGCTAATAGCCACGTATGTTTTTTAACACCTACTAAATAACCCAATACTAGAAAGACTACACCTATTAATACTAAATTCATTTCCATTTAAATCAACCTCCTAATAGTGTTTGATAATTGCAGGTACAATATAGAACGGAATAAAAAGAGTTGACAACAGATACAATAAAATCATATCCACATCGTATTCCATCTTTAAAATCCCTTGATTATCAATAAATAAAATAATAATCAATAAAGCATTTAACAAAAACATGCAACGTAATGACCACTTTGAAATGTTGGCATTCACTCGATCATCGAATTCTATTTCTTCTTTTTGCATATTACTTCGCTTATATTTAGCAAATACAATTAAACATACTATACCTCCGAGAAGTACCCACTTTATAAAAGAATTATTAAGAAACGCCAGCACGATAATAAAGAAAAGAATGGGTATATATGTGAATAACTTAGTCATACTTCCTCCTCCATCCAAAATAATTTTTCAATTGATGTACCTAATGCAGCAGCAATTAATAAACACACCTTAATAGTTGGATTATATTTTTGTGCTTCGATTAAGTTCATTGTTTGTCTCGTGACACCAATAAGCTTCGCTAAATCCCCTTGTGTTAAATTTCCCATTTCAATTCTTCTGACTTTAACATTGTTCTTTACTTGAATTTCTTTCAATCAAAGGCCTCCTTTCAAAAAATAAAAGTTCGATGTCACTTTGTTTATGTTTCGCAATAAGATTTCTATAAATGTAAAAATTTACTATCATTTGAATTGTAACATATAATTTACTTTTGTCATATATACACGACAATTCTTCTTAAAGAAAATTGACTTGCAACAATTTACAAATTGATTTCTACTTGAATTTACTGCGTATTTCCGCCCTTATCGTAAATTCTCGAGTTATGAAATAACTTATGAAAATCGAACATTCTTCTTATATATTGTCTTTGATACTCGATTAGGTAGATCTTGTTTTTAATTACCACAGCCGATTAAAAGGTTTGATGCAAAGGATTAATGGTTAGGCTACCAAATATCTTGACAATTATTTAAGTTGGTTTAAATATGAAACTAATCGTTCTCTTAGAACGTATTAAAAATAGATTACAATTTGGGAGGAGTCAAAAAATGAGTGTCGCTGTAAAATATCAAGAAAAAGTTAAACAAGATTTAGAACTAAACGAACAAATTATTGATGTCATCGCTGGAAGAACTGCCCCTACTAATTGGGTAATGAAGCTTCTTCCTGAAATTTCTTGGCTTACAAAAGAGAATATGCCAATTGTATTAGCTATTACAGACCAAAGATTACTTGTCTATAAACAACAAATAAATTTGGACATTCAGCTCGCTATTGGAATTCATCGTTCTGATATAACTGAATGTAAAGATGCAAATGGTCTTCTAAATGGAGCAGTTCAAATAACACTAAAAGATAATCAATCTTTCAAGTTTGTTTTTAAAAAGGAACTTGTTCCCAATATTCTAAAAGAAATAAACAAGTAATTTCCAAAAGAGGACATTGAATACAATAATATTTTACAAAACCTAAAAAAAAGACCGTAGAGAAACTCGTAATTCTTCGAGTTTCTTTACGGTACGAACCGAGAGCATATTTCTCTTAGCTCCTTCTACATCACCAATCCCACTTGTACCTTTTCACCATCTACCTTCACCTCAAAAGTTGCCTTTACTTCAATACCTTCATTGTAATAAAGGTTGATAACTAATAGTGAGTCTTTTAATAGTTCTTCAAATTTTTCAACTACTTCTGTGTTACCTTTAAATGCTAAATCAATATATTGCTCGACTGGTAGGTTCAGCTGTTTTCGTTTTTCCTGTACCTGTCGGATTAGTTCACGAATTTGACCCTCTTGTTTTAAATCCTCTGTTAATCGAACATCTACCAAGACTTCAAATTGTTCTTCCTCTGCTAAAGCAAATCCTTCTGGTACATGAACATCCTGAATAATATGTTCACTAAGTAATGTCAACATTGCACCATCTACGGTTAATTTAAGCTTTCCTTCCTGTTTGAAGGTTGTTTTCTGATCTTCTTCAAGATGTGTTACAAGTTCCTTAATTTTATTCACATTTTTGCCGAATGCAATTCCGGCTGTTTTGAAGTTGAGCTTATACTCGACAGTTAGGAATTCATCTAAGCTATTCACCCATTGAATTTGCTTTATATTTAATTCATCCTGAATAATAGTTGAATATGATTCGAGTCCTGAATTTGGTGTAACTACATTCATTGTGGCTAAAGGTTGTTTTACTTTAATGCCCTCTGTATTCCGAATTCTTCGACCAAGTTCCACAATTTTCAGTACAGCGTCCATTTCTTTCTCTAACTGAAGCTGAATTGCCTCTTCATAAACTTTTGGATAATCAGTTAAATGCACTGATTCCCCTGTCAGCGTGGAATAAATTTCATCTGTAATATAAGGTGTAAATGGTGCTGCAAGCATACTTACAGTTGTTAATACTTCAAATAAGGTACTGTATGCAGCGACCTTATCGTCAGATAGTCCATTTGCCCAGAAACGAGCACGTGAACGGCGGATGTACCAGTTACTTATCTGTTCCAAAAACTGTCCAATTTCTCTACTTGCCAGTGTAAAATCATATTTCTCCATTGCCTTTTCAACAATTTGAACTGTATGATTCATACGAGAAAGAATCCATTCATCTAGCTTCGTCCGGACACCCTGTTTTCCAGCATCATATTGAAAGCCATCTATATTCGCATATAACTGATAGAAATGAAATACATTTTCAAGAGTATCAATAAATTTTGATTTCGCTTCCTGGACTGTTTTATGTGAGAATCGCTTTGGATTCCAAGGTGCACTGTCCGTCATAAATGCCCAGCGAAGTGCGTCTGCTCCATACTCCTGTATCATTTCAACCGGATCTAACGCATTCCCCTTACTTTTTGACATTTTGCGTCCTTCACCATCTAACACATGACCAAGGGATAATACACTTTTATAGGGTGCCTTTCCCTTGTATAAGGTAGAAACTGCTAAAAGACTATAGAAAAATCCACGTGTTTGGTCAATACCTTCGATAACTACATCTGCTGGGAAGTGCTCTGAAAACTTAATGTCCTGATTAAATGGATAATGTTGCTGCGCAAATGGCATAGAGCCACTATCAAACCATACATCAATCACTTCAGGAGTACGATGCATATCTCCAGAGCAGTTTGGACAACAAAATACAACCTCGTCGATATAAGGCTTATGCAGCTCAATATCTTCTAAAGGATATTTTGAAAGCTGCTTTAGCTCCTCCATACTCCCTGGTGCTACCTCATGTTCGCAATCATCACATTGCCAAACATTTAATGGCGTCCCCCAATAACGATTTCGGCTAATATTCCAGTCGATTACATTTTCTAAGAAGTTTCCGAAGCGACCGTCCTTAATATGATGAGGATACCAATCCACTTCTGAATTTAAATTCAATAATTCCTCACGATGATCGGACATTTTAATAAACCAACTATCTGTGGCGTAATAAAGAAGTGGTGAATCACAGCGCCAGCAATGCGGATAACTATGCTCATATTTTTCCTTATCAAACAATACTCCTCGTTCTGCAAGCATTTTAATAATGTCTACATCACAATCTTTTACAAATCGTCCTTCTAGTGGAGGAACTGCTTTTGTATATCGACCTTGCCCATCCACAACATTAACAAAGGAAAGTTTATTTTTTTGAACAACCTTATAATCATCCTCACCATAAGCAGGTGCGATGTGGACAACACCAGTACCAGATGATTCAGTCACATAATCTGCCAACACGACTTCATGACCTTTTTCAACTTGAACAAAATGAAGAGGTGCCACATATTTTGTTCCCTCGTAATCCTTTCCAAGCTTTTCATCTAAAATCATCGCATTTTCACCAAATAGTTTTGGCACTAATGTTTTAGCGACAATGAATACTTTATCTTCTTGTTGCACACGTACATAAGTTAAATCTGGATGTACCGCCAATGCCACATTCGCAGGTAATGTCCAAGGAGTCGTCGTCCATCCAAGGAAATACTCATTTTCTTTTCCAACTAGTTTGAACATTGCTGTTACTGATAAATCTTTTACATCTTTATACCCCTGTGCCACTTCATGTGAACTCAATGATGTTTGACAACTTGGGCAATATGGTGAAACGCGATGGCCTTTGTATAGCTCTCCAGATTTATGAACATGGCTAAGAATTGCCCATACCGATTCGATATAATCATTTTCGAGTGTTACATAAGGATTCTCCATATCAATCCAGTAGCCTAATTGTTCAGTAAAGCTACGCCATTTTTGTTCATAGCGAAAAACGGATTCCTTACATTTATTTATAAACTCCTCGACACCATATTCTTCAATTTCTTGTTTACCCGAGATGCCGAGTTCCTTCTCAACTCCAAGCTCTACGGGTAAGCCGTGTGTATCCCAACCAGCCTTACGTTCCACATAATATCCTTGCATCGTTTTATAACGTGATACGATATCCTTCACTGTACGACCAAACGCATGACCAACATGTGGCATGCCGTTTGCTGTAGGTGGTCCTTCGTAAAAAACAAAGGGTTTCTTACCTTTTCGATTAATAACGGACTTCTGAAATGTTTGTGCGTCATGCCAACGTTCTCTTACCCTAGTTTCTCGTTCAAAAGCTGATTCTTTCATCTGTAATTCCTCCTATACATTGTATAAAAGGCATACAAAAAACACCGCCCCCTTCGCAAAGAAAGGGACGGTGTTACCCGCGTTCACCCTAATTCTATTGAATAAATCCGATCTCAATAGCACTCAGCGACGTACAATCATACGCGTTCCTTTTAACGGTAGAACCCCGAGTTGACTTACTGTCTATTCAGCCAACTATCTCAGAGACGATTTTCATTTTTTGTTTGAACACTGATTCACACCACACATCAGCTCTCTGTTGATCAACGCAAATAACTACTCTTTCTCTTCCACGACTTTGTATGCTTTTATTAGTTCATTATAATAAATGAATCCCTTTTAAAAGTCAAATTATTCAAAATCATATTTCAAATCAAATAGTAATAGTATTAATCTGTTTTCTGTATGATGTGGAATTAGCTTCGCTTTCCGCGGGCGAGCGTTGAGCCTCCTCGGGGCAACAGGATGTTGGTCACGGAGTCGTTGCCACAGGACGTGGCGTTCTTAGACTCCGTTCCTTAATCGTTCACTGCGGGGTCTCAACTGTCTCGCTTTCCTCAGGAGTCTTCGCTAATTCCACATCAACAAAGATAGCTATACCAGATTTTTTTTATAAATTTTCAGGTGATCTTTTAATGGTGATGACATTAATATTAATTCTATATACTATCCATAGATTTATATGATATATTTGGTAATAGAGGTGGAAATTATGAAAAGAAATTTCGCTATTTCATTACTTATCCTTTGTTCGTGCATTATTATTTACCTTATTCTTGCAAGTTACGGTTTGGCTCTTATGGATCCCTTAGGTTTAATTATTGTTGCTTTACTCGGTTTCATCATCAGCTTATTATTGGATATCAGAGATAGATTAGACAAACAAAGTAAATGGAAGGTACGGTAGGATTTTTATTAAAAATTCTATAAGTCTTCTGATAACAAACATGGGATATTAAGCAAGAGTATAACTCTTGTTCAATATCCCATGTTTTAGTAATTGATAAATTAAAGAGCTTTCTCAGAAATTTTTATGAAGGCAATAGGATTCGCTACATATCTTAAAACTTCCATTACTATTGTTTTTTCTCCTAAAAGATACTTGATCTACTATGTTTAACTATTATGTTCGCTAGTCACTTCTTCCGAAGCCTTCAAGTAAAGCCCTTCATACATCTTCACAATTTTCTTCTTATCAAATTTCCCCACACTGGTCTTTGGAACTTCGTCAATAAATAGGATTTGATCTGGGAATTGCCATTTTGAGAATTTGTCTTTTAGGAGTTCTTCAAATTCTTCTTTTGGAATATTTTTGTGTCCATTTGTGGCGATTAGTGCAAGTGGCCGTTCTTGCCATTTATCGTGCGGAATGCCGACAACAACTGCTTCTAGGACATCTGGATGCCCCATTAGCGCATTTTCTAAATCGATTGAAGAGATCCATTCTCCCCCACTTTTAATGACATCTTTGATCCGGTCGACGATTTTCAAATAGCCATTCTCATCAATTGTGCCAGCATCACCACTTCTCCAGTAACCATTTCGGAAATTATTCTCACTACCAGGATGATTGTAATATGAACCGGTTATCCAAGGACCCTTTATACAGATTTCACCTACAGAAATTCCATCATGAGGTACTTCTTTGCCAGTTTCAGGATCGCAAATAGTCAAATCAATTCCAGGAACAGGGATACCTTGCTTTCTTCGTATATCCCATTTTTCATCATCTGTTAATGTGCCAACTAAAGCTGGATTTAGATGATAATTAATAGCAGCTAATGGCGTCGTTTCTGTTGAACCATAAGCATGAATAATTTCTGCACCTGTTAACTCTTTAAAGCCTTTCATTAAGGAAACAGGCGGCTCTGATGCACCTGACAAAAATCTTGCTCTACTCAAATCAGGCTTTTTATCGAGCGTTTTTATATAATGTAACATTGGAAGGAAGATCGCAGGTGAACCTCCTGAAATTGTAACGTTTTCTGCAATCATCAAATCAACAAGAGGTGAAGTATCTTCAGCTGCATAACGTCCCGGGAAAATCATCTTCGCTCCCATCATCGTTGCTGTATGAACTAGCCCCCATGATTGACCATGGAACATCGGAACAATTACCAATAAGCAATCATTACTATTTACCCCTACTAAAGCTGCTTCCGCCAATGTATGAAGGTAAATATTGCGATGTGAATAATACACTCCTTTAGGCTTTCCTGTTGTCCCAGATGTATAGGCTGCACCATAAGCAGTGGTTTCTTCTATTATTGGCCAGTCATAATTCGCCTTTTCTTTTGCTATGACATCTTCATAATGATAAATAGGAGATAAAGTTGTTTCGATTTCAGTAAGAGGTTTATCAGACATGATTATAAAGCCCTTTACTGTATTGAGATTAGGTAAGATTGCTTCCGCAACTGAAATTAACGATTCATCTACAAAAATATAGCTAGCTTCGCTATGATTTGTAACGTACGTAAGATCTTCTGTTGAAATACGTAAATTCATTTGGAGGAGGGTTGCTCCAATTCCTGGAATGGCAAAATATAATTCGAAATGTCGATGTGTATTCCAATCAAGAACTCCAATTCTTTCACCTGGTTTGACACCTAATTGATTTTCAAGGAAGTTAGCAATTTTGGACATTCGATTGAATGCATCTCTGTATGTGTAACGATGGAGTTGATCATTTTTCTTAAATAATATTTCTTGATTTGGAAAGTTTCGAACTGTATGTTTAATCATTGTCGTTGTATTTAAGTGATAGTCATTCATAGACGTCGATGGGCAACCTTTTACTAATCTCATAGATTTATTCCTCCTCGGCTTTTCACAAAAAGTGACATTGATAACTACTTCAAATTAAAAGCTGATTAACATATTCCGCTTAAATTTCTATAACATTGTATTTTTGTCTCAGTTGATATTTCAATAGCTTACCTGATGCATTCCTAGGTAATTTATCCTCAAAAATTACTTTTTTCGGGCATTTGTATCCAGCAATATTTTCTTTTGCAAATTCTATTATTTCTTTTTCTGTTAAATCTTCGTCTCTTTTCGTAACTATAATTGCCGTCACAACCTCTCCCCATTTAGGATCCGGCGTTCCAATTATCGCTACTTCCGCTACACTATGATGAGTTGCAATAACATTTTCTACTTCTATAGAGTAAACATTTTCTCCGCCAGAAATAATCATATCTTTATTACGATCGACTAATAGAATATAGCCGTCCTCATCGCGTACAGCTAAATCTCCTGAATAGATCCATCCATCCTTCATGGTTTTATGTGTAGCTTCAGGGTTTTTATAATATTCTTTCATGTTTGATGGTGCCTTCACGATTATTTCACCTATTTCTCCTACTTTCACCGATTTTCCAGAAGGTGTCACAATATCAACTTGTGTAAACATAGTGCTATCTTTCCCAGACATGCCTGCATGCTTCTCATGATCATTTGGATATAAAATGATTCCCGCAGGACCAGTTTCAGTTTGACCACATAAACTATAGAAATTATTTGAACCAAAATATTCAATGCACTTTCTTACAACATTTTGGGACATTGGTGCTGCACCATACATAAATTTATTGATTGATGAAAAATCAAAATCATTTTCTTTCGGAACTTGCAAAAAAGCATTATACATCGTTGGTACTGCTAACATAGATGTAATTTGATATCGTCCTATATCATGTAGAATTGTTTTTGGATCAAAGTTATCATATATAACACCAAAACCACCAATATATATTTGAGGAAGTAAACAAATATTCAATTGTGCACTATGGAATAATGGTGCAAAATGAAGAAATCTTTCATTCGGATGATAATTTAGTGAAATGATAAATTGATACATTAATTGTTTAATCCGTTCATGATCAAATACTGCTCCTTTTGGATGACCAGTTGTACCCGAAGTATATAAGATTGCTAGATCATCAGTTCCTAAAATTTCAATATCAGGGTTGGAATCATCTTCTGAAAGTATTTGATTATAGGACTTAAAAGCAGCATGCATAGAATTTGGAACAGAAATTAAATTTTCAATTTCCAGATCACTTCCAATTATTTTTACTATCTCCTGTTCGAATTCAACATCTGTAATGATATGTTTAGAATCAGAATTATGAACGATATATGCAATCTCTTTGGATAATAGTCTAAAATTCATAGGAACGATGACAGCTCCAATTTTAGCAAGAGCAAAATAAGTGATGGCAAAGTAATCTGAGTTTTTCATCATAAGTACTACTTTGTCACCCTTATCTACACCGTTTTCTACTAATCCGTTAGCTAGTTTGTTTACAGCTTTATTAAACGCTTCATATGTGTATTGGCGATTTTGAAAAAGTAAGGCCTCTTTTAATGGGTGTCTCAATACATTACTTTCCAAAGCTTCAACGATATACATAAGGCTATACTCCTTTAAATTGTATTTTTCTCAGTTGAATCATTTTTCATAAATCCATTTTCGTTTATTCAGATTTGGATGTTCCGCCACAGACGGCGCTTTCCACGGGCTTGGCTTCAAT
>NZ_JBCMNM010000089.1:0-15091 GCF_050459865.1 Rummeliibacillus pycnus
GTCTCACCTGTCTCGCTTTCCCGCAGTAGTCTGCGCTAATTCCACATCAACAAAGATAGTTAGACAACATTTTTTATAATAAAATTTCATATTTTCTCCTTTTTAAGTGCCCAACGTAGTTCTACTAAGTCTATGCTAATAAGCATGCTAAATTTAACGAGGAGATTGAAGTTAAACCCGCGGAAAGAGCCTGTCTGTAACGGAACAGAACTATCGAGTAAATCTATGAAATTAGATTTCTTGATAGTTTTTTTATGTAAATAAAAAGTGAAGGTGAATACCTCGCATTATGTAGATGACTAAAACAATTTCCATTTGTAAATAATGAAAGCAACTACATGCTTAGTGAACATATTAATTGTTCTTCATTTTTATAAAATTGCATATAGAAACAATTGAATATAAGGAGCTTGGTTCATGTGAAAGTTACATTATTTGTGACATGTGTTGTTGATATGTTTGAAACGGATGTAGGTAAAGCGACTGTAGAATTATTGGAAAGGCTGGGTTGTGAAATTGATTTTCCTAAGAAGCAAGTATGCTGTGGACAACCCTTTCATGCGGCTGGTTATGTAGAAAGCTCAAAGCCCATGATTAAAGATATGATTGAAACATTTGAAGATTCCGAAGTTGTTGTTACGCCATCTGGTTCTTGTGCATTGATGTTCAAAAAATACCCTGAAATTTTGGGTAATGAGCCACATTGGGCGAAACGGGCCACAACCTTAGCACAAAAAACATATGAACTGACTGATTTTATTGTTAATGTGTTAAAACTTGAAAACGTTGGAGCAAAGCTAAATGGGGTTGCAACTTATCATACATCTTGCCAAATGACTCGATTGTTAGGTGTGAAGGATTCACCATTTAAATTATTATCAAATGTAGAGGGGCTTCAGCTTAAACCACTTCCATATCGATATAATTGTTGTGGTTTTGGTGGAACTTTTTCTACTAAGATGGCAGAAATATCAGAGCAAATGGTTGATGAAAAGGTAAATTCAGTGATTGAAACGAATGCCGATATTTTAGTTGCTGCAGAAGGTGGTTGTATGATGAACATTGCTGGAAGAATGGAACGAAGAAAAGTTCCGATTAAAGTAATGCATATAGCAGAAGTATTAAATTCTCATTAGGAAGAAGTGTAAAAATGCCTATAAAGATTTCTAACGATCAATTCTTAGATAAAGTAAAAGCAAATTTGCAAGATCAATTTATGAGAAGTTCAATGACTGGTGCACAAGACGGGCTACGATTGAGTAGGTTAAAAAACATTAAGGAACTAGGTAATTGGGAAGAATGGCGATCGCATGGAGAAGAAATACGAAAACATGTGATTGAAAATCTAGATTATTACTTGCATGAGTTGACTGAAAATGTTGAAAAGCTAGGTGGTTACGTTTTCTTTGCTGAAACTGCAGAAGATGCCAATCGATATATTCAAGATGTAGCAAAGAAAAAGAAAGCTAAAAAGGTTGTTAAATCAAAATCAATGGTAACAGAAGAAATTGGCTTAAATAAGCATTTGGAAGCAATTGGAGTTGAAGTGGTAGAGACAGATTTAGCTGAAGTCATTTTACAAATGGATAATAATGATCCACCTTCACATATCATTACGCCAGCACTTCATAAGAGCAAAGAAGATATTCGTAAAATTTTTGAGGAGAAACTGAACTATACGAAAACAAGTGATCCAACTGAAATTGCACGTCATGCACGCGATACGAAAAGAAATGATTTTTTTACAGCGGATATAGGGATTACTGGTTGTAATTTTGCTATTGCGGAATCAGGCTCTGTTAGTATTGTTACAAATGAAGGAAATGATCGTTTAACAACAACTATTCCGAGGACGCAAATAACCGTTATGGGTATGGAACGAATAGTCCCAACTTTTGCGGAACTTGAAGTACTTATTACTTTATTGATCAGAAGTGCTATTGGGCAAAATATTACAAGTTATGTATCGATACTTACAGGGCCACGGCGTACTGAAGATGTAGATGGACCAGATGAATTTCATCTTGTGATTGTTGATAATGGTCGTTCGAAAATAATAGGAACAGAATTTCAATCTGTTCTTAACTGCATACGATGTGCGGCATGTATTAATGTTTGTCCTGTTTACCGTCATATTGGTGGTCATGCTTATAATTCGATTTATCCTGGACCAATCGGGGTTGTTTTATCACCATTATTGGGTGGATATGAAGATTTTAAAGACCTTCCTTATGCATCTTCATTGTGTGGCGCTTGTACTCAGGCATGTCCAGTTAAAATTCCTTTACATGAATTAATCCATAAACATCGTCAGGTGTTAGTTGAGGAATTAGGTGAAGTACCTCTTCCAGAGGAAGTATTGTATAAGACATTTGGATTAGGAGGTTCATCAAATACAATCTATAACGCTAGCACAAAAATGATTTCATCTTTTATTAATACATTTATTAAAGATAAAAAATTTATCTCAAAAGGTCCTGGTCCAATAAAAGAATGGACATCCAATCGTGAATTTCTAATGCCTAAAAGTGAAAGATTCCGTGACTGGTTCGACAATCGAGATGGGGGATTTAAAGAGTGATTCAACAGCGTGAGCCTTTTTTAAATAATATTGCAAAAGCCCTTGGAAGAAATGTCAATACCTCGAAAAAGCCTGAGCTAAAATGGAAACATAATCCTCAATCCTCTACATTAATTGATCTTTCACAGAATGAATTACTTCAATTATTTAAAAGTCAGTGTAATACAATTCATACTGATTATGTAGTATCGAAGGTTGCCGATTTAAAAAATGAATTAAAACATAGAGTCGAATTAAATGGTGGTGGTCCTGTTTCAGTTTGGAAGGATGAACGATTTGTTGAATTTGGACTCCAATCTTTGATACTAGAAGAGTGGCCCTCTTCGAATGTAGTAGTAAACGAATGGAATCCAGATATTGGTGCCGCTAATATAGCTCAAGCTGAACGCTCGAATGTGGGAATCACTTTTAGTGATATGGCACTTGCTGAAACTGGAACAGTCGTATTATTTTCAAGTTCGGGAAAAGGTAGATCTGTTAGCCTTCTCCCAAAATCGTATATTGCAATTATTCCACAAAGTACAATTGTCCCCAGAATGACACAAGCAGCGCAATTTATTTCACAACAAGTTAAAAATAGCGAAGGAATTCCTGCTTGTATTAACTTTATTTCAGGACCTAGTAATTCAGCAGATATTGAAATGAATCCAATTATTGGTGTTCATGGCCCTATAAAAGCAACCTATATCATCATATCTGATAGATAGTACCCATGATCCAGGTTGGTATTTGGTTACTGAATGGGCTCGGTTAATGTCCTAATAATTGAGAATGAGAAGAGAAGGGGAAAGTCTCTTCTCTTTATTATTAGTAAAATACATAACCAGTAGTGATTAAATCGAATACAAACATAGTCCTGAATAGCTATCTTTGTTGATATGGAATTAGCGATGAATCCTACGAGAAAGTAGGTAAGATAAACCACATGCTACAAGAATTTTCTGCAACGAGGAACCGTATGAGCATTCTTTTTATTCCGACGAAGCGATGGCAAAGAAAATTTCTCCACTAGTCAAGCATACTAAACACTCTCTAGTTAAAATCGAAGCTAATTCCACATCATGCAGAAAGCGTCATATTTAACCAGAAATCAACAGATTCAAAACTCAAAAGTACAAATTCAATGATATTTATTTGCACTAATTTTACTTTGGGCATCCTTTTTTGAAAATAAAAAGTATTAATTTTTTTAAAAAAAGTACTAAATTTCTAAAAACTCATTGCATTTCAGACAATTATGAATTATATTTCTAATATATTTATTTTGTAAATTCGACAACGAAATACTATTTTGCTCGAAAGTGTACTATTTTACTTACTGACAAAGGGGAGTAATATAGAACATTTAAATTTACAAAATATAATGTTAGCGTTTTCAAAGGGGATGAATAGAATGACAGTACATCATGAGGAACAAAATGTTGTTATTAAACAACATGAACAAAGTAATGTTGATCAACAAGAACAACAGCATTTACAACGGAAATTAAAATCCCGTCATTTAACGATGATTTCAATTGGGGGAGCAATTGGGACCGGTTTATTTCTTAGTAGTGGGGCGGCAATTCATACGGCTGGTCCAGGTGGTGCATTACTAGCATATGCTATAGTTGGGGCAATGGTCTATTTTGTTATGACTAGTTTAGGAGAAATGGCAGCTTATATGCCAACAAGTGGATCGTTTAGTACATATGCTTCTAAGTTTGTAGATCCGGCATTTGGTTTTGCTATAGGATGGACTTATTGGTTTAACTGGGCAATGACGATTGCAGCTGAATTGACCGCATCTACGATGATTATGAAATTTTGGTTTCCAGATAGCCCTTCCTGGTTATGGAGTGGTGCATTCTTAACGATTATTTTCCTTCTAAACTATTTATCAGTAAAGGGGTATGGTGAAGGAGAATATTGGCTTTCTTTAATAAAAGTAAGTGCAATTGTTATTTTTATTGTTGTTGGTATACTTATGATTTTCGGCATTATGGGTGGAGAAGCAGTAGGATTTAAAAACTTCACAGTTGGTGACGCACCTTTTCCAACTGGTATGATGGGTGTATTCATTGTATTTATCGCAGCAGGATTTTCTTTCCAAGGAACTGAAATTGTTGGTGTTGCAGCTGGTGAAAGTGAAGATCCAGCCAAAAATGTACCAAAAGCTGTGAATAGTGTGTTTTGGAGAATTCTACTATTTTATGTTTTAGCAATTTTTGTTATCGGACTTCTAATTCCGTATACAAATCCAGATTTGCAAAATGATAGTGTAATGGTTAGTCCGTTTACTCTCATTTTGAAAAAGGCAGGAATTGCATTTGCTGCCTCACTTATGAATGCAGTTATTTTAACAGCTGTATTATCTGCAGGTAATTCTAGCGTATATGCATCTACTCGTATGTTATATTCAATGGCTCGAGAAGGACAAGCTCCAAGAATATTTGCAAAATTGAATAATCGTGGTGTACCTATTGCTAGTATGATTTTCACGTGTGCTATTGGTGGACTTGCCTTTTTAGCTTCATTCTTTGGCGATGGTACAGTTTATCTTTGGTTAATGAACGCTATTGGTATTACAGGATTTATCTTCTGGTTAGGTATTTCTGTCAGTCATTATCGTTTCCGTAAAGCATTTTTGGCACAAGGTCATTCATTAGATGAATTACCATATCGTGCAAAATGGTATCCAATTGGACCAATTTTTGCGATCGCATGTGGTGTTATCGTTATTTTAGCTCAAAATTTCCAAGCATTTCTTGCAGACAAAGTGGATTGGGGAAGTGTTGTAGCCGCATACTTGGGTATTCCACTATTCTTATTTTTACTGATTGGTTATAAAATGTTTAGGAAAACGAAATTAGTTAAATTAGAAGAAGTTGATTTTGACTTTGATAAATAATTGTAATTAAAAAGCTATGCATCAAAAAATAAAAGAAAGTGCGACCATAAGTTGTCGCACTTTCTTTTTGTATTCAATAATACGTATAGATAGTGCAATTAAAATAGTTTGAAAATATAGAATTTTGAATGTAGTATAAAAACTATATATTCAGTCATCTGAAGAACTAACTTTCTTTTATTGAGGGGGATTTATAATGAAGGTTTCATTATTTGCAACATGTATTGTGGATATGTTTCAAACAGATGTAGGTAAAGCTACAGTTGAACTATTAGAAAGATTGGGATGTGAAGTCATCTTTCCAAAAGGGCAAGTTTGTTGTGGGCAACCTGCTTACAACTCAGGCTATGTAAAAGATGCAAAAGAACCTATGAAAAAAATGATTGAAGCATTTGAGGATGCTGAAGTGATAGTAGCACCATCTGGTTCTTGTGCGTTTATGTTCAAAGAATACCCTAAAGTGTTTAAAGAGGATCCAATTTATTTTGAAAAAGCGAAAAAGGTTGCTTCCAAAACATACGAATTAACGGATTTTATCGTAAATGTCTTAAAAATAGAGGATGTAGGTGCGAAATTTGAGGGAAACGCTACATATCATCCATCATGCCATATGACTAGACTTTTAGGTGTATCTGAGTCACCCAAAAAACTATTAAGTCATGTGGAAGGACTACAATTGATTGATTTGCCAAAAAGCTATAATTGTTGTGGCTTTGGTGGAACGTTCTCTGTGAAAATGGGCAATATTTCCGAACAAATGGTAGATGAAAAAGTAGATAGTACGTTACAAACTGGGGCAGATTACTTAATAGGAGCAGACGGTGGCTGTTTGATGAACATTGGAGGCCGTATGCAAAGACGTGGGGAAAATGTCAAAGTAATGCATATTGCAGAAGTACTGAATCACCATTAGGGAAGGAAGGGAATTCAATGTCTATTCAATTTAATAATCATAAATTTAAAGATAACGTCGAAGATAATTTAAGCAATTCATTTATGAGAGGTTCAGTTGTTTCTGCTCAAGATCGTCTTCGTGCAGGTCGTATAGCTGCTGCAGAAGAATTAGGTGATTGGGAAGAGTGGCGTTCACACGGAGAAGAAATTCGTCAACATGTATTAAATCATTTAGATTATTACTTAAATGAATTAGCTGAAAACGTTGAAAAAGCTGGTGGACATGTATTTTTTGCAAAAACAGCAAAAGATGCAACAGATTATATTCAAGAAGTCGTGAAGAAAAAGAATGCAAAAAAAATAGTTAAATCAAAATCAATGGTAACCGAAGAAATCAGTTTAAATGAAGCATTGGAAGAAACAGGATGTACAGTCGTGGAAACTGACTTAGGTGAGTATATTTTGCAAATTGATAATCACGATAAACCTTCACATATAGTCGCACCGGCATTACATAAAAATGCCCATCAAGTGAAAGAAGTGTTTGTTGATAAATTAGGATATAATCCAGAAAATTCAGCTGAAGCTGGAGATTTAGCAAGACATGTTCGTACTACATTACGCAATGAATTCCTAACAGCGGATGTTGGGATTACGGGATGCAATTTTGCCATAACGGAATCAGGTTCCATTAGTCTTGTAACGAATGAAGGAAATGCGGGGCTGGTTACAACAATTCCAAAAACTCAAATTACAGTCATGGGGATGGAAAGACTAGTACCTACATTTGAAGAACTAGAAGTTTTGGTGAATATGCTAACAAGAAGTGCAGTTGGTCAAAAATTGCCAAGCTATGTCAATGTAATAACTGGACCTCGTAAACCAGGAGAAACAGATGGTCCTGAGGATTTTCATTTAGTTATTGTCGATAATGGTCGTTCAAGTATTTTAGGTACAGATTTCCAATCTATCCTACAATGTATTCGTTGCGGTGCTTGTGTCAATGTATGCCCAGTATACCGGCATATAGGTGGACATTCTTATAATTCTATCTATTCAGGACCTATCGGCGCTGTTTTAACGCCATTACTAGCCGGTTATGATGAATTCAAAGAATTGCCATATGCTTCATCTTTATGTGGTGCATGTTCCGAAGCATGTCCAGTAAAGATTCCATTACATGAATTGCTATTAAAACATCGTGAACGAATCGTTGAACAAGAAGGAAAGGCCCCAGTTTCAGAAGCTATGTTGATGAAAGCATTTAGTCTCGGTGGATCATCAAGTTCAATATATGCTACTGGAGCTAAAATTGCTTCACGAGTTGTTGCTCCTCTTTCGAAAAACGGAAAAATTTCAAAAGGACCTGGTCCATTAAAAGCATGGACTGAAGTTCGTGACTTCCCTGCACCTAAAAAAGAGCGTTTCAGAGATTGGTTCAAGGAACATGAGAAAGGTAGTGACAAAAAATGATCCAACATCGTGAAGAATTTTTAGAAACAATAGGGGAGTCTTTAGGTCGTGCTGTAAATACAACAGATAAGCCGCAGCGTAATTGGAAATACGCACCACAGAAAAAAGGATATGAAGGATTATCACAAGACGATTTGTTAGAAATTCTTGAAAAGCAGTGTCAAAACATTCATACAGATGTAGTGAAAACGACTGTTGAAGAATTACCACAAGCATTAGAACAAGTAGTAGAAAATTATGGTGGTGGACCAATTTCAATGTGGCAAGATCCACATTTTAATAAGTACAAACTAAATTCTTTATATGAAGAAAAATGGCCAAGGAAAGGGTATGAAATTTCACAATGGAAGGAAGATTTAGGAGAAAAAAATATTAAAAATGCGGAAAAAGCCAATATTGGACTAACTTTTTCTGAATATGCGCTAGCAGAATCAGGAACTGTTGTGCTATTTTCTGATAAGGAGCATGGTAAATCTGTTGGTCTTTTACCTAAAAGTTTTATCGCTATTGTCAAAAAAAGTACGATTGTACCGCGTATGACTCAAGTAGCAGAAATATTAAACGAACGTGTAGAATCAGGTGAAACATTACCATCAGCAATTGATTTCGTATCTGGTCCAAGTAACTCGGCTGATATTGAGATGAAATTAGTTGTTGGAGTACATGGCCCAATTCATGCAACATATATTATCTTGACAGATGAATAATTTAGCTAAAAAATGCCCAGCCTAAGCTGGGCATTTTTATTGATAATAATTTCAATTATCTGTACTATTAAGAGAAATTGGCGTTTCTTCTATATAAAATAAAGGAGGATGTTATGAATTCGATTCTTTTCTATGATGGTGACTGTGGATTTTGCCAAAAGTCGGTGCAATTTGTACTAAAACATGAAAAGAAACCGATTTTAAAATTTGCACCACTACAAGGAGAAGTCGCAGCAAAGTTATTACCAGCAAATATAACTCAAAATTTAGATTCGGTTGTTGTTTATCAAGATGGAAAAATGTTAACAGAATCCAATGCGATTCTATTTATTACAAAAAATTTAAACTTTCCTTTTTTGTTCTTTTTTATTTTTAAAGTAATTCCATCACCCATCCGTGATTTTTTTTACCGAATAATATCCAGAAATCGTTATAAATTTACGAATTCAAGTAAAATATGTAAAATTCCTGATGAAAATGTTCGAAATCGTTTTCTTAATTAAAGAGTCATAAATTTTACTTATCACAATGTATAAAATTAATGTTATTTACTTATGTATCTTTATCGATTATTATAGGTTTTGGAGAAAAGTAGCTCTATAAAAAGCCTTTTCATTAGTTTATTTAGAGGGGGAACCGAACAATGGCAAACAACAACTTGCATAATAGTCGTTCTTCTTTCGAAGTTAACGGTAAAACTTACAACTTTTATCGTTTAGCTGCGATCGAAGAAGCTGGCGTAGCACAAGTTTCACGCCTTCCTTATTCAATCAAAGTATTATTAGAATCAGTATTACGTCAATATGACGCTTACGTAATCAAAGAAGATCACGTAGACAACTTAGCTAAATGGGGTAAAGATGCAGACGCAAACGCTGAAGTACCTTTCAAACCATCTCGCGTAGTACTACAAGATTTCACTGGTGTACCAGTAGTAGTTGACTTAACATCTCTACGTACAGCAATGAAAGAAATGGGCGGCGACGCTAACGAAATCAACCCTGCTATTCCGGTTGACTTAGTAATTGACCACTCAGTACAAGTTGATAAATACGGTAACTCTTCTGCTTTACAAGCAAACATGGATCTTGAATTCGAACGTAACGCAGAACGTTATAACTTCTTAAAATGGGCACAAACTGCTTTCGATAACTTCCGTGCAGTTCCACCAGCAACTGGTATCGTGCACCAAGTTAACTTAGAATACCTAGCACCAGTAGTTCACGTAAATGAAAATACTGATGGTACATTCGAAACATTCCCAGACTCAGTAGTTGGTACTGACTCTCATACAACTATGATCAACGGTATCGGCGTTCTTGGTTGGGGCGTTGGTGGTATCGAAGCTGAAGCTGGTATGTTAGGTCAACCTTCATACTTCCCAATCCCAGAAGTTATCGGTGTAAAACTTACTGGTAAACTTCCAAGTGGTACAACAGCTACTGACTTAGCTCTTAAAGTTACTCAAGAGTTACGTAAAAAAGGTGTTGTAGGTAAATTCGTTGAGTTCTTCGGACCTGGCGTACCTGCACTTCCATTAGCTGACCGTGCAACAATCTCTAACATGGCTCCTGAATATGGTGCAACTTGTGGTTACTTTGCTATCGATGAAGAATCACTTAACTATATGCGTTTAACTGGTCGTGAAGAAGAACACATCCAAGTTGTAGAAGCTTACTTAAAAGCAAACAACATGTTCTTTGATCCAGAATTAGAACCAACTTACACAGATGTATTAGAAATCAACTTAAACGATATCGAACCAAACCTTTCTGGTCCAAAACGTCCACAAGATTTGATTCCACTTTCTAACATGAAAAATCGCTACCACGAAGTAGTAGTTGCTCCAGCTGGCGTTCAAGGCTTCGGTTTAACTGAAGATGAATTCACAAAAACAGCAACAGCTAAATTTGCTGAAGGCGATGTAGAAATTCCAGCAGGTGCTGTTGGTATCGCTGCAATCACTTCATGTACAAATACTTCAAACCCATACGTTTTAATCGCTGCAGGTCTTGTTGCGAAAAAAGCGATTGAAAAAGGCTTAACAGTTCCTAAATGGGTTAAAACATCATTGGCTCCAGGATCTAAAGTTGTTACTGGCTACTTACAAGACTCTGGTTTACAACAATACCTTGATACTCTTGGTTTCAACACTGTAGGTTACGGCTGTACTACATGTATCGGTAACTCAGGCCCATTACTACCTGAAATCGAAGAAGCAATCAAATCAAATGATTTATTCGTAACATCAGTACTTTCTGGTAACCGTAACTTCGAAGGTCGTGTACACCCATTAGTAAAAGCTAACTACTTAGCTTCACCACCATTGGTTGTTGCTTATGCATTAGCTGGTACTGTAGATGTTGACCTACGTAAAGATTCATTCGGTAAAGACAAAGATGGTAAAGATGTATTCTTCGATGATATCTGGCCAACAACTGAAGAAGTTAACGCAGTACTTTCAAAAGTTGTTACTCGTGAATTATTCCAAAAAGAATATGAAACAGTATTCAACGCTAACGAAAAATGGAATGCAATTGAAACTTCAACTGATTCATTATATGAATTTGATGATAAATCAACTTACATCCAAAACCCACCATTCTTCCAAAACTTATCTGCTAAACCAGAGGATATTCAAGAACTTTCTGGCTTACGCGTGTTAGCTAAGTTTGGTGACTCAATTACAACTGACCACATCTCTCCTGCAGGTGCAATCGGTAAAGATACTCCTGCTGGTAAATACTTACGTGAAAACGGTGTAGAACCACGTAACTTTAACTCTTACGGTTCTCGTCGTGGTAACCACGAAGTTATGATGCGTGGTACATTCGCTAACATCCGTATCCGTAACCAAATCGCTCCAGGTACAGAAGGTGGTTTCACTACTTACTGGCCAACAGGCGATGTTGAATACATCTATGATGCAGCAATGAAATATGCTGAAAACAACACTGGTTTAGTAGTACTTGGTGGTAAAGATTACGGTATGGGTTCTTCACGTGACTGGGCAGCTAAAGGTACTAACCTTCTAGGTGTTAAAACAGTTATCACTGAATCATACGAACGTATCCACCGTTCTAACCTAGTAATGATGGGTGTTCTTCCACTACAATTTGTAGATGGTGCTAACGCTGAATCACTAGGCCTTACTGGTGAAGAAACATTTGCAGTGAAAATTGGTGAAGGCGTTAAACCTCGCGATATCTTAACTGTAACTGCAACTGCTAAAGATGGTTCTACAAAAGAATTCAAAGCACTTGCTCGTTTCGACTCAGAAGTAGAAGTAGATTACTACCGTAACGGCGGTATTCTACAAATGGTATTACGTAACAAATTAGCAAAATAAGCTCATAGCCATATGAACATTTTCATACATGTGCACAATTAATTTGTGCACATGTATTTTTTTGTTTTTCGAGGGTGGTTCGACTATGGGTACTAGTCTAGAGGTAAGGGTAATTAAGGGACAAATCTGTTCGAGGAAGGAAAGCTTCTGTCTGTTGCGAAACAGGTGATAAACAACACAATCTCATTTTAAATCAAACCAAAGTACTGGATTTTATGGTATATTTATACTAGTAAATAAATGAGGTGTTAATAAATAATGGAAATGCAAAACAAAATTAAGCACTTACTTGTCTATTCAACGGGATTTTTGCTGTCGATGAGTTTACTTTCTAATGACGTATTTGCGGCTACAGTCAGTGGAAAAGACAGTGCAATCAAAGTAACAAAACAAGTTCTAGAAAACAGTTCAGAGGGAGATAATAATCAAACTCAGACAAGTGATACAACTTCATCTGAAAATGAAAATCAGATTATTGATAATTCCGCTAAAATAAGTTCAGATGCAGAACTTTTTACACCGGAATCATTACAACCAACAAAATTGAAACTACCATCAGATGATCATACATATTATGTAACAAAAACTTCAAATGAGGATTATTTTGAAATCCAAATTGGGGAAAATACATATTGGATTAAATCGGAAAACTTAATTGCTTCGACAGAAAACCCTTCAGAATTAACTCAGAAGCGAAATCTAGCCATAACAACTAAAAGTAAATTTAACATTTACTCACAAAGGGATAATCATTCGAAAATTCTTGTCGAAGGAACAAAAGATACTGTATTTAAAGTAATTGATGTAGTTCAAGATTATTATGTAGTATCAGTTGCTGGTGTAAAAGGATATATTCCTTTTAGTGATATAAATATTGAGTATCAGAAAAACAGTAATGTAGAAGTTGCAACAAACTCAGTTAAGATGTACGAAATAAATGGCGGTAAGTATAAAGCGAAAGGTACATTAGTTAACGGAGCAGTGGTAAAAGTAGCTAAATCAACAACTAACTATCATATTATTCAAGTTGGAAGACAAACATTTGCAATCCCCAAAAAAGGAACAATTCCTACAGAAAAACCTGTTTCACTTGGATCATTAATAGAATCCACCTATCCCATTAAGCTAACAGTAAGTAAAACGAATTCTATTTATACTTCTAAAGGTAATAAAATGGGAACAATTGATAAAGGTCAAGTTGTTACCCTAAAAGGTTTAAAAGGTAGCAAGGGAATCATTAATTATATGGGGAAATCAGGTTATGTTAATCTTGAATACTTTAACCATTCCAATATGGTTGACCCAACAAAGAACATTACATACGGGATGTACAACTATTACCTTCGAGTAATTGCACAGCTATATCCTGAATTTACTGAAGTTGAAAAGATTGGAGAATCAGTACAAGGACGCTCTATCTATGCTTTACGAGTAGGGAATGGAAAGAAAGAAATCTTAATGGATGCTGCTATACATGGACGGGAGCATATGACGACGAATGTTTTAATGGAAATGATCGATCAGTATACAGTTTCCTATCGAAAAGGAACAAATTATGCTGGATATAATGTAAAGCGTGTTTTAGATAAAACAAGTATATGGTTTGTGCCTATGATGAATCCTGATGGTGTTACGTTAGTACAAAAGGGCATTAATTCGATGGATAGTAAATACAGAGCAAATCTCAAAAAATATAATCATGGAAGCAATAATTTTAATCGTTGGAAGGCGAATGGTCGAGGTGTTGACTTAAACCGTAATTTCGATGGATTATGGAAATATGTCGCATATACACCTAAATCCTATATGAATTATAAAGGAACAAGTGCATTTTCTGAACCTGAAGCACAAGCTTTAAAATCATTTGTACAACGTCATCATTTTAAAACAGATTTATCCTATCATTCATCAGGACAAATTGTGTATTGGTTTAATTTCCAAAAAGGCTCTAATCGTACGAGAGATTTAAAATTGGCTAAAAGTGTTGGGAAAATTACAGGCTATACAGTTGTTCCTCCACTATACTACAGAGGCTCTGGATCATCTGCTGACTGGTTTATATTAAATCAAAAGAAACCTGGATTAACGATAGAAATTGCTCCTTATGCTGGCAATGGACCAGTACCACATCGTTATTGGAGTAGTGTTTGGAACAAAAACAAATCCATCGGCTTATTCGGTGCAAATGAAGCATGTAGAAGATAAACTTTTGTATAAACATCTTTATTCAGAACTTTAATCAAAAAGTTTAAAAACTCACCCGTTTAGTATCACTTAGGGGTGAGTTTTTTTATAGATACTTAAATTTAAGACATAACTTAAAATTATTCTCTATGAATAGGCTTAAAGTTTAGGAAGGTAAGAATCCACTTTGATCACTTCAAAATAGATTCTTTTTATTTATCTGTTAACGAGAATTTGATTAAACTTTAATCAAACTTTATTCTAAATTAAATATCAAAATTTCATATTAGACCTGGAAATCAACTCTAGCATGCTTATAATGAGCATTACGTGAACAAAAGGTGGGGAATTCCCATGCTTCTGTTACTGAATAGGAACTAATATTTCGCATAAATGATTATCAATCATTTGTGAAGTATATCTTTCTACAATTGGTTGTTCTCTTATTGATAGATTATTTTTTTCTATTTCAGAAAAAATATTACGCCAAAATTCACTGATTGCCTCTTTTGTATGATCAAGCAAGAAAACAGCAAATTTTCCGCCAGAAAATTTACCAACTTGAGCTGGTTTAGCTACATTAAAATCTTTAGTTATAATAACGCAAACATCATAACGACATTCCTCTTTAGGCGTAACCTCAGTGTTATCTTGTGGTATACCTAAAATTGTAGAATTATCAAATACACCATTCAACCGTGCCCACTTTTTAAAGGACTCCATTAGTTCTTTGTTTTGCTTTCCACCATATTCTCCAACGCTCCGAAGATAAGCAATCCTTGATTCAGGTAATTCTTCAATAGTTATTTTCATATTTTAAACCTCCTTTCTTAGACAAGGTAATGCGATTTAAAATGTATTTCAATCTATTATTTAAAAGAATATTCTTAAAAGAAGATACTTGAGTCAATTTCATAATTCAAAGATTTGATATAAAACTCGAACAATAAATGAGGAAACAGTATGTGCTATATCAATTAGAATACTGTATAAGAAGCGGAAGATGGCGACTC
>NZ_JBCMNM010000090.1:0-7686 GCF_050459865.1 Rummeliibacillus pycnus
GCGCCATCTGGAGCGGCATATTAAGCAAATAGTAAAGTTGGAGTATAATCCGGATATTAATTGTATATTTAGAAATTATTAATAACATTTTTATAATATTTATTAATAAAATTGCATCGGAAATTTACGAATTGTGAAATATTTAAGGTTTTTTGTTGAAAAGATAATCAGAATAAGATTTTTTGAAGAAATTTCGATATACTAGTGAATGAGGTGACAAAAATGTTTGTAAGTGAAAAAGAAATTGAAATTCGCTATGCCGAGACCGATCAAATGGGTGTTGTCTATCATGCGAATTATGTAATATGGATGGAAGTTGGCAGAACACAACTTATTCGTGATCTGGGATTTTCGGTAACTAAATTTGAAGCAGATGGATATGTTTCACCAGTAATGAATGTAAATGTAAGCTATAAGGCGGCTTTACGATATGGTGAAAAAGCAATTATTCGAACATGGGTAAAATCACAAGATCGATTACGCACTGTATATGGCTATGAAATTTTACATACAGATGGCACAATTGCAGCTACTGCAACATCTGAACACATTGTAGTAAAAAAGGAAAACTTTCGTCCGGTAGCGTTTAATCATGTTGATGAAGAATGGTATAACAAATATAAGGAAATTGCAGAAATTCAAAACTAATGCTAGGTTTCAATCGTTACATGCCAAGTAGTTCAAAACAAAAAGCATGCTAATTAATACCTAGCACGCTTTTTGTATGTATTTTATTTATAATCATAGATAAGTTCTTCTAACTCTTGATCGAAGTCTACATATAAATCATAGCCGTTGAAAAACCATAAATCATCTTCTTCGATAAAGAATGTTATACCGTCATGTTTTGCTATAACAGAAGGATTTGCAGGATCGTCTTTACTCATGCCGAGGGAAAAACCTTCATGGAAAGGATTAGAGCCACCGTAACGTGCATAAAAGCGAATGGTGTCACCAAATTGTACATCCATTTCATTTAAAAACCATTGTAAAGCTTGATCAGTTATCACAATTTTCATGTGAACACTCCTTTTATCTATAACCAAGTAACTTTTGGCTCAGTACCATTTTTAATACGTGAAATATTTGTGCGATGACGATAGAATATAAAGACTACAATGATCGTTATAATTATTAATAACAAATACTCTTTATCTAAAATAGCATAAATAAGTGCATAAATGAAAGCAACAACTGCTGCAAACATAGACGCTAG
Source organism: Rummeliibacillus pycnus (assembly GCF_050459865.1). Classification (GTDB taxonomy): domain Bacteria; phylum Bacillota; class Bacilli; order Bacillales_A; family Planococcaceae; genus Rummeliibacillus; species Rummeliibacillus pycnus_B. The sequence continues at coordinate 1,217 of NZ_JBCMNM010000090.1, forward strand.
ACTTACCATTTTGAATATTTTTAAGCAAAGTAAAAATGCTATAAGTAATATAACGAAGATTGGCCAATGATAACCGAGCAACATTCCAGCTGAAGTTGCAACTGCTTTACCACCTCGGAAGCCAGCGAATATTGGAAACATATGTCCAATTACTGCTACGATACCTGCAATAAGAGGATGAATTCCACTATCTGAAAAGACTGCAAGCGTTGGAATGAGGGTAGCGACTGTTCCTTTTAAAATATCCATAAGTGTTACAACTATTCCAGCTTTTTTTCCAAGAACACGAAATGTATTTGTTGCACCTAAATTGCCGCTACCGTGTTTTCGGATATCTGTTTTATAAAAAATTTGGCCAATCCATAGCCCTGAAGGAATCGATCCTATTAGATAAGCTATAACCAAAACTAGAATATTATTCATAAAAAACTCCCTCTTGCTTTTAGTAGTTGGTACTATTATATTGTACTAATAGTTTATCATGAATACAGTAGAGTACACAATCATCAACTTTATTCGCTTTTAATCATATTCTTATTTTCCTTTCAATTCAACGTTTGATACAATAAATGCTATATGTATATAAAATGCAAAAAGTTGACAGTTTCAATGATTGTGTTTAATATCAATAAAAGTAGAACGGGTGTTTGTATTTAGGGGGAATTTTTTTGACAAGTAAACAGACAATCACGTCTTACAATGAAGATGATATTCAAGTATTAGAAGGACTAGAAGCCGTTAGAAAACGACCTGGTATGTATATTGGTTCCACAGATAGTAGAGGGTTACATCACCTCGTTTATGAAATCGTAGACAACGCCGTGGACGAAGTTTTAGCAGGTTTCGGTTCTCATATCATTGTAAAAATTCATGCTGATCAAAGTATTAGTGTGCGTGACTATGGACGAGGTATGCCTACAGGAATGCATAAAACAGGTAAACCCACTCCAGAAGTAATTTTCACCATCTTGCATGCAGGTGGGAAATTTGGACAAGGTGGCTACAAAACAAGTGGTGGTTTACATGGTGTTGGTGCATCAGTAGTAAATGCACTTTCAACTTGGTTAGAAGTAATTATTCATCGCGATGGAAATAAGTATCGTATGCGTTTTGAAAATGGTGGGAAACCCGTTACCACTTTAGAGAATATAGGTAAAACGAAAGAAACCGGTACATTTATTCATTTCAAACCAGATGAAACGATTTTTTCAACAACAAAATATAATTTCGATACATTAGCAGAACGCTTACGTGAATCGGCGTTTTTACTTAAAAACTTAAAAATCGAATTAATCGAAGAAGCAACAGAACGTCATGAAGTGTATCACTATGAAAACGGAATTGAAGCCTTTGTAGCGTATTTGAATGAAGAAAAAGACGTCCTTCACCCAGTTAAATACGTAGAAGGAACACAAGATGAAATTGAAGTTGAATTTGCATTCCAATTCAATGATGGCTATTCTGAAACGATTTTATCATTTGTCAATAATGTAAGAACACGTGATGGCGGTACTCATGAAACAGGTGCAAAAGCTGCCATGACGCGAGTTTTTAATGATTATGCTCGTAAAATTGGACTATTGAAAGAAAAAGATAAAAACCTAGATGGTTCTGATATCCGTGAAGGACTTGCAGCAATTATTTCGGTACGGATACCAGAACACCTATTGCAATTTGAAGGTCAAACAAAAGGGAAACTAGGTACATCTGAAGCTCGGAGCTCAGTTGATGCGGTAATTTCTCAGCAACTAATGTATATCTTGGAAGAAAACGCTGAACTAAGCGCATCACTTGTACGTAAAGCTATTCGGGCACAACAAGTTCGAGAAGCAGCACGAAAAGCAAGAGAAGATGCACGAAATGGTAAAAAATCTAAAAAACAAACCATTTTATCCGGTAAATTAACACCAGCTCAATCAAAAAATGCATCTAAAAATGAATTATACCTAGTCGAAGGTGATTCTGCGGGTGGTTCTGCTAAACAAGGGCGTGACCGTACTTTCCAAGCAATTTTGCCACTTCGAGGTAAAGTCATTAATACTGAAAAAGCAAAATTGCAAGATATTATGAAAAATGAAGAAATCTCAACTATTATTCATGCTGTTGGAGCTGGGGTAGGTTCAGATTTCAATGTTGAAGATGCAGCCTATGATAAAGTCATAATTATGACGGATGCTGATACTGATGGTGCACATATCCAAGTATTATTATTAACGTTCTTCTTCCGCTACATGAGACCACTTGTGGAAGCGGGTAAAGTGTATATTGCATTACCACCACTTTATAAAGTATCTAAAGGTTCTGGTCGCAAAGAAGTAGTTGAATATGCTTGGACTGAAAAAGATCTACAACAAGCAATTAAAAAAATCGGTAAAGGCTATATTTTACAGCGCTATAAAGGTCTTGGTGAAATGAATGCCGATCAACTTTGGGAGACAACAATGAACCCAGAAACACGTACATTAATTCGCGTTAAAATCAATGATGTCGATCGCGCGGAAAAAGGTGTTGCAACATTAATGGGTGACAAGGTTGAACCACGTCGTAAATGGATTGAATCGCATGTTGATTTTGGCCTTGAAGAAGACGATAACATCTTAGAAAGTGAATTAATACAACAAGAAGAGGAGGAGCTTAAATGACACAGGCAGATAGATATCAAGACTTGCCTTTAGAAGAAGTCATCGGTGATCGTTTTGGTCGATATAGTAAATATATTATTCAAGACCGAGCTCTTCCGGATGCTAGAGATGGACTTAAACCTGTGCAACGTCGCATATTATATGCGATGTTCATGGAGGGAAACACACATGATAAACCATTCCGTAAATCTGCAAAAACAGTAGGGAATGTAATTGGTAACTATCATCCACATGGTGATAGTTCGGTTTATGAAGCGATGGTACGTATGAGTCAAGACTGGAAAGCACGTCATATGCTTATTGAGATGCATGGTAATAACGGTTCTGTTGACGGTGATCCACCAGCAGCAATGCGTTATACAGAAGCTCGATTATCAACAATCGCTGCTGAAATGCTTCGCGATATTCAAAAAGAAACGGTTGATTTTATACCAAACTTTGATGACCAAGATATGGAACCGACCGTTTTACCATCAAGATTTCCGAACCTGTTAGTAAATGGATCAACGGGGATATCAGCAGGCTATGCGACAGATATTCCTCCACATAATTTAGCAGAAGTGTTAGATGCTGTTTTAATGCGTATGAAGAACCCAAATGCTTCAGTAGATGAGTTAATGACAGTTTTGAAAGGTCCTGATTTTCCAACAGGTGGCATTATTCAAGGAATTGATGGTATCAAAAAAGCTTACGAAACCGGGCGAGGAAAAATAATCGTTCGTGCAAAAGCTGAAATCGATCAATTAAAAGGTTCAAAAGAACAAATTGTCATCTCTGAAATTCCTTATGAAGTGAATAAGGCTAATCTTGTAAAGAAAATGGATGAAATGAGATTAGACAAGCGTTTAGAAGGTATTGCAGAAGTACGTGATGAATCAGATCGTACGGGTTTACGAATTGTAATTGAACTAAAGAAAGATGTAAGTGGCGAACCTATCTTAAAATATTTATTGAAAAATACGGACCTTCAAGTCACGTATAATTTCAATATGATTGCGATTTATAATCGTCGCCCAACGATGATGAGCTTACCTCTTCTTTTAGATGCTTATATAGCTCATCAGAAAGAAGTTGTTATTAGACGTTCTCAATTTGAGTTGAAAAAAGCACAAGATCGTTTACATATTGTTGAAGGCTTGATGAAAGCTCTTTCTATTTTAGACGAAGTGATTACAACAATCCGTGCTTCAAAAGATAAAAAAGATGCGAAAAATAATTTACAAGAGAAATTTGCTTTTACTGAAATACAAGCTGAAGCAATTGTGTCATTACAATTATATCGTTTAACAAATACAGATATAACAGAGCTTCGAACTGAACAAGACGAGCTTGAAAAGAAAATACTCGAGCTACAAAGTATTTTGGGTAGTGATGCAAAACTAGTCAAAGTACTTCAAAAGGAATTACAAGAAGTTCGTAAACGTTTTGCAGAACCTAGACGTTGTTTAATTCAAGAAGAAATTGAAGACATTAAAGTGGATATGGAAGTATTAATTCCAAGTGAAGATGTTGTTGTAACTGTCACTCAAGATGGTTATGTCAAACGGACAAGTATTCGTTCATACAATGCTTCAAATGGAAAAGATTTTGCAATGAAAGAATCTGATCATTTATTGTATGAGTCAAATCTCAATACACAACAACATTTATTATTATTTACAGATAAAGGACACTATATTTTCCAACCAGTTCATGAACTACCTGATATCCGTTGGAAAGACCTCGGTCAACATATTTCAAGTATTGTGCCTTTAGATCCTAATGAAAATATTATTAATGCTTGCGGTGTTACAGATTTTAATGCAAATAAATTTGTTTTAACTATAACGAAAAATGGTCAAATCAAACGTACGGCTTTAGCTGAGTTCCTTGTTCAGCGATATACAAAACCTTTAAAAATGATGAATATCAAAAAAGATGATCTTGTAATTTTTGCTGATGTTGTAGAACCTACAATTGAAGTTTTACTAACATCATATTGCAGTTACTCTATTCGATTTAAGTTAGATGATGTTCAAGATACTGGAATTAAAACTGCTGGAGTTAAAGCGATGAATCTAAAAGAAGATGATTTCATTCAAGCAGCAAATGCAATTCCTGAAGGACATAAAGGAAAAGTAATGGTGATTACACATCGTGGTGCGGTTAAGAAAATGGCTTTAGATGAAGTGGAAACAGGGAATCGTGCTCTTCGTGGTGTTCTAATACTTCATGAATTAAAGAAAAATCCACATCGGATTTGTGACGTTGTATATGTTGAAAAAGGTGAAGGTATTCAAATCACGACTGAAAATGGTGTTCAAGAAGAATTACGTGAAGATCAATATCGACTAGCAGATCGATTCTCTAACGGTTCATATGCAATCGATGTCGATACAGACGGCGATATAATGCATGTACAAAAACTTCCTGCAATTGTTGTTGAAGAATAATTAAATTATTTAGCTATTCTAAATATTCGAATTGCGATACAATAGAATCAATAAAATGCGAAAGGAACTGGATGCAGTTCCTTTCTTTTTTGGAGGTGGATGTATGTGGAAAAATCCGAATGTTTGGATAATACTATCAGGTGAGTTAGTTGCGGGATTAGGCTTATGGGCTGGAATTATTGGTAATCTTGAGTTTATGCAAGAAAAGGTACCATCAGATTTTATGAAATCTCTTATTCTATCTTGTGGATTGCTTGCAGGGATATTAGTAGGGCCGTATGCTGGGAAACTAATTGATCAATCTAAGAAAAAACCAGTATTGATTCTATCTGGTGCAGGACGAGTGATTAGTGTGACATTTATGTTTATTGCTTTGGCGACAGATTCGATCTCGTGGATGATTGTATTTCTAGTTACGATGCAAATAGCAGCGGCGTTTTATTTTCCTGCGTTACAAGCTTCTATTCCGTTAATTGTTGAGGAGAAAGATTTGTTGCAATTAAATGGATGGGATATGAATATTTCGACAATTGCACGTGTAGCAGGTACTGCTCTTGCAGGTCTAGTGTTGGTTTATGCGCCAATAAGTGCGCTTTATGGTATTTCGATGATTGCATATTTAGTTATGTTGTTCTTTACATTTATGCTTAAAATACCTGAAACAAAAGATAATCTGAACCAACAGTCAGAAAAAGCATCTAAGGATCAAAGCGGTTTCAAAGAAGTATTCCCTTTGTTGAAACGTGATGTGGGGATTAAATATACATTAATCTTATCTTATATTCCCATGTTATTCTTAGGTTCTTTTAATCTATTAATAATTAGTATTAGTGAAATTCAAGATTCCTCTTCAATTAAAGGGCTAATTTATACGGTAGAGGGAATTTCATTTATGCTAGGTTCTATTGCAATAAAATATATAGGAGCTAAATGGAAAACGAATAATATTTTATTTTTCTCCTTACTAGTAATTGGAGTAACGGAATTATTGTTACACTTCGCACATATACCAGCTATATCACTTATCGCATTTGGAATATTTGGTTTTTCAGTAGGATGTTTCTTCCCAACGGTAATGACCATTTTCCAAAAGCAAGTACCGAATGAATATCACGGTCGTTTCTTCTCATTCAGAAATATGTTAGATCGTACTTCTTTCCAAATTGTTCTACTTTCAACAGGTGCTCTTTTAGATTTGATGGGTCTAGAAAATATGGTTTTATTTTTCGGAACATTAAGTATTTGTATAACGGTATATTATTTATGGCAAGTAAAAAAGAAGAATATTCATATCGAAACAGGACAAAAAGAGGCTTTAAAAGTGTAAATAACTTTTAAACACCCATGTGCTATTGAAAGAAGTGGAATTAGCTCCGCTTTCCGTGGGCGAACTGAC
>NZ_JBCMNM010000091.1:0-31352 GCF_050459865.1 Rummeliibacillus pycnus
CGCGGAAAGCGAAGCTAATTTCACATCATGTAGAAAACGGATTAATACTATTAATGTTTGTATTTAAACATTTTTAGTACCCTTACTAAGTTCCTGCGTACCTTTCAGCTCAAAATCCCATAGGACTATGATTGAACCTCACTGAATTAATACTCACGAAGGAAATTTCGAGTACTCGCCGTCAAAAGCGTTGCAATAACAAAATTGGATATCATGAAATGTTCGTATATTTTATATGAATTTTACATTATGAAATCAATTCATTTAATTATGCTATTTTAACTTAAAATTCCAATAATTAAAAATTATTCTATCTTTATTTATCTGATCAGATAAATATTACCCGTTTATTTTCGCTTCGATTGGGCCGAGCCGCTTCAATCAACTATATGTATATATAACAAAAACACAGAGCTTTTTTGCCCTGTGTTTTGTTTACTATTTTTATAAATGTTTAAAAACCATTAAATGGATCTAAATTTTCTTGAATAATAATGAAGCATTGTGACCGCCAAACCCTAGCGAGTTACTTAATGCATATGTGATTTCTTGTTGACGTGCTTCGTTTGGTACATAATCTAAATCACATTCTTCATCTGGTGTTTCAAGATTCATTGTTGGTGGTAAAATACCTTCTTTTAAAGCTAGAACAGAGAAGATTGCTTCGATTCCACCAGCAGCTCCAAGCAAATGACCTGTCATAGATTTTGTAGAGCTCATAGCTAATTTATAAGCATGTTCTCCAAAGACTGATTTAACAGCTTTTGTTTCAAATAAGTCATTATAATTAGTACTTGTTCCGTGCGCGTTAATATAATCGACAACTTCTGGCGCTACCTCAGCATCATCAATTGCTTGTTGCATAGAACGAGCTGCCCCTTCACCTTCTGGAGCAGGCGCTGTAATATGGAATGCATCACCTGTTGAACCATAACCTATTACTTCTGCATAGATTTTTGCTCCACGTGCTACTGCATGTTCATATTCCTCTAAAATAACAATACCTGACCCTTCACCAATTACGAAGCCATCACGATTTTTATCAAATGGACGTGATGCTGTTTGTGGATCTGGATTTAGTGTTAGTGCTGTATTTGAGCAGAAACCTGCAACAGCCATATTCGTGATTGGTGCTTCAGCTCCTCCAGCAATCATAACATCTGCATCACCACGTTCAACTACTTTAAAAGCATCACCAATTGAGTTTGTACCGGAAGCACAAGCTGTTACAGTACAAGAGTTAATCGCTTTTGCGCCAAAATGAATAGATACTTGGCCTGCTGCCATATCTGGAATCATCATTGGTACAAAGAATGGGCTAACACGACGTTGACCTTTTTCAATGAAATTCATAAATTGTTGTTCGTATGTTTCCATACCACCAATTCCAGATCCAATCCAAACGCCAGTACGTAAGCCTAGCTCTGGTGTAATTTCTAGATTGGCATCTTCAACTGCCATGATTGAAGCAGCTAATGCGAATTGTGTGAAACGGTCCATCTTACGTGCGTCTTTTTTAGAAATATATTTCTCTATATCAAAATCTTTTACTTCTGCAGCAACCTTAGCAGGGAATTTTTCTTGATCTAGTCTTGTTAAAGGACCTACTCCAACTTTCCCTGCTTTAATATTTTCCCAAGTTGTTGAAATATCGTTTCCTAGTGGTGTTACTGCTCCAATTCCAGTCACTACTACTCGACGTTTTGTCATGATTTTATTCCTCACTTTTCTTTTGAGTTATTTTCCCCATTTAATTGCTACTGCGCCCCAAGTTAGGCCTCCGCCAAATCCAACTAATACGATTAAATCATCATCATGAATTTTACCGTTTTCTAATTCTTCTACTAATGCGTTTCCGATAGAAGCGGCAGATGTATTACCGTATTTTTTGATAGCTGTTGACATTTTCTCAGGGGGTAGATCTAAACGTTGTCTTGCTGATTCCATAATACGAATATTTGCTTGATGTGGAATTAAATAATCTACATCATTTTTTGTATATCCTGCTTTTTCAATTACATTTAATGCTGATTGACCCATTTGGCGGACAGCAAATTTAAATACTTCGCGACCATTCATTGCAATATAATCTTGTTCATTTTGATAAAGGAATTTACCGCCTGAGCCATCTGAACCTAGCTCATAAGATACAATACCTCTTCCTTCAGAAACTTTTCCAATGATTGCAGCTGCTGCACCGTCTCCAAATAGTACTGCTGTATTACGATCTGTCCAGTCAACAATTTTAGATAACTTCTCTACACCTACTACTAATACATAATCATATGCATTACTTTCTACAAATTGCTTAGCTGTAATAAGTCCATAAATATAACCAGCACAAGCTGCTGATACGTCCATAGCTGCCGCATTTGTTGCCCCTAAACGTTCTTGAATCATACATGAAACACTAGGGAACGGTTGATCTGGTGTAACAGTCGCTACTAAAATTAAACCAACTTGTTCAGCTGTAATTCCTGCATCTTTAATTGCCTTTTCAGCTGCTTCAAATGCCATATCTGATGTATTTTGATTATCTTCAGCAATATGTCTTTCTTCTATTCCAGTACGAGTACGAATCCATTCATCGGAAGTATCCATCATTTTTTCAAGGTCATAATTTGTTAAGACCTTTTCAGGAACGCATCTTCCTACTCCAATAATACCAGCATTCATGAGGTAGCGCCTCTCTTCTTATTATCAATTATTAGTATCTGGTCTTAATTATAACGAATATTCTTTTACATTTCAACATGCTGCCATAATTTCGCCATCCATTGCATTAACGATTTTGAAAAGATTCTTTTAATTGAATAAGTATATATGATATGATAGAACAGGTAGAAATGTCAGTATAGAGGTGAAATAAATGAAATATATTATGTTAGTTATTTGGTCTGCACTATTAGTTTCTACATTAAACTACGTAGTCAGCTCTATCAACAATGTAACACTAGATGGCCCAGCATTCACTAAAGGCTTATGGATTTCACTTGTAATTTCCGCATTAATTATAATAATGGGTGCAGTAATTCCAAAAGATTCACCTAAAGAAATCGGTCATCATGAATAATGAAAATCCTGCCCTATCTAAAGCGGCAGGATTTTTTCTTTCTTCCTATATAAAATGAACAAAACAAATAAAAAAGAGCTTAATACTATTTGTAGGTATGTTAATACAATCTAGCTAAAAGTCGAAAAGTGTAGGTAGGACCGTAACGGGTTCCTAAGATGCTTTTTTAGTCTCCGAAAAAATCCCGGTGAAATTTTATTTTCCACCGGGATTTTTTGAAGACTTTATCAAAACATATTATGTGTTGAAGATTTTAAATTTCAGTCCTCTTTACGAATAACCACTTTACCATCTTCCAAAGAAACAACTAATTTTGTTCCTGCAGTTGCCTCTCCTTTTAGTAATTCTTGAGCGACTAATGTTTCGATATGACGTTGTACGAAGCGGCGTAGTGGTCTTGCACCGAATGCTGGATCTACTCCTTCTTCTACTACCCATTGCAATACATCGTCTTCTACTTGTAATTCAATTTCTTGTTCAGCAACACGTTTTTGTAATAAGGATACGTATTTTTTCGCAATTTCATAGTATTGTTCATTTGATAATGAATGGAACATAACAATATCATCTAAACGATTTAGTAATTCTGGTTTAAAATGTTGTTTTAATGCAGACATAACTAAATCTTCAACCGCATGTTCACTATCTTGATCTTTAATATCCATTAAATAATTTGACCCAATATTGGACGTTAAGATAATAACTGTGTTTGTAAAGTTGACAGTACGTCCTTGGCTATCAGTAATACGACCGTCATCCAAAATTTGTAGCAAGATATTGGCTACATCTGGATGTGCCTTTTCAATTTCATCTAATAATACTACTGAGTAAGGATTACGACGAACAGCTTCTGTTAATTGACCGCCTTCTTCGTAACCAATATAACCTGGAGGTGCTCCAACAAGGCGAGACACACTATGTTTTTCCATGTATTCAGACATGTCGATTCTGATAAAGTGATCTTCAGAATCAAATAGTTGTGCAGCTAATGCTTTCGCTAATTCCGTTTTACCTACACCAGTTGGTCCCAAGAATAGGAATGATCCAATTGGTTTGTTTGGATCTTGAATACCAGCTCTAGCACGCCAAACTGCTTCTGTTACTAAGCGTACTGCGTCATCTTGACCCACTACTCGTTCATGTAATGTGTCCTTTAAATGTAATAATTTTTCGCGTTCACCTTCGACTAATTTTGTCACTGGAATGCCTGTCCATCTAGAAACGATGGATGCAATTTCATCTGAAGTGACATCTTCACGTAATAGGCGATTGTCAGTACCTTCTTGTAAATTATTTTCTAATGATTGTAGTTCTTTTTCTAGTTCTGGAATCTTACCATGTCGTAACACAGCAGCTTTATTTAAATCATATTGATTTTCAGCTTCTTCTAATTCTCGACGATAGCGATTTAGAATTTCACGTTTTTCTTGAATGGTTTGTAGAGAAGCTTTTTCTGATTCCCATTGGTCTTTCATTGCATTAGATGATTCTTTTAGATTTTCTAATTCTTCACGTAAAGCAACTAATCGTTTTTTACTCGCCTCGTCTTTTTCTTTCATTAAAGCTTGTTCTTCAATTTCTAGTTGCATTTGACGGCGTGTAACTTCATCAAGTTCTTGTGGCATGGAGTCAATTTCTGTACGTATCATAGCACAAGCTTCATCGATTAAGTCGATAGCTTTATCTGGTAAGAATCGTTCTGTTAAATAACGATTTGAAAGTTCGGCAGCAGCAACTATTGCACGATCATGAATTTTGACTGCATGATGTAATTCAAAACTTTCTTTTAAACCACGTAATATAGAAATGGTATCTTCTACTGATGGTTCACGTACTAATACTTGTTGGAAACGACGTTCTAGTGCTGGGTCTTTTTCAATATACATTCTGTATTCATCTAAAGTTGTTGCACCGATACAATGTAGTTCACCACGAGCTAACATTGGTTTTAACATGTTCCCCGCATCCATTGCACCGTCTGTTTTACCAGCTCCCACAATTGTGTGGATTTCATCGATGAAAAGAATAATTCGACCTTCACTTTCTTTGACTTCTTTTAAAACACCTTTTAAACGTTCTTCAAATTGACCACGGTAGCTTGCACCAGCAATCAATGCACTCATATCTAATTCATAAATAAGATGATCTTTTAACCCTTCAGGAACATCCTTTTTCACAATACGTTGTGCTAGTCCTTCTACAATAGCTGTTTTACCAACACCCGGTTCACCAATTAATACAGGATTATTTTTTGTTTTACGAGATAGGATACGAATCACATTTCGGATTTCTTGATCACGACCAATGACAGGATCCATCTTCCCTTTTTTTACTTCTTCAACCAAATTTCGTCCAAATTGTTCCAATGGGCTTTTTTGTTCTTCATTATTCATTTTCATTTGCATAAGATCCAACTCCTTTGTTTGACCTTTATTGACCTTTTGATTAATTACATTATAGTTCTACTAACTCTAAATGTAAAGATAAATGTTTGACCTTTTTTGACCTATTTTATTTTCCAAATACATTTTAAATTTCAACATAAGTGTGACATTTTGTATGCATCTTATTAATTCAAATTTCCTATGTTATAATGAAGAAAAATAAGTGGGGGTTGAAGAAGATATGGTAACTTCTTATAAAATCGAACCACTTCCTGTCAAAATTCGAAAGATTTTTGAAGAAAATGGTTCTACAGTTAAAGTTTCAAAAGGCAGCCACTTATGCTTAGAAGGAGAACCAGTAAAGGATATTTTTTATGTTGTATCAGGAAAAGTCATTTTATCCAAAGAAACTGTCAGTGGTAAAGAGTTGACACTCCGTATTTGCGGTAATAATGACTGTATCGGTGAAGGTATCATTTTTAGTAAAACAGGCTATTATCCCTTAAGTGCAAAAGCTTTAGAAAATGCAAATATTATTACCCTTGATAAAAACTTATTCGAAATGTGTTTAAGCCAAGAACCTGATATGTTAATCGAGTGCATTAAATGGTTACAACTTCAAAATTTAAAATCACAAACAAAATTACGCGATTTACTTTTATATGGTAAAAAAGGTGCCCTCTATTCCACTATCATTCGATTAACAAATACTTATGGAATATTTCAAGAAAACGGTGATATTGAAATCGATTATCCGTTAACGAATTCTGATCTCGCAAATTTATGCGCAACAAGCCGTGAAGTAATTAATCGAATGCTAAATGAATTAAAAAAATCAAAAGTTATCTCCTTCGATAAAAGTATTATCACAGTCCATAATTTAAATTATTTAAAAGATGCGTGTGAATGTGAAAATTGCCCTGCAAGTGTTTGTCGTATTGACTAATATTCATCATTTATATATACCCAACAACAGTATATCTATACAAAAGGCTTGGTTCGCTATAGCGACCAAGCTTTTAATTATTAAGTTATACTAATATAATTTTTAGACAAAAAAATCAGTGAGGGAAAAGCAATCCTCACTGATTAAATCTCTGTATTTATCGAATACCTAGTGCCATTTTTGCGTAGCGTGACATCATATCTTTTGACCAAGGTGGGTTCCAAACGACATTTACATCGACATCTTTTACTTCTGGAATCTCGAATAATGCTGTACGAATTTGATCTACAATTACTGGACCTAATGGACAACCCATTGAAGTTAAAGTCATAGTAACCAAGCAAATACCTTCATCAGATAAATCTACATCATATACTAAGCCAAGATTAACTATATCAATTCCCAGTTCCGGGTCAATAACATTTTCTAAGGCACCTAGAATATTTTCTTTTAAATCTGCATCCATGGTGTTTCCCCTTTCCGTATAGTAATAACTCCATCATAACATTACTATTTTGTTATGCCAAATGGTCTGCAAGCCATTTCGTACCAGCAAGCATTCCTGAACGTGATACTTTATGTCCTGCTTTTTTATCAACAATGAAAGTTATATCATCAGTATGCTCTGCATAATCTTGTTGGATACTTTCATAAAATGCATAAGCAGGAGCAAACGGAACCATGTGATCTTTTTTACCATGCCAGAATAATACAGATCGTCCTGCCATTGTTTCTGGATGTTTACTCATATCAAAATAACTTAGCGTTGTTAACATCTTATCTAATTCTTTTTCAGATAGAGGAATTTTAAAACCTTTTTCTTCGATTTCGGCCATTTGGGCTTTCGCTAATTCAACATAAGCCGGTGCCCCCATCATGACAGCTGCCGTTTTAATCCATGGATACACTTTTAGACACCCCATTGTAACAATGGCCCCCATAGAAGTTCCAGAAACACCAATTTTGTCTGTAGCAAGTAATCCTCTTTCTTTCAATTGTTTATATAAATAGTTCACTTCTTCAATAGAAGTAAGGACTATCTCCCAAAAACGTAAACTTAGTTGAATCGAATCTAGATTTTCTTCACGATTGCCATGTAAAAGTGCATCTGGCATTAAAACCCGTATACCTTTGTTCACTAGTTGATACGCATAATGTAGGTTATGCTCTTTTGCACTCTCAAAGCCGTGTAAAAAAATCACTACTGGTGATTCAGCATTGATAGTTTCCTCATTATATATATGAAGTAAAGGGATATTGCCCCAAGTTTCTTGATCGACTTTCATTTATTTCACTCCCTATCTCTATGTTGTAATGTTATCAAAAAAAAGGGACTGTTACAAAGCTTTGACTAAAAGCTTATAGAAAGGATAAACTTTATATATATTTTCCTTTAGTCACAATATTTTCACATGTATGGCTATAATAATCGTAAATACACATTAAAGGAAGAAACGAAGGGAGTGTTACGAATGGTACAACCCCATTTGATTGTTTTAGATTTAGATGGTACTCTATTAACCGATGAAAAAGTGATTTCTGATAAGACAAAGCGCACGATTTTACAGGCAAAAGAAGCAGGTCATGAAGTGATGATTGCTACTGGTAGACCTTATCGTGCAAGTAAAATATATTATCATGAATTGGGCTTACATACGCCAATTGTGAATTTTAACGGTGCTTTCGTTCATCATCCATTAAATCAAAATTGGCATACTGTACACAGCCCTATTGATTTAAAAATAGTAAAAGAAGTAGTTGAATCCTTACATCGAGATCATTTTGAAAACTTGATTGCAGAAGTAATGGACGATGTATATGTCCAATACCATGATGAAAAATTACTCAATATTTTCAGTATGGGTGATCCTAAAGTTACAACTGGTGATCTAAAGAATTATTTACAAGATAATCCGACTAGCTTATTAATCCAATCCAATGAGAAGAGTGTTCCTATCATCCGTAAGTATTTAGCTGATACGAAAGCTGAACTGATTGATCATAGACGCTGGGGAGATCCTTTCCCAGTTATCGAAATCGTACGTCATGGCATGAACAAAGCTGTTGGACTTTCGCATGTAGCAAAAGATTTAGGTATTCCTCGTGACCGAATCATTGCTTTTGGTGACGAAGACAATGACTTAGAAATGATCGATTATGCTGGTGTCGGTGTTGCAATGGGTAACGGTATCGGCCAATTAAAAAATATCGCTAATGAAATTACAAAATCCAATAATGAAGATGGAATTGCAGAATTCCTAAAAGATCGACTTCGATTATAGAAATTAATATAGGAGGGGTTTGAAAAATGAGACTATACGCTGACAGTGCTTCTGATTTACCAAAATCATTTTACGAGCAAAACAATGTCAAAATTATCCCATTACGCGTTCAACTCAAAGGTAAAGAATATGATGATGTAATCGGTGTTGATATTCAAGAAGTATATAGTGCCATTCGTGAAGGCGAATTATTAAAAACTTCCCAAGCATCACCTGAACGCTTTTTAGAAGAATTTAATGAATTAGGTCAATCAGGAGAAGAGGGGCTCTACATCGCCCTCTCTTCTCAACTTTCAGGAACATACAGCACTGCTGTAATGATGGCTGAACAAGTAAAAGAAAAATACCCAGATTTGAAACTAACTATTATCGATTCAAAATGTGCTTCACTTGGTTATGGTCTATTAGTAAAAGAAGCTGTACGACTACGCGAAGAAGGATTTTCAGCAAATGAAATTGCTCAAAAAATTCGCTTTACTGCAGAGCACATGGAACATCTATTTACTGTAGAAGATTTAGATTATCTTGCAAAAGGTGGTCGTCTATCGAAAGCCAGCGCATTTATAGGTGGATTATTAAGCATAAAACCTGTCCTAGATGTTGAAGATGGCAAACTAGTTCCAATCGAAAAATACCGTGGCCGTAAGAAAGTATTTAAACGTATTATCGAGTTAATGGCAGAACGTGGTGAATCCCTTTCTGAACAAGTAATAGCTATTACGCATAGTGATGATTTAGAAGCAGCTGAAGAGATGAAAGCATTAATTATCGAAAACTTCCATCCAAAAGCAGTAGAAATTCAGTTAATCGGTTCTGTCATTGCTGCACATACAGGTACAGGTACCATTGCTGTTTTCTTCTTGAATCAACTTTCAAAAGATTAATAGATTTATATTAAATGTAGTGGGCGCTCGTTCAGACCCATAATAAAATCCCCATGATTTCTTAAATGAAATCATGGGGATTTTAAATGTTATGCGTTTTTATGTTTACGACCTCTTCTTAATAAGGCAACGATAAATCCGATGAACAATAAATATACAAAACCTAGTGCAATCATATACGGAATATTATAACCTTTATGATCTGTTACTTGGTATAGTTCTACAATTTCACGTTCTGATACTAAGTTATATTTACCATTTTCCGATTGACGTACAATATCATTTTCAAACATACCATGAAGCTCTTTATTCTTCCCAATTACAGAAGGGTCTAATTCGTATCTTTGCGTTTTAGCTGTGTTGTTAACCATTACAATCCATTTTTCATTATCAGAATATCGTTCATAAACCATTAAACCATTTTTGTTTTCTAATAGCTTATATTTTCCAGTACGAAGTGTTTCTGATTTGTTTCGGATGGATTGTAAATCACCAATATAGGATATAATGTCTTCTTTTGTTCGGAAATCCATTGAAGCAAGTGTATCAGTTGGTTTTACCCCATTTTGGGCAATTTCAGTACCATAAGTAACAATTGGTACACCAGGCATTGTCATTATGGCAGCTAGAGCTACTTTAATACGTGTTGGAGGGAACATATTCTCCTGAGCTGATGCATGAGTAAAACGAGCACTATTTAAATCATCAATCATTAATGCAGGAGGCTTTTCTGATTTACCATATGCATATTCTTTGTATGGATCTTCTACTTTAGATGAATCCTCATCAACACTTTTAAATATAGATTGATACGTATCAATCGTTTGTTTATTGTAATCTATGTCGAAGTTAGCATCGCTGTTCTCATTAGAAATAACATATAGATTGTTGTTTTGTTGTTTTAATGCAGAAATCATTTTATTAATGAATGCTGTATCTGCGTTCCCTAAATGAGTCAAACGAATCCCATCAACATTATACTTACTTACAAAATCTACAGCTGCATTAATTAAAGCTTGTTGAACATCTGGATTATTTGTATTCCAATTGATGCGATTATCACTTGCAGCTGTATACCAATCTTTGTGATCCCCTTCTAATGCCCAAACATGATCTTTGCTGACATTATTAATTGGGAAATCAACCATTGCTTTCATATTAATTTTGTGCAAATCACTTAATAATGATTTGAATTCTTTACTTGTCCCGAAATGTCGTTCAATCTTGCTGTAATCTACTACTGCACTCCCATCATATGTATCGGATGAAAATACTGAACCCATTGAAACCATAGTAAAGTCTAAATCTTGAATATGATTAATTTTCGTAGCAATACCTGCAAAGTCACCACCGTGGAATGCTTTGGGATCTTTTGCATTAATATTATAATCGTTTTCTACACTATCATCGAAAAAACGATCGACTAATACATCGTATATACTTTCATTTTCAATCTTATGTGTTTCTTCAGCATGTGCAATTGTCGTTGTGCTAATCGTAGAAGCTAACAACGCTGAAGCTACAGCTGTACTTATCCATTTTGCAACGTTCACCTTGAAGTCCTCCTCTGCAGAACTGTCCAAAGTAATTTTAACAAACCATTTCAAAACTCTCTATGTTTTCACTCAAAAAAACCCTAACAAATTCGACAAAACTGTGAAAAACGGAGTTGAATTCAATTTTTTAATAAGTATAAAGTATGAAATGTAATTTCGAGTATTTATTATTTGTGAATGAAAATTAATTGCTTTTCACTGGGATTTATTCGCTCTCTTCCCGGGTTTATTCGCTCTCTTCCCGGGTTTATTCGCTCTCTTCCCGGGTTTATTCGCTCTCTTCCCGGGTTTATTCGCTCTCTTCCCGGGTTTATTCGCTCTCTATTAAATTTTATTCGCTCTTTTAACAATTTAAGTTCTTAAAAACTCTCTCTTTTTTTCAGAATCGAATTTTCACCTAACAAAAAAACACACCCCAATATAAAGAGAGGTGTGCCAAATTAGAAGAATCTTTTTCTACCAGAATTTAAGTCCTAGTGGTAAGTGGAAGCCCATGTATATAGTAAAGACTAAGAAAACGATAAGTAGAGTCCATAATACGCCATTAGATTTACCTTTTTCTTTGCTAACTAATACCATTTCCATCATACCAATTACTAGAAGACCGCCTACTAGTTTTATGCCATATTGCATTGCCATATTACCAGCCATCGCTGTGCTGAATACCATTCCACCGGTGATAAGAATCAAGATGTAGAATACGCGTAATATCATATGTGTTACTTTTTGGCCTTTAGATCCTGTTTGCATCGAAGCTGATACAAAGAATAAAATGATTGCAATCACAATCGAAGTTAAATGCATGTGTACCATTCTAAAATCCTCCAAATTCTATTTAATAGTCATGTTTATCCTATCAAAACAGTAAGAACTATACAAATATAAGAGACCGATGGTAAACTACTTCCATCGGTCTGTGTCTAACTAGTGAATATTTCTATGAAATTATTCGAAGCGGTTCACTAAAGTACCAATGCCTTCGATTGAAACTTTAACCACATCGCCTGATTTTAAATATTGTGGAGGGTTCATACCTTTACCTACGCCAGCTGGAGTTCCTGTTAAGATAACATCCCCCGGCTCTAAAGTTACAAGTTTAGAGATGTCTACGATGATGTCCTCTACAGAATGCATCATATTACTAGTTGAACCATTTTGACGAACTTCATCATTTACTTTCGTTACTACTGTTAAATTTTGTGGATTTGGTATTTCATCTTTCGTTACTAAGTATGGTCCCATTGGGCATGAACCATCTAAGCTTTTTCCTAAGAAATATTGTTTATGTTTATCTTGTAAATCACGTGCAGTAATATCATTAGCAATTGTGTAACCAAAAACATAATCATATGCTAAGTTTTTGGGAATGTTTTTGCCTTTTTTTGCAATTACGACTGCCAATTCACCTTCGTAATCTAATTGAGAAGTGACATCCTCATGAACGGATAATGTTTGCTTATCTGCAGCAATAGAAGTTGGTGCTTTCGTGAAGACCATAATATCTTCTGGTGCATGATCTGAACCCATTTCTTTTGCATGTTCATTATAGTTTTTACCAATACAAATAATATTCTTTGTCGTACGAGGAATTGGCGCTAACCATTCAATTTCAGAAAAATCATGTTTGAATTGTGATGGATTCTCTGATTGTTGAGCAGCTCTTACAAGTTTACGAGTTTGTTCAACAAATTCGTAACCGTATGTCATTCCTTCGACAATTGTTGTCGCATAAGAAGGGAGTACTTGAAGGACTTCTTGAATTGCTAATACGTCCCAAACAGCTTCTTCTTTTTTTACTTTTGGACCAAAACTCAAAACATCGTTAAAACGAAAAGATAAGATTTTCATGAAAATTCGCACTCCTTCTTTTTTTACCATGATACAACATTTACTGATTAATTTCCTCTTTTTTTAGCACCGATTTTCCATAAGTTATTCTCTTCCATACTGCTTCAAGCGGACCTTGCTTAAATAGCATGAACCAAATCGTCGCAAAGACAAGCTGTATCACGTAAATGCCAATAGCTAACCATATTCCCGTATCTACGCCAATCTTACCATAAAGCCCTAAACCAAAATGATAAAAGACCATTGTACAGATAATTGATTGCAAAATATATACCGTTAAGGACATTCTGCCAGCCTTTGCAATTGGTGATAATACTTTTGTTGAATTAGGAATACAACAGATTAAGACAATCACACTAGCATAACCTAATGCTAAAATTGGACCGCCAAAATACGTTTGAATATAATCTAAGAGAAAATTACGATTCATATTATAAGGCAATGCTTTTAAGTATATGCCTAGTGGAACCATAATCACAGCTAGTATGCCCCACAAAAGCAGTTTATTTTTTGCTTTTTCGACCAATTGCCATTTTGAAGCGGCTGCTCCGATCAGCATATAAGGTAAAATTGTAAATAAAGCCATAATCCACATCGATGGTGAGAATTGAATAGACAAATCTGCTAGTCGTTGTATAAATGTGTCTGACCACGAACCAGAACCATAGGCCCTTAAAGCACCTTCTACTCCCTGAATATCGATAAACTGAGACATATCACTACTAGATGGATCAGACAATGTGGCAAATCCAATTAATAATGCCAATAAACCATTAATAGCCGTGTAGAATAATAATCCGATTGCTAATAAGATCCCTGGTTTTAAACGAATTAGCGCAATTACGAATAATCCACAAAAAGCATAGGTCATCAAAATATCTCCCCACCATATTAAAAACGCATGTAAAATACCTAATATGAAAAGGATGACTAACCGTTTAATGCCTATTTTATAAAACGAATCACCTAATCGAGTCGCTTTTGTATATTGCATGGCAAGTCCATAGCCAAATAGCATAGAGAAAAGTGGATAAAAACTGCCCTGTACCAATATATCTAACCACTTATGATATTCCTTATCAATTGGTACAGTAAACCACGTTTTCAAATCGATATATGGCAATGGTGTGCTAAATGCAAACATATTAACTAGTAAAATCCCAAGTAAACTGACACCACGAAGAATATCCAATGTATCAATTCTTTGTTTACTAGTTGTTGGTGTACTATTCACTTTTTTTAGTTTCCTCCTATAAATGAACTGATTGCTTCGCCTCAAATGCATAAATTACTTTTTCATCCACATGGATTTTTAAAATTTCCTCTAACGCTCTCTTATATAATGAAAGTTGAACATCATATCGATCAATCAATTCTTTACGTAGACCCTCGATTGTTTTCATATTTGACTGAATACGATCTGTTTTATAATCGAGTAAAATCCACTGTCCATTTGAATCTTTTAGTAAACAATCCACTACCCCTTGTACAATTTGTGTATCCCCTTCGCTATCCTCAAGACTAATTGTAAATGGTATTTCGCGATGTAATTCTAGCGCATTCATGAAACGATAACCCATCTCTGTTTCAAAAAATGCTACGATTTTAGAAGCTTGTACTGAAGCGCCCTCTTCTTGTGTTAGAAGTTGACGGTCTACTAATGTATACACAAATCGATGTACTGCTTCTTCATCATGTAAACCAGCTTGAGGTATATGTTGCATCACTGTATGCATAGCCGTCCCCATTTCTGCAGCTGTTAAAGAACGTTTTTGCAAAAATGCAGGTCTTGTTGCAATTCTTTGCTGATTTGATGATCCTTTTGTAAAATACTCTGGTTCTTCCTGTTCTTCTAATTGTTGAAGTCGTTTCAACTCACTTACAGATGTCTTAGATCGTTTGTTAATAGTGTTTTCAAAGGGATAAGGAGTATCAAATCGAGTATGAATTTCTTGTAAAATTGCTTCGTCGATTTGCGGTCTTTCTAGTTCAATGTCATCTTGTGTAGTTAACTCTTCATTTTTAGCTTTAAATTCATCAGTATCTACAACCGAAAGTTTCCAACTAGATAATTCCGTATTATTTTCATTATTCCCCTCAAAATCTGGGTGACGTGCAAATGCGGGACCAATCCAATCTAAATAGTTTTTGGCACTTGCTCGTATATAATCAGGAAGCATCTCCCCCTGTGGGATTCTTTTCGCTTCAAGCCATTTGTTTTGAGTTTTTTCCCAGTCTTTCACTGTACCAACTAGATATAATTTTTCCTTTGCTCTCGTCATCGCAACATACAATATACGCATTTCTTCAGACTTCATTTCTAAAGTTTTCTTTTCAACCATAGCTAAAAACGGCAATGACGTTTGTTGAATTCTTTTTTCTGGATCAATCATTTTAACTGCTAATCCAAACTCCTGGTCAAATAGATAAGGTAAATGGAAATCCATTTTGTTGAATTCTCTCCCTAATCCTGCAACAAAAACAAATGGGAATTCTAAACCTTTAGAAGAGTGAATGGTCATTAATCGTACAACATTCTCTTTCTCACTTATTGCACGAGCTGCTCCTAAGTCATCCCCTCGTAATTGCATCCGTTCTACAAATCGTAAGAAGCGGAATAATCCTCGGAATGATGTTTTTTCATAAGCAATCGCACGGTCATGTAATGCACGTAAATTGGCTTGTCGTTGTTTGCCATTTGTCATTGCTCCGACCATTTCATAATAATTTGTATCCATATATACACGCCAAATTAAATCAGCCAATGAACCACGTCTAGCTAAATCACGCCAATCTTCAAGGTGTAACAAAAATCGTTGTAATTTCTCTGCTGTACCAGATTTTAGCCCTGTTCCTTCATTACGTACGAATTGTTTTAATGCATCATAAAAGGATGCCTTTGGGTCGGCTAAGCGGATACTTGCTAGTTCATTTTCTGTTAATCCTACAAACGGTGCTCTTAACACTGATGCAAATGGAATATCTTGAAATGGATTGTCTATAATTTTTAATGTATTTAACATAATCATTACTTCCAGTGCTTCAAAATAACCTTTTGAAATTTCTGCATAAAGCGGAATACCAGCTGTTTTAAACTCTTCAACAATGTCAACAGACCAAGTCATGGATCGCATTAGAATGACAAAATCTCTATATTCAACAGGTCTTTCTTTTTTCTCCCATGGATCATAGACAACCATATTCGAATCCATAATTCGTTGTATTTCTTTAATAATATACCTTGCTTCCTGTTGAGACTTCTTCAAATCTTCTTCAGCCAATAACTCTGAATCGGATTCTTCTCCCTCTTTCTCAGCTTTATGTAAAATGGCCAATTCAAGAGGCATCTGTTTTTCATCATAAGGTGCTCTAGGTTTTAAAGCGGCTGCTTCATCATATGCAACTTCCCCAACCTCTTCTCCCATTACTTGTTGGAAAATAAAATTCGTACCATGAAGTACTTCTGATCTACTGCGGAAATTAGCATTTAAATCAATACGTAAACCTGTATCGGTTGGATTTTCGTTATACGTTAAATATTTGTGCAAAAATAATGTTGGTTCAGCTAAACGGAATCGATAGATAGATTGCTTCACATCACCAACCATGAACAAATTACCATGGGCTGCATCTCTGCTTTTCACAAGTTGTAATATGGTTTCTTGCAAACGATTCGTATCTTGATATTCATCCACTAAGACTTCTTTAAAATGTGCACGATACTCAAGTGCAACAGATGAAGGTACCAGTTCACCTTCTACTTCATCTGTTAAAATAGATAAAGCAAAATGCTCTAAATCTGAAAAATCGACTAACCCTTTTGCATTCTTTGCATTGCCATATTGTTCACTAAATTGAATTGCTAGTTCTACCAACGTTTCAATCATTGGTTTCATTAAACGAATTTCATCTAATAGTCTTTCAGGAGTTCGTTTGAAATAAGTTTCAATCGGTTTTTCAAAAAGTTCTTTTGCTTGTTTTCGTTTTGCTTTTGCTAGTTCTAGTAACTCTTCATCACAGCTACCCTTTTTTTGCGCTTTTGCACGGTCTAATTTAGTAGACTGGAAGAAAGTATAGGCTTCTGCCCAACTACGTTCTGTTACGAACCCTCTTGCTTCTTGGAACATAATCAGATCCTTTTGTGCAGTTTCTCCAAAAGCAAACGGACCATCAGGTTGTAAAGAGAGTTGACGAACTTCTTCAATTAAACCAATCGCGCCATCAATACTGTGTAAAATAGCTTTTTTTATATGCTTTGTCATTTCTAAATCATCGATGGTCATATTTTCATTAATCGTATAATAATCTGGTAATGAACATAGCCATTTAATCGGCTCAGGATTTACTCTGGACATTTCATAAAGTTTATATAGTAACGCTTCAATAGCTTGGTCATCACGGTCAGAAGTGAAACTATCAACCAAACGATAGATATCTTCCACATTTTCTCCATCATATGCTTCCTCAAGTACTTCAGCTAAAGTATCATCCTTTAATAATGCAGCTTCTGTATCATCTGCAATTCTAAACCCTGGATCTATATCTATTAAGTATGCATATTGTCGTACAATGTTTAAGCAAAATGAATGCAATGTTGAAATTTGAGCCTTATTAATCAAGCTAAGCTGTCTGCGTAAATGTTTGGATTGAGGATTTTTGCTAATTTCATTTTCTAAAGCATTAGCCATTCGATGGCGCATTTCAGCGGCTGAAGCATTCGTAAATGTCACAACTAGAAGCTGATCGACATCAATCGGATCTGTAGTAGAAATTACCTTTTCAATCATTCTATTTATAAGTACAGCTGTTTTCCCTGAACCTGCTGCAGCAGAAACTAATATATCTTGTCCAGATGCCCATATGGCTTTCCATTGTTCGTCTGTCCAAGTCGCATCTGCTGTTTTCTTAGGAATTTGAATCATCGTTTCCAGCCTCCTTACGAATTTTTTCAATAATTTCACCTGATTTTTCTATAGGAAGTTGACGGTAGTGTTGATCAGTATCTGTTGTATCAAATTGACAAACGCTCTTAAATGAACAAAACTCACATGCTGTCCGTTGATTCATTTTAAATGGGCTAATATCAGTACAACCAGTTAATATTTCTTCTCCAGCGTTTTTATGCTTGTTTCGAACAAAGTTTCTTAAGGATTGCATATCATTCGGTGCAATAACAGAGGAAATATTAGGCGATGTACTACCATCCTTTTTCATGTAAATTGGAACGACTTGAGAGTAACCCCCACCATCAGCCAATTGATCATCCATTGCTAATATTGAGTCATTATCATCTAACAATAATCCACGCATTTTGAAGTCTTTTAAACGTTCATTTTCGGCTTCATCTAAAGTTAAGCTATTATTCGTATTTAACATGGGATTATGAATATGAATGTATAATACCCCTCCAGCTTCTGCATGAATCGGTAGCCATTCCTCAGAGTTTGTAATAGCAACATCCAAATACGTTAGCATTTGTAACGATAATCCATGGTAAACATCATTCAATTCTAATTTATGTGCCGATGATTTATAATCCACTACACGAATATATGGTTTATCATTGACTGTTGTTGCATCTACTCTGTCGATCCGGCCCCGCATTTGCATTTTCTTATGGTCATTAAGTTGAATAACAAGTGGTGGTAAAGGATCTCCTGGTCCGAATGCAGCTTCTACTGCAATTGGCTTAAACCCAGAAACTCTTGCATGTTGACTAAGGGATTGCATCGTCCGCTGTATAATATAAGTAAGTTTACGCTGAATATAACGATAACGTGCAGTACTTAACAGGATTTGATGATATAGAAGTGGCGAAATTGCTTCTACAGCTTTCTTTGCTAATATTGCACACTGTTCATTTGATAACTGAGCCCACGTAATATTTAGACGATCTGTTTCTTCCCCTATCCATTTCAATGCCGCATGGAATAAATCCCCAATCGTGGGTGTTTCCAAACGATATTCTGCTCTTTCCTCTAAATGAAGACCATATGAAGAAAAGTGAGCAAATGGGCACCGATAGAATTGTTCGATACGGGATACGCTTGAAGTTAAAGTAGATCCATATAGGGCTTCTGTATTCTCTGGCGTTAGATTTTCTGCTCTATTTGATGTTTTTAGTGATCGCATTAAGCGTTCCAAAACACTATTCCAATAGGGGTCTTCTTCATAATAACGTTGGAGTGCAAGCCACTCGGCTCCCATTTCGTGATCTTCTAAATGTAACCGAAGTTGTTTCATTAAAAAAGCTAATGAAGTTCTAGGATGAACAATATAAGAAAGTGCACTTTGCTCATCTGTTGATTCACTAGGATCAACTAAGGCAATCGTTTTCTTTATATTTTTTAATTGATCTTCTAAACGTTTTATATAAAGTGAAGGTAAAAGAGCTTTACTTTCTTCATCCGCAATTGCATATGACACGATTAATCGATCAGATTCCATTGTGAAAGCATGATATGTTATGAATTCTTCTTCAAGTAGTCGCGTTTTAGAAGTAGGAGCAATTTCATAACCAATTTGTGCAAACCATTCTCGTTCGTTATCTGCTAATAATCCCTCATAATCCATACGCTTCGGATAAACGCCTTCATTAACACCGATGACAAAGACAGCTTTTGTCTTGGTTAGACGTGCAATATCTGATGTCGCAACGGTCACTTGATCGAGTGAAGGGGGAATTCGAGAAAATTCCAATGTGTCAAAGCCCTCATCTAAAATTTCAAATGCTTCTTCTACAGTTATTTGTTGATCACCAAATAGCATGACAAACTGATCGAGTATTTCTACCCAGTTATTCCACGCTTGTTCATGCTCACTAGCTTCTAACAATCGACCTTTTTCAATTTCACGATCCTTTAAAGCTTGGAGTTTATCAAAAACTTCTAGATTTTCTATAAAAGTATATAATGCTGTAGCAATATCTACTCCTGTTGTAGCCTCTTTTAATTGATCTTCGAAAGCTTTTAAAGGTTCGCGGATTTTTCCCCGCACCGCTTCAATTTCTTGTTGGTAAGCTCGCTCTTCGTCGGTTTGATTCTTTGTATACAACTCTAAGCCACGATATTTTTTATAAATCCAACGATTTTCATCAAACCAACGTTTACCATATATTCCTTGCGCTAATACGAAATTTTCAAGTATGTCTGCTCTTTCCCTCCAAATTTGAATATCAGTCGTTGTTGGGAAGAACAAATCGGTTTTAATCGCACGGAAAATAGGCTCATACTTCCAATCAGATTGAATCGTTTCTAATGCTGAACGACTTAACTCAATAAGTGGATGATGAAGCATCGGTTTTTTCTGACTGACAA
This sequence comes from Rummeliibacillus pycnus, assembly GCF_050459865.1. Classification (GTDB taxonomy): domain Bacteria; phylum Bacillota; class Bacilli; order Bacillales_A; family Planococcaceae; genus Rummeliibacillus; species Rummeliibacillus pycnus_B. The sequence continues at coordinate 20,290 of NZ_JBCMNM010000091.1, forward strand.
AGACAGGAATATCATATTGTGGGAAAACGGTTGAAATCAGTGGATCATATACATCAGCCTGACGATATAAAATAGCGATATCGCGGTAACGCATCTGATTATTTTGTGTTAACTCTTTAATTCTTCTTGCAATGGCATTAATTTCAGCACGGCGATTCGCTGCTTCGATTATTTCTACACTACCATCACTTTCTTGTTCAATCGGTGGGAACACTTCAAACTGGCTTTCAATATGGCGTAAATCCTCGGTTTTAAAACGGTATTGCTGTGCACAATGAGTTATTGGCTCAACTTCTATTCCATTCGAAAAGGCCAATTCTTTCAGTCTTGCACAGGTACGTGCTGATTGATAAAACAAAGCTTGTTCATCATCTGCATCCGCTTCTGCTTCCATTGGTAAAACAACCGTAACACGTTTTGCTACCTTTAAGAGTTCTTGAACTAGCTCAAATTCCCTGGTAGTAAATGCTGTAAACCCATCTATATAAATATCTGCTCGGCGAATCGTTTCAGAATTTACTAGCTGCGCAGTTAGTAGCGGATAATACCCCTCACTATCCACATATATAGTCCCTAATGATTCTTCAATTGCTTGGACAAGAAGATGTAAATCATGCACTTTATCTCGTAAAGTTAGAGGAGCTGCTACTTGCTCCAAATTTTCTTCTAAGTTCGTTAATGCTGCACTATCCAAACTATATCTGCTGAATTCTTTTAATAACGATTCCATTTCAGCAGTAAATCCTCGCTTATCTGCCGATTTCCGAAACAACGCAAACTCTTCTTTATGATTTTCTAGCAGTTTACGAATTAGCATCCTATAAGCGAAGCCATTTACTTCTTTACGACTAATTCCACCTGTTTCTTGCAAAACACGCCATGCTAAACGTTTAAAAGTAGTGACCTGTGCTCGTATTAACCCTTTCACGTCGTAATCGTGTGTCATATCGTATTCTGCAGAAAATGACATTTGATCTGGCACAATTAAGAAAATAGGTGAACCTATCGGCTGTTTTTCTACTTCAGCTACGATTTCTTTTTGTATTAATGTAGTTTTCCCTGTTCCTGAACGTCCTGTTACAATACGTAGCGACATATTAAATCCTCCTCACTTACTTTTATATCTACTAACAGCTTAACATATATTAAGAACAAATGTTCTATATCATTTTCTTTTTTCCGAAAATTCTTTCATATCATTTTCTATTTTTCTATTTAGTTTTGATTCAACTTGCTTTCCACCCCACCATAACAAAGCTAGGATGACAATGATCAAACATGTCCGAATCGGATTCGTAATTAAAGCTTGTAAATCAGAGCCTATCCAACTAATGATGAAAATCATCACAAATTTTGCTAACATAACTGTCAATAAGTATCTCTTTTTTTTCAAATTAGATAAACCTGCCACAGTATTAACGATTGCAGAGGGGGTAAATGGAAAACATAATAGTATAAATAAAGGGGTAAATCCTTGATATTCCACCCAATGAATTAACTTTTTAACTGTACTTTTTTCTGTAATGAAGCGGAAAATTCTACTTTTGCCAAATTTGCGTATAATTAAAAATACACAATATGCTCCTAAAACAGCACCACTCCATGAAAATAGAAAACCCCACCACAATCCATAGGCACTAGCATTTGCTACTACAAATGCGGCTAATGGCAAAAATGGTAGAAATGCCTCCAGAAATGGTAATGCAATGGCCAATAGAGTACCAATTGAGCGATATTGTTGTGCAAGTGAATGAAAATTTTCAATAGATAACCATTCTGGCACTCCAGTTGCCTCCTTTAAATTAATCTTTTAAATCCTATATAAATCATTTAATAGGAGCGAATCAAATACCTATAAGTTGCGCAATACGACAGCATTTTACATAGTTTGCGAAATAGTCACTTTTTATAACCCGTTAGTTCTTCCACTCATTATACAATAGTTCGATTATTCTTCCTCACAGAAAGTTTTTCTTTTTTATAACAATACAGTGCGAAAAAAAAAGCTTATCCATTGTATGGACAAGCTTCTACTTTTTTCAGTTCTTATGTCGATTCATAATCTTTGTTGCATACCAGAAACCAATTGTAAGCGAAATAGCATCGGTTACATAAAGTATAGGTGGATGTGTATAGCCTGCGTAAACTGATGCCGCCATTAATGCGACTGAAAGCGCTAGACCTACATAATTTTTGAATGTAATTCGCGTAAATAAGATAACCAATAAACCAGGTAAAATAAGCGCCATTAAAAATTTTATAACCGACATACAATCACTCCCTATCGTACAACGAGCAATCCGATTCTAAAATGGTCATGACGATAAATGACATGTTGTCTTAGGCGAACTTCACCATCTTGATCAAGTACTTCGAGTCGACAATGAGCGGCATTGATTTGCAATGCTTCATAAAGCTCGTCCTCTGTTTTCACAGGAATTCCATTGACCTTACGAATACATTCACCTACTTGAATGCCCATTGCTTCTGCTGGTGAATCTGGTAAGACACCAGCTACCATAACCCCTGTATCTTGTGGAGTCACAGCATAACTACCATGACGTTCACTAATTGAGTAAATAATCGAGATTAATGCTCGTCCAACAATTGCTACACAAACTGCTGCAATCCCCATGATTGGGAAGAAATAAGCAACAATTGCTTCTGCCAACACAAGGAAGCCTAACATTTCAATCGTTTTACCTAATTGTGGATAGAAATGTACTGGAAGCATTTTACGTGAACGTTGTTGAAATCCAATTACAAAGGGTACTAGAATCAATGAAAATGAATCACTACCTAATGGGATTTGTGGCCAATATGGAAGAAATTCTTTGATTGTTCCAGTAGGTAATACAAAGAAAATTGGTAGTAGCCATAAACGTTTTGCAAGATAAATAACAGATGGTAATCCACGCTCAGTTTTTAAAATTTTGGGAGATGCAAGTTTTGCAGCATTTTTTTTAATTAAATACCCTTCTGCAATTAGTAAAAGACCAATCATGACTGGTATCGATACCAGCATACCTACGTGCATTGAAGCACTTGTAACATCCCAATTCAAGAAATGCCATGAACCATCAGTTATATATGTATACCACAAAATAATAAATGCGATTCCTAAAGGATATGCTGCAGATGCTAGATGATAATAATATGTTAGTAAGCATACGACACCTACAGCAGCACTTAAAACGATAAATTGAATCGGAACTACCAAACCAACTGCAATACTAATAATTGAAATGACTAATCCAATTAGCCAGCCCTCTTTTAGCATTAAAATCGTCTCAGACCAGCCCCAGAAAATTCGTATATTAAAAGATTTTCTCTCACTTTTCACTCGACGATACCCGATTAAAATGGAGAAAATAATAGCAACATACAATAACGGATTTAAAAAGAAACGGCCGATGCCTTTTAATAGTTCCATGACAATATCTACATACATAGTTCGCATCACCTTTCTATCTATTGCTACAAATAGTATTGTCTCTTAATTGTACCAAACAGCCGTTTTAAAACGAAGTCTTTTTCGACTATTAGCTAAATAGATTTCGCTATTATTTTAATTGATGATTGATAAAACCAATCGCCATTTGTAGTTGCAAATCATTTTCTATATCCCCTCTATATTTTACCATTCCTTTATGTAACTCCAAAAGGAATGTTTCGTCCATTTTAGATCCACTAGCTAGTTGATGTTTTTTGCTATATTCTTCTACAGCTTTTGCTGTCGTTCTATCAAAATAGCCATCAACTCTATTAACTGAATATCCTTGAGCTTTTAGAACTTCTTGGACAGATTGAATACTTTCTGAAAAATCTCCTTCTTTAAAGCTCCCCGTTATTGGCGTTAATTTCATATGGAATAATGGATTTTGTTCTACTTCTAAAGTTGCTTTGATTCCTTTGCCATGAATCCATTCGCGTTTTGGCGTTAACCATTTATGAGTTGAAAGCTTGAGCTCTCCTCCGTTAGATAATGGCCACGTTTCTTGAACTGTCCCTTTTCCAAAGCTTTTTACCCCAATTATAGATGCACGGTTCAAATCTTTTAATGCTGCACTTAATACTTCACTCGCTGATGCACTACCCTCATCTTGCAATAATACGACAGGTATTGTCTTTAATTGTTCATCATATTTATATGCCATTCTTTTTTTCGTTACTTGTAGAGGTGCTTGGTGACCTACTGCATCTTCCATATAAGCATAGGTTGTATTTGGTTGTACCAAACTTCCAATCACTTGCTCCACGCTTTTTAAATAACCACCAGGATTACTTCGAACGTCGACTATTAAGGCAGATACTTGTTGTTTCAAAAGTTCATTCGTAATCTTATACCATTCTTGTGCCGTTTTCTCTCCGAATACTGAAATAGAAACATAGCCGATATTTTTACCATCTGAAACTAATACTTTACTTTTAACAGAAGTCTGAGTAATCGCGGCCCTTGTCATCGTTAACTCTACATGTCGATCTTCTGATGGTCTATAGACCGTCATCTTTAAAGGTGTACCAGCTTCACCTCGAATGAGGGCTAATAATTCTGTTAACGTTTTACCATCTGTACGTTGACCATTTACTTGTACAATTTCATCATATGGTTTTAAACCGGCCTTTTCAGCTGGAGAATCTTTCATCGGAGATACGATGATAAAACGTCCTTGACTTTCTGTAATTTCTGCACCAATTCCTACTCTTTCATCTGACAACTGTTCCCTATGCAACTTCGCTTCTTCTTTTGTATAGTAAGTACTATACGGGTCTTTCAACGCCCCAGCCATCCCATTGATAGCTCCTTCGACAAGCTGCTTTTCTGTCGTTTCATGGACAGATTCTTTGCGAATTAGCTCATAAGCTTCGCCTACTGATTGTAATACTCCTTGTTCCGCTTTTATTACCTTGGCTGTTTTTGGATACTTCGCAAAAGCAAAAATTCCTACACTTAATACAAGTCCTATACATAAATAAAGCCACCATTTTCGCATTTTCTCTCGTCCCTCCCGTATCCATTTAATGTATGAATAGAGAACAAGAATTAAAACTAAAAATGGTGGACAAACTGTTATTATTTTAATGTAGCAATCGCTTTTGACATCATATCTTGGTCCATTGGTCCAATAATTTTCTTTTGGATTTTACCTTTTTGATCGATAAAGAATGTTGTAGGAATTGTAACAATTTCATATTGCTTTTGTTGTTCTCCTTCTTTATCCAATAAAACAGGGTAGGTCATATCATATGATTTCACAAAATCTCGAATATACTTTTCATCTTTATCTGAACTGGTTAAGTTAACAGCAAGAATTTCCACGCCATCATCTTTTGCTTGATTTTTATAATATTTTTCCATATGGGGAATTTCCGCTTTACACGGAGGACACCAAGTTGCCCAAAAATTTAAAATCACTTTTTTCCCTCGATAATCTGAAAGCTTTACTTCTTTTCCTTCTAATGTTTTCAGTTTGAAATCTGGTGCTGTTTGGTTTACTTCTAATCCGCTATCATTTTTCATTTCAGCTGAAACTTCAGTGGAGGATGTATCCACTTTTTGATCTTCATCAACTTTTGATTTTACAAAATTAGTTAATGCTATTGCAATTAACGCTATGACTAGTAGCAAACCAAAAATTTTCTTTTTCAACTTTGTACCCTCCTAGATTGTAAAAATATATTAAATAACACTAACATAGCTGTCACCAAAACTGATAATTGCCAAATTCCTAATGGCTGTAATGTAGCAATTAATACATACGTACACAAAAATAAAAGTAACAATTGATTATGCCATATTAAATTTGCTTTTCTTTTCCACAATGCTAACATAATCCAACAGGCAAAGCTCGTAATTGTGAGCACCTTTTGCCATAGTGCCGCATCATTTAATACTGCCATCAATATCTGATAAAAGCTTGAACATAGAATGATTGATACAAATACAGCTTGTAGATCTTCCTCTTTTAATCCTCTTTGACGTAATTTGTTCCAAAGCGAGACCCACATAAACAAGATACCTAGTATCAATCCCATCATACCACCATTAAAATATAAAATTGTCAGTGGATGCTTTATAACCATTGAAAAATCTGTGACAATGACACTAAATTTCCAAATTAGTATAAGTTGTAGTACCGCATCAGAAAAAATGGTTGCAATCTCTTTACGATATAATATCCATAATAATAATCCCGTTAGAACAAAACTACTTAATAAAGCCACCCAAGAAGATGGAATCGTAAGTGCTTTGATGCTATACCATTCTGTTACTTGCACTTTTTTTCACCTTCCTGCACACGTGATATATACCCTACACCGTATGTTAAATTATTTTGTACTCTTTATCAAATGCTGGGATAAACAAAAATATGGGTTTCATTTTTATTAAAAAAAGCTACTGAAGAAAAACTTCAATAGCTCAATCTTATTACAAGGAAATATATCGTAATGGGTTAACAGCTCCCACACTTTGTCCTTTCCATGCTGTTGTATGGATTTCAAAGTGTAGATGACTTCCAAATGCTCGACCCGTCTGACCCATATAGCCAATAACTTGTCCTTTTTTCACGGACTGTCCTACCGTTGAATTATATCCACTTAAATGTGCATAAACTGTAGTAAATGTATGTCCGTTAATAGAATGTGTAATCATTATTACATTTCCATATGTAGATAATGGGCTAGCTTTGAAAACCACACCATCAGCGGCGGCTACAATCGGCGTGCCTTCCTTGTTCGCTAAATCAACCCCATAGTGAAATTCAGGACCATAGCCAATATTACGCCATCCAAATCCAGATGTTAGAGTACCATTTGTCGGTTTTGTCCAAGTTCCGCTTGCTACTTCTGGAATATCTCCTGTTTCACCTTTATTTGATACTGTATTTATGTTTGAATTTTTCGCAGCTGCTTCAGCTTGCTGACGAGCAATCTTAGCTAAACGCGCTTGTTCTTTTGCAATATCTTTTTCCACTTCTTTACTAATATTAAGTGCTTCTGAGTATTCTTTTTCTAATAATTTCTTTTTTGCTTTTAATTTACTTTGTTCAGCCTCTAACTTATCGATTAAATGATCCTTATCTTTTTTCTTTTGGTTCAATGAATTTCGCAATGCCGTGAGTTCATCTCGATATTTTTCTTGCTCCTGCAATTTTCCTTCTAGCTTGGCCTTTTGTTCTTCTAGTTTTTTCTTGTCATTACTTTGTTCTTGGATAATTAAACGATCTGCTTCTAGTAATGTATTAACTGCTGATATACGATCGATAAAATCTGTAAAACTCTCCGACTTTAAAAGAACATCTACATAACCTACGGATCCGCCATTCTCTTGAATCGCTCTAGCACGTTCTTTTAGTAGTTCATCTCGATCATTTATATTTTTTTCTAATTCAGTAATCGATGATTTCATATCATTAATTTCTGATGTTGTCTTATCAATTTTCTCTAAGGCCACTGTAATTTTTTGATCTGTATTGAGGATTTTTTTATCAAGCTTTGAAATCTGCTCCATAATGCCATCCATCTTTGATTGATTTTTGTTAATCTTAGTAGTCTTGTCTTGAATATTTGAATTTAATTTGGACTTTTTTTGATTTAATTCTTGTTGTTTATCTTTTAACTCATTGATAGATTCCGCATTAGCTGTTACAGATGGAACTACCAATGTTAGAGCTAGCGTTGTGGCAATTACGCTCGTTAAACTTCGCTTTTTCTTGTTCAACAGGTGAACCCCCTCATCTCTAACTAGTTTTATATTCTCAAGATTTATATTTTCAAGAATTTTCGTACTGACATAAAACTTCCCCAAATACCAATAATGACACCCATTAATAAAATCAATAAATCTACTTCAAAAATAAATGGTGTAACATCTAATAGTTGGAAGATTTCGCCTTGCAATTTTGGTGCGACTGCATTGTATATCTGTGTATATAAGATGGTTACAATCGTTATCGGAATGATGGAACCTAATAATCCTAACCACATACCTTCTAAAAGGAATGGGATACGTACAAACCAGTTGGTTGCACCCACTAATTTCATAATTTCGATTTCTTTACCTCTTGCAGTAATTGTAATTTTTATCGTATTGGAAATTAGGAACATCGCAGTAAGGAGCAATGCAATAATTAATACGATTCCTACATTTCTACAAATATTTAAAAAGTTAAATAGCTTTTCAATTTTACCTTTCCCATATAACACTTGATATGTATTATCTAAAGCATCAATTTGTTTAGCTACTTTTGCTGTTTGTTGTGGGTTATCTGCTTTAACGTATAGTACATTTCGTAATGGATTGCTTTGTTTAAATAAGCTTAAATCTTCCCCAAAATCTTTGATCAAACCATTAAGTTCTTGTTCTTTCGATGAATACTTCAGCGATTCTACACCAGGCAAATCTTTTATTTGTTGTTGTAAAGTCGCCTCGGCTTTTCCGTCTGCTTGCAAGTCAACTAGTACTTTAATTTCTACATCATTTTCCAAATCATTAGCGACTTTGCTTAAATTCATCATTATCAGCATAAATACGCCAACTAATAACAAAGTAACGGTTACAGCACTTACAGAAGCAAAAGTCATCCAACCATTTCGCCCAATCGATTTGAAACTTTCTCTTATGTGACGATTGAAGGTGTTAGCTTTCATAACCGTAGTCACCCCCATGTACATCACGAACGATTAGACCGCCTTCAATAGCAACAACGCGATGTCTCATATTATTTACAATTTCTCTATTATGCGTTGCCATAATAATCGTTGTTCCGCGAGCATTTATTTCTTCAAATAAATTCATAATATCCCAAGATGTATCTGGATCTAAATTTCCTGTCGGTTCATCTGCAATGACCACTTTTGGTACGTTAACGATGGAGCGAGCGATGGATACACGTTGTTGCTCCCCTCCAGATAATTCATCAGGAAACATTCTCGCTTTCTTTTTTAATCCGACTAAATCTAACACATCCATAACCCTCTTACGAATTTTCGCAGGATTTTCTTCAATTACTTCGAGTGCGAATGCGACATTTTCATACACATTTAGTCTTGGCAAAAGTTTAAAATCCTGAAAAACGACACCGATTTGTCTTCTTAAATAAGGTACTTCCTTATTCTTTAATTCCATTAAATTCATTCCATTGACAATAATTTCGCCTGTTGTTGCATTTTCTTCACGATACATCATTTTAATAAATGTCGATTTACCTGCACCACTCGGTCCTACGATATAGACAAATTCACCCTGGTTAATTTTTATATTAAGTCCGTTAACCGCAACAATGCCATTCGGGTACTTTTTATAGACATTCTTCATTTCTATCATTTTTTTACCACCCATATTATAGTAAAACTTAACCAATTTTAGTTAACCTTATTATAACATTGTACTAGTTCTCTATCATTACAGTTTTATTTCAAATCGTAAAATATATTAATATGTGTTTTTTTGATGAAAAATAAATGATGTGAATGAAATTTGTTTGCAACAAAAAAAACAGGGAGAAAATCTCCCCGTTTTTTGTCAATTCCTTTAACTATAAATTATATCTAACAATCACTGAACCCGTTTTTGTTTCACCAACAATAAATAATGTTGATGTATTTTCAATCTTTTTAAAGAATTGGACAGATCTTTGTAAAAATTGACTTTGTTCATTTAATCGATGAATATCCGGTAAACGAACATCCATCTTTCCTAGATTTGATGCAACTTCACCTTGTAAAGAAACAGTACTTGGAATATAGATTTCAACAGTACCTGCTACTGTTTGTGCTTTAATCCCCTTTGCTTCTGGAGAACGAGTTGTAACAATTACATGTCCATTAGCAGATTCTGCTTCGATTTCATTTATGGCACCGTCAACATATATACGGCCATTAACTGTTTCCGCTTCTAATTCATCACCTACTACATCACGAACTTCAATTGCTCCATTTGCAGTTTCTAAATCAATTCTTCTGAAGTTGAAGGATTTACAGTCTATTCCTCCATTCATCGTTTTCACTTTCAATTTGTCAATATCAAGATTGTTTGTACTAAATCCGCCATTAAATTGGTGGATTGTTACCGTTTCATATTTTGCTTGAGGAATATATAAAATAAGGTCGACACGGATTTTCTTCGTTGTACAAATTGCACGTAATGTTCCACTATCATTCTTACAAACGAACTGATCTTGGAATTCTTTTTCTATATTATCACTTATTTTGACAAATGAAGGTCTCACTTTATAAAGAGCTCTTGCCGTACCATCTAAGGATGGTTTTACTTCAATATTGCCATTTGGAATATCAATACTAATATTTGAAAAATCCGTTAAATCAATTATTTCTTCTTTTTCATAAACATTCGGATCATTAAATGCTTTATCAAAGTCAAATTCTTTTACCTTCGATACAGCGGTATTCATTAAATCAACAAACTTTGAACTAAATTGTGTAAAATCTCTTTTCAAATCTTCAAAGAAATTTTCATCGATTCCTTTTGATGATTGATATTGGCTAGATGATTTTCCTTGCTGTTGCCATGTGAATTCTTCATCTCTTGCTTCTGAATTCGTGAAAGATTGTTCAAATGTTGTTTGTGTATTTCTATTTGTTGTATCATGCTGTTTATTTTCCATTGATTGATTCGATGGCTGTTCTAATTTTTCTAATAATACTATCGCTTCTTGCGCTGTAATGGTGCCTTTTTCAACTAAATCTAAAATGCGTTTACGTTCATCTTGCATTTTTAATGGCCTCCTTGTTCGTATTACTATTAGTTACGAATTACCTGGGAAAAAGTTTCATGTTACACTTTTCAACTTGCTTTTGATTGCGGGGCAACAGGATGTTGGTCACGGAGTCGTTGCCACAGGACGTGGCGTTCTTAGACTCCGTTCCTTAATTGCGTCTATTTGACAAAAGAAACTGACAACACTTTACAAAAAAATTAACATCTGTGTAGACGATGACAACTGAAAAAGTGTTTAAATACAAATATTAAGAGTATTAATCTGTTTTTTACATGATGTGGAATTAGCTTCGCTTTCCGCGGGCGAGCGGTGAGCCTCCTC
>NZ_JBCMNM010000092.1:0-10708 GCF_050459865.1 Rummeliibacillus pycnus
TAGCGAAGGCGCCTGCGGGAAAGCGAGACATGTGAGACCCCGCAGTGAACGAAGTGAACGACGAGGCTCAACGCTCGCCCGCGGAAAGCGTAGCTAATTCCACATCGTACAGAAACCAGATTAATACTATTAATATTTGTATTTAAACACTTTTTCAGTACCCTAAACGTAGCGACGAGGAGATTGAAGCCAAACCCGCGGAAAGCGCCTGTCTGTAGCGGAACATCCTAATCTGAATCATAATTTGTAAATATTTTTATTTTTGTATATTTTCATTATTTATTTGACCATATTAACAATGTAATCATATGAAAATAAGGATCATTCAAGGAGGATTTTATGCGTAAACTTATGCATCTTGAAAAGTTTTCTTTTATTACTTTGTTAATGACAAGCGCTATTTTTGTTACTGGTTGTAGTGGTGACAATGCTATAGATCACTCGAAATCAAATGAATCTGTTGGAATTCAGGTGGCATATGACAGGGAAGTATCAAATGATTTCGTCAATCGTTTAAACGAAGTATTAAAACTTGAGTTAGCAGAGGCCGGTGACCAGATACACGCCGTTGTACAAAATGTGGTAAATGATGAGTCCTATATAAAAAATGAAGATAACAAAGCAAAATTCACTAAATTAGCAGATGAGCGGATTAACCGTCTAACAGACCTGGATTTATCCCCTAAAACAAATGCTGAAAGAGAGATTCAGGCTGCCCTCCGTAATTATCTTGGTTACAAAAAAGGAACATATAGAAGCTTGAAACTTTATTCAGTAGACCAAGATGCATTTTATAAAACAACGTATGAAGACAATCATAACCAATCATTACGACATTTAGAATCACTAAAAAACGTATTGGATAAATATGGAGTTGCTATTGATATTTAGGCATTAAGCTTTCTATTTGAATCACCAACAAAGTCTAAGTTTTTAAACAAACAAGTTACTGTGCTATAGAGATCGCAAAAAAGTTCCAGCCTCCTAAGAGACTGGAACTTTTTTTACTTTTATTTTTTCCCAAGGTGGGATTTTTTGTCGTCGATTGTTTTAAATGTCCATATCGGAGAGCGTGTTTTTCCTTTAAATCGATCGGTAACGTCTACATACCAGCTGTAGTTTTGACCCTTTTCTAAGTCTTTCCATTTGGCTGATGCAATTTTGTCATTTTTGACATTTTTCACATGACCAATTTCATTATTTGTGTAGACATTTACCTCAATTGCATCTGTTGCGACTACTTTTTCTTTTGGTGTTAAATCGGTTTCAATCACAAATTCGTCTTTGCTTGGATACTGATTTGTATCATAATAGTTGAACTTATCTAAGTACGGAGAGTACGTTTTCATATAGATTTTATTTTCAACTGGGTTCACTTGAAGTAGACGCATAAAGCCTTGTCCTCCTTCAGGTCCCTCTTGGTAATCAGCTAGCATTTGATATACTTTGCGATCTGGAGTACCGTCGTTATTGTCATCGATTTCGTCAATCAGCGTTTCAGCATCATGATAGTGCCCTGATAGTACGGCAATGATATTCTTATTTGGTACAACTACCTTTTTATAGATTTCATCACCGATTGGGCTTCGATTTCCAGATACGAGCAAATATTCATGGAAGTTGAGAATCGCTTTACGCTCTGGATATTGTGCCAGTATTTTGTTCATCCAAGCCATGTCTTCCTCATTGACGCCCCATCCCATATATACCATGATGAAGTCATTTCCTTTTTCACTAATTAAATCATAGTGACCACGGTTATTTTTGTAAGAGGCCCCGTAGTAATTTTTTCCTTTAAAGCGGCTTTCGCCAAAGTATTCACCATATTTTGTATAATCTTCTCCTTTATGATTGACATCATGATTCCCTGCTAAGACACCATAAGGTATATTTGCTTGATCAAGTGTTTTCATCGAGTTGTCCGCATTTTGCCATTGATACTCTTGATCCTCATTATCAACTAAGTCTCCTGTATGGAAGACATACTTTATATTCATTGCTTCTTTTTGAGAAGCGATCCAATCCGTCATTTTATTATAAATATGAGGGTAGCTTTTAGAATAATATTGCGTATCGGACATCCAAATTAATGAATAATCAAATTGATTGGTTGCAGCGATTTCATCTTGTACCATCACTTGAATCTTATTATCTTTTATATATGATTTTCCTTTAATAGAAGCATGAAGTTTGAAGTTCTCACTATTTTCTGCGATTTTCCATTCTTTCACTTCCCATTTACTTGTATCAAAATTCCATACATACATCGAAACTTTTCGACCGATTATTGATTTACCTTCCCAATTCACTTCGATGTCGTCATCGTTGTCAACTGCTTTGTCGAGCTTGATTTCAAAACGGTGGTATGGATATTTTTCTAAGCCAGTTGTCGTAATATATTGGCCATCCACCTTTGTTAGTTTGTCTACCTCTTTGACAAGCTTTTCTCCTGCCGATGAGATGGTTGTTGGCGGCTCGCGGTCTGCATTGTTCGCAAAGACTGTCATATGAGATGTTTGGTCAGCTTTATATTGATAACCACGGTTAAACGATACATTTAACTGATCATTTGTTGGATCAGATACTTTTACTTCAAGCTTCGGTGATAATGAGACACCTGTCGCTTTATCCTTTGGTGTGATTAATACTGGAGCATAAGGTTGCTCTTCCACCACTTTAAATGTTGTTGTTTTTGTTGCTGTATTTCCTACTTGATCCTTTGCTGTGATGGTAAATGTATGTGCACCAGGTGTTAATTCAGCTGAAGATGTTTTCATAGGTAATGTAATGTCTTTGCCGTCTAATGTAGCTGTGACTTCTTGTACACCTGCATGTTCATCCACTGCTTCTGCTTGCAGTGTAAAATCACCTTTGTATTCTTTTCCCTCTTCTACAGATGATGTTATTTTAGGGGCAGTATTATCGACCAATACTTTAGCCTGTGTAGATTCGTTCCTATTCTGTGCAATGAAAGTATGCTCACCATCTTTTGCAGTAGTTGTATCCCATGCATAAGATTTAGCTGCATATTTTTCATCAGGCACCATAAAGTTGGCATCTAATACTGGAGTCATTCCACTACTATCTCCAACAGGAATTTCCTTTGTTGGATTATTATATTTTGGATCATAAATAACTGTTCCATCTTTTAAAATGAGGCGAATATTTTTGACATAAAAATCATCACGGTTTTCCTCTGAATTTGTATCAAATGGTGACACTTTCGTACCGGAACGAATGGAGATTTTTGTTTCCTTCCCTTTCTCAAAGTATTTAGGATCAATAGGCACTGTTAATGTTGTGTAGTCATTAATCGTATCATCGAAAATACGTAAGGCTTCGTCCCCTATTGTAATAGCATTTTTGAAAAATAAATTTGTCTTTACAACATCTACTGCAAAGTAAGCTGGATCAGCCATTGTAAACGTTGCATTACTGGTAATATCCTGACCATCCAAAACTAGCTTCGTATCATGATTATCCTTAGAATGGAAGGCTTTTAATAATACATTTTTTGATAGTAAAGAATTGTCTTCAACATTTAGTGTGAGACCTTCAGGACGTTTATCTTGAATAATACCAATCTTCTTTTTATCTGTTGTGGCTGTATTCGTACCATCAGAAGCTTCTAAATAGTATTCTAGCGACTCTTTACCAATCAAATTAGCAGAATAGATTGTATATCTGAATAAGCCATCTGCATGATCTTTTTTTAGATCAACAGAATGATAAGTAGATTCTTGATTGTTCTTGTAGTAAAGACGGGCTGTTTTGACCGTTTGGCTGTCTTTAATGTCAAACTTCAACTTAACGTCAGTCTGATCTAATACAGCGTCAGTAATCGATTGATCTGAAATCACAGGTGCCACATTATCTTCTGTAAGCTTTACTTTTTCTTCCGGCATTTGATACGGAGATACGGTGCCTGGTGTTCCGTTCTCAATTTTACTGCTATATTTTTTCATAATATTATCGCCAGGGATTGTTGGGAACTTATATAGTATGCCCTTGTCTTTTGCTGAGTCTTCATTTGTACCGTTAATATTATAATAGCCCACTGAAATATCTTGTCCTGTATTGGTTGAAATCGCAATCCCACGATTGCTGCCATTTGCCATACCACTGTTATACATTTTGACGATGTTTTTATTCTCAACTAAATTAACACCATAGTTTTGATTGAAGTCAGCTACTGTTTTTGCTCCGTTTTCTGCATTAATAATCCAAAAGACCATTGCCTCTCCAGAGGCTAATGGCAAATCTTCTTTTTCAGGAGCCCATATGAGGTCTGCTTCCGGTCCCTCAGCTGGATAGCGATAGTGAATTTTATAATCTTTTAAATTCAATGTTTTGTCAGAGTTATTGTACACTTCAATATACTCGTAGCCGTCAGAATTTCCGACGTTCGTGGAATCCGGCACAAGCTCTGTCACCAATAAATAAGGAACATCTTGTGGATTATAAGGTTCATGTGAAATCTCGACTTTGTATTCATCTGATGAGACAGCATTCGTTCCATCATAAGCCGTAATTTTGTATGTTAATTCTTTTCCTACCAACTGAGGGGCAGTTAGTTGTGCGTCATAGTTATTATCTGAAGAGATATTCATTGGTACTTCTGACCATTGACTTTGGTCATTTAAGCGATAGGACAATACAACATTTTTTACGTATACGTCATCTGTCACTTTCGCTTGAAGTTTCAACCCTTTTTCTGCACTTGCTTTCGTAATAGGCGTATGTGTGATAACAGGAGGAGTTGTATCTTTCACATCTCCACCTTGATTTTCAGGGACTTGTCCATCAATGATTTGTCCAGGCGTTACACCCTCATCCTTTTTTAAAATCTCCATTGTTTGATCTTTACCAGACCATTTATATTGAATACCTACGTCCTCTTTTACATCTTCTTTTACATATTTTGCGCTAACGATTTCATTTTTGTATGTATCCGAAACTACAAGGATTCGTTCAGCAGCATTTGCCATACCATCTGTTTCAATAGAAATAACTTGGTTTTCTGTTAAATTGGTTTTATAGTATGCATTGAATTGATCAAGAGTAGCATCTCTATTAGCACTATTCTTCACCCAAACGACAATTGTGCTATGCGCTGGCACCTTTCTATCTTCGGTAAAGCCCCATTCTGCATCCGCCTTATTCGCAGATGCTGGATAGCGATAGATTAATTTATAATCCTTTAGTGAAATCTCTTGATCTGAGTTATTATATAGTTCAATAAATTCATAGCCATCAGCATTATTAATATTGCCAGTACTTGGTGTAACTTCAGTAATTAATATAGAAGGTGCTTGTTGTTCTGCATAAGCATGGTCAAATCCTAAATCTTGAAGCCCTAATGAAGAAAAAAGGATACCCGCCGCTATTGCTGATGTAAACATTTTCTTTGTCATTGTTAACATTGCCTCCTTTAAAATATCCATCTCCATTATAGGAAATGTGTTTTTTGGTAATTTAAAGGAGAAGTAAAGTTATTGTATGGAATTGTAAAATTTTATTTTTTGTAGTAATAATGTATCATTTTCTCTCTAATGAGATTTTTAATGAAGAACACCCAGATAACTATTCAATGCATGTATCATTGAAATTCAGAAGTGAATATTCTACATTTACGAAAATTAGCAGGAAATAATCCATCTAAATTTTCTTCGCCAGCCAGTCAACCTAATCAAAAAACTACACCTCTCGTCAATTAGACTAATAGGTGTAGTTTTTTAACATAATATTTTCTTATTTAAAATAAAATTTTGTACGTTTTTCCTGGTAATCAAGTTACTCTTGTTCCATCACTTGTTGTAGAACTTCAATCGCAACGGAGGCTTTAGGGAATCCTGCGTATGCGGCGCAATGCATGATAATTTCTACTATATCCTCTTTAGATAATCCCACATTCATTGCTGCTTTGAAATGGAACATGAGTTGACGTTCGCCTGCTCCTTGTGTAATTAGTGAAGTTAGTGTAATGATTTCTTGTTCTTTTAGACTGAAGTGTGTTCTACCGTATACTTCTCCAAATCCAAATTCAATCATCATTTTACCGAATTCAGGCGAGAATGACTCAATATTTTTGACAACTTTATCGCTCTCGTCTCCTGTTAGTTTTCCTAGCGTTTCTATGCCTAATTGATATCTATCTTTTTCCATCTTTTCTATCCCTCATTTTTTCTACTATTTCCATCTAAATACTTTTAACTAAAATTGATAGCTCATTCTCATGCTACTACGATTTCTACTCTTACCCTCTACTCATAGTTGGTGGTACTTCATCTGGGTCCACAATCACTTCTAAAACCGTTGGGCCTTGATTTTGTAAGCCAAAAACAATGGCTTTTTCAATATCTTCTTCCTTTCGACATTTAAAGGATGTCGCGCCTAAGGATTCAGCAAATAATTGAACGTCCACTCCTACTTCATAGACAGTACCTACAGCACGTCCCACATTATGACGCATTCCCTTATCTACCATATCGAGTCTTCCATTATTGAATACTACGAAAATAACTTGAACATTATGGCAAACAGCTGTAGAAATCTCTGTTCCAAACATTAATGTGCAGCCATCTCCTGTTAAGCAGACAATAGGTGTTTCGGGATTTGCCATTTTTGCTCCAATCGAGAATCCAATGCCATTCCCCATTGAGCCGAATACATCATCAAAGTAAAAAGTACCTTCTTGCTGTATATCAAATTGTTGAATCGCATAAAACGAATGGCTTCCATCATCTCCAAACACAACTGTTTCAGGAGGTAATTGCTCTCGTAACACTTGTACCGCTTTTGAAGCTAAAATATATCCCTTACTTGAATAGACATCTTGAGATTTTTCATATGTAATTGGCTGTAAAGCACTTTCTTTTTTTACTACTTCTTGTATTTTAGCTAATAATGCTTTCAAATTATCTTTCGCATCGCCAATAACTGAAAATGTTGGAATTGGAAGTGATTTTCCTACAAACGTTGGATCTATATCGAATTGAAGGATTTGTTTCGGATACATATCACTCGAAAAACCTGCTAAAGTCATATCTGATAATTTTGTACCTACTACAATTAATAAATCAACTCCGCTCTTTAAATAAGCAGCCGCTTCCTTTGTTCCACCAAGGCCAAATGGACCGAGATAACCCGGATGATCTGTGCGCACAGCACCTTTCCCGCCTGGAGTCGTAATAATCGGAATATCAAAACGAATCGACAATTCTTTTATTTCTTCATATGCATGGGAAAGATGAACACCTTTCCCTACGAATAAAAGAGGGCTATTCGCTTTTTCAATGACAGATAACGCTTCATCTAATCGATTGGATACCATTGTATAAGGCTTAGGAAGTTCCAAGTCAAAAGGTTCAATCTCTTCCAACAATACATCTGAAGGAATCGATAAATGTACAGGACCACGGTTCCCTGAAATTGCCTTTTCAATTGCATGTTGGAAGTAGATTGGAAATAAATCCCCACGCTCAACTCTTGCACTAAATCGTGTAACGGGCTCGAACATTTTAACTAAGTCTGTCCCAAATAATGTGGAATCTTGGCCAAGAGCAGTTCCAGTTTCTTTGATGGATGGATGCCCGGTAATAAAAATAACTGGAAGGTGGAAGGCCATTGCCTGACCAGCCGCTGTTAGCATATTCGTTCCACCTGGGCCCGATGTACCCAATGCAACCCCAAAAGTATTGTTTTGAAGTGCATAACCAGAAGCCATAAATCCTGCACCAGCCTCATGTCTTGCTAGAATAAACGGCATTTCACAACGATCCATTTCCAAGATTAACGGCACAATTGGTTTACCTGGAATTCCATATACATACTGAACCCCAAATTTTCTCAAATGTTCAATTAATAGATTTGCTACAGTCTTTTTCATAATCACACATTCTTTCTCTCTTTATTCGTGTTTCATAAATCCAAGACGCAGAATTTCTTCAAACTCACCAGGTTTAACAGGTTTACTATAGTAGTAACCTTGTACTTGATCACAATGTAAATTACTTAAAAAATCAGCTTGTTCTTTTGTTTCTACCCCTTCAGCGATGACATCAAGATTTAATCCATGAGCCAAAGAAACAATTGCACTGATGATTTTCACATCATTTTGATCATTCAAAATATCATTGACAAAAGAACGATCAATTTTCAAATGATGGATTGGGAAATTCTTTAGATAATTAAGTGAGCTATATCCTATACCAAAATCATCAATGGCAATTTGTACACCTAATTCATTTAGGTTTTCCAAAATTGTAATCGCATGATTGACATCCATTGTCATGGATTCAGTAATTTCTAATTCTAAAGATTTAGGTTCTAATTTTGTCATTTCTAATACTTGTTTTACTCTTTCAACAAGTCCATTTTTCAGAAAATCTTGAGGAGAAATATTTACTGCTACTTTTAATGATGGGAACCCTGAATCTTGCCAGTATTTTAACTGATGGCAAGCATTTTGTAATACCCACTCTCCTAACTCATCTGCCATGCCCATTTCCTCTGCAAAAGGAATGATATCCCCAGGGAAAATAAGACCAAGAGTCGGATGATTCCATCGTAACAACGCCTCTGCGCCAACAATTTCCTTCGTTTCCAAATCAATTTGAGGTTGATAATACAAGACTAATTCATCATTTTCAATGGCATTACGCAACTCAACTTCGAACGTTAACTTATCTATTATTCTTTGTTCAATATTTGAATTATAAGTAATGACATTATTTTTTCCTTGCTCCTTTGCACGATACATAGCTGAATCTGCCTTACTGAACAATGTATCCAGCTTTTGACCATCATCAGGATAAAAAGAAATACCAATACTTGTACTCATATGAAATTCATAATGATCGATTTTAAAAGGTTGCTGGAATAATTCAATGATTCCAAGAGCAAAAGAATTGGCGTACTTTTTATCATTAACATTTGTTAAGATAATGGTGAATTCATCCCCCCCATACGAAACAGCGTCGCATTTCCAGGCAAATAAGCCGTTAATCGTTTACTTACTTCACACAGGAGCGTATCCCCTTTTTCATGCCCTAATGTGTCATTAATATTTTTAAAACGATCTAAATCGAGTAAGAAAACAGCCAACATTTCTTTTTGGTCTTTGGCTTTCAGCAACTCTGCATTTAATGCTGTTTTGAAAAATCTCCGATTAGGAAGACCTGTTAAATCATCATGATAAGCTAAATAGTTAATCTGAGCTTCTGCTTCATAGCGTTCTGTGATATCTTTCAACTGCCCAAATGCACCTGTAAGATCTCCGTTTTGATTATAGAGTGGCATCCCATCGAATAAACAAATCGTTTTTTTATTCGTTTTTTCATTTATAATAGTCATTTCAACATCAGAAAAATCATTTTCCGTTTTCAATATGTGATATAGATATTTTTCTAATGGATGAGTATGTTCAATCCCTTTTCCTACTATATCTTCTTTTTTCCAGCCAATAAGTTCTTCAGCACAATGATTAAATTCAGTAATATTCCCACTACGATCTGTTTGGATAATGCCATTTTTCGTAGACTCCGTTACAATTTGATTAAGAATATTTAACTGCTTGTTCTTTTCTTTTAAAAGCAATTCTCTTTCAATAGCACTTACAACCGAGGCTAGCATCGATAGGAGCAACGGACTTTGGTACTCAACTAACGTCATAATTGAGATCGTCCCTTTATTAATTCCGAATTCAAAAGGAATAGTGTAACAAGCAGTACTTTGCAGAAAATCATGATAATGTTGCGTCCCAATAAGTTGAATAGGTTGATTTAGTGCTAAGGCTAAGCTAACCGAATTTGTACCATTTTGTTCTTCTGTGAACTTTACACCTGGTTGAAAGCCTAACTTCTCAACCTGACTTTTGATAGCAGAATCTCCCTTAGTCTCTAAAATTGTACTTTCATCGTCTGAGATGACAAGTAAAATTGGAATCCCATTCACCATTTGGAAAAATTTATCGATAAAAAAATTAACGACTTCAAATATTTTCGTATAATCGGCAAGTTTCTGATTTAGTTCCGCGTTACTAATCTTTTGTGGTGTTGGTACAATCTTAGAATCCAATCCTCTTTTTGCACATCTCTTTTTAGACTCTAAAACATATTCCGGGGTAACATTATCAAAGTTACTCATGCTTCCTAACTCCATTCTTTAAGAAAACTGTTGATGCTATTTCATCTCTATTATTTAAGCAAAAAGCATTCTTACTATTATTAGAAATTATATATTCACTGAATTTTCAAATAAAATTACTATACAGACAGTAAAAAATGTAATAATATCCTGACTATTAATAACGACCAGGTAATAATACCTTATTATTGTATCTTTTAATTATAGTTAAAATTACTTAAGCGAACAATGGTTTTTTATTAAAGTTTTTCATTATTTCATTAGTTTGGAAATTAATTATTTATTTGGATTCTACATACAGTTCTAGAAAAATAAAAAACTGACCGAAGTAATATCCACTGAAAAATTACTTGCTTCCTACGATACGAATTCAGATTTGGCTGTTCCGCTACAGACGGCGCTTTCCACGGGCTTGGCTTCAATCTCCTCGGGCTAACACGATGTTGGTCACGAAGCCGTTGCCACAGGACGACTAGGCTTCAATCCCCTCGATGAAGGCACTTAAAAAGTAAAAATAGATGAAAGTTTATAATAAAATCTTGAGCTATCATTGTTGATGTGG
>NZ_JBCMNM010000093.1:0-230 GCF_050459865.1 Rummeliibacillus pycnus
GGTTTGCGGTACGGGCACCTTACATCTCACTAGAGGCTTTTCTTGGCAGCGTGGAATCAGGAACTTCGGTACTATATTTCCCTCGCCATCACAGCTCCGCCTTAATGGAAACGGGATTTGCCTCGTTTCCGGCCTAACTGCTTGGACGCGCATATCCAACAGCGCGCTTACCCTATCCTTCTGCGTCCCCCCATCGTTCAAACGATGTATAGGTGGTACAGGAATATCAA
>NZ_JBCMNM010000095.1:0-939 GCF_050459865.1 Rummeliibacillus pycnus
CGTAACTCGCCGGTTCATTCTACAAAAGGCACGCCATTACCCATTAACGGGCTTTGACTACTTGTAGGCACACGGTTTCAGGATCTATTTCACTCCCCTTCCGGGGTGCTTTTCACCTTTCCCTCACGGTACTGGTTCACTATCGGTCACTAGGGAGTATTTAGCCTTGGGAGATGGTCCTCCCTGCTTCCGACGGGATTTCTCGTGTCCCGCCGTACTCAGGATCCACTCAGGAGGGAACGAAGTTTCAACTACAGGGTTTTTACCTTCTTCGACGGACCTTTCCAGGTCGCTTCATTTACCCCGTTCCTTTGTAACTCCATGTTGAGTGTCCTACAACCCCAAGAGGCAAGCCTCTTGGTTTGGGCTAATTCCGTTTCGCTCGCCGCTACTCAGGAAATCGCGTTTGCTTTCTCTTCCTCCGGGTACTTAGATGTTTCAGTTCCCCGGGTCTGCCTTCAGTACCCTATGTATTCAGGTAAAGATACTGTTCCATTACGAACAGTGGGTTTCCCCATTCGGAAATCTCCGGATCAAAGCTTACTTACAGCTCCCCGAAGCATATCGGTGTTAGTCCCGTCCTTCATCGGCTCCTAGTGCCAAGGCATCCACCGTGCGCCCTTTCTAACTTAACCGTTAAAAAAGATCTTACAGATGCTTTGAAAAAAATTAATTGCCTTCTATCTATTATCTAGTTTTCAAGGAACAAAGCAGAAAGAATCCATCACATCGTGATGTTTGTCTTTCCTATTTGAATGAATTACTCATTCAAAACTGAACAAAACAAAAGCGCTCTCGTAATTATCCTTAGAAAGGAGGTGATCCAGCCGCACCTTCCGATACGGCTACCTTGTTACGACTTCACCCCAATCATCTGTCCCACCTTAGGCGGCTGGCTCCATGAAGGTTACCTCACCGACTTCGGGTGTTACAAACTCT
>NZ_JBCMNM010000096.1:0-32661 GCF_050459865.1 Rummeliibacillus pycnus
AGTCCTCACTGTTTCACTCAGTAGATGATTAACTTCACTTGAATTCATTATCCCTATAAATAAATAAGGCCCTAATCTCTTTTAGAGGTTAGGGCCTTGAATGTTAAAATTTCGTAACGATGGTTGAGCTAATCCAGGCTTTTGTGGTTGTGCCTGGGATATAGATTTGGTACCACGTTGTGTTGTTTTCGTCTTTTGATGTTACGACTGCGCCTTTTGAATCTGTTACTAGTTTTAGATATTTGTCTTTGTTTAGTTTTGCGACAACGTTGGAATCTTTCGTTGTAGCTTTGTCACGAACGTTCGAACCGTCTCCAAGTGTGACTGCAAGATTTTGGATGTTTAAGTAATCGCTTCTTATCCATGCTTGGTCATTATTATTGAATTGGACACGGAACCAACGTCCTTTTAGGTTGCCGCTACTATCTTTGTAATCTTTGATATCCGCGTTATGACCTAAAATCGTAATCTGTTGCCCTAATGCTAATGTTCCAATTTGTTTAGACATTGCATATGGCATTGAATAGACAGGTGCAAGTAATTTTGCAGTTGCTGTGATGCCTTGATCGAATGTGTAGTAGATATCAGGCTGCTTATTATCTGCTGGGATAATATGGTCATAGTTAGCTGATACTGGCGCTGGATCAAGTGTGCTTATTGGTTGAGCTGTATAGTATTTGCTATCGTATGGTTTCATTTCTTCCATTAGTCTTGAAATGCTGCGACCCCAGTTTTGGTCTGTTGCGTATTTGGTATTCATGCCTGCGATACTGACACCATTATTATACACTCCGCCTTCTTTTAGGTAGTTGTAATAAATGCGGTCTGCATAATATTCAAGTCCATCTTTTCCTGTTGGAAAGTATAGGGCGCATGTGAATGGTGCTGAGTCATATGCTTGGTAACCAAAAAAGTTGTTTTTATATTGTGAAATGGATGAACTTCCCCAACCAGTTTCCCATATTGCGTGTGCAAGCATAAATTGAGCGTTAATGCCATATTCTGCTTGAACTTCAAGGAAAGTGGGAATCATTTTGTATAGATTGTTTGTTGTGATCGTTGTTCCTTTTTTCTTAATGAGATAGTCTTTCATTTCTTTTTCCGTGATATTGGATGTTTTTCTTAAATTTTCTGCTAGATAGTTGTTTCCAGTTTGTTCTGGTGTAATCCAAACTGTTTTACCACCGATGCTACCTTGATAATATGTTTTGCCATTAATAACTTCTGTTTTCGTTGCTGTGAAGGCTTTCGCTCGGTATTTCGCAAGTGAGCTGTAAACGACATTGTTTGTTGTGCCGTTTGAAATGTTATATGCATTACCAAAGCCTGTTAAGTAAAGTTTTAGGTTTGTTGCGGTAGATGATGTGATATCTGTTAAGGTGATTTGTTCTTTTTCTACCCAACCTACTGCTTTTGTTTTTGTACCGTCTGTTCGACTGATTTCGTAGTACGTTTTGCTATCTACTGTTGCTTGTTTGTATACATAAAAGTTTTCTTTTGTATAAGTCGTACCTGCATCGATTGTTTTGGTTAAGTCGGTTAGGTCTGAATAGATTTTGGTTGTGGTGCTTTTTAGTGTGCCGACTTTTGTAATCGCTGTTGTTTCTGGTTGTTGCGGTGTTTCTGGTTTTGATGGTTCTGTTGGTTCTTGATAATTTTTCACTTGCGTTGATGATACCCAGATGTTTGTGTTGTTGGTTGTTTTTCCTTGATACCAGATTTCATCACCTGCCTTGATTGCTTTGTTGATGATGAATTTTTGATCTCTTGTTAGTGATTTTTCTACAATGTCGTTTTTGCCACCCCATTGAATGCTGTACCCTGAACCTGTTCCATTTAAAGCTTTCGGAGTAGTTGGGACTGGGGCTGTAGATTGTGCCACCGATTTTACATCTGAACTTTTGATCCAGCCAATTTTAGCTGCAGCACTTGTTGGATGTGTGCTTAGTTGGAAATAGATATCTTTTCCGATTGTTGCTTGTTGTGTGATGTAATAGGTTTTGCCTAATTTCTTTTCTGTTGCTTGTACTGCATTTTTTAAGTTGTTGATATCCGGATAGATTTTAGCGATTTGTGTATTAATTTGGCCTAGTCTATTTACTGTTTTGAGTACAGGTTTGACCGACGTTGTTGGCTTTTTCGTTGTTAGTTGGTCAGATTTTACCCAAACTGTTTGACCATTTAGTGTGCCACTATACCATGTTTCGTCGCCTACTTTTTCAGTAGTTTTTACTTTGAATTGTTTTCCTTTATCCGTACTAAGGGATACGAAGAGGATGTTGCGCGCTCCGCCCCATGGTCTTGTGTAGCCTTTACCAGTTCCAATTATATATCTTGGCGTCGTGCTATTTTTGGTAATCGTATATGTTTTGGTTGTGAGATCTGTTGACTTTACCCAGCCAAGTGATGGTTGAGTTGTGCTTTTATAGTTGCTCACTTGGTAATAGGTTGTCTTGTTATAGATTGCCTTTTTATTTATGTAATACGTAAGCTGAAGTTTTTGGCTACCTGCTTTTGTTCCTTTTGTTGCGGTTGGAGATTTATAAATAATGGCTTTTTCAGATTTGAATTGACCGAGTTTACTAGTATTTGTTTGCTGTACTTTTTTAGATGGCTGCGTGACAGTTGTTTTAGCGTCAGCTTTTAGCGGAGGTAATGACATGGTTACAGCAGATGCGAGCATAGCCGCTGAAATGGCTGCAGCAGTTAGTTTTGCAGACGTTTTTTGTTTTGAAGACAAGTTGATCCTTCCTTTCTATGAAAATGATGGATTTTTAATAACTATAGCATGATTTTAAGTGGTTTGTATAAGGGAAAAATGGAGTTTTCTTGAAATATTGATAGGATTGAGGGGGGGTTCTCGAGAGGTTGGAGGGGTTTTTTGCGATTTAAGGGGGGTTATTTGGTAGGTTGGTGGAGTTATTCGTGAGTTAGAGGGGTGTATTCGCCAGGTTGGTGGAGTTATTCGCTAATTCGAGAGGTTTATTCGCTAGTTTGATGGATTTATTCGCTAATTCAATGGGTTTATTCGCTAGTTTGATGGGTTTATTCGCTACTTATTGAATTTTATTCGCTCTTACAACAATTTAAGTTCTTTCAAAACTCTTTTAATGAGGATCTTGGAATGCTCTGATTAGGCGCGGTTACGGATGTTGGATGATTTGTGGTTCTTTGCCGCGGGCGAGGGGGTTGAGTCTTTGGTTTTCTCGGGGATCGCTCTTGCAACAATTTAGGCTTTCTCAAACTCTTTTTTATTGAGGATCTTGAGTTGCTCTTATTGAGCGCGGCTACAGTTTTTGAGAGATTACGGGTTTCTGCCGCGGATAATGATTTTTAGCAATAAAGGTTTTTATCCATTTAAAAACCAGGAATGCTGTGTATATAACATTCCTGGTTCGTAAACTACATTTTCTTTGGCATGATTTGTTCCATGTTTGCTTTGATATCGGATTCGCTCATTTGTCCGGTGATGATTTTCTCTATTTTTCCTTCTGGATTAATGAGTAGAGTTGTTGGTAATGGATCGATATTATATGTTCTCATAACTGATTTGGTCTGATCGATTAGGACCGGAAATGTCAATTCTTTTCGGTCAATATATTTTTGTACAGAGAGTTCAGGCTCTGCGACGTTGATGGCTAGTACTTGAACACTTTTGTCTTTGTAAGTCTGATATTGCTTGTCAATCAAAGGGAATTCTTTTTCGCATGGCTTGCACCAGGTTCCCCAGAAATTGAGGAAGACACCTTGGCCTTTGTATTCAGACAATTGATGTTTGTTTCCATTCATATCGACGAGCGCAAAGTCAGGTGCTTGGTCCCCTACTTGTAACAGCTGGGCTTTGTCCTTTGTTGCTGTGTTGTAGATCGTAAAAATAATTGCCCCGACTAACACTGTTAGAATACTTAAGCGTATATAATATCGCGTTTTCTTTTTCATAGCCTCTTCCCTTCCTTGCTGATTCGAAAATTATTTACGTTTCCAAAGGACTATCAAAGAAATAGTAATAATCGTAAAAGCAATCAGTGATAGAAACGGAATCGTAATGAAACCGAGCCAATTGATGTATTGTCCAGAGCAAGGTACACCGCTTGAACATGTAGCAAATTCATGCATGGACGGGATTTTTTGTAGTGCATAGTGATAAGCAGCCGTAATCATTCCAATCACTGAAATTGGTAGAACATATTTATAAATATTTCGGTCGTTATGATAAAAAGCAATCCCGAGGAAAATGACCAAAGGATACATCATAATTCGTTGATACCAGCAAAGGGTGCATGGTATAAAACCCATATATTCACTAAAAAACAGACTTCCCCCCATTGCAATGATCGATGTAATCCATGCTAATAGTAGAGGTTTATTTATCATTTGCAGCCTCATCTACCATTTTCGCGAAATCGTTCATTGTTTGACCTTTGAATTCTTTACCTCCAATAAAGATTGCAGGTGTAGCTTGAACTTTTAATTTGTTTGCTGTTTTCATATCTTTGTCAAAAGCAGCATTTGCTTTATTTTCTTCGAATGCTTTCGCTACTTTTTCGGTATCATCTTTGCTTGCTACTTTCGATAATACGGTTTTCAAAAATTCTTCTGTCATGATATTTTCTTTGCCATCTTTTGTTGTTTGATTTTCAAATAATAGCTCGTGGAATTTCCAGAATGGTTCATTTCCAAGCTCTTTATAAACGGTTTCTGCAAATAGTGCGGCTGTTTTTGAATCAGGAGCAATAAATGCGTAGTTCATAAAGTAAAGCTTAGCCTTGCCTGTTTGGATGAATTGTTGATCGATATAAGGTAAAACATTTTTGTTGAATTCACCGCAATGTGGACATTTATAGTCACCGAATTCAATAATTTCGACTGGTGCGGATTCTTGTCCAATAAATGGTTGATCCTTATAGTCAATCGTTGCTGACGACTTCCCACTTTTTCCATTTAACACAATCAGTGCAATCACACATACGGCAATAATGCCGATAATCCAGAATATTTTCTTAGACATAAAATTTCTCCTTTTAGAACTACATTGTGTAGTGTAATGAGGTAAAAAATTTACGCAAGCGCGTAAATAAAAAAGATACAGATTAAGCTAAAGATCATAAATGATCTACAAGCTATTTCTACTGGAATCTTTATTTGACTATCTTTTAAAGGATTTAGCATATATTCGATTCTATAATTTACAGATGTATCTGCAAAAGATGCATAGATAAATGGCATCGAATCTAGCTTTCCTGCTTTCAACATTTTCAAAAGTGCACTACCTATATGCATAGATGTTGCTTGTTTTTCAATCGCCAAGTTATCGGCTAATACTTCTTGAATGATTCGATATTTTTGGTTAAACCATTTTAAAATGGGAATGTACGACATGGATGATGCACAAAGCGATAGTAAAAATATCTTAAGTGGATCATTATTCTTTTTGTGATACATCTCATGATAAATAACGGCATCCAATTCATCATCATTTAACAGATTCATCAGTCCTGTTGAGATGATGATTTTAGGGGAAATGAATCCCATTGTAATCGCAAGCGGCACAGGATAAGAAATGACCATAATGGATTCTTTTTTGAATCTGTATTGTGCATTTAAATCCATTGTGAGCTTACTCTCTCTATATTGTTGAAACTTTCTTTTCATATTCATCGTGTGAAACAATTGAGATCCCAATTTCCACAACGAGAATAATAATGTATAGACGACAAGAGCATCGAGGGCATATTCAAGTGATGACATGCCGATTGCTTTTAACGCACTATGACATACATCAACAAGATTAAATTTCATATCCCATCCGGCAAAAAACGCAATAGCGTATAAAGCCATTTGGATAAAAATAGTTCCAGAAATGAAAAGTGACACGATTAACATAGACGTTGATTGACGTTTTTCCATATGCTATCGATCCTTTTTCAATTCTTTAATCTTCATCTCAAGCTTTGCGACTAACTCATCATCTACATCTTCAAGTGCATCAAGCATATGACTTACAACCACATTGCCGAATTCATCCATCAGTTCATTTGTCATTTCTTTCGACTGCGTATCCAAAAACTCATGTCTGGATTGAACAGGCTTGTACATAGAGGATCTTCCTTCTGTTCTCTTTTGAAGAATTCCCTTTTCGACTAACCGATTCATCACCGTCATAACCGTGTTAAAGTTCATCGCTTTCTCTTTTTCAAGATTGTGTTGAACATCTTTGATGGTCATTTCATCATTGTTCCATAAAATGTCCATGATTTTGGCTTCAAGCGGTCCAAAAAAGCGATTCAATCCACTTTCATGTATCTTAAATTTACGAATTCTCATGACTAGGCCACCTCACATCGTTACATTACCCATTGTAGTGTGAGATGGATGGAACGTCAATTATTTATTCTTTGAAATCGAGATAATTGGTGATGAGGTTGGAATGAATGGAGATGGGTTTTATTGGCTAGATTTGCTGGTTTATTCGCTAGATTGGTAAGTTTATTCGCTCTTTGGAACGAGTTATTCGCTAGTTTGCCTGTTTTATTCGCTAGTTTAGCTAATTTATTCGCTACTTTCGGAATTTTATTCGCTCTTGCAACAATTTATATCCTAAGTATTCCCTTTTTAGATTACTCTGATTGGACGCGGATTTGATTCATGTATTTACTATAGGTTCTAGCCGCGAACAAAATGGGTTCCGTCCTTTGGGATTCGCTTTTTGAGAAGGTTTATTCGCTCCTTCGATTGGTTAATTCGCTCCTCTGGCTGTTTTATTCGCTAGTTCAGCTAATTTATTCGCTACTTTCGGAATTTTATTCGCTCTTGCAGCAATTTACGTCCTCTTTATTCCCTTTTTAGATTGCTCTGATTGGACGCGGATTTGATTTATACATTCACTACAGGTTCTTGCCGCGGACAAATTGAGTTGAGTCATTTGGTATTCGCTTTTGGAGAAGGTTTATTCGCTACTTTGGTTACTTTATTCGCTCCTCTTGGCGGTTTATTCGCTAGTTCAGCTAATTTATTTGCTACTTTCGGAATTTTATTCGCTCTTGTAGCAATTTACGTCCTCTTAGATACATGGGATTCACACATTTCACAAAAAAATAGTAGCACAAATCATGGATTTTGATTTGCACTACCATCGTTAGTCTATCTGTATACTTGTGATTCGAGCATGATTTGCTTACAGTTTGACATTCGTTTTATTCCAACGCTGTAATTGTATAATCAACAAGATTGCTATGAAAACCATGCCTGCTCCGCCGAGTGGAGTATAAAGTAGCCCTACTCTACTAGTGATTTGTCCCCCCACTGATGCACCGAGTGTGATGCCGATATTAAATGCTGAAATGTTTAAAGCTGACGCCAATAGAATGTCGGATGGCGCTTTTTCTTCAGCGAGCTGAACGATATATAATTGAAGACCGGGAACATTCATAAATGCAAAGATGCCCATCATAAGCACTCCAAGTGTGCCCAGATAA
Source organism: Rummeliibacillus pycnus (assembly GCF_050459865.1). Lineage (GTDB taxonomy): Bacteria > Bacillota > Bacilli > Bacillales_A > Planococcaceae > Rummeliibacillus > Rummeliibacillus pycnus_B. The sequence continues at coordinate 7,476 of NZ_JBCMNM010000096.1, forward strand.
AAATGTTGAACAGTAAAGAATAAAAAGAGCAATGCCCCTAATAGTCCAATGAACATTTTGAGTAGCGCTGAAAGAGGATTTCTATTGGTCAGTTTACCACCGACAGTGTTCCCGATCGCTACCATGATGCCATAAACAATTAGCAGTACTACTACGCCGTTAGCTGAATAGCCAACATATTTTTCTAATAGTGGACTAAGGTAGGTATATGCAGCAAAGGTACCTCCATAACCGAAGGCGGTAGCTAATAGGGCAAACATTAGCTCTTTACTCCGTAAAATTCGTAAAATGCCTTTACTAGTTATGCGACCAGGGCTAGGCAGTTCTTTCGGAATGAGCCAAGCATCTGCTATTAAGCCAATAACACCGACTACGACGATGAACCAAAACGAAAAATGCCAGCCCATTTGTTGACCGATAAAGGTTCCAAGTGGTACACCTGTTACTGTTGCTACAGTTAATCCTGTAAACATGATGGCGATGGCACTCGCTCGTTTTGAGGGAGCAACAACATCAGCTGCTATTACGGTAGATACGGACATAAATATGCCATGTGCTAAGGCTGAAATAATGCGCCCAGCTAATAGCATTGGAAAATTGATGGCTACTGCTGCCAAAATATTTCCTATAATAAAGGTGAGCATTATACCAATCATTAGCTTTTTACGATTGATTTGACCTGTTAAAATGGTTAATATTGGTGCTCCCACAGTGACACCTAGTGCATATATTGAAACGGTTAAGCCAGCTTGTGCTAAGCTAACATTAAACGTTTCAACAATCATCGGTAAAAGACCAACGCTAATAAATTCTGTCGAACCGATAGCAAATGCACTGATGGCTAAAGCCAATAGCGTTAAAGACGGTGAGACATTGTTTTGTTTCATAATTGCTCCCTTACTTTCCTATAGTCTCCTTTAACCATGCTTCATCTGCCGGATTTGGTCCTACTCGTAATCCACGATCAAGTGATGCAATGTCTTCTAATTCCTTCTCTGTTAAAGTAAAATCAAAAACATTAATGTTTTCTTCTAAACGTTCTTTATGAACAGATTTCGGAATCACAATAGAGTTTCGGTCAAGATGCCAACGTAAAATGATTTGTGGAACAGATTTTTGATATTTGTTGACTAAAGCTTGTAGAACAGGCTCTTCAAATAATTCCTTTAATCCCTGACCTAATGGAGCCCATGCTTGATGGCAAATTCCTTCTTTCTCCATGAACGCACGTAACTCATTCTGTTGAAAGTAGGGATGCGTTTCAATTTGATTAATCATAGGTTTAATTGTAGCTGTCGCCATTAATGCTTGTAATTGGTGGATTTCAAAATTTGATACGCCAATGGCTTTTACTTTCCCTTGTAGGTATAACGTTTCTAATGCACGCCATTTTTCAACATACCCTTCGCTTGGCCAGTGAATAAGCAATAAATCTACATAATCCGTCTGTAATTTTTGTAGCGATTCTTCAAAACTATTTAACGTTTCCTCATAAGTTGTGATACTATTCCATACTTTTGTTGTTAAGAAATAGCTTGCACGCTCTTTTTGTGCTAGGGCTTTACCTAAAAATGCCTCATTGTTATAAATTTGAGCAGTGTCGAAATGACGGTAGCCTGCTTCATATGCCCAATTGACAGCATCAGTCAGTACTTCTTCATCCTCTACTAAAAATACGCCTAGTCCCATTTGCGGTACTTTATATGAATTGTCTAACATAATATTTTTCATTGTTTTGTCTCCTTCTCGATTGATGTTTTTAAGTATACGCCCACGGTACTTTTAAACAAGTAAGTACTTTAAAGTGCTATAGGCACCAAAAAGTAATAATTGTGGCTAGTAAGGGATGCGCACAATTATTTTTTCGGGAAAAAGTGCTGTTCAACGGACAAACTAAAAAAATTATGCTAAAGTGGAGGAAAATTTTTAAAACTGAAGGAGTTTTAATTCATGCAAAGTAATACCCGTTCCGATACACGAATTTATAATATTGGCGTTGAAGCTACAATGGATGTTATCGGTGGTAAATGGAAGCCCATCATTTTATGTAATCTACGTCACCAAAAGATGCGAACGAGCGAATTAAAACGAGCAATTCCTGACATTACACAAAAAATGCTTACACAGCAGTTGAGAGAACTAGAAGCTGATGGCATTATCCTACGTAAAGTGTATAATCAAGTACCACCAAAAGTAGAGTACTGTTTAAGTGATTATGGCAATAGCTTAGGTGACTTGTTGGATCTTTTATGTAGCTGGGGTGAAAAACACGTAGAAGTGTTACAACGAAATGGTCGCCAAGTGGAACTTCGCTGTGACTAGATCAACAGTTTGGCTAAGATGTGCATAAGTTTGTCTCCCTTGTCATAAACCTTTGATGTTCTATTCCTGTCTTCGCTCAGCTGCACTCCTTATCTGACTTCCGTTAGCATTTATTTTTCTTTGAAAATATGAAAAGGTCTAGAGAATACCTTCATTCTCCAGACCTTTTGTCATTTTATTTAAGCTAGTCTTTTGTAATTCCTATTCTTTGTACCATTATCAACAATTCAACTTTCTTTAAAAAAGATAAATTTTTGATAATTATCATATAATTTTATCGATTAATTGTTTGAAAACAGGTGGATTAAACTCTTGTGGCCATAGAGAAACCGTTATAATTAAAGTAACTACTATCATCGATATCCATATCTTTCTCTTATTCCCTAATTCAATACTAGCCATTTTTAACCACACAATGATTATGATACTGTTTATGATAATAATTTCTGGAATAACTAGTATCCTCGCAAGTCCTGTATATGGAAAGAACATAGCTAAGAGATGTAACATTAAAAAGGTAGGTAAAATTGCTAACAAGAATTTTAATATTTTTTTGTCCATTTCTTTCTCCTTCCTTGCTATTGGATTGTTAACACAGCCGTTATTTTGGTAAACACCTAATTTTCCTTTTTCCCCCTAATATCCAATAACAATATAGACTTAAAATGCAAAAACTTTAAACTCAATCAACCTGTATAAAGAGAAATAATAGACCAACAATAAAATGCAATCAATAGTAAAATGATAAGAACTCTTAACAACATTTTTACGCACACCTCGCATTAAAAAATGATTCTCAAACTATACCAAATTTTAGCTAATCTTACTTTATGAATAAGCCTGTCCCAAGGTTATGCAAAAGTTAACTGACCGCTTTCTCGTTTATCATCGGCAATTCATAGGCTATTTTTTTGCTTTATCATGAGATATTCAAAATTTTCCTTATAATACAAATTAACGCTTGTCCCTTGATTTTTTTTTAAGCGATTGTGAGTAATGTTTTAATAAAAGATTTTCTAGAAAAACACTATGTAGCCACACAATAAAAGAAACCTTGAAAGGCATTAGCCCATCAAGGTTTTCCATCACTATTTTTTCCAATCATACCCCAAGTCAATAAATTGAACATCCATATTAACAAGTCCTTTATCTTCAAGAAAAGTACTTAAGTCTTGGAACTCATTTAAGGAAAGCTCCTCATTTTTCCACGATGCTTCACATTCATCACAGATGTAAATAATCAAATCTAACTCAACAACTCTAGATTTATAAACTAGTCCATTACCGTCACATCGAGGACAAACTATCTTTCCATTAAAAGTCTGCATTTTCTCTCTCCTCATTTACAATGCTTTCTCTATGGAGATACTGGATAGGCTGTAATAATTTCATGATTTCTAATTATCTGGAACCTAGTGTCTCCATGCCATATTCTAGTTTATAATTCCATCCACAATTTGCGTTAATTTTTTCAATTAAAGGATGTTACTTTACAATACACTCAGGAGCAAAATTTACAAACACAGAGTCTGTTCCATCATCCATCATTCTTTTTAATTCTCTCCCCAGTGAATAATTAGAATTCGGTTCTGTTTGCAATACACAAATGATATTTCCACCTTCTCCTTGTGCAAGACAGGTTAATTGTAAGTAGTCAGTATTATCATATATAAAAGATACTATATAATCATAGAAATCTTCTTCACAATTATTCACTCCATAAACCCTAACTATGGCTCCACTCCAAATTTGAGTATCGTCTGAAATTCCCCTTACAGGAATCCAATCACTCTTAAGCATCCCAATATATCCTTTCTTTTTAACTTTTAAATTATGACCACCAGATGCATCAGCAGGTTAAGTAGGTTTAAAATCAAAATCAACCTCCCCTTGATGTTTTCCTTTGCTCAATGTAATTGACGGTATAGAACATCAACATAATATCAGGTGAATACTACATAACTACTTTGAAAAATCTTCAACATAAAGTCCTAGTTCTTCAATTAAGGAAATCATAGAATCTAAAGACTTTGAAGTGTGAATACTCATTAAATAATCATATCCAATAAATATTTTCATTTTCCTATTATAAAAAATCTTTGAACCTATATCCTCTCTAAGTAGCAATCTACAAAAAACATCTATATATTCTTTTTCTAAAGTGTCATTATTCTTTTCACTCGAATAATACTCTATCATCTCTTTAGAATAAAGTTCATGATAGTCGCTTATTAAATTTTTAAACATTTCCAACGGGAAACTTCGTATTACATCGGTTACCGTTAGATAAGGTACATTTAAATATTCCATGATCAAACGTATTACACTAATATAACTATCTTCAGTTTTTTTATAGCTTTCAATCGTTAGTTCCTTTCCATTGAAGACTTTACCAATATCACTAATTGCCGTCCAATCTTCTTTCAAATATATCCCCTCATCATTTCTAAATTGCGGGTTATATTTTGTAATACGATATTTATACATTTAATCACATACCCTGTTTAAATTTTTATGATAGATGCCCCGAACTGTAGCTAACTCAATTATTGATTAATGAAGCCTATCATTCGACATTGCCTATTACCATTTTAGGTAATATTGTAAAAAAGACTTTGAGATAGTTACCTCAAAGTCTATAATTAGCCTAATTTTTTATAATGTATTTAACCCATCCTTGTTTTATTATTACTTCAACTTCAGGCTTTACTACTTCCACCTCATCTTCTTTAAATATACCACTAGATAATTCTTCAATATTATTCCATTGTGACATACATTCAGAACATCGAAGTAATAGTTTTTCGTTGTTTTTGTCTTTTACTATTTCTACCCATCCTTGGTTACAAGCTTTACACCATTTAACTTTAAATTCATAATTGTTCATTTAAGTTTACTCCTTACCTTCCATTTTAAGAAGAGTGTACCTATGCTTCCTGATTTTCTATCTTCAACAATTGTAATATAGTTAAATTTCTCTTTTATTACTTTAAATTCCTTTGTATTTCTATATTCTTACACCAAATTTCTAATTCCATAGGTACCATCAAAATTTTGAAATGAAGAAACTTTTCTCCCTCAATTTCGACCTCATCTACCTCTATATCCTTTAAGCTATACGAAATTTGTCTCGTACTTAATTCCCTAACAGGCTTATCCTTTGCAAACGCAACCCAATGATTGAAACTAGATTTATAACAGCTTAAAAAATGATAAATAACTTCCGATTTTTCTTTGATACTACTGTCATCATAAACAAGCGTAATCTCATCAGCAAAGTAATTACATTCTAATTTAATTGCTTCTGCGTCCCAATAATGTAATTCTTCCATCTTTCCCTGGATTTCTTTTGCATTCATACTTTAAACTCACTTACTTTCTATATGGAATATGAGAATTTGGATTTTTCATACTCTACAATATTCCCGTTAAATAGTTGCTTGAAGCAACTTACCATAACCATAATCTAGTTTTTTCTTCAACCAAACTACTTCGTTACTCAAATAAGAAAAATGCATCTCCACTTAATGTAGATATGCACCCGTTACTTAAATAAGGATTATAGATTCCAATCGTCAGGATCGTCATAAGGGTTTGCATACAAATCAATGTCAAATTCGGCATTTATACTATTTGCGAAATCAATTTGTTCATTATCAAGGTGCAAACCAGGTGTTTCCCCATTTTCCATAATAATTACGATTGAGAAATCACATTCAAGTTTATACTTCTTTTTTAACTCATTTATGATAGCTGCTTTATTTTTTAATGGTTCCAAAATTTGGTCCATTTGTTCCTTTACATCATATGATTCTTGATAGCCTGTACCTAATTTCCAGACTGTCTCTCTTCGAAATTGAGTTTTCGTTGATGTAACATTAGGATTATGCGGTCTTACTATGGCATCACCCTGTTTATAGGAATTGGTTGGTTCAATTCCCAACGATTTGGTCACACAATCTATTGGAAATGTATCTCCATATATGCTGAAGTAAACCATTACTTTTGTTTTTTCCAAATTTCAATCCCCCTCCTATATACCAAATTTGTCCTTTAATAGTTAGTGCTTTTCATTATCATGAATTTTAATTATTTGCTTTATACCATGCTTAGATTTGTCCTACTGCTTTTCTTATATCTTTTTTGATACGCATTAACTAACATTTGTTGTGCCCTATATGCCAATCAAGGTTAAATTTTCAACTATAGAATATTATATTTAGCAAAAAAGCTTTTTTGTCTGGTAATGAAGATAAAAAATAGTACTCGACAAGTCCCTCGTTTTCTTCCCTGCAATAAATGGCTGAAGAATATTCCAAAAATGTTATTAAGGAATGAAACAAAATCTTAATCTCAATTAAGTTAAACTCCCTCAATTTTATTTTTAGTATGAACTTATTTTCTTCATAGCCTAATTTATAACTTAAAACATTTTCTTGTCTTTCGAGGAAATCATTTGTTTCAGACCAAATTCCAATTTCATATTCACAATTTAATTTCTTAGCAAGACTTAGTATAGTCTCCTTATCCATATTTCCTCCTGGTTTTAATTTTATTTTTTTGGTTTTGATTATATCTTCCATCAAGGGCTGGAGAGTGAATAGAACAATACCCCCTCTTTCATTAAAACTACTTAGTTACCCCCCATAAGAAAAGTTTGAACGATTACCTATTCACAGATAACCGTCCAAGCTTGTTTCTATTTACCTTTTAGGAGTTTATTAATTAAATTGACACTTTCCAGCATGTATTGGTTTAATTGTTTTATTTCCTTACATTTTTTCTGGAAAATTAAATCCGACCAATTATAGTTCTCTACAATACAAATATTGAAGCTACCAGCTTCATCAAACTCGGGATACCACCCAACATCAATCAGATATTTATCATAGTAATTCACCTGAAACAAATCTTCTTTAAGAGAAAATAGTTGCTCCTTTAATGGCACTTCTATATTAAAATCTAAACCATTATACACAACTTCGCCTGGTTCAAAATTAATATTTTTAAACATTTAATACCTCCATTAAACTTTGTGATAAGTTATTATTCAATGAGTACCCTTTTAGCAAGAATCCCATCCATTTAATCCATATGAATCTTGTAATATGTAGTAATTATAACTATTCTCTCTAATATAATTAATCATTTCCTATACATACTCATAATCCATAGGCCAACAATAATCTTTCGCTTTATCTAATAAATCTTTATTTTCTAAAGCAAACGTATTGACTTCTCCTTTAACTATATCTAAAAGTATGCTATCAGGTAACTGGTCTTCAAAATGAAAAGCAAAAAAATCTTCAAACAAACTTTTCACTTGTTCTTCTTTTTCGTTCAATACTTTTATATCTATTTTTAAGCTATCAAAATCTATTTTATAATTTTAAATTTCACTATCGTGAATTGTATTTGTATCTATGAGGAAAAATACGAATAAGTGAGGGGAACACATGACCATACTAAATATTTTATTTCTTAATATTTTTCAATTGCTTTTCAAGAGACCAATTTTTTGGTTTTTGACTGTTATCTACCCATATAGCCCCTCTTTTAATCCATTTATCTAGATATTCTTCAAAAGTTAAACCTTGATCTAAATCATCATATCCCGATTGGAAACCACAACAATCGCAAATTATAAAGTTTGGTTTATCTTCTTCCAAATATTGCGGCCATTCTAATTTATCAAAACCACAAACTTTACATGTAAACATTTTTTCACCAACTTACTTTAAATTTTGAAAATATTTAAAACCATTATTTGGTTTAAAGAAAGTTTCGATCTCTTTTTCATTAGATTAAATTTTCATAAGTTACATCATTTATCTTGATAGCCTTCGCTTCAATAAATAGAATAGCACTCCAAATTTCTAACACAAAATTGGCTTTGGAAAAATACTCACTCCCCCAGTCATTTGTAAGGGAGTTAATAATAATATCTCCAATTCCTGAAGAATAGTAATCAACAGATGTTAGTTCTAAATAATCTCCATCTTCTACTTCATAAAAAGAAAATCTATTGCTTCCATTGTTTTTAAGATAATAATGGGAGGATACATCAATAAAATTCACTTCAAAGTCATTAACATTACCATCTTCTATTACTTCAACAGATAAAGTTATCTTCCCATTTAAAAAATCAAAATCTAACTTTTTAATTTTTCCTGCCCAAAGTTGATTTAATTGAAGTTGTAAATCTTTCATCAAATTAATTCACTCCCCATTAATAGAGTTTACTATTTTGATATAGCTGTTTAACTTATTTCCTAAGTATTTCAAGAATCCACCAAATTATCTTGTGATGTCCTTCTAGTCTCGAGGGTATTTCATCAATACTTATTATAGTAGCCTCTTCGGTGTCATCATCTCTATAAATGTGATAAGAACCATCCAATGGAATTTGAAATACTATTCTCTATTTGTTTAAAAACATTTGGCAAATACTCTTGAGGCCAAAGATACATAGGTACAATCAAAGTTATTAGTATCATTGCTCCCCATACCAAACGCTTATAAATCTTTTTTAAATGACTAGCCACCGTTAGCCCTACAATAATTACTATTATATTTATGATAAAAATTAGTGGAAGGATTATGATTATCCCCAATCCTGTTGCCCAAAAAAACATATTTAATAGGTGTAACATTAAAAAAGTAGGGAGTAAGGCTAACAAGAATGTTAAAATTTTTTGTTCCATCGCTCTCTCCTTTAAATTCTATAAAGAAATTAAGTTCTTTTACTTTTTTGTCACAATCAGCTTGAAAATTGGAATGATAGACTTTTTTAGTTAGTAAACATTTATCGAATTCTTCTATCTAATACAATAATTAACAAACATATTAACAACACAAACAAAATTATTATACTTTCTTTTACCCCCATAAAAAAACCAAAAATAGAACAACAATAAAATGCAACCAATAATGCAATGATAAGACCTCTTGACAACAAATTTACATACACCTCGCATTAATAATATTTCTCAAACTATATCAAATTTTTTCTAGCATCATTTTTTGAACAAACCTATTCCATACTATTATTCAACCATTGCTTCTACTAAATAAATTAATCCTTAAAAGTCTATTTCTACGAAAAAAGCAAAAAACCGCACGACAAAGTGTGTGTAGCTAAATAGTTACTTAGGCACTTCGGTAGTCTGGCGATCCAGTTGGACCTATGACTTTGAGTCCCACCTTTCGACGGGTTTACCTTTTTGTTTTTTGTATAATTTTTCCTAGTAAATTATACTAATAACAGTTAATTTTTACTATATTTTAAATAATATTTTACAAAAAAATAATTTTAACCTTCTTGATGTAACTACCACTAAAAAAACGAGATTACCTCATATTGAAGGTAATCTCGTTTTTGTTAGTTATACATGTTGATCAGTTTGCCACTGATCCATACTTTTTTGGTCGAGCCTGGTTTGTAGATTTGGTACCAAGTGGTTTTGCTTTTATCTTTCTTTGTTACGTATTTGTTGTCCTTTTTGACAAATTTGACTGGTGTGTTTTTGTTAACGGATGCGACTTGTGTATATTTTGTATCCGCTCCATTTCTCAGGTTTGCGGTGTCGCTTGTGAAACCTAGGTTTGAAACTGCGATTTGGTCGCTGCGAACCCATGCTTGTTTATCACTATATTGGATACGGTACCAGCGAACTGTTTTACCACTTTTATTTTTGAAATCTCGGACGTCTGTGTGATACGCCTTGATTGTCATGTTCTTACCTTTTTTGTAGGTACCATATTGTGCTGAATAGATGTATGGAAGGCTGTAAACTGTTGCCCCTTCTGCTACATCGACTGTTGCTGAGATGGCTGATGGCATTTTGCGATATTGTTCTGGTTGTGCGCCTTTTTCTGGAATGACGTTATCGTATTCTTTTGGTGCTTGGAATACCTTTGTGCTCGCTACTTTGTCACTGTAATCAGAGCTTTTATATGGTTTCATTTGTGCCATTAGATTGGCGATTTTTTCACTCCAGCCTTTGTCTGTTGCGTATTTGACGTTCATGCCTAACAATGTTGGGCCATTGTAATATGGTCCTGTTGTTGTTAAGTAATCACGATAAATTTTATAGGCGTATGCGTTTAGTCCATCTTTACCTGTTGGGAAGTATTTTGCACAGGTAAGCGCGCATGTGTCATATGCTTGGTAGCCAAAATAGTTATTTTTGTATTGTGAAATAGTGGAACTGCCCCACCCAGTTTCTAAGATAGCATGTGCGAACATAAATTGTGCGTTAATGCCTGCTTCTTTTTGTAATGTGATAAATGTTGGTGCTAATTTGTAAAGGACATTATTTGGCAATTTCCCTTTACTTAATAAGAATGCACGCATTTCATTAACTGTAATGTCGGATGCTTTTCGAAGGTTGAGTGCAATATATGGGTTTGTTTCAACGTATGCTGCTGAAATCCAAACGGTTTTACCATCTAGTGTACCTTGGTGCCATGTGGCTGTGCCGATTTTTTCGGTACGTATGATTTTAAATGCTTTCGCACGATAGTCACTTAATGTGAAAACCTTGTTTTTCGTACCGCCCCAAGGCATGTTATACGCTTGTCCTGTACCCGCTATGTATGCAGTGGATTTTGTCTTATTAAGCAGTGTACGTGTGTTGCGTTGCAAGTCAGTTGATAATACCCAACCGATTTCTTTAGATCCTTGGAATAATTGATAGTACGTTTTTTTGTTAATACTCGTTTTGTTTTTTGCGTAATAGGCTATGCCCGTGTAGGTTGTGTCGGCTAATACGAAGTCGTCCATGTTGTCAGGGCTTTTGTAGATTTTGTCGGTTTTCGATTTAATGTGGGCAATCTCGTTGACCTCTGTTTTAGCAAAAGATTCCGATTCTTCTGCTGAGGCTTGTCCGTGAGTGATAAATACTGTGGATAGTACGAATGTTAGGATCATGATGATTGTTTTAATAGTCCTACTCATAGTTCTCTCCTTCCAGGGAATTTGTTATATATGGTTATTGTAACCGAAATTGGTAGTGATTTAAACACAAGTGGGGATATTATATCAGAAGTTGTCGAGGGGAGGGGGGGTCACAATGGGTCGGTAGGATGAAAATTGATTTAGATTTAGATTCGGCTTGGGATTAATTAATCCGAACAGGTTTCGACGGGACTTAAGTTGTTCTGGACGTGAATTCAATTCTTTTTCCGTGGATTGATGTCCGAATTTCATGGATTGGGGTTTGGATTTCGCGGATTGAACTCCAGATTTCGTGAATTGAACTCCGGATTTCTCGGATTGAAAGCCTTATTTCGATGGATATCCCTGTAAATTGATTTTTCATATAACAACATTCGGATATTATGTTTAGCTTCTGAATATTTACGTTCGCAAAAATTTCACACAAATTGCGTAAAACTAAATTTCGTATGCATTAGTTGGTATTTTTATGTTATTTTTCATTAAATTCAATAAAAAAACATTATTTTTATCTACAATAATCTCTTACTTTTCCTTAGTAGTTTTGCATGAAATGAAAATCCTCTTTATACTTTGACTAATAATTGAAGATGGAGGGGGTAGTTTTTGATTGTTAAACCTTATTCTGAAACACACTATTTAGAGGCATTAAACAATTTGATTCGTAGGCTTGTGTTATCAAATCCAAAGAAGGAAGAATTAGAAAATGAATATAAGCGGATTAAGGCAGGAGATATAGGCGAAAAAGTTGTAATGGAATCTCTTGAGCAGTTTCAACTCCCCTATGATTTTTTTATCTTTCATAATCTTTCTTTACTATTAGAAAGTAAAATTCAGATTGATGTATTATTCTTGACTCCTTATTATGTCGTTATTTTTGAAGTAAAGAATATTAAGGGTGATATTGAGTTGAGGCATAATCCAAGACAGCTTGTTCGAACCCTTTCAAATGGTCAAGTTCACGTATTCAACAGCCCGGAGCCTCAATTAGAAGAATATGTTCACCAGCTTAAAAGATTTTTCTTGAATAAAGGAACTAATATCCCTGTATATGGTGCGGTGATTTTTCCATTTACATCGAGTTTCATCAAACAAACTTCTAATAAAACAACCATTTTGTTAAAAAATGAAATAAAACCATTCTTGCGAAATATACCTATAAAGACTTCATTTCTTACTAATAAAGGGCTTGAACACATGAAAGGCTATTTTCTAGATAGTCACACAGAATTTTCCCCATACCCATTAATAGATCGATACAATATTCCACGCGAGGATATTTTAAACGGTGTGCTTTGTAAAAAGTGTGGAGAATTAGGAATGAAAAAATTTTCTCATTATTGGTTTTGCCCAAGCTGTCATTTCAAAAATGTGACTGCACATGAAGAGGCAATATATGATTATTTCAAGATAATAAATCATACGATTACCAATACAAAATGTAGAGAATTTCTTGGCATTAGTAATCCAAATCAATTCTACAGAATGATTAAAAAAATGAATTTGAATAGTGTTGGGAAGAATAGGCATACCATTTATTCGCTTCCGGAACATAGAAAATAATTCGCTTCGAATCGACTTCGGTTGGTGGCCGAATTTTGTGGATTGAACTTCCCTTTTCGTGGATTGAGGCCTCCTTTTCATGGATTGGCCAGCTTTTTTCGTGGATTGGTCTCCTTTTCGTGGATAGACCAGCTTTTTTCGTGGATTGAGGTCTCCTTTTCGTGGATAGACCAGCTTTTTTCGTGGATTGACCATCAATTTTCGTGGATTGCTCTCCTTTTCGTGGATTGACCATCGATTTTCGTGGATTGCTCTCCTTTTCGTGGATTGGTCTTCATTTTTCGTAGATAGACCATCGATTTTCATGGATTAGTCTTCATTTTTCGTAAAATACTAATGGTGGATCAGATATTCCTAATATTAATCTCCAAACAAAAAACCAGCCTCAATTCTGAGGCTGGTTTTCATTTATAAGAATGGTTTTTCCTTGTTTTCTTCAATTGTTTGTTCGATTAGGTTACGCCACTTGTTGTAGTAGATTTCTGGTGTGTATGATTCTTTGATTAGGTTAAAGGCATTATCGCCCATGAGTTTTGCTTCTGCTGGATTATCTAATACTTTTTTGATGCGGTCTGCTAATGCTTCGATGTCGCCGTCTGGTACGAGATAACCGGTTTCGCCGTCTTTGATGATTTGGGCTGGGCCGTAATTGATTTCGTAGCTGACTACTGGAGTATGGTTGGCGAATGATTCGAGCATAACCAGACTGAATCCTTCTGCTTTTGATGTTACGAGTGAGACAGCAGATTTGGCAAATACTTCGTCCGTACGATTTGTGTAGCCTTTTAGTTTGACGCTATGATGCACTTTTAATTTTTTGATTAATTTTTTTAGTTCGGCTTCTTCGTTGCCTGCTCCGTAGATTTCGAGTTTGGCACCTGGAACATCACGTGCTACCTCTAGGAATGCTTCGATGGCTTGGTCGATCCGTTTGTCTTTTGTATAACGTGCTACAAGTGATACAAGTAGTGGATCTTTTTCTACTTTTGCTACAGGTAGCTCGACACTATTTGGAATAACACTGATATTACCACGGTTGCCAATTTCTTTGTGTAAGTCCTGTTGTTGTTGCTCAGTTAAAACAACAACTGGGTAGCCTTTTGGAATAATGTCCAAAATTGGTTGTACTGCTTCGCGATATGAGCTACCAATAGTGTAAGGTTCTTCAAAATGGTTTGAGTGAAGCATATAAATTTTGAATGCTAAATCATCGTCCATTTCAATAACACGTTCTGCTGTTGCTGCTCCGTCTACAATCACAACTGGTTTGACTACTTCTGTACGACATAGTTCTTCAAGCCAGTACGTTTGGAATTCTTTACGATTCGCAAAATCCTCTACTTTTTTGTGAGATGGATCGAATAAGTAGATGCGTTGTTGTTTTCCGGTTTCGTAGTTAAACCACATCGTTAAAAAGCAGAAGCCATCAGGAGTAAAGAAGCGTTCTTGGTTCTTTTTGTTGTTGGCTGGGTGATACAATGTTTCGCGAATTTTAAAGCCATCCTTGTGGAATTCTTCGCGGCGATTACGAACACGGTTTTCATCGAAATAGTCGATGAATTTTAGGATACCGTCATCGTCCCATTGTTTATATTTGATATAGGTGCCATTCATGAAATAGCGAGCAAAATAGTCACCATCTTGTACCCAATAGTCACCTTCATATTTTTTTACATTTTGTTCGTAACGTTCTTTTTGCTCATTTGATACTTCTTTTGAAGAAAATTTTTGGCGATAGTAATCGTAGACATTGATGATGTCCACGTCTTTATTAAGTTGTCCAGTCGCACGTAGTTCTGATGCGATTTCTTGGTAGTTCATTTTAAAGTCCATTGTGAGCAAGACGGAACGGTAGTCTTTGTTTGAGAATAGTGCTGAGCGGTGAAGCATCACTTTATTAACGCCGCCTTTTTCAACATCCATATCCCATGCTGTCATAAATATTGTTCTTTTCATTAGAGAGTCACATCCTTTTGCAATATGTAAGAAAAAAGAGTGAATCACGGATTGATAGAAGTTCAACCCGTGATTTAGTAATTGGTGTGTCATTGAATGTTTCTGTTTGCAACTTGCGAATGCAAGGTCGGATTTTTACAGAATTTCTAGTATCATTCTCTCCGCCAATCTTCATAATTCATCTAGTTACTTCTTGTTATGTTTTCGTCGATCTGCGAGTTTGTCTCGGAATGCTTTTTGTTCTTCTGCAGGTAGTTTGTGATATTTTTTGATAAAGGCTGAGTAGTTTTTCATCACGACATTTGTTGGTCCAAATTCTCTTAGATGTCCGCCTTCAATCCAAGCGATTTTGGTGCAGAAGCTGGTTACTTGACTTAAGTTGTGGCTAACGAAGAAAATCGTTTTGCCACGTTTTTTGTATTCGTTCATCTTGGCAAGTGACTTGTCCGCAAAGGTTTGGTCCCCTACGGAAAGGGCTTCGTCGATAATCAGAATATCAGGATCAGCTGTGACACTGATGGCAAAGCCGAGTTTAGATTTCATACCACTTGAGTATTTTTTTACAGGTTGGTAAATGAAGTCACCAAGCTCAGAAAATTCGATGATATCCGGCATCACTTTAGCAATTTTTTCTTTACTATAGCCCATAAGTAGGCATTTGAATTCGATATTTTCGATACCTGTTAACTGATTGCTTAGTCCAGCGTTGATTGCAATGACATTTACTTCCCCATTGACAATTACCTCGCCAGAAGTTGGGGGAACAAGGCCACCGATTATATTGGAAAGAGTTGATTTCCCTGAGCCATTGATACCAACAAGGCCAACGACATCCCCTTTTTCTACTGCAAAAGAAATGTTTTCGACAGCATTGAAGCTACTTCCCTTTTTTCCAGGGAAAATGAGATCACCTAGCTGCTCGCCCTTTGTTTTATACATACGATAAGTTTTTGTTACATTTTTGATAATAACTGATTCCGCCATGAATACTCTCCTCCATACGGTTTTTAGATAAAGTCAGAGAAGCGGTTTCTGAATTTATAGTGTGCTGTTGAACCAATTAGTAGTAATACTAAAATGAGTCCCCAGTTGTATAGTGTTAGTTCCCAATGTGACACGATATACCAATCATTGTATAGCAATGATGCTCGATAGCCGTTTGCTAGATAGTAGAATGGGTTCAACTCTAAGATGTTTTGAATCCACTCAGGCATATTCGCTGAACGATCCCAAAGAATAGGTGATAAGAAGAACATTGCTTGTAATAGTGATTGAATTATCATTTGAATATCTCGAACCACAACAGTTATGGTAGATGTTAAAAGTGTGATAGCAAATGCAAGAATGTAACTCATAGCCAAGAAGTATATTAATTGTATGTAATATACACTCGGATAGAATCCACTAATCCAAAAGACAATCATGATGATGCCGACTAATATAAGGTGTCCATAATATTTGCTCATAATAACGTAGCTAGGTAACACCGATAGTGGGAATTCCATCTTGGCGACCATTGAATATCTTTGGTAAATAGATTTGGAACCATTTAAAATCGCTTTTTGAATAAAGAACCAGAACGAGATTCCAGCTAGCATCCAAAGGATATATGGCACTCCATTGATTTTTTCGTTTCCTCGCATACCAAATCCAAAGACGAACCAATACATCGCCATTTGAATTGCTGGATTAAGAATTTCCCATGCAAAGCCCAAATAGTTATTCTGATTGTCCATGCGCAATTGGAAACTTGCTAAGCGCATAATCAAATAAAAAGAATTTACTTGTTCTTTTATAATTTTAATAAGTGCTCTCATTTTGATTTTGTCCTCAATTTCATGTATTGAATTTGGTGTAACTATATATTGTTTTTCTTTTAAGTATAGCTAATTTGGTAATTTTTCATAACTTCCTTCTAGTTTCCATAAGCTTTATGAAAAACATAAGCATATGTAATTATTTGATAAAATCACCTTCAAGCCACTAAATTTCAACTTTCAATAATAGTTGTTCGAAATATGAAATTCTACATATAAGATTACTTGATATTCATAGAAAAACACTTCACATAGTATACCATATTAATGAAAATTATTCCGTTCGTGCAATAGGCATTTTTTTGAAAGAGTTATTACAACTTTCCTGATACATAAAACATATTAATAAAAGATGGACATGCCGGCACCATAACGAATCATTTTAACTATTAACTGCCCTATTCAACAGAAAAATAGCTTTTCAATCTAGTTGTTTGCGGACAAATATCGTGTTGTTGATAAAATGAATGCCGCGGAAAACGGGATTCCCCCATTAATTAGTTCCTGCCGAAGACTTATATTGCACCAAACGTGGATTCAATTTCTTTTTTCGTGGATTGGCTGGTTGTTTTCGTGGATTGGCCCTTCGTTTTCGTGGATTGAACGACGAACTCCGTGGATTAGCTATTTGTTAACCACCAGATTAAAACATTAAAAAGCCCTACCGTTAATCGGTAGGGCTGCGATTATTTATTTACCAAAAACTTGTTTCACTAGGCGTTCTGAGGCTTTGCCGTCTTCCCAAACGCAGAATTTTTCATTGAAGCGATTGAATTGTTCTTGTGAGTAGTGTCCGTCTGTAAGAGCACGTCCGATTTCTTCGAATAGGTCTTGTTCGTTTTGAACGATTTTCCCTGGTGCATCTGCTTCAATGTCGATGTAGAAGCCACGAAGACGATCGCGGTAATCTTCTAAGTCGTACATATAGAAAATGATTGGGCGATTTAAAATCGCATAGTCAAAGAATACAGATGAGTAGTCTGTGATTAATAGATCACTGATTAGGTATAGGTCTGCGATATCGTAGTAGTTTGAAACGTCTTTGATGAAATCACCGTATTGTTCGAAATCAAAGTTTTCGGATACTAGATAGTGCATACGTGCAAGTAATACGAAGTCGTCACCGTATTGTTCTTTTAACTTTTGAATATCAAATTGGAATTGGAATTTGTATTTCCCTTTTTTGAAGAATTGGTCATCACGCCATGTTGGTGCGTAAAGGACAATTTTCTTGTTATCTGGGATATTCAATGATTTACGGATTTTCTCAATTTTCGCTTGATCTTGATTTTGCAATACATCGTTACGTGGGTAACCAGATTGAATCATTGGTCCCTTGAAGTGGAATGCACGTCCCAGAATTTCTTCTGTATATGGGTTTGGTGCTACAAGATAACTCCAGTTTTTTGATTCGGCAATGATATTCTTGCGGTATTTCTTCGTCTTTGTACCAGGCATGTGTACTTCTTCGATATCAGTACCTAGTTTTTTAAGTGGTGTACCGTGCCATGTTTGAACGTAAATTGTATCTTTTGGTCGTGTCATCCATTTTGGATAGCGTACGTTGTTTACCCAATATTGGGCACGTGGGAAAGTTAATAACCATTTAAGGGTGAATCGCTTCATATAAGGGACGCCCATTTCTTGGAACATGGGGATACTGCCTTTATCCACACTCCAAACAAGCTTGTATTCTGGATTATTTTCTTTCATATACTCATAAATCGCTCTTGGGTTATCGCTATAGCGTTTGCCATGGAAGCTTTCGAATACGACTAAGTTTTTAATTCGGGGAGCTTTGCGTCCGATAAAGCGGAAAGCCTTCGCAAAATATTTCTTAAATGTTTTATTATTTAACATCAATTATTCACTCTTTCATGTGGTATTAAACTGTTGATCCTCTCTTTACGTGCAGGATCAAAGCTAGTGAGCCCATGTAGGAATAACTTCTAGTATCTACTGAGTCTCAAAAAAATCAGTGGAGAACTTTTTCCACTGTTTAACGTTCATTTATGTAAAAATTTAACCTGCCAATTATCATAACATAGATAGGCATGTCCTTCAATCATTATAAGGCTATGATTGTACCGTTTAAATAGGTATATTTGTCACACTTTGAAGGACAATAAGGTATTGGTTTTGTGCCGTTCAATGTTACTTATTTAGAAGAAATTGAAGTATTTTTCATTAAAAAATCATTAATTTTATTCTGCTAGCATCGAAAAAGTGCTACGATACGGAAGGCATAATTTTTAAGCAAACGAGGTGATTTTCGATGATTTTAAACGAACTATATGGAAACTTTAAAGAAGTATTAGATGACCGTTCCCATAAAGAAGCTCATCGAATGAATCAATTATATACAAAATTCTATGATACATTACCCATTGTGGATCATTCCATTTTATATGAAGTAAGAGACGGACAAAGTGTAACGGATTCCCCTTTTGCTGTATTCAAATATATTTTAGAGCATGACACAGAAAAAACATATCACCATATATGGGCCATTCAACCTTCTGAAGAGTTGGAAAAGGTAATTGCCCCTTATCGTGAGTTGCCAAACGTAACATTTGTTGAACGGAATAGTGATGATTATTTAAAATGGTTAGCACAAGCACAATATCTTTTGAATAACTCTACTTTCCAGTCTTTCTTCGTTCCTCGACCTGAACAAACCTATATTAATACATGGCATGGGACTCCATTAAAATATATGGGCTACGATATTCCGGGGAACCCTTCTGGAAGTCAAAATGTGGTGCGTAACTTTTTGAATGCGGATTATATTATTAGTCCGAATGCACATTCAACTAATCTATTTTCAAATGCTTTCCGATTAGATGGCATTTATGAAGGTTCTATTTTAGAAATGGGTTATCCACGTAATGATTTAACAATGAATTCAAAACGCGAAGATATCATCGCTCAGTTAAATCAACAAGGACTCACCGTTTCTTCAAATGAAAAAATCGTGCTGTATTCCCCTACTTGGAAAGGCACAGATACGAATAATGCAGATGATAATATGAAACAAATTATTCGAGAAATGGATTATTTAGCTGAACAAATCGGCCCTTCATATCATGTGCTGATGAAAGTCCATCCATTCCTTTATGATGTTGCTACAAATTATCCAGAGGCTCAAAGTAGACTTGTATCAGACAAAATGGATATGAATGAATTACTCAGTATAGTGGATGTTTTAATCACGGATTATTCAAGTGTATTTTTTGACTATCTAGTAACAGACAAACCCATCTTGTTCTATGCATGGGATAAAGATTTATATTCTCAAAACCGCGGTATGTACTTAGATGAGAAAGAACTGCCAGGTCCTATTTACGAGCATATCGGTGACGTAGCGAACGCGATACTTCATATTGAAGATGTAAAAAGCGATTATAGAGACGTGTATCAAGCTGCTAAACAACGCTTTGTCGCATATGATGATGGCAAGGTTTCTGAACGATTGTATCGCTTAGTTTTTAAAAAGGAATCCATTGATGATGTAAAGGTTGTTCGTTATGCGAACGAAAAGGAAAAGATTTTCATCTATCCGGGTGGCTTGATCAATAATGGGATTACAAATAGTTTTATCAACTTAACGAACAATATTGATTACGACCGATATGATGTGACTGTCTTCATAGCTGCTTCAGGGAAAGAGGAAATCTTGCATAACCAAAAACGTATTCATCCAAAAGTGCGTTTCCTTTTCAAACCAGGTGTACCTGTATATACATTCCAAGAGGCTGTTCTTGATCGTCTTATTCGTACACATGGTCTAACGCCAAAGCTAAAACCACATTATCCTGAAAAAGCATTTGAACGCGAAATTCGAAGACTAACAGGTGGCGTACATTTTGATTATGCAATTGATTTCAGTGGCTACAGCTTTTATTGGTCGAAGCTTGTACTAGCAACCAATAGTAAGCGTAAAATTTGTTTCTTACACAGTGATATGAAAGCCGATCGAAATCGTACAGTGAATGGCGTTCGCCCGCATTATCAAAATTTACTAACAATGTTCTCTATTTATTCTAAATATGATAAATTATTGGCTGTTTCAGAAGCCACAATGAATTTAAATAAATCAAAACTATCAAAATTTACAACCGATGAACAATTTGGATTTTGTGTAAATACGATAGACCCTAATCGTATATTAAATCCACCGAAAAAAGAGTTTACACAAAATAAAACATCTTCTCATTTAGAGTTAATGAATGAAATCGCAATTTGGCAAAAAACAGCTAAGGAAGTTTCTATTTATCGCACTTTAGATGAGGTGAACCAAGGAAATCCTACTGTGCAACATACTGTCCAAGCAGATGATTGCATGCATATTTTCGCCCAATATCATTGGCATAATGAAAATTATTATAAAATCTCGATTAATGATATTTATGCTGGATGGTGCAAGGAAACCTTATTAGAAATAGATGCATATGACAATGAACAAGATGTAGATATTGCTTATCATAATGTAAATAATTTTGGGAAGTTAACAAATGTTACGCCAAAATATTATGTTTGGAATGTACCATTTGGTGCCCCAGGAGCACATAAGAAATCAGACGTTACATTTTTCAAAGATATGATTGTTCATATTTCAAAAATCGCAGAAACGCCACAAGCTACGTATTACTTGATATCAATAGACAATCATGAACTTGGCTGGATTAATAGTAATGCCGTTACTCTTTTAGAGAAGATTAGTGAAATGGCTAATCATAATCCTCTTTCACGTTCGCTTGCTCATACCTATGTTAAATTTCAGTATAACAAGCATAAAGACTTGATTGAAAAAGCAAATCAACTTGCCAAGTTAGAGGATAAAGTAAAACAATACGGCTATGTTTTAGAAAATCTTGATCGCTATAAAATATTTACAGAGCCCCCTGGCCGTCCAGATAGTAAAATCGTAGAACATAAAAAGGATTTGCGTGGAGAACTAATTTTCGTTCATAAAAAACAAGTATTTAAAGATCGAGTTTATTACTTCATAAAGAAGGGTGCTTCCGTTGCAGGCTGGATTGATAGTCGTTGTGTGCGATTAGTGCCAGCTGATTATTCCGTATTCATCGATGAAAAAGACATTTCGTATCCAGCGATTGTCGAAGAAGATTCAGTTGAA
The DNA here is from genome assembly GCF_050459865.1 of Rummeliibacillus pycnus. GTDB lineage: Bacteria > Bacillota > Bacilli > Bacillales_A > Planococcaceae > Rummeliibacillus > Rummeliibacillus pycnus_B. The sequence goes on from NZ_JBCMNM010000096.1 coordinate 29,233, forward strand.
GTATACAAGGAGCTTCCTACTACAGCAGAGGTTGCAGATTTCACATTACCTGACGAACTGCATTTAAAACCATTAACGGTGAAAAAGGAAATGCGTACAGGACATGGGCATTCGGTTTTACTTTATGATGGTGATCAAAAAATCGGATGGGTAGAAAAAAGGGCTGTAACTCCTTATCAATGCTGGATTGATATTCACAATAAAATCATTACTTTAAATCATGATGATTCCTTTAAATTTGTTACGATGGGCCGTCTATCTCCAGAAAAAGCGCAAGATAAGCTAATTAAAGCATTTGCGCAAATTCATAAAGAATACCCAAATACAAAGTTGTATTTACTCGGGGATGGACAATTGAGAAAATCCTTAGATTCTTTAGTGAAAAAATTGAAATTAAAGGATTCTGTATTTTTAACAGGTCAATTAGATAATCCATTCTCATTCATGAAACAATGCGATGTTTTCGTGCTATCGTCCAAATACGAAGGACAGCCAATGGTATTACTTGAAGCCTTAACATTGAAGATGAAAATTGTTGCCACAAATATTGTCGCAAACCGTGCCGCTTTAGCGAATGGGGACTACGGCTTATTAACAGAAGTAGAAGAGGATATTTCCGTAGAAAGCATTTACGAAGCGATGAAGAAAATATATCTAGAACCAAACTTATCATTCAAAGAATTCGACTATCGCACCTATAACCAAAATGCAATTGAAAACTTCTATCGTGAAATTCACGAATAGTTGAAAAAGGAAAGGCCGCATTTTACGCATGGTTTGTGCATAGAGTTGGAAGAATTGCCTGTCCGTGAAGTCGGTAGAAACCGATTTTTCGGACAGGCATTTTTATTTGGGGTTTTTTGATGGTTATTTGTGGGGTATTCGGTGTCTCTAGGTGGTTATTCTCTCTTTGGATGGTGTTATTCGCTCTCTCCGAATGTTTATTCGCTCTTTTTGAGTAGTTATTCGCTCTCTTCGGATGGTTATTCGCTCTTTTTGAGTAGTTATTCGCTCTCTCCGCCTGTTTATTCGCTCTTTTTGAGTAGTTATTCGCTCTCTCCGCCTGTTTATTCGCTCCATTTTAAATTGTATTCTCTCTCTCGGCAATTTACGTCCTGGAATTTGCTGAAAAGATTATCTGCTCTCCCTGTTAAGCTCTTTGGATGGTTATTCGCTCTTTTGGGGCATTTATTCGCTCTCTCGTTGGGTTTATTCGCTCTTTCTGGGCATTTATTCGCTCTCTTCACCTGTTTATTCGCTCCATTTTAAATTGTATTCGCTCTCTCGGCAATTTACGTCCTGAAATTTGCTGAAAAGATTATCTGCTCTCCCTTGTTAATGCTCTGTGTGATTATTCGCCCTTTTTGGGGATTTATTCGCTCTCTCGTTGGGTTTATTCACTCTTTTTGGGCATTTATTCGCTCTCTTCGCCTGTTTATTCGCTCCATTTTAAATTGTATTCGCTCTCTCGGCAATTTATGTCCTGGAATAACCACTATACTTGATCGCGGCCAACTTTCTTGAGAATTCTAAAGTGCATTTTTCATTATCTAACATTTAACATATACTTTGTGTTTCTGTAGTTTCCAATTTTTTTCAGATTCATATTTCTTAGCATTTTATTGATCTGATTCACATCATTAACTTTAAGGAACCCCCTACATTCTTTATTTGTAATCGTCTCATTTATTATTTTTAAATAATCATAGATTGCATTCTCATGTGCATTCATACTTTTTAGACAACAGCTTTGGCAGAACCAATAAAAAGCAAATCGCTTCATACCTATCTCTCCACAATTTGGACAAATCACACCGGTCATTATACTTTCTCTTAGAATATTATATCGATCTATTAATGGATAAGGATTGAATTCTTGGTGTGTTCTTAATAAGTAGTTATTCAAAAAATCTATATTTTTATCATTAAGATATTCCAGGTTAATTTGTATATCTCGTATGAAAGGTTTTATTTCATTTTTTCGCAATACTATTGTTTTATCAGGGGGATGTTTGATAAAACTTGATGAAAAAGGAAAGATAATAGCTCCGTAAACTGGTATATCAATACCTTGATTTAAGAAAATTTGCTTTAGCTGATAAATATATTCACGCAATTGAGGTTCAGGACTATTAAATACATGTATCTCACCATTCGGTAAAGTTCGTACAAGCTGCTTCGGATTTTGTACAAATTCTATAGTTCCTTTAATATTTTTTACTTCAAAAATGATGACATAGTATTTCGTTAAAAATAATATATCAATTTGAATTTTTGATTCTATGAATAGAGAAAGATTATGAAAAATATAAAAATCGTATGGTAGCTGCAGTTGTTCAAGCGTTTCCATAACAAATTTTTCGCCTATATCACCAGCGTTAATGCGATTATATTCATCTGCTAAATCTTGTTTTCTTGGATTTGCTACCGAAAGGCGATTAATTAATCCTTTTAAATCCTCTAAATAATGTGTTGCTGAATATGGTTTGATTATCAATAAAAATACCTCCCTCTTATCATTTTTAATCAAACCATATAAGTTTTTGAGTTTTGGTGCAAATTAACAAAATCGCTGAATCAATAGCTTTTTAGGTAGTGAAATTAAGTATTGAGTACTGATTTTGCACAATCTGATTTTCAAAAATTAATTTTGTGCATTTTTTATCTTTTTTGGAGTTTATTCGCTCTTCTCTTGGATTTATTGGCTCTTTCCTTCGTTTTATTCGCTCTCTTCGGCTTTTTATTCGCTCCGTTTGGAATTGTATTCGCTCTCTCAGCAAATTAGGTCTTCTTTGTGGATGTTTCGGTGAAGATATTAAATACTCTCTTTGTTCGCGGCTCTAGACTTAAATCATATGGATCTTACAGCCGCGAATAATGGTTTCGAGTCACATTTATTCGCTCTTTTCTTAGGTTTATTCGCCCTATCCTTGGGTTTATTGGCTCTTTTCTTCGTTTTATTCGCTCTCTTCGGCTTTTTATTCGCTCCATTTGGAATTGTATTCGCTCTCTTAGCAATTTAGGTCTTCTTTGTGGATGTTTTGGTGAAGATATTAAATACTCTCCTTGTTCGCGACTCTATATTTAAATCATATGGATCTTACAGCCGCGAATAATGGTTTTGAGTCATATTTATTCGCTCTTTTCTTGGGTTTATTCGCTCTTTTCTTCGTTTTATTCGCTCTTTTCTTCGTTTTATTCGCTCTCTTCGGCTTTTTATTCGCTCCATTTGGAATTGTATTCGCTCTCTCAGCAATTTACGTCCTCATATCTAGTAGGTTCGCTCTCTCGGGGTGGTTATTCGCTTTCTCCGACTGGTTATTCGCTCTTTCCTTGGGTTTATTCGCTCTTTTCTTCGTTTTATTCGCTCTCTTCGGCTTTTTATTCGCTCCATTTGGAATTGTATTCGCTCTCTCAGCAATTTACGTC
>NZ_JBCMNM010000097.1:0-40506 GCF_050459865.1 Rummeliibacillus pycnus
GATGTGGAATTAGCTTCGCTTTCCGCGGGCGAGCGTTGAGCCTCCTCGGAAGCCCGTACCGTGCTTCTCTGCGGGGTCTCACCTGTCTCGCTTTCCCGCAGGAGTCTTCGCTAATTCCACATCAACAAAGATAGCTATACAAGATTTTATTATTAAATTTTCAACTTTATTTACTTTTTCAGCGCCCTCCGCTATGTTCATGTTAGGCTTTCAGCTCAAGATTTTCCCGTAGGACTCGCCGTCTTTCGCTCCACAATGAACAACATAGATATTATTAATTGTTCGTATGTTTTATATGAATATTGCATTATGAAAGCTAATTTTATGCATGTGAGGTTACTGGAAAAAGAAAATGCTTTGTCGGAACTTTTAATAAAGGTCTTACGAACAATACATCTACACTATCTGTTATAAAATCTGTCTGCATATTTTTATCTTCATAATCAGGTGTAAAATAAAAATGAACAGTTTCTATACCACCATTAGAAACAATACAATTTAATATTGTATCGATATCTACTCTTATTTTGCTTACTATATCAAAGAGATGCAGATGGGTTCCTTCCTGCTTAAATAGCACGATTACATCCTCCTCTTCGATATAATAAATAGCGTCATTAAATGCTAAGATAAAATAGAACATTAATAAATGATCATTATTTTTTACTCCCAATATTGAGGATATAGGCGTTCTTTCAGCAGCAAAATTTTTTAACATATTGTAATCATTTTCATTATTTATATCTAAGCGACGTAACATATTTGTCTTTTCTGTTTGTCTTTTAAGATCTGAAATATTTAACGAAAAACTACTTTCTTTTACCCTTTTAAATCCGAATTTAGGATAGAAATCTAGTACTGTATCATTGGCAAACAAGTAGATAAAATCATACTCTTTTTCATATTGATTAATAATATGATTCATCAGTTTCCCTGATAAACCTTGATGACGATAATCAGGATGTGTCATCACTGTACCGACTTGAATTGCATGATATTCCTTACCATTCGATACAATGGACATTTTACTTATCGAAGCATTTGTGATAATCTGATCACCATCAGCGAATGAAAAACAAATATAATTGTCATTCCACCACCCTTCTTCATACCACTTTTTAAAGTCAATGCCAAAAACCAATTTCGCCAGTTCATTAAAACTTTCTCTATACGTTTTATTGAACTTGTAGTCGCTTACTAATTGATAATTAGCCATAAAAGCCCCCTTCAAAGTTAATTTAAATACCACTATCCAAAATATTTGGAACTACGCATTTGTTAATTTCTTAATTTGAATGATTAACTCCTCTATCATCTGAAGCTTATTTTGAATATCTAACACTTCTGTTTCAAAGTGTTCCTTACTAGAATTCAGTTTTAGTAAGATACTAGATATTAATTCTTTAGAGTTACAATCTGTTTCTCTTTTTATCTTGAATATCATTTGAATATCCTTCATCGATAACCCCAAATTCTTCATTTCCTTAATCACTTCAAAGTCTGTAATATCTTGTTCGGTATAGTTTCTTCTATGATCTATCCATGATGGTCTAAGTATTTCTAACTCTTCATAATAACGAACAGTATCCTTTGTAGTATTTACCATCTCGATAAATTCACTTATTTTCATAAAATCCTCCTTTTCTTATTGCTGTGGGGTTAACCCCATACTTTATGCTGTCTATAACAAGGACTAAGGGGGAGATATCATGATTAGTACTTTCATAATTCTTACTTATTGTTGTATAAGTTTAGTATCAATCTTTATTTACTGTTATCAACAAAACATCTCAAAATTGAATATTATTAAGCTTGTTGCTATTTCTTATTTTGTAATCGTACATTGTCTATTTCTAGCTATAACCATCTTACACAATAACACTTATTTAATTTTGATTATTCCGATAATTCTTGTAATAACAACTCGTATATTCAATGGGAAAATACTGTTTAACAAGATTCACTTTTCACATCATATTGTTATGTGTTTTTTCTTTCTCATTATTATTACTATTCGTTATTTAGGTTATTAAAATAAGATTTTTATAAAGAGAAAATATACAATTACCTATTATTGTAACTTAAGCAATAAAAAGTCGACACTATTTATTTGAGTGTCGACTTTCAATTTTGGCGAACATATATTTATGAAAAAATAGCCTTTAACAATTTACCAATGATTCTTGGTATGAACAGTAGTAAATTCATTATCACTTCTCCGATTATGGAGTCACCAATCTCCCTTAATATATCTTTTATGTAAGTCTTTTTCTTAACCTTTTGTTGTTCTGACATATTAGGTATTCCTCACGTCCATTTAATACAATAGAAGTTACCACCAATAGTCAATCCGTTTTACAGGTATTTGATGAAAAATAGCCTCTACATGATTTAAACTGGTTTTTGCTTCTAGGATAAGCTGTATCTCTTTTCCATCAACTAGCTTCAAGGTTAAAGTACCACCATTTTCATCCCAAGTATGCAATGATTGTAACTCATTAATTGTGACATCATTGATTTCATCAAACCTAATAATGACATTCCCTTTTTTCTTTAAGAACAGTTTACCTGAAAAAATAGCATCTAACTCTTTTTCTCTTTTCTTTCCTCTTGGTACAATCCATACACGTCTAAACAGGGAAAATAATATATTTAGTACAATTGATTTTCCACTTAGTTGCTTCATACCATATAGTTGTCTACCTATTCGCCCTAACCACAGTTCTTCCTCTTTGATATAAACCTTATAATAACGATCCCTTATAAACATTTTTCCTTCAATTGCATAAAAAAATTCCATCTTAGCACTCCAATAAGTATCTTGCTTCTAAACGACTTCTATAACTTGGTTCTATTAATGTCTAGGTGCAAATAGTATTACAGCAGCACCTATTAAACATATAGCTGCTCCAATCCAGTCATATAGATCAGGCGTTTTTCGATCAATTCCCCATCCCCACAAAATAGATAAGACAATAAATACCCCACCGTATGCGGCGTAGACTCTACCGAAAGATGGGAAACTTTGAAATGTAGCGATGATTCCGTATATGGCTAAAATAATTCCTCCTAAAAGCCCCCAAGATAAAGGCTTTCCTTCTCTTAACGCTAACCAGATTAAATAGCCTCCACCTATTTCTGCTAAACCAGCTAAAATAAATAATAGTATTGCATTAAACAATTCATTCACTTCCTCATAAGCTTCTATCTTAATAATAATCATTATATCGTTAGCCTTTTTATAAAAGCGTAGAAAATTTTCAATTAGGCTATTATCATGAACAATTCCGGGCGAAAGTAATATATTATGATATGCATTCAATCGGAGGGAGAAATAAAATTGAACTACCCACAATACGTAGCTGGAGAACATTCGTTACTGAATTCTCTCCAACAAGGTGGATATATCTTGTATGCTAGACATGGCGAAGCTAAAGTAGGAACGGATCAATCCTACCTCGACCTCAATAATTGCTATACCCAAAGAAATCTTACTGATACAGGTAGAAGCCAAGCAATATATTATGGCAATGTCTTACGGAGTCTACACATTCCCATAGAATATCCTATACAAGCCAGCCCTTTATGCAGGACAAGAGAAACAGCTGCACTCGCTTTCGGTGGAATGAATGTCCAAGTAGATCCGTTTGGTTTTGATATTTATAAGTTGAGTAAAAACTTGAGCCAGGTGGAACAGGAAAGGATTTTAAACAAGCTTCAATCAATGCTGGAAACGCCACCAAGCATGGGGACTAATAAAGTCATTATTGCTCATGACTTTCCAAGTGGTGTTGGTTTAGGAAAAATCCCTTATATGGGGACTGTGGTTGTGAAACCTCTTGGAAGAGGTAATGGCTATGAAGTCGTAGCAAGAATACCTTTGGAGCAACTTCAGTACCTGTAAATTCCAGGGAAAATAATAAGTATTGTTTTTAATTATGCAATAGCATCAAAAAAACGGAGAAATATATCCAGCCTTTTTATATATTAGAAAGCAGAACGAAGATTTTCTCTTCATTCTGCTTTTTTCACATTGTTACATAGATTTCTCTAATAGCTGGGTTTTTTAATTGGCAGTAGGATGACAGAAACATTCCAATGTGTGGTCATTCACCATTCCCACGGCTTGCATATAGGAATAGCAAATCGTACTTCCAACAAACTTAAATCCATCTTTTTTTAACTGTTTGCTCATTTTATCACTTATTTCGTTTGAAGTAGGAACTTCTTTTTCTGTCTCCCAATTATTTATAATTGGCTTGTTATCAACAAAGCCCCAGATATAACTAGAAAATGAACCATATTCTTTTTGAATTCTCAAAAATGCCTTTGCGTTTGTTACGACGCTCTGGATTTTCATTTTATTGCGGACAATCCCCTTATTTTCCATCAATGATTGTAATTTCTCTTCTGTATACATAACAATTTTCTCTGCTTCAAATTGATCAAAGGCATTTCGATAATTTTCTCTTTTTTGTAAGATCGTCCACCAACTAAGTCCTGCTTGTGCCCCTTCTAGGCATAACATTTCAAACAATATCCGATCATCATAAACAGGTACTCCCCATTCTTTATCATGATATTCAATATATAACGGTTCTTTTGTTTTTGCCCACGTGCATCGTTTAATCATGAATAGTTCACCATCCCGATATTATATGATTTTTGTCTCACTTTACTAATTATACATAATCCTTCTCTTTCATTATTTTCTAATAAATGAGCTCTGTAATAAAGTAAAAATTTAAAATATCTACCAATTCATATTCAATTCATAACTTTTTTGTATACTATTTATAACAGAGTTAGAAAGGAAGTATATAAAATATGAAGCAAGATAAAGAACAAAAAGGATGGCGTCAGTTTTTGCAATTAGTCCAGCAAACGAAACCTTCCAAATTGATGATAGGAATCGCTCTACTATTAAGTTTAACTACCACAGGTGTCGGATTATTAGTGCCACTTTTCACTAAAGATCTCGTCAATGATTTTTCGATGAGTGCATTAAATGCTAGAAATATTTCGATTTTAGTCATTGCTATTCTTGCACAAGCATTAGCAAGTGGATTTTCAATTTATCTATTAAATCGAATTGGTCAATCGGTTGTCGCAGGTATTCGCGATAAACTATGGAAGAAGCTTCTTGTATTACCAGTTAGTTATTTTGACGAACATCCTTCAGGTGAAACGGTTAGTCGCATGACTAATGATACAGCAGTCGTTAAAGAATTGATCTCGGAGCATTTAGCAAACTTTGTATCAGGAATTATAGCAATAGTCGGTTCGATTATTGTATTGTTCATTCTTGACTGGAAGATGACACTAATGATGTTCATCGCAATTCCTGTAGCAGCATTAATCTTAGTACCACTTGGGAAAACAATGTACAAAATTTCAAAAGGTACACAAGACGAAACAGCAAAATTTACTACTATACTTCAACAAGTGTTATCTGAAATTCGCCTTGTTAAATCTTCTAATGCGGAAGAAATTGAGTACAAAAATGGTAAACGAGGTATTACTAATCTATTTCGCTTTGGTTTAAGAGAAGCAAAAGTTCATTCTTTGATTGGTCCTGTCATTAGCCTCGTTATGATGACACTTCTTGTTTTAATATTAGGCTATGGTGGTATGCGCGTTTCTTCTGGTGCGTTAACTGCTGGTTCTTTAGTAGCTTTTATCATGTATTTATTTCAAATCATTATGCCAATGGCTCAAATGGCCACTTTCTTTACTCATTTCCAAAAAGCAACAGGTGCAACTGAACGAATCATTACGATTTTAGAATCGGATATAGAACTTGATGCAACTGAAGTAGCGCCAAACATGGATGAATCCATTAAAGTGGAACATGTAAACTACAGCTACAACTCGAAAGATCAAATTTTAAAAGACATTAACTTTACCATAGAACAGGGAAAAGTAACAGCAATCGTCGGACCAAGCGGTAGTGGTAAAACAACTCTATTCTCCCTGTTTGAACGCTTCTATCAGCCATATAGCGGAAGTATTACAATCGGTGGCAAATCAATCAACGATTTCTCATTATTTTCTTGGAGGAGTCAGATTGGATATGTTTCACAAGAAAGCCCTATTGTATCAGGAACAATTCGCGACAATATCTGCTATGGTATAAATCGTGAAGTAACGGATGAAGAGATTAATACAGTTGCGAAAATGGCATATGCAGATCAATTTATCGCTGACCTTCCAAATGGGTATGACACAGAAGTTGGCGAAAGAGGTATGAAACTATCTGGTGGACAACGACAAAGAATAGCGATTGCTCGAGCATTTTTGAGAAATCCCAAACTACTAATGCTTGATGAAGCAACTTCAAGCCTAGATAGTAAATCTGAAAAAGTAGTTCAGGAAGCATTAAATGACTTAATGAAAGGCCGCACGACAATTGTTATTGCTCACCGCTTATCAACTGTAATCGATTCAGATCAAATTATTTTCCTTGAAAAAGGAACAATTACAGGTAGCGGAACGCATCAGGAATTATATCAATCACATAATTTGTACCGTGAATTTGCAGATCAACAGTTACACAAGATTGAATTCGACTAATTCTTCGAAGAGAAATTAAATTTACTATCTTCAATCTAATAGAAAAGCCTCTTAGAAGTACATTCCAAGAGGCTTTTTCTAGATTCCTATTATTTTTTCAATATCCATAGTTTATCTCACGATCATCATCTAGAAATTCAACAGGTAATAATCTAATAGATGTTGGGATATTTATGCTTTCTTTATAAGTGCATAGGCATAACCAATCAATGCCCCGACAATCGCTGGGATTACCCAACCTAAGCCAATTTCATAGAACGGTAACACACTTGCATAAAATTTTTCAATTGAATCTAAAAAGCCAACTTGCGCTTTTGGTAGATTCTCCACTAATGCTTTATACCCGTCAATCAGACTGACAAAGAATGTTAAGAATATTGAAACTGCATATACACTACGGCGTGCCTTAAATAATGGTGCAATTAATGTTAATAAGATAAGAACGATTGCTAATGGATATAAGAACATTAAGACTGGAACGGCAAATTTAATAATATTATCTAAGCCAAAGTTTGCAATTACAAATGATATGAAACATAAGATGAATACAAACCATTTATAACTTACTTTCGGGAACACTTCATGGAAGAATTCACTACATGAAGTAATCAAACCAATACTTGTTTTTAAACATGCTAAAACAATAATAATTGCTAATAGAATACCACCGAATGAACCGAAGTAATGCTTCGCAACAGCTGCAAAGATTAAGCCTCCATTTTCAAATGATCCAACAGCATCGACGCTTGTTGCCCCCATAAATGTGATAAAGCCATAAATAAGCATCATAAGTACCATAGCGAAGATTCCGGATTTCCAAGTTGCCTTCGCAATTTCCTTGGTACTCGTAATACCCTTACTCTTGATGGCATTAATCACGACAATACCAAAAGCTAATGATGCAAGAGCATCCATGGTATTGTACCCTTCTTTAAAACCAGTCATAAATGCTTGATTAACATAATCACCTACCGGATTTTTGAAGCTTCCCATTGGGAAAATAATACTTGTAATAATCAAAATAAATAAAAATACTAAAAATGCAGGTGTTAAATATTTTCCGATATAATCCATAATTTTCGCTGGATTTAACGAGAAGTAATACACGATTGCAAAGAACACTAAGCTAAACAAACCAAGAGCTAAAGTGACATGATTTGATGCTACATAGGGTTGAATACCTACTGCAAATGGTACTGTAGCTGTACGAGGAATCGCAAAGAATGGCCCAATCGTTAAGTAAAGCGCTAATGAAAAAACAAGCCCAAACACTGGATGAACACGATTACCTAAATCACGTAAACCATTACTACCTGATAAACCAATTGCTAGAATACCCATAAATGGTAGACCGATTGCCGTAACTAAGAAACCGATAAGTGCTAGCCAAAAATGTGTTCCCGATAACTGACCAAGTTGGATTGGGAAAATTAAATTACCTGCTCCAAAGAACATTCCAAAAAGCATTGTTCCAATTACCGCATATGTTGAAAAAGGTATCTTCGATGTCATGGCTAAATCTCCTTATTGCCTAAATTTTTTATTTTATATAGTAATTTCAGTATCTTATCAATATTTCTATTAAACGACAACCCTACAAGAGCAAAAAAAGAAACTGTCCACATAAGACAGTTAATTGTGTAGTATATTTTAATTTTTCACTCTTGCAAGAAAACTCTTACATTATTGATTCTTTCTTTTTGTTTAAGTTAAATCATTCAATCTATTTTGATTCTATTAAACGACTTCATTTAAATTCCATACTCTCTTATAGGACCATACATTTTCATCATGATATTCAATCAGAAAAACATCTGGATTCGTTAGCTTTTTCCAAGCATCAAATGAAATCCCTTCATCTATTTGTTTTAAAAGCAAGGAGATGATATTCCCGTGACTTACAATAATCGTATGATCGATATCTGATTCTTTTACTTCTTCTACGACATTCCAAATGCGCTTACTCGCTTCTTTACTCGACTCTCCTCCTTCAAACTTTAACTCCGGCTGTTCAAATGTCTGTTTTAACTTATCCATCCAGTCTGGAAAATTTTGATCACTTAAAACGCGTTCTGATAATCTCTCATCTCTTTGTATGTTTATATTTTGGGATTGCGTAAAAGGCTCGATTGATTGAATGGCTCTTGCCATAGGACTTGAGATCACTTGTTGAATATTTTTATCATTGAAAAATTCTACTAAGTTATTAGCTTCCTCTTTTCCTTCATTAGTTAATGATGCATCGAATTCCTGTCCATTTGCTTTACAGTGTCGAACTACATATATTTTCTTCATTTTTCCCCATCCTTTAGATTGATAAGTATCCGTTCTTCGCAAAATATAAAAATATAGAAGACAACAATACTCAGAGAATACATAACCTTATCTATCAATCAGAATAACGATCTGATAGTTTCTTTTTATGTGAGTTAAATACTTCTTCTAGAGGGATATCGTACTTGTTTGCAATCACAATTAGATTACCTAATACATCGCCTAACTCTTCCGTTAACTCCTGTCTATTTTCCTCATAAGTTCCCTTTACTTCATCAGGTCTATCCCTACCTATTTCAAGGGCTCTTATTGCTCGTGCAACCTCACCCGTTTCTTCTGCTAAAAATCCTATACGAATAAAAATGTCTAACTCAGACCAGCCCCTACTTTCGTAATAACTCTTTACCCATTGCTGAAATTCAGTTACATTCATTTTTATCTAACCTCCAATTCAATTATTAGTTTAACAAAGTCCTGAAAGTTTTGTATAATATTGTCTGGTATTTTTAGGAGGCGATGTAATGAAAAAGTTAGCTGTATTTTGTGGATCAAGTAATGGTGCATCATATGTCTATATTGAAGGTGCAAAAAAACTTGGTAAAGAACTAGCTAAACGAAATATTGCACTTGTTTATGGTGGTGCCAGTGTTGGAGTTATGGGTGCTGTTGCAAATTCCGTTTTAGAAGAAGGCGGATATGTAATTGGTGTCATGCCAAGTTTTTTGGAAAAGAGAGAGATATCTCATAAGAACTTGTCAGAGTTAATCGTCGTAGATTCTATGCATGAAAGAAAAGCAAAAATGGCAGATTTGGCAGATGGATTTATAGCTTTGCCTGGTGGTCCAGGAACTTTAGAAGAGTTCTTTGAAGTTTTTACTTGGGCTCAATTAGGACTTCATCGTAAACCATGTGGTCTCTTAAATATTAATCACTATTATGATCCGCTTATCACGTTATTTAATCATATGGCTGATGAGAAATTTTTGCATGAACAATACCGTTCAATGGCACTTGTAAATGAAGAGCCAAAGGAACTGCTCGATCAATTATCTACATATGAGCCACCATCTGTGAAAACTTATATTAAGGAAAAAGCTTAAGGTAATTAGAAGGCACCATTCTTTTTTGAAATGGTGCCTTAATTTATATATTCCATTTTTGCAATTCAATTGATGCACCTATACTCCATTCAGTACTTTATACTATATTTCACGTAGTAGTGGAGGAAGCTTTTTGTTGCACTAAGGAAATTTTGATGAAAATAATTCTGGATCAATAATCTTTTAATTCGATCTTGTTGGCGGCTTTTGCCACTATTTTCGTGATTATTTTAAAGTTTACATTCATAAGAATAGGTACTCGCAGCATTAAATTGCGTAATGAAATTTTAAATTTAGAGCTTTCAATCATACCTCCTGCAGCCATTAGCCCTATTTTTTGATTTTTCTCAACGAACTTTCTCATCTCCTGTTCGTATGCATCAAAAGCTCGTTCAAAGTCTCCGTCCGAAGCTTTGAGCTCACCTGCTAATACATAAGCTCCAACAATCGCTAGGCTAGTACCTTGACCAGAAAGTGGAGATGGTCCATATGCAGCATCACCTACCAATGCAACGCGGTTCTTTGACCATTTTGGCATGTGAATCTGGCAGACTTCATCGAAGTAAAAGTCTGTTGATTCTTTCATAAACTGGAGTAGGCTTGCTGTCTCCCATCCTATTTGTCCTTCGAATGCATTTTCTATAAGTCCCTTTTGAGCTTCTACATCATAACGATCAAAATTCAATGCTTCTGATTTAAATAAGAATATTCCCTTTGCCTCTGAATTACCACGAGCACTAAACATACCTACAGTTTTGTCTGGGATCATATAAAGCAACTGGCGATGATCGATGTTAAGATAATTCTCATGAGTAAAAATCGAGATATAACAACCAAGAGTCCGTTTAAACTGTTCTTCGTCTCCAAAGGTTAAGGCACGTACATTTGAGTGGAGCCCATCTGCACCAATAATGAGGTCGAATGTTTGTGGCTTGCAACGAGTAAAATGGACTTCTACAGCATCTTCAGTCTCATGTAATGCAGTAATTGAATCTCCCCAAATATAGTTGATTTTATCTTTCGTTAAATCGTACAAAATGTTACAAAGATCATCACGCATAATTTCGATGTCCAACCCCTGCTGATTTGCTATACTCGCTTCACTTATTTGACCTTCAATTTTCCCTTTACTATTGACGAAATAAACACCTGTAATACATGTATCAGCTGCACGGACCGAATCGAGAATCCCCATCCGTCTAAGTACTTTTACAGCTGCTCCGCGGATATCAACTCCATATCCCCCTTCGCGCAAAAAGGAGGCACGTTCTACTACCGTTACATGAAAGCCATATCGATGAAGCCAGTATGCGAGTGCAGGACCGGCAATGCTGGCACCAGAAATAAGGACACGCATAATTTCTTATTCACTCCTATCCCATCCAAGTCATAACCCATCCACAATATATTCTCAGCCCATTTTACTTATGTACTAAAGCTCTAGTTAGAATAGGAAAAATCAAATATTCATTTTGCGGGGGTCAAATCTCAAGGTAAAAGAATGTACAAAAAAATCACCACTAAGAATAATTAGTGGTGATTTTTAATTATATTAATATGATAAAATCTTAAGCTTTTTATTTTAATTATTTCTATTTTTTGTTTAATTTTCTTTTTTTGACTGAATATATTTTTGTGTAAGAAGTCCAGTGTTAAATACAGAGAACACTGTAATGAAATAAAATAAGTTTTCTATTAGTTCGCTAATCTTCAAATCAGGGTTATTTATATTTATGAAGGTGTAGATAATAAAAAGAATTGAAGCAGTTGATGACAAAATTAATTGCATTTTTAATGATTTAAACATATAACCACCCTTAGTAAACGTATGATAAATTCAGGTTAACATATTTATGCTAAATAGGTAAATATTTAAAAATATTTTTAGAAAGTACATGAGTTTATTCTTTCTTGCATACTCCACAAAATATCTAATCGTCGGTAAGATCTAACACCTTCAAAATTAACAACAGTCCAAAATAATTAATCTCGAGTATCTAAACCATATGGATTTAGTTATTACTTAATGTGAGGATGCTAAAGATAGATGCCCTATGACTCCACCACAAGTAAAACGTGAACACTGGGGATTCAATAACCGAGCAACTAAAAAAATAAGCAAAAAAGTCCAATGATTTTTTTCATTGGACTTTTAAATTGCATAAAGTTCGGATTAGTCTTTTAAATGAAATGGAACAGTCGAAACCACAACATCTTTTCTTCTTAAAAGTAAAGTACGGATAAGAAAGCCTGATTGATTGTGTAGTAGACGATGCCACCACTTATGGGTAATAAATTCAGGTAATAGGACAGTTATTCGCATTCCATTTCCGTATCGATTTTCGACTCGGTTAATAAATTCCATTAATGGCTTTGTCACTGATCGGTAACGTGACACTACAACAACTAAACGAACACCTGGATTCCAAATTGCCCATTTTTCCTCCATCTTTTTAGCATCTTCAGATGAAAAAGCAACATAAAAAGCTACAACTTTTGGAGTGAGAGCTTTTGCATACACAATTGTAGATGCCACTACTTTATGAATACCAGCTACCGGAACAATTACTATTGTTTCTTTATTTGGAAGAACATTCTCACTCAATTCAAATCTTAATTGCTCAGCTACATTATCATAGTGTTCACTGATTTTTGTAATTAACCATAATAATAACGGTGTCACAATAATTACGATCCAAGCACCTTCTTTAAATTTGGTGATACTAAAAATAATGACAACTATGAAAGTTACAACTCCACCAAATCCATTAATAATTGCTTTCTTATGCCATCCTCGTGATTTTTCTCTACGCCATTTCAGGACAAGACCTATTTGCGCCAAAGTAAAAGATAAAAAAACACCAATAGCATAAAGAGGTATTAATGCTTCAGTTCTACCATGAAATACAATTAATAAAACACTTGCTAGTACTCCTAGTGTGACTATTCCATAATTAAAAGCTAAACGTTCACCTCTATTACTAAACATTCGTGGCATATTTTTATCTTGTGCCATGATTGATGATAAAATCGGAAATCCATTAAAGCTAGTATTGGCTGCTAATACCAATATCATCATAGTTGCCAATTGAATAATATAATAAAATATTCCATGTCCAAAGGCATCTTCTGCGACTAAAGAAAGAACCGTTTTAGTGCCTGTCGGGTCTGGTTGAACACTATAAACTTGTGAAAGTAGGGTTACTCCACCAAATATTACTGCTAATATTATGCCTAATGTAAACATAGTTCGTTTCGCATTTCTTTGGGCAGGATTTCGAAAGTACGGAACAGCATTAGAAATTGCTTCAATTCCTGTAACAGCAGAGCACCCTGAAGAAAATGCTTTTAACAAAACAAACCATGTCAAGCTTGTAGGTAATGCTGTAGGAATCGAAACTTGGTGAGTTGCCTGACCTGCGCCTGTTATCCAGTCGAATAAACCTTTACCTACAAGAGCTAACATACAAAAAATAAATAAATAAGTAGGTAATGCAAATACATTACCAGATTCAGATGTCCCTCTAAGGTTCATCCAAACCATAAACCAGATAAAAACAAGTCCAATAGGGACGATATATGGCGTAGCAAAAGGGAGGGCTGAAGTAATTGCTAGTACCCCCGCTGATACAGAAACTGCAACAGTTAACGTATAATCAATAAGTAACGAAACTCCTGCTAAACGACCACACGTCATTCCTAAATTTTCTTTTGCGACCATATAGGCTCCCCCACCTTGAGGATACGCATCAATCACTTGTCTATAGCTGATAATAAGAATTGTGATTAATAAAATAATTGCAATTGCAATAGGTAATGAGAAAGAGAACGCAAATGCTCCAACAGTAGCAAGTTCAAGTAGAATCATTTCTGTACCGTATGCTACAGATGAAAGGGCATCTGACGATAAAATAGGTAATGCCTTCCACATTGGCATTTTTTCTGCTTCCGCTTCCTCCGATTTTAATGGACGACCAAATAATAGTCTTTTAATTGTCATTATTACTTCCCCCTAAATAAAGGTTCGATTTTTTATAAATAAGAAAATTTCCAATGAAATTAAATTGAGAAATCCTCTGAAGATAGAATACTTACTAAACCTTACATAATCAGTATCTCCATAGTTTGAACAAACATGATAACTTTTATTTAAGATGGACTAATTATTAAAGTCTTTATAAATTCCATAATGGAACCAACAATTTTCCGCGTTCTATTTTCCTTTTTCTCCCTTTCGATTTCTAAGTAAACAAAAAAGAGCACAAAAAAACCACCTTTCAAAAGGTGGTCTTTGACTTCCTTCGCTTTAGCCTACGAAGTTAGTTGATTTTGACGGGTAAGATGGCGAATGATCTGCTGCTCGACCAAACCCAACCATAAGACTGATTATTTATAATAAAGATTGATTAAAATCACCCCGCCACTATAGTCTTCTTAGAGTTAGGTGATTTTTTATTGGATATTTATGTTAAAATCACTTTGAAGCATTTGAAAAAATTACTTGTTTTTCTTCAATTACTGTAGGATAAATGAAGAAGGTAGAAATATAGAAACTAACCTTTTTTTCATCATAATTACAAGGAGAAATCGATGAATAAAATAAAAGACAAACTAAATCCTTCCAAAATTCTTGTATTAGGTTTTGCAATGGTCATTCTAATTGGAACATTTTTATTGACTCTTCCCATCGCTACAGAAGACGGAAAAGGACTCTCGGTATTAGATGCTTTATTTACCGCTACATCAGCCACATGTGTGACAGGGCTTATTGTAGTAGATACTGGAGATACATTCTCAACGTTTGGTGAGTTGACAATATTAACGCTTATTCAAGTTGGCGGATTAGGATTTATGACATTTGCATCCTTTTTATTTATTTTGTTAGGTAAAAAAATCTCTTTAAAAGATAGGCTATTATTAAAGGAGGCATTTAATGCTACCTCCATTGCTGGAATTGTAAAATTAGTAAAAAGAATATTGATTTTCACTGCAGTGACTGAAATTATTGGTGGTATTCTACTCTCGATTCGTTTTTCTTTCGATATGCCAGTGGGAAAAGCCATCTATTTTGGATTTTTCCATGCCATTTCAAATTTCAATAATGCAGGTTTTGATTTAATGGGTGGATATCGTAGTTTAACACCTTATGTAGACGACCCAATTGTTGTCTTAACTGTCTGCTCTATGATCATAATAGGTGGATTAGGTTTTATTGTTATAAATGAGCTTTATGAATATCGTAATACACACCGGTTATCCCTACATACGAAAGTTATGTTAACGGCAACCCTCTTTTTAATAGCGGGAGCAACATCACTAATCTTTTTATTTGAGTACAGTAATAATAAAACGTTAGGTCCTTTATCTATAGGCGGTAAAGCTTTAGGGGCATTATTCCAGGCAGTTACACCCAGAACAGCTGGGGCCAATACATTACCAATAGCAGATTTAACTCACTCTACTTTATTTCTAACAATTATACTCATGTTCATTGGTGCTGGATCAGGTTCAACAGCTGGAGGGATTAAAATTACTACCATCACTGTTTTGATGAAAACTGTCTTTTCTCAAATTAGAGGCAGAGAAGATGTTGTTTTATATAAACGTAGAATTTTAACCGAAACGATATTAAAAGCAATTACGGTTGCTATGTGTGGTTTATTTATAGTAATACTCGTCACTTTTTTACTCAGTATAACTGAGAAGAATCACGACTTTATTATGTATTTATTTGAAGCGACATCTGCGTTTGGTACCGTCGGTTTATCTATGGGATTAACACCTGAACTATCTCCTATTGGTCGTTTGATCATTATTTTCACGATGTTTGTAGGGAGATTAGGGCCTTTAACTCTTGCATTTGCCATTACGAAGAAACGTAAAAAAGAAGCATTCCGTTATCCAAAAGGAGATATCATGATTGGTTAATTAACATAGAGGGAGTAGATATGAAATGGTCATAAGACAATATGCAGTTATTGGATTAGGAAGATTTGGAACTAGTATAGCAAGAAGATTAACTGAGGCTGGACAAGAAGTTCTAGGAATTGACGTGAGTGAGGAACGGGTAGAAGAAGCTGAAAAATTTGTTACTCATGGAGTCATTGCAGATGCTACCGAAGAAAAAGCACTTACTTCATTGGGGATTAGCAATTTTGATTGTGTAATCATAGCTATCGGAGATGATTTACAATCCAGTATATTAACTGCCATGCTTTTAAAGGACCTTGGCGTAAAAAAAATCATTGCTAAGGCTCTGGGTAAACGGCATGGAAAACTTTTGGATAAGATAGGAATAGATTGGATTATCTATCCTGAAAGAGATATGGGGGAACGAGTTGCCAATCAACTACTATCCCCTAATATGATGAATTATATTGAACTGTCAAAGGAATATAATATTGAAGAAATTATGATTCCATCAACTATGGCTGAAAAAACTCTCCGAGAACTGGACATTCGCGCTAAATATAATATAAGTGCTATTGCTTTACTTAGAGCTGGTGGTGATATTATCATCTCTCCTTCTCCAGATGAGATTATTCAAAAGGGCGATTTATTAGTGATGATTGGAAATAGAGATGACTTAGCAACATTTTCAAGTATAGAATGATTTTCGTCTAGCTAATTTACAATTATCAATAAAAGGATAGGAGAGAAAAAGATTGTTTCAAGGTTTTGAGATATTACGATTTTCAAAACGTCAATAACTTTCTTAGTCCTTTAAAAAGATCACATTTCCAACCGGTATAATAAAGCATAATCGGTAAAAATGTGGTGAGATTGATTAATCAAATATATTGAAAGACATGGTGGAGTCAGTCAATTCTGGCATCACCATGTCTTTTATTCTCTACATACAAAAAGAAGCCATTTTGAAGAATCTAATTAAAATCAAATTCCCTGACTTCTTTGTTCGAAATCTGTGAATGAATTGGGATATAGTATTAAAATGCTACGCTCTTGTTGACAATAAACTGACCAACCATTCCTGATTCTTTGTAGCCTGGAATGGTACAAATAAATTCATAAATACCAGATGCAATAGGTGTAAAGTTAATTTGTTCTGTACTCTTAGGTTTTACATGTAGATGTACTGAATTTTCATTTGTTCCGTGATGTTTCTTTAAACTTTTATTGTCTCGAATCGGAAGATTAATTTCAATATCATGTTCTATTTGATCTTTATTTTCTAGGATCAATGTTACTGGTTGATTATTTTCTACGATTATTTCTTTTTGCGAGTAATTCATATTTTGTGCTTGAATACTTATAACTTTGGAATCGCTTTTTACATTTTTTGAGGTATTTTCAATATGATGAGCATGAGATTGTGAAGATTTTGATAGGGTATTAAATTGGTTTTGAGCTAAGTTGGTTTCCATAACTATAAATAAAATAATAAAACATGTTAAAACAACAGGTTTTATTAACCATACTTTATTTTTTATTCTTTGACTTTTTTCATTTTGTAACAGTGGAAATAAAAAAACTGTAGAAATAGATAAGAACAGAAAAATTCTTATTATAAAAATCGACTGTTCTATTTTCATCATTTCTCCTAACATCGCTCCCATCATTCCACCCATTAAACCAGCCATTAATCCTTCTAAAATCGGCATTATTCCAAAACTGATACTACTTAACGAAGCTGCTAATAATGCTATAGCAATCGAAAGAATTGTTGAGTAGAATAGGTTTCCTTGGAATGTTGAACCTAATAATAAACCTACAGTCAATCCCATATTCATTCCAAAAAACATAGAAATTATCATACGGTTCATAAGATTAAGCAATCTTTTGAAATTAAAAGTTAAAATAACAACTATTAAGGTTAATACACCCAAAGAACATAATATGAAAATTTGATATTGCCCCATTAATCCATCCTTTTTATTAAATGTTTTTCTACTAATATATAATTCATTATATTTCATACCCCCTAAAGGTATGCGGATATCCTTTAAATCTTTATAAAAGATATATCAACTTTAATCGTTTTAAGTAATAAATAAGCAAAAGCCATTTTGAAAAAAGTTAATTCAAAATAGCTTCATGCTTTGTATTTCTAAATATATTGTTTATTTATTCCACCTTAATTTGTCCCATCATACCATTATCTTCATGTTCAAGAATATGACAATGGTACATATAGATCCCTTTTTGCGTAAACTTAACAGCAATTTTTGCCTTTTGCCCCGGCTTTAATGAAATAGTATCTTTTAGACCTGATAAATTTGCCGGCGGTTCTTTACCATCAATTGAAATAACTCGGAATTGTGTTCCATGAATGTGGAATGGATGGTTCATCCCCCCCATTACATCTTTTACATTTTCTATTTCCCAAACTTCAGTTTCATTTTGTTTTTGTGTGAAATCTATTCTATTTGGATCAAACTTCTTATTATTAATGGTCACATTGTTCATCATACCAGCCAATTTTATTGTTTTAGTGACCTTTTTATTTTTCAATTCATCGGTAGCTTTAATGGAATTTAATTGCTTTATAGTTTCTGTTGTTTCGGAATTATTTACTGTTCCTTTTAAATGAATTGGCAAAATTGTTTTGTTATCTTCGTTTACTAGAGAAACTTCATTTCCATTCACTTTTGTTAAATCTACAATTACTTCAGCTCGTTCACCAGGTGCAACTTCAATCTCTTTTGTTGTATTTGGTTCATTTAAGAAGCCACCGTCACTAGCAATTTGTTGGAATTCCATATCATTACTAAAATGCAGCATATAACTTCTCATATTGGAACCATTTAAAAAACGTAAGCGAACTTTTTTTCGGTCTACTGATAATTTTGGGTCTACAACTCCATTAATCAGAAGCGTATTCCCTGTAGTACCGTCTTCGTTCATTACTTTGTCATAATCAAGTTGTTTATCAGCTGTGAACGTTTTATCTTGTAGAATAATTGGCAAATCATCTACACCATATGTTTTAGGAATGTTCAACGTTTCACTATTCTTATCATCAATATAAAGTAATCCTGCTAAGCCCTTAAATACTTGTTTTCCTGTTTCATGCATTGGATGTGGATGGAACCAAAGTGTTGCTGCATCTTGCTGAACGGTAAAGTGAATAGTCTCTGTTTCTCCTGGTTTTAATACTTTATGTGGCCCTCCATCTTCGTTTCCAGGTATTTCAAGTCCATGCCAATGAAAAGTTGTATCTTCTTGTAAATCATTCACTAAATGAATTGTAACGTTCATTCCTTTTTGCACTCGAATTACAGGCCCTAGAAAATCGCCGTTATAACCATATGTTTTTGTTTTAATTCCATCAAATATTTCAGAGGTACCTTGTTGAGCTCGAATTGTATATGAAATGGTATTGTTAATCATTTGATCTGGTTTTAATACATGCGGAAAAGTTAATTCATTTTCTCCCAGACTACTTTTTAATTCAGTCATTGATTCATGGCTCATGCCTTCCATATCCATAGAAGAATGATTCATCCCGCCCATATTCATAGAGGAATGATCCATTCCCTTCATATCCTTATTGGAAGAATTATCACTACCTTGACTACATGCACCGAGTAACCCTAGACTAACAATAATACTCGCAAGTGCCACCTTCTTCATACATCAACACATCCTTTCGCAATCATCATACAAAACAGTTGTGTAGAAATTATGTAGAAAGAGGCATCTTTATATAAAAAGTCGTTCCTTCATTTATGTGACTTTTTACTGAAATCGTACCTCCATGTGCCTCAACAAGTTTCTTGGTTATTGTCATCCCAATTCCACTGCCAGTATAGAGGTTTTTCCCCCGATAATTTCGCTCAAAGATCTTTTTACTTGTTTCTAAATCCATACCTATTCCGTTATCGTGTATACGAATCTTAAAGTAGTTCCTTTCTTTATATAATTTGATAAAAATAGAGCCTTCTCTTTGAACATGGTGCATGGCATTTTTAATAATATTATGAAGAATTTGATTCAATCTAAGCTCGTCTACATGTGCATGGATAGTCTGATCTAATTCCAATTCTAGTTGTATTTCTTTTTCAAGTAACTCACTTGCAATTCCAATCACAGATTTCTCTATTAGATTTGCTATTGTTTGTTCTTTCTTAACTACTTTAAATGTAGGGCTATTAATATCGTTTAAGGTATCCAATTCACCAACAAGGATTATGAGTCGATCAATTTCTTCAACACAAGCCTGCAAACGTTCTGGAGTAGCTGTCCAAACACCATCTTCGAATGCACTTAAATAACTTTTAAGCGATGCTAGTGGATTTCGAATTTCATGAGCAAGATCTTGGGTCATTTCCTTTCGTCGAAGCTCATAAGTTCTTAATGTTTCATCTAGTTTTAATAAGGATTGTCCTAATTGGCCAATCTGATCATCGACTGTATAGTTGATCCTTAAGTTACGTTTTCCTTGAACAAGGAATAAGGCAAAATTATTCATTTCCTGAACGGGTCTTGCTAATGCACGAGCAATTAATAAACTAGAAATTAGTATAACGATGAGTAATAGTGCTATAGACCAAAATGCAGTTTCTCTTAATGCCATGTCAAAATGGTGTATGACTTCTTGAGAATCAGTGATATGGAGCATCATTAAATGTTCATGACCTTTATAAAGCAAAATACCCGTGATAATTAAAAGCATGCTTAAAGTGAAAATCGCTATGATGAATGCAACTTTTATGTTAAATTTCATTTTCCACAACCTTTTCATCCATCTTATAACCAAGACCAAAAACGGTTTGTATATATTCATTCTTTATTTTTTTGCGGATATTCTTAATATGCTGGTCAACAACACGAGGATTAATATCTGTATCAAATCCAAAAACTTTTTTTATAATATCATCTCGGCTAAAAACTTTTTTAGGATTTTCAACTAATAGCAGTAAAATACTAAATTCATGCTGTGTTAGCTGAATACTTTCTTGATTTAATAATATTCGTCTTTCATCCTTGTAAATTTTTAGCTGTCCAAATTGGATCATTTGCTTTTTGTGTGAATTAGGTAATAGCCTTTCAGCTCTCACTAATATTTCCTTAGGGTGAAATGGTTTTACTACATAATCATCAGCACCTATCTCAAATCCCTTTAATTTATCATCAATTGAGACTTTTGCCGTTAGCATTATGACTGGAATTTCATAATTCAACTTTACGTATTCGCACAAATCCTCCCCTGCCATATCTGGTAACATTAAATCTAAAATAATCATATCTAGAGGCACCTTATCCACTATTTGAATTGCTGTTTCACCTGTATGCGCAACATAAATGGTATCACCATTCTTTTCAAAATAAGATGCCAATACATTTGTAATTTTTTCTTCATCATCTATGATTAATACTTTCATTCTTAATTTCCACCTACTTTCTATGGATTTCCAATTATATATAAAATATACTCTATTTATTTCTATAAAAAAATCGTAATTAGGGGGTGAATTCCCTTAATTACGATTATAATTTTTGATTTTAAATGTTTTTCTCTACATTCTATTAGCTGGTTAGTTGAGAATTCATATTACTTTTTTATGCTTTTTACATACTTTGTAACATTTCCTAAACAACAACTACCTTGAGGATTATTTACCTCACAACCACATCTGTTTTCCTTTATGTTTATTCGAATATTTTCAATTGGATCTGGGGAAAATTCTTGATTTAAATATTCCCCAATTTTCTCTTTTGTCCAATCAAAGCAATAGCAAATAGGTGTAGCTGTTGAGGCATCTTTTTGATGTACTGGTACCTTTATATCCGATACAAGGTACTTTTCATTATTGGCATTAAAATAAACTACATCACACTCTTCCATCGAACAAAAATAATAATCCATTTTAGCATTTAACGTTTCTAATGCAGATGGTTTAAGCAATGATTTTAGTGTAATCAATTTTACATTTTTAGCTTTATTTTTACATGATGGACAAACACCATCATTTTCAATCTTTGCTTCTTTAAGGTTGCTACTACAACAATCCATCTTTCTCCCACCTTTACTCATTACTCATTAAAGTTTCAATAATAGGACATTCATGTAGAGATTTTTCATCAGGACAACATTCTTTCAAATTAATAAGCATGTGTTCGATTCGTTTTAAATCTCTAATTTTATTTTGTACTTCATCTATTTTTTGGATTACAAAGTCATATATATCCCTACATCGTTCATTATCTTTATCAACAACTCCAAGTAATTTATTTATTTCTGTTAAAGAAAACCCTAAGTCTTGTATTCGTTTGATAAAATGTATTCGATTAACAGTATCATCTGAATAAACCCTATAACCTGCATTTGTACGGGATGGTTCAGATAGTAATCCTATCCTTTCGTAATATCTGATTGTTTCTTTATTGATACTACACTTCTCAGCAAGTTCACTAATACGATACCTCAACTAATCACCCCATATAAATTATAAACCCTGTACTATGGTACAGAGTAAAGGAAATTTTAAATTAAATTCAATGAACTATGCTGCTCGTTTTAGTAAAAACGTTCTTTTAGAAATGCAACCCTTAAAACAAATGAAGTTTGACGCAGCAAACTTCTATTAAGATAATAATACATAGTACATGATGGGAGTTTAATTATATGAAATATAGAGAATCAGGAATGCCCAATGAAGAAATATGGGAAGAATTTTTTAACCCCCAACAAATATTACAATCATTAGAAGTAACGAATGATATTAAGAAATTTATTGATATAGGTTGTGGATATGGTACTTTTTTAATTCCTGCATCTAAAATAATTTCTGGAGTAGCAATAGGTGTTGATATTGACAAAGACTATTTAACTTTATGCAAACAACGGGGCGAGGACAACAATATCGCAAACATCCATTTATTTAACGGAGATATTTCAAATTTTGATAATAACACGATGAGCATGTTTCAAGATGCTGACTATATCACCATGTTTAATATCCTTCATTGTGAAGAACCCCTTAAATTAATTGGGCAATCTATAAAACTTCTAAAGAAAGGTGGGAAAATTGGAGTTATCCATTGGATTTATGAAGACACACCAAGAGGTCCATCATTAGATATTCGTCCTAAACCAGAAGACATTATTAAGTGGGGGAAATATTCAGGATTAAAATTAATTAAACAAGTTCAACTTCCTCCCTATCATTTTGGAATATTATTTGAAAAATAATTAACTCATTCAAACGAATGGGTTATTTTTATTCCTTCTTATTTACCTATTCTCCCTTTAAGCTCCATAACTTTAACAAAAAAGAGCATTAATCCTTCTTGGATCAACGCCCCCTGTTAGTTTGACTAATAATAGTTATTTTTAGAAAGTTCATTTGAAAAAATATAAATTATTTTCCATCCTCAATTAATGCTTCCATATCCGTTGCAATAGTATCCAAAGCTACATTTTGATAGCCACTATAGCTTTTCACAACTGTACCCTCTTGATTTACTAAATAAAAGCTCGTACCATGAATTACCTGGTTAGAATTTGGATCATCCTTTACTACTGTCTTGAAGGACTTTCTTGCTAAATCAGCAATATCATCTTGAGAATAACCAGTAAGTAAATTCCATTTTGAATCATCTGGTACTGGATACTGCGCCAAATATTTTTTTAACGCTTTTGGTGAATCGTTTTCTGGGTCGATACTAAAGCCAACTATGTTATAGTCTTTCAAACCCTTCTCCTCAAATGCTTTTTGAATATCCGTCATATTCGCTGTCATCGGGGGACAAACTGTTTCGCAATTTGTAAAGATAAACATTGCAAGCCAAGGCTTCCCTTTTAAGGTATCTAAAGAAACTTTATCGCCATTTTGATTCGTAGAGTGGAAATTTTCAACTTTCCAGTCTGTTTCAGCCTCAAATTTATTACCACACGCAGTTAACAATACTGTTGCAATTAATAAAAGGCATAATGTTATGTATCCTTTTCTCATCCTTCTTTAGCTCCTTCATTCTTTTTTTCTTTTCCAACTTAGTTATAATTTTTTTTATTGACACACATATTAGTCAGAACTAATATAATAATAACAAAACACATTAGTCTTGGCTAATATGTTAGGAGGAAAAGTATGAAGACTGCAAATGTAGACATGAAAGCCAAACTAATTCATGGATTTTCTAATAAAACAAGGATTCAAATTTTAGAAAGTATCAAAAATCAAGAAAAAACTGTTTCTCAAATTGTAGAAGAAATTAAAGGAAATCAGTCGAACATTTCACAACACCTTGCCTGTTTAAAAGGTTGTGGAATTATCATTGGAAGAAATGAAGGAAAATATTGTTATTACGGTTTAAGAAATCAAGAAATTAGAGATTTATTAACAATGTTCGATGTAGTTCTTGAGGATGTTCAAACTGATGTAGCATGTTGTAAACACCATATAGACTAGGAGTGATTAAATTGGCTGATCAAAGTTGTGGCTCAAATAAACCAACTGATAATAATAAAGATAGTTGTTGTAGCTCTTCTGAAAAATTAAATACAAAACAAGAAGGAGATAGTTGTTGTAGCAATAATTCATCAAAGGATTCGGTAAATAAATTAGAAAAAACAAATTGCTGTAGCACTTCCCCTTCTAAGACTAATCAAGAAATTGATAATTGTTCAGTAACATCAAACTCTTGTTGTGATCATGAACAATCTACAGAAGAAGCAAATTCTAATTCAATTTCTTCTGTAGAAAAGATGGCATATAGAGTGTATGGAATGGATTGTGCAGCATGTGCTAAAACCATTGAAAAAGGTTTAAGTAAACTAAAGGATATTAGTGAGGTCACAGTTAACTTTAGTACTGCCAAAATGCAGGTGGCTGCTACTAACCTTGATGCATTCATCCCTATTGAGAGTGAAATTAAAAAACTTGGATATTCTGCAGAGCTATTAAAGCAGAAAAGCAATATTAAAACGTATGATATTACAGGTATGGACTGTAGTAGCTGTGCTAAGAGTATTGAAAATCACTTAAACACCCTTGATTACGTAAAAAGTGCCAGTGTTAACTTTTCAACTGGGAAACTGAAAATCGAACATTCGGGTAATGTGGATGACATTATTTCTGAGGTATCAAAAATTGGTTACAAGGCTTCATTATCCTCAGTAAATAAAGTGGCAGAGAAGAAAAAAATTAAAGGTGAAAATAACCTAATCGTATTTTCAGGTATTTTAATTGCTCTTGGTTTTATTGGATCTTTATATAATATTTCTACATGGATATCCACAATTCTATATGCCATTGCGATGATCATCAGTGGATTTAAACCTGTAAAGAGTGCATTTTATTCCATAAAAAGTCGTTCACTGGATATGAATGTTCTCATGTCTGCTGCAGCTATTGGTGCTGCTATTATTGGAGAATGGTTTGAAGGAGCTACTGTTGTCTGGTTATTTGCCATCGGTAATTTCCTACAAACAAAATCAATTGAACGAACAAGAAATTCAATTCGTAATCTTATGGATTTAGCTCCTCAAGAAGCT
The DNA here is from genome assembly GCF_050459865.1 of Rummeliibacillus pycnus. Classification (GTDB taxonomy): domain Bacteria; phylum Bacillota; class Bacilli; order Bacillales_A; family Planococcaceae; genus Rummeliibacillus; species Rummeliibacillus pycnus_B. Next base: position 25,408 of record NZ_JBCMNM010000097.1, read on the forward strand.
TGGGTCCAAATGGGTTCAGAGATTATCAAAAAACCTGTTGAGAATATTACAGTTGGTGAAATGATCATTGTTAAACCTGGAGATAAAATTCCATTAGATGGTGAAATCATTCAAGGTGAATCAAGTATTAATCAGGCTCCTATTACAGGAGAATCGATTCCTGTTGATAAAACAATTGGTGATACTGTGTATGCAGGAACAATCAATGAACATGGTTCCCTTACAATTAAAATCACAAAGTTAGTAGAAGATACAACTATTTCAAAAATTATTCATTTGGTTGAAGATGCACAAGAACAAAAAGCACCAACAGAAGCGTTTGTAGATAAATTTGCAAGTATTTACACACCGATTGTATTCATTTTAGCGTTAGTAATGATGGTGCTGCCTCCCCTATTTGGATTGGGTACTTGGGGAGAATGGTTTTATAAAGGTCTAGAACTACTAGTTGTAGCTTGTCCTTGTGCTTTAGTTATTTCTACTCCTGTTGCAATCGTATCAGCGATTGGTAACGCTGCGAAGAACGGGGTTTTAATTAAAGGCGGTACTTTCTTAGAAAAAGCAGGTGTCATTAATGCGATTGCTTTTGACAAAACAGGAACCTTGACTGAAGGAAAGCCTAAAGTATCAGAAATTAAAGCTTTATCGGTAACAGAAGAAGAATTGCTTTCAATAGCATTCACATTAGAAGATTACTCAACACACCCTATCGCTAAATCGATCGTTCGATATGCTATCGAAAAAGGAATTCAACCTAAGAATGGTGAGTCATTCAAAAATATCGTTGGTAAAGGCGTTCAAGCAACCATTGAAGGTGAAATTTATTACGCTGGTAATTTAAAGTTATTCGAAAAAATTAGTGATTCATTAAAAAATCAAGTTCAAGAGATGCAAAACAAAGGGAAAACCGTTGTAATTATAGGACAACAGAGTGAGATTATCGGGATTATTACGGTTTCAGATACAATCCGTAAAACAACAGTTTCAGCTTTAAATGCTTTAAAACAAAGTGGAGTAAGCCAAACAGTTATGTTGACGGGGGATAACGAGGGAACTGCAAAATTGATTGCTTCAGAGGCGAATGTGAATCGTTATTTCGCTGGATTACTCCCAGAAGATAAAGTATCTGCCATCAAGAAATTGCAAAACGAAGGATATAAAGTGGCAATGGTTGGAGACGGTATTAATGATGCTCCAGCACTCGCAACAGCAGATTTAGGTATAGCTATGGGTGGTGCAGGAACTGACACTGCAATGGAAACAGCTGATATCGTGTTAATGGCAGATAATCTGGATAAACTTCCTCACACAATGAAGCTAAGTAGAAAATCTCTAACAATTATTAAACAAAACATTTGGTTCAGTATCATTATTAAAGTCATTGCACTAGTCTTGATCTTTACAGGTTCACTGACACTTTGGATGGCTGTTTTAAGTGATACAGGTGCTGCATTAATCGTTATTTTAAATGCAATAAGATTACTAAAAATTAAAGGATAAATATAAATGAGATGTTTCTTAATAAGAAACATCTCATTTTTAGTTAAAGAATTTTTATTTAGCTAATCTTCACTTGATTAAAAATTATTACTTATAAACATTATAACTAACTACTTTTGGATTTTTATCATTCGTGTAACTGTATAAACTAGGGAATTCAAACGTTAGTTTATAATTTCCAGCCTTATACGTAACAAGATGTGCTCCTTTATATTCAATTTCTTTTGCTGGTTTTCCTAAAGTCGCTTTTACTGTATTTAAACGAATTGCTAGTACAGCTTTATCGTGTTTATTTTCACCTTTTTTTGCTAATTTCATTACTTGCTGTAAACTAGATGCTTGTTTAGATGCTTTTGTCTGATGGACATTATAACTAACTACTTTTGGATTTTTATCATTCGTATAACTGTATATACTAGGGAATTCAAACGTTAGTTCATATTTTCCAGCTTTATATGTAACAAGATGCGCTCCCTTATATTCAATTTCTTTTGCCGGTTTTCCTAAAGTTTCTTTTACAGTGTTTAAACGAATTGCTAGTACAGCTTTATCGTGTTTATTTTCACCTTTTTTTGCTAGTTTCATTACTTGTTTTAAACTAGCTGCTTGTTTAGATGCTTTTGTCTGATGGACATTATAACTTGTTACTTTCGGATTTTTATCATTCGTATAACTGTATACACTAGGGAATTCAAAATTTAGTTCATAATTTCCAGCTTTATATGTAACAAAATGTGCTCCCTTATATTCAATTTCTTTTGCTGGTTTTCCTAAAGTCTCTTTTACTGTATTTAAACGAATTGCTAGTACAGCTTTATCGTGTTTATTTTCACCTTTTTTTGCTAGTTTCATAACTTGTTTTAAACTAGCTGCTTGTTTAGACTCTTTAGTTTGATGATTAGAATTATTAGTTTTATGATCAACAGCAGATGCAAAACTTACATTACTTACTCCATTTAACAGTGCTACAGAAAGTGTAGTAGCGATTAATACCTTTTTTGTTTTAGTTAAATTATTCATTGAAATTCCACCTTATTTTTAAAGTTAGATAAGTAATCCTCTTATTTATGTTACAATTGTATTACAAATATTTCACTTTGTATACAATAAAAACTAAAATAAGATACATTTGTAATTTTATTTTTACAAATATTTGTACATAGGACACTAAAATAAAAAAACTGGTTAGAAATTCTAACCAGTTTTTCACTTCACACTTAAGTTGTATTCAATATTTTATAATGAGCGCACTATCCAGACTATGTTCGAACCAGAATCTCCAACTGAAATTAAGCAGTTATTTTTTTCGGCAATTTTTTTCTCATTTTACTTAACCAAATAAATAAAGCCACAATGATTAATATAACCGGGGCTAACTCTTTCGGGAAAAATAGCATTAGAGCCACTCCTACTAGTAAAGGTGTCTTTAAAATAGCAATCGAAGCACTACAACCTATAACAGCTACGATATAGAGCATATCTAGTTGTGGAAAAATAGTCGCGATAGCGTAGCCTTGTAAAATGGAAGCAAATATAACTGGTAAAACATTTCCACCAACCCAACCTGACTTTAAACAAAACTCCAAAAAAATCAGTTTTAAAACAGAACCCAAAATTAAAGTAGCAATCGAAAGTGTCGGTACTAAACTAGGCAAGTCTCGCATAGAAAGTTGGCCCGAAAAAAGTAGATTAGGAGCGATTAAAGACATTAAACCAATACCAATACCACCGATAACAGCACTTAAAATAATTTTATTGTTTATTTTAGAAAAGAGTTTATTCATCGCTATTTCCATTAGTTTATAAAGTTTACTAAACAAAATACCAAACAAAACTAAAGGAATAAAAAGAAACAATTCATCCAAACCCCAATTAGTTTCCCCTAACTTTGATACAAAAGGGGGCTGATCTGATATTTTCATGAAAAACATAAAGGTCACTATACCGTTAACGATAAACAACATATAGAATAATTTCTTAAATAATAGTAGTTTTTTCTCTTTAGGAGCCTGATCAGGATTATAGGGAATAAGGTATTTATGAGGTAAAGCTAATTTTTTTAGCCTAATTAACCAAGATTCCTTTTTCAATTCGTTGTAGGAAAAATAAAAGTAACGCATTTTATCTCCCTGCCATACCGATAACGCAATAACAGAACTTAATACGGCTGCTGCAGGACCTACACTTGCACCAAAGATTAAAATTAAAAAAGCAATTAAAAAATTGATATATATATTTGAATAGTCCATTCTTTGAGTTGTTTTTAATTCAACGATAGCATCATTAGCAGTTTTAGGTAAGTTCCCCCACTTATACCTGCTAACACCTACTAAAACACCACCAAAAATACATAATAATAATGTATAAATAGCGGGTACTTTTAAGGTATTGGATAGGTCATTCCATAAAAAATCTGCCAAGCCATTAACTAAAATCAAAAAAACAGAAGATATAAAACCGATTATTCCACTTAGAACTAAGCCATAAACCAGTAATCCGATTATTTTAAAATACTTCTCATTCAAAATAAAATCCACCACTTTTTCATATAAATTAAACTCTATCTACTCGCATTAAGTAACTATATTCATTTGAAATACACATAATATTAATAATGCCGATATAACTATACTAGAGTTTACAATGAAAGAGCTAGTATTTCCTATCGAAATTGTACTCATACACTAGTTAAACATGTCGACTAAATGTTGGGAAGAAGGTACCCAATAATTCCGGTTTTTCACTCAATTCATTTGATACCCACAGCTGTAAAATTCCTCGAATATCAACAAAGTCATTATTAGAACATAGTAGGTTGACTCATGTCGAAAAAAGGTAGTTGCCGAGTGGTCCAAATGTTTTGGGTTGTGGAATCCCGCCTGTCTGTTCTTCTCTCATTTTTATCCTCCTTGAAGTTATAAAGGAAATTATTTAATATTCAACTTTAATTTTTCACTCATATTCTTTAGTCCAACTTATTAATTGTTTAATTACTTTTTGTTTTAAGCCTTCATCAATCTTCCCTACCTTAAAAATTTCCGAATAGCATAATCCATCGATGGCTAATCTAATAATTGTAGCCTTTATTAGATTGATTCCATCCTTTTCCATTTCTTCGAATAATTCTTGACAATCACTTTGGAACTTGGAAAGAAGAAGTGGGTTACTAAACAAAGTTGCGATATATGCAGAAACAAGCCCGTTTGATAAAGCCGTATCGTTTATTGCTGATTCCAAGTAAGCACGATGCCATTTTCCTATGGATTCCGAAGAATTGCTTACCTTATCCCGAATATCCATTAAAAATGCTGACGAATATTCATCAATCATACCTTTTATAATTGCGTCCTTATTAGGAAAATGATAGAGTAATCCTCCTTTACTGATACCAGCCTGTTTCGCGACAGCCTCTAATGTCAATTTTTCCATACCATAATTCTCAATAATAAAAGCAGCAGCTGCTAATATTTCTTTACGTTTTGAGTTGCTCATCAAAAATGACCTCCATTATCAGTCGGAAATGAGTTATTCACTCACTTTAAATTTACTATACCGTCCGGACGGTATTTATGTAGAGCGATAATTGTTATATCTATATAATATCGATTATTTTCACCTAAAAAGGGTTGCAAATGTGAATTCTAGTTTTAAAAGCGAATTCCTTCTTTCACTAACCTTCTTCGTTACTTTAAGTACATTCTTCCACAATCTATTTTCCTTATCATCCATGGAAAAAAAAAGACCCAATCGCTGAAATTGGATTGAGTCTTACTTGATCAAATTTTTATGAATGTTGTTGAGCGACAATTTTCAAATCAGTAACCGACTTTGTTGTCAATCAACATCAGCTTTAAAAAAACAAACTACTCAACCGTAACTGATTTAGCCAAGTTACGTGGTTTATCCACATCACAGCCACGGTATAGTGCTGCATAGTAGCTAATTAGCTGTAGGGCAATTACAGATACAAGTGGTGTTAGAAGTTGATGCACTAGTGGTAGGACGATTGTGTCACCTGTTTCTTCCATACCTTCCATAGAGATGATGCATGGGTTTGCGCCACGTGCTACGACTTCTTTAACGTTTCCACGAAGGTTTAGGCTCACGTCTTTTTGAGTGATTAGAGCGAATACTGGCGTACCATCTTCAATTAGCGCGATAGTACCGTGTTTTAGTTCGCCACCTGCAAATCCTTCTGCTTGGATGTAAGAGATTTCTTTTAGTTTTAATGCACCTTCAAGACTTACGTAGAAGTCTACGATACGACCAATGAAGAACGCATTTCGTGTTGTTGCTAAGAATGCATTTGAAATCTTTTTCAAACCATCCTTATCATCAACGATTGATTGAATACCGATTGCAGCAATTGCAAGTTCCGCTTTTAGGTCAAAGTCTAGTTGCTTACCTTGTGATTGGGCTTCCACATAAGCAACAATTGCTAACACTGCCACTTGAGCAACGTACGCTTTTGTTGATGCTACGGCAATTTCAGGACCTGCATGTAATAGCAATGTGTAATCTGCTTCACGAGATAAAGTAGAGCCAGGTACGTTTGTAATTGTTAATGCTGGGTAGCCAAGTTCTTTAATCTTCACTAGCACTTGGCGGCTGTCTGCAGTTTCGCCTGATTGTGAGATGAAGATAAAGAATGGTTTTTTCGATAATAGCGGCATGTTGTAGCCAAATTCACTTGAAATATGAACTTCTACAGGAATGCCTGCAATCTTTTCAAAATATTGCTTTCCTACAAGGCCAGCATGGTAGCTTGTGCCTGCAGCAATAATATATAAACGATCTGCTTCATGTAATGCCGCTGCGATTTCAGAAGGAATGGATAATTCGCCCTTTTCATTTTCATACGCTTGAATAATTTTACGGACAACACCTGGCTGTTCGTCAATTTCTTTTAGCATGTAGTGAGGATATGTGCCTTTTTCGATATCGCTCATATCAAGCTCAGCTGTAAATGGAGCACGTTCTACTACAGTTCCATCTAGTTTTTTAATTGTTACAGACTCTTTCGTTACGATAACAACTTCTTTGTCATGTAATTCGATAAATTGGTTTGTTACTTGCAACATAGCCATTGCATCAGATGCAACAACATTAAAACCTTCACCTACACCTACAAGTAATGGGCTTTTGTTTTTCGCTACAAAGATTGTCTCTGGATCTTCTGCATCCAATAATGCAAGTGCATAAGAACCGTGTAAAAGTGACAATGTGTGACGGAAAGCTTCTTCCGTAGTCATGCCGTCCTTCACAAATTTTTCTACAAGTTGTACAAGCACTTCTGTATCTGTTTCAGATTGCATCTCAACACCTTGTAAAAATTCATCTTGTAATAAGTGATAATTTTCTAAAACCCCATTGTGTACTAAAGTGAAACGACCTGAAGTACTTTGATGTGGGTGAGCATTGCGGCGATTTGGTACACCGTGTGTTGCCCAACGTGTATGTCCTATTCCAACAGTAGCTTCTACTGTCGTATCTACTACTTCACGTAAATCTGCAATACGACCTTTTTCTTTAAAAACGGATACACCTTCAGCATTACTTAACGCAATACCAGCAGAATCATATCCGCGATATTCTAATTTTTCTAAACCCTTTAATAAAATTTCTTTGGCATCAAGAAAGCCATTATAACCTACGATTCCACACATATTATTTTTCCTCCGAACTTTGCAAAATTAGCCGCATAAAAGTAGCCTTCCCCTCAAATAGGCGAAGTACTCAAATCGTGCTGCTGTTATTTTGCCTTCTTACTCTCTCTGTCTACTCAATCACTTGAGTTATTTAAAAGTAAGCTTACGATCGGGCATTGGGCGATCGGGAGGTATCCGCCGAAAAATTCGATACTCCTCCACCTCGTCTACTGAAGATTCTACGCTCTATTTCTTCAGTACTGGCGCTATAACTGTTTTCCGATTTAATGCTTCACTACGATCCTCCTTAGCAATTTACTAATCAAAATAAAAGGTTAGACCTATTAAATTCATTAGCATTTTCATCATACTGAAAACACTTTCCATAGTCAATTACAAACATGCATTGAAAAGGTTTACAATTTCAAAAAATAATAAATCATTATATAATACGCAACATATGCCAATTTTGTTGCACTTTTTAATAAAAAAGAGCCCTTTGTACTACTATACTGCTTTAGGCAAAAGTAAACTTTAATTCTATACTTTATAACATTTCATATTTGGAAACTTTTATACATAAGGCTTTACTTTAGGATACGGTTGATTCTTATCCATAATGACCAACATATATTTTAAAGGAGATATCCTCAAAATCTCTTTTGAGAATATCTCCTTTTTTCTTCTTGATTAGTATGTAGAGGAATCACATAAATGGATTTCTCATCTTATGTGATTCTTCTTTCCAATTATTTATAAATAGACTAGTCTTGTAATCCCATTTCAGCACGAACAACATCAGCAATTCGTGTGCAATATGTTTCGCACAGTTCACTTGATGATGCTTCTACCATAACGCGAACTAATGGTTCTGTACCTGAAGGTCGGACTAAGATACGTCCATCACCATTCATTTCTTGTTCAACTTGCGCAATAATTGTTGCTACTTTTTCATTTTCAGTTACAGCATGCTTATCAGTAACACGAACATTGATCAATTTTTGAGGGAAGATCGCCATTTCAGAAGCAAGTTCTGATAATTTTTTGCCTGTTACTTTCATCGTATTGACTAATTGTAACCCTGTAAGTAAACCATCACCTGTTGTATTATGATCTAAGAATACGATATGACCTGATTGTTCTCCACCAACATTGTAGTTTCCTTCACGCATTGCTTCTACAACGTAACGGTCACCTACTTTTGTTTGTACGCTATGCATGCCATGTTCTTCTAAACCTTTGTAGAAGCCCATGTTGCTCATTACTGTTGATACGACTGTATCATGCTTTAGTAGGCCTTCTTCATGCAAATGCTTTGCACAGATATACATAATTTGATCCCCATCGACAATTTGTCCATTTTCGTCAACTGCGATTAATCGATCACCGTCTCCATCAAATGCTAAGCCTATATTCGCACCTTTTTCAATTACTAAATTTGCTAGTTTTTCTGGATGTGTTGAACCAACACCATCGTTAATATTTAAACCGTTAGGTGAAGACCCCATCGTTGATAAGTCTGCTTCTAAATCTGCAAATAAATGTGTCGCTAAAGAAGATGTTGCACCGTGAGCACAATCTAATGCAATATGGATACCTGTAAAATCTTCATATACTGTTTGTTTTAAATATTGGATGTATTTTTGACCACCTTCAAAATAATCGCTCACTGTGCCTAAATCTGCACCAGTAGGGCGAGGTAGATCATCATATTCTTGGTCTAATAAAGTTTCAATTTCTGCTTCTTGTGCATCTGAAAGTTTAAAGCCATCAGGTCCAAAGAATTTAATGCCGTTATCTGCCACAGGATTGTGAGATGCTGAAATCATCACGCCAGCTTGAGCACTCATAACACGTGTTAAATAGGCAACACCTGGTGTACTAATGACACCTAAACGCATTACTTCTGCTCCTACTGATAATAGACCCGCAACAAGTGCTCCCTCTAGCATTTCACCCGAAATACGAGTATCTCGTCCTATTAATACTTTCGGGCGATCTGTGGTTTCTTTCGTTAAAACGTATCCACCAAAACGTCCCAATTTAAACGCTAACTCAGGTGTTAGCTCACTATTGGCGACTCCGCGGACGCCGTCTGTTCCGAAATATTTACCCATTTTGTCATTCTCTCCTTCAAAACTGTTTGCAATTTTTTAACGAACTTTTTTATGAAAGTTGACTAACTTTTAATTTAATAGAACTTGGAGTGGCCTTCCATGTCGTTCCAGAAGGACTACTACCAAATATCTTCAGGGTATTCATTCCTTCTTTCACATTTGTTGCATCTACATATAATTGAATATCCGATGCTTTCACGTTCGCAATTGTTTGCTCATCACCAGTAACAAATACTGAAACATAATAACTGGTTTCTTCGTCAATTGCGAATTGTTCTTTATCAAGATTTTTTACATTTACTTTAACATTTTCAACAGTAGCTGTAGATGCCATTGCACCAGTTGTTTCTTGATTACCTGTTGTTTCATCAATTTCATTTTTGTTGTTCAGCTGCGATTCATCTAGTGTCACATGGACTGTTAATTGATTAATTGATAGTTTCGTCACGCCAGTTGGTTTCGGTAAATTAACTGTGACATTATCAGATTTATTTAATTTTGAAACATCTACATCGACTGGCAATGAATTTATTTTTTCTAATTCATCTTTTGCTCCAAACAATGTAATATGGCTCGTCTCAGGTTTCAACGATTTTACCCTTAAATTATCTTTTGGACTACCTTTTACATTTAATGAAATCGGCACTTCCTTATTATACTCCCCAATGTCAACTCTCACTGGCACAGTTGAAGGGCTAATTGTAATATCTAATTTGTTCATATCACGATCCAGCACTTTTACTGGGACATCCTTAGAAAATGACTCTGTAACTCCTGATTCTCCTGATACCATTGCTTTAACATAAGCAATACTATCGACTACACTTTTAGCACCAGTAACTGTGACTTCATTAGGATCTGCAGTGATTGCTTTCACAAAATAATTGGAAGCTAATTGGCCTTCGTTAAAGTCAGGATCTACTTTAAACGTCCTTGTTACTTTTTCTTCTATAGATACATTTATTGTTGATGGTTCAATTTGAACATTGAGCTTATCGTTAAAGCCCTTATATTTAAATTTTACCTTGTGCTTTCCGATTGTAGCTTTACTTAAATCTAAGTAAACTTGATAATCCTTAAATGCTTTAGTTTGATATACAAGAGCTAATGGTCCCTTAATAGAAACATCTACCGTTTGTGGAACACCTGAAACAACTAAGTTCTCATTATCGTAAAGTATTTTTACAGGTACATCATGAATTACCGCAGTTTGGCTGTCGGAGGTTGTCGTTGTATTATTTTCTGTACTTGTTTCAGATCGTACTGTAAAGAACATTAAAAATGTTAATGCGAGAGCTGTAATACGTAAAAACCATGGACTGTCAACTAGTTTATCCATCATTTCTTATCCCCCCTCCAATTCCATTTGGAGGTAGCTATTGCTGTAGTTGTTTCCCCAAACCATACCCGTTGTAATCGTGATTCAAACTCTTCAATTGATAAATCACGATGCAAATCTCCATTTATGGTTAAACTAATAGCACCTGTTTCCTCAGACACTATAATTGTTACAGCATCCGTTACTTCACTAATACCTATTGCTGCACGATGACGTGTACCAAGTTCTTTTGAAATAAATGGACTTTCTGAGAGAGGTAAATAACAGGCAGCAGCTGCTATTTTATTTTTTTGTACAATCACTGCTCCATCATGAAGTGGAGTATTTGGAATAAAGATATTGATAATTAACTCTGATGAAATTTCAGAGTACATTGGTATACCAGTTTCTATATAATCATTCAATCCTGTATCTCTTTCAATTGAAATAAGTGCTCCAATACGACGTTTTGCCATATAACTAACTGACTTAGACATGGCAGAAATTAACCGAGCTTGTTCCTCTTCCTCTTGTAAATTACTTCGAGCAAACAACTTTCCTCGTCCTAATTGTTCTAACCCTCTACGCAATTCAGGTTGGAAAATAATAATAATTGCTATGAAGCCCCAATTAATAACTTGTTTCGTCATCCACCCTAAAGTAGTTAGTCCTAAATAAACGGTTATAATTCGAACGATTACGATCACAAAAATACCTTTTAAAAGCTGAACGGCCTTTGTACCTCGAATCAATGTAAGTATTTTATAAAAGACCAACCATACTAATAAAATATCAATGACGTTTAATACCATTCTTATCCATTGGTTGTTGGTGAACTGTGTAAATTCATTAATAAAAGACATGTGGATCCCCCACTTTTCTAGCGAGTAAGTATACGTCAAGTATAGCACAACTACCTTACTTTCTGCCCGTCCGAAGTAAAAAAGTCCACTATTAAGATAGTAGACTTTTCAATTAGTTTATTCATTTTTATCGATAAAAGACCAAGCACTTTTTGCGCTACTTTTAATTTTATACCAAAGCCATTCAAAAGCTTCGTCAACTATCTCGATTTGCCCGGTTACATTTGCAGTAGAAGCCATATATTTACCATTAATAACGGTTATATTCCCGTCAACTTCACCGTTTACGACAATATCACCATTCTTCACAACGATGTCACCTTTTACAGTCTCTCCTTCAGGAACAATTACAGTTTGACCTTCCACTTGTAAGTTAGGTTGTTTTGTAAATGAAAATTCTTGATCGTTGTTATAACCTGAAAAGAGTGATGCACTCATAAAAATGCAAAACATTGCTGCTGCTACTAAAATTGGGTGTCGACGGAACCAACGTTGTACACCAGTACGCATTTTTCTTTTAGGAAGCTTTTGCATTACTTGTTCTACAAAATTTGGAGGTGCTGTAATAACGGCTGCACTTTTCACGAACGCGATTGTACTTGTTAACTCTTGCATATGCTTTTGGCAATCCTCACAATTTCGCATATGCGCCTTCAGCTCTTGCCCATGTTCGCGACTAATATCCCCATCTAGATATTCATGCATGTATCGCACGATATGTTCAGGGCATGTACTCATAGTGAACCCCCCTTACACATTGCTTAATTGCTTTTTTAGCGCTTCACGCCCTCGGTGAATACGTGTTTTTACAGTACCCAGTGGCATATCCAAAATCTCGCTAATTTCTTGCAGTGGCAATTCTTCAATATACTTTAAAATAATGACGGTTCGATACTTTTCTGGTAAGCAACTAATTTCATATTGAATTCTTTCTTGCTGTTCCATTCTTTCAATCTCTTCTTCAGGGAGTCGATCTGATGAAGAAATCTGGGAGTACATATCGAGCCCGTCCGTACCTGGAACTTCTGCATCTAAGTAATAGTCCGGTTTCTTTTTTCTTATACGGTCTATACACAAATTCGTTGCAATACGAAATAACCAGGTAGAAAATTTTCTATTTAAATCGAAGGTGTGCAAATTTGTATATGCACGGATAAAAGCTTCCTGTGCTATATCTTCTGCTTCATGTTGATTATTGAGCATACGGTAGCATACTTGATATACTTTTTGCTGATAGAGGCTCACAATATCTGAATACGCATGTTGATCACCTTTCAGCACTTGCCTTATTCTTTTGTTGATTAATGCGTCCATGTGACTTCCCTTCCGCCATACGGCTGCCTATTATATACGAGTGGATTCCTCATTTGGTTTCATTTTTATTTCACATTTTTAATAATCTTATTATTTATTATTATACCAATACTTTCCTTTTGTTTCTGGAACTTTTTCACTTTTGATACATTTAAGGAAAATAACGTTAATATAACATGCGATTCGTACAATTATTGGGTAAAAAAAAGATGAGCAGTTCGCTCATCTTTTTATCTTTTTATACTAGCTTTTCTCCGAATAATGATCCCATTAAAGCAACGGCCACGTCAGCTGTCTTATTTTTTTCGTCAAGGATTGGATTTACCTCTACAAATTCTGCTGAAGTGATTAAACCTGATTCCTGTAACATTTCCATCGCTAAGTGACTTTCTCTATACGTAATTCCGCCTGGCACTGGCGTTCCAACACCTGGTGTATAGATTGGGTCAATACCATCTAAGTCTAGAGATAAATGAACTCCGTCTACATTCTGACCTTTTAAATATATGATGGCATCTTGAATAACATCCGTCATGCCAAGGCGATCAATTTCATGCATTGTATATACTTTTATTCCTTTTTTGTGAATTAACTCTTTCTCACCTTGGTCAATCGAACGTGCACCAATAATAACAATATTCTCCGGTTTTACTTTTGGTGCAAATTCTCTAATATTAACTAATCTTTCATGGCCAAGTCCCATACTAACAGCTAATGGCATACCGTGAATGTTCCCTGATGGTGAAGTTTCACTTGTATTCATATCTGCGTGAGCATCGTACCAAATAACCCCTAAATTTTCATAGTGATCTGATATTCCTGCCAATGTACCGATTGCAATACTGTGGTCGCCACCCAACACTAATGGAAGGCTTCCTCTCACTACTACTTCATGTACCTTGTTAGCTAACTCTGTACTAGCATCAACTACTGCATCTAAATTTCGTAATGTTGTATCCTGAGATTGGTCTTTTTTAGAATGGTCTATACAGATATCCCCTTCATCTACAACTGTATGACCAATCATTTCTAAACGTTCTACAACACCTGCGTACCGAATGGCACTTGGCCCCATATCAACGCCTCTACGTAATTGACCTAAATCCATAGGAACTCCAATAATTGAGATTTTAAATGTTTCCATATTATTTCCCCCTTTGCTAACTATCCCCATTGTAACGTTAGCAATACGAATGGCTCAACACGACATTTTTTTGTATTTTTATTCAATTTAAAATTTTCTTTCAAAAAGGATCAAAAGTATTCTTTAATATAAAAAAATCCCAAAAAACAAAAAAAACCTTCTTCTAATATTCTAGAAGAAGGTTTTATTTTATGAATGATGAGTCATGCAGGATTCGAACCAGCGACCCTCTGATTAAAAGTCAGATGCTCTACCAACTGAGCTAATGACTCATTACATAAAAATGGCTGGGGTACCTGGATTCGAACCAGGGCATGACGGAATCAAAATCCGTTGCCTTACCGCTTGGCTATACCCCAAAATGGTGGAGGGGGGCAGATTCGAACTGCCGAACCCGAAGGAGCGGATTTACAGTCCGCCGCGTTTAGCCTCTTCGCTACCCCTCCAAAACAGTGGTGGAGGATGACGGGATCGAACCGCCGACCCTCTGCTTGTAAGGCAGATGCTCTCCCAGCTGAGCTAATCCTCCAAAATGTTAATATGTAATTATTAAAAATGGTGACCCCTACGAGATTCGAACTCGTGTTACCGCCGTGAAAGGGCGGTGTCTTAACCGCTTGACCAAGGGGCCATTTAAGAATATTTATGTCTTTAACAGGACAAGAATTATATTATCATGTTTTAATAAGTTTTGCAACCCTAAAACAAAAAATATTTATTTTTTAGAAATTATTATTTATACACTTTAAAAATTTCTAAGCTTCCAACCGGGCTCGAACCGGTGACCTCTTCCTTACCATGGAAGCACTCTACCTGCTGAGCTATGGAAGCACAGACAAAAAAATGGCTCCGAAGGCAGGACTCGAACCTGCGACCCTCTGATTAACAGTCAGATGCTGCTACCAACTGAGCTACTTCGGAACAATATTATGATGTTATCATTAATATATTCATTATTATAACAGGATATTAAAAACTTGCAAGTGATTTTGAATAAAAAATATTAAATATTTTCAGTTAAATTAGATTCAACATGTTTTGGAGTGATGTAATTCCTATAGAACTAGATATTGATCTTTATTTGGATTTGATATTCTTTAGACCAAATTTTTTCTTTCTATGTTATATAAATATATAAAAAAGATACTACCGATAAAATCAGCAGTACCTTAGTATGCCTAGCAACGTCCTACTC
>NZ_JBCMNM010000098.1:0-42145 GCF_050459865.1 Rummeliibacillus pycnus
TAAAATATAATTAAATGATATATATAATATGCGCCCATAGCTCAACTGGATAGAGCGTCTGACTACGGATCAGAAGGTTGTGGATTCGACTTCTGCTGGGCGCACCATATCGGGAAGTAGCTCAGTCGGGAAAGCGGCCTACCTTGCACGCAAGAGGTCAGCGGTTTGAACCCACTAGGCTCCACAAGTTTTAAATATAATATTATTATTATGGCGGCCTAGCTCAGCTGGCTAGAGCGTACGGTTCATACCCGTAAGGTCGGGGGTTCGATCCCCTCGGCCGCCATATTACCTGGAGGAATACCCAAGTCTGGCTGAAGGGATCGGTCTTGAAAACCGACAGGCGGGTCAAACCGCGCGGGGGTTCGAATCCCTCTTCCTCCTCCATTTTTATTAAATAATGAATATAAGTTAATACTATTATCGCGTGGTGGAGCAAATCGCAATACGAAGATTGCGATTAACGTCGACGCAAGCAAAGCGTGGAAGACGTCAGCTTACTTAGTGCATAATGCAATTAAGTTAATACTATTATCGCGGGGTGGAGCAGTTCGGTAGCTCGTCGGGCTCATAACCCGAAGGTCGCAGGTTCAAATCCTGTCCCCGCAACCAAAATGGTCCGGTAGTTCAGCTGGTTAGAATGCCTGCCTGTCACGCAGGAGGTCGCGGGTTCGAGTCCCGTCCGGACCGCCATTTTCTTAAAATCTATTAAATTATTTGGGTCGGTAGCTCAGTTGGTAGAGCATTAGATTGAAGCTCTAAGTGTCGGCGGTTCGATTCCGTCCCGACCCACCATTATGCGGGTGTAGTTTAGTGGTAAAACCACAGCCTTCCAAGCTGTTGTCGAGAGTTCGATTCTCTTCACCCGCTCCAATTATGGGCCTATAGCTCAGCTGGTTAGAGCGCACGCCTGATAAGCGTGAGGTCGATGGTTCGAGTCCATTTAGGCCCACCATTTTATTTTTCCGAAGTAGCTCAGTTGGTAGCAGCATCTGACTGTTAATCAGAGGGTCGCAGGTTCGAGTCCTGCCTTCGGAGCCATATTGGCCCCTTGGTCAAGCGGTTAAGACACCGCCCTTTCACGGCGGTAACACGAGTTCGAATCTCGTAGGGGTCATACTTAAAAATCCTTTAGAATCATCTTGGTTCTAAAGGATTTTTTTTGCACAATGATATGCATGAAATCTTGTAAATATAGACCATTTGATATTAAAAGAAGTCATCGAATTTTACATTGGAATGAACAAGATCCAGTAAGTGAATGGGAAAGACAACAAAATGAAAAAATTTACAATATTCAAACCGCAATCCATTCATCGACCACCTAGATAAAAGTAAATACCAATAGAAAAAAGAGTATCTTCAATTATTTTACAATAACGGTATTTTACGTATGAATATCTTTAATTTTATATTGTAAAAGTTATATGGTTTATGTTCTTTTGCAAAATTTATATAAAAAACGAACATTTATAGCTATACGAGTTTAATGTTTATGGAGTATAATAAAAATAACAAGAATTTTAGTGTGTTGAATACATAAATGTTCGTGTTTTAGGAACCGAGAGTAATTATGAAGTGAAATTAACAAAGATTATTTAATAAGATCTTCACACTTAATTTAAAGATATTCTCCCAGAATAGTTTTCAGAAAATAAATAAAATATCGAAAGATAGTAATTATGTATTATTATTATTTTTAGAATACTTAAAGAGAATTCTTTAAATAATCGTTATAAGGAGGGGAATGTAAGGATGAATATTACAATTCTTAAAAATGTTGAGGTTTTGATTGATGACCATTTTGATGATTTCTGTTCCATTCGAAAGAAATTACACCAAACGCCTGAAATTGGTTACGATTTATATGAAACTTCTAAAATCGTCAAGAGCTATTTAGATGAATGGGGTATTTCATATACTGATAATGTAGCGAAAACTGGAATTGTGGCAATGATTAATGAAGAAGTTGATGGACCAACCATTGCTTTACGAGCGGATATGGACGCTTTACCTATCAAAGAAGAAACGGGTGCAGCTTTTGCCTCTTTTAACGAAGGTGCCATGCATGCATGTGGACATGATGTTCATACCACGACTTTACTAGGCACAACCAAAATACTAAATATGGTGAAAGACCAATTAAACTGCAAGATCAAACTCATCTTCCAACCAGCAGAAGAAATGGTGAAGGGTGCCGAAAAAATGATTGCAGAAGGTGCACTTGAAAACCCAAAACCTGACTTTATCTTTGGTTTGCATGTTTGGCCAGAACTCAATATAGGTGAGATTGGTGTCAAACCAGGTTCCTTAATGGCGAGTATGGATGTTTTTGAGGTAACTGTAAAAGGAATGGCAGGGCACGGAGCAGCACCGCATCAAGGCATAGATGCTATTGTAGGGACATCTCAAATTATTACTTCATTACAAACCATTTTAAGTCGAGAGATTAATCCTGTAGATGCTGCTGTTATGACGATTGGAACCATTGAAGGCGGACAAGGATTTAATATTATTCCAGAAGAAGTAAAATTCAAAGGTACGGTTCGTACAGTGGAGAAAGAAACCCGATTATTATTGAAAGAACGTTTTGAAAGTATTGTTAACAATGTTGCACAAGCGAATCGATTAACAGCGCATATTGACTACGATATGAGGTATCCAATTACCATTAACACACCATCTGTCGTCCATGCCATTCATGATGGATTAGTAGAGGAATTTGGGCAAGGTCGTATCGTCGATATCGAGAACCCTAGTCTAGCATCCGAAGATTTTGCATGTTATTTAGAAGAAGTTCCAGGTGCATTTTTCTTCCTTGGTGTCAATGATGGCAAAGGAGGAGCTCATAAATTACATAACGCTCACTTTTTACCGCCATTTGAATCAATAAAAAATGGTATATCCTTATTTTTATTTTTAGTTTTAAATAATGAGCTTTATCGAAATGTAATAGTAGAATAAATCAAAAATAATTTATTCGCCGTAAATAATCAAAAAGAGGTAGGAGTAGGAAATGAATCGTTTATTTAGCTGGAAAATACATATTTTAGTATTATTTTTAGTACTTATCGCCGAATTTATAGGTGTAAAAACATTAAAATTAGGTATTGGTTCTATTGCATTTTTCCCTATGTTATATGCTTTAATCATTGGGGCAATTATTAGTTTACCAAAATTTAAAATTCTATCTGAAAAAGATATGACTGTTGCTTCTAATATATTGGGCATTTCTTTCATGTTGTTTGTCACAAAGTTAGCAACATTAATGGGACCTTCTTTATCCCAGTTATTCGATGCAGGTTTTTCTCTTGTTTTCCAAGAAGTCGGTCACTTTTTAGGTACGATTGTATTAGGATTGCCAATTGCATTACTGCTAGGTATGAAACGGGAAGCAGTTGGTGCAACATTCTCGATTGACCGAGAACCGAACTTAGCAATTCTTTCTGAAAAATATGGTGCAGATTCTCCTGAGTCTCGCGGGGCATTAGGCGTATATATCTGTGGAACATTATTTGGAGCAATCTATTTATCCTTAATCGCAAGTTTAATCGCTAGTACAGGATGGTTTCACCCGATTTCTTTAGCAATGGGAGCTGGCGTTGGTTCTGGTAGTATGATGGCTGCCATGACTGGATCTCTATCAATTATGTTCCCGGATTCTGCTAATGACATTGCTGTATTTGCAGGTGCAGCAAACTTAATCACAACAATCGTTGGTACATTTATATGTGTGTACTTCTCTCTTCCAATGACAAATCTCCTCTATAAATATTTAGAGCCGATTTTGGGAAGAAAATCAAAAAAAGAAAAGTCTGCGGGTGAATAATTATGAAGGATCAAATTTTAACATTTATCATCATTGGTATTATTGCTATATTAGGAAATTGGATTGGCTATCATGTTTCACCCATTGAAGCAATCCCAGGTATGCTGATTATTGTTGTAATTACAGTTTTAGGTTATGCAATAAATAAGTTTGTCAAAAAAATCCCTACAGTTATTTGGGTCTCAATCATTGCATTATTAATTACTTCGAGTGTTAATCCTTTCCAGGAATCAATTGTTAAGTATACAGAAAAGATTAACTTCATGGCACTTGCCACACCAATTCTTGCTTATGCAGGTCTCTCTTTTGGGAAAGATATAAAAGAATTTAAAAAACTTGGTTGGAGAATTGTTGTAGTATCTATTTGCGTATATACCGGAACATTTCTTTTTGCCACACTCATTGCTGAAATTGGATTTAGATTGACTGGCAAGTTCCACTAGAAATAGGCAATTGATCAATATAAACGACTGCTGACATATATGTTAGCAGTTGTTTTTCTTTTTCAATCCAATTTTATTTACAAAATACATATCGCATCTGAAGTCCAATCTAAAATATTATTTTTAGCAACTTCTCGAAAGTCTAATCAATAAAAAAGTACAAACATATACTAAATTAGAAGTATAACTCTGATAGGGGGTGAATTCATGCCATTTTATCAACCAGATCCTAGAAGGAGTGCACTCCCACCAAGCTATAGACAAGGTTTTGGACCTCCTAATCAAGGAAGACAAGGCTTTGGACCTCCTAATCAAGGAAGACAAGGCTTTGGACCTCCTAATCAAGGAAGGCAAGGCTTTGGACCTCCTAATCAAGGAAGACAAGGCTTTGGACCTCCTAATCAAGGAAGACAAGGTTTTGGACTTCCAAATCAAGGTAGACAAGGCTTTGGACCTCCTTATCAAGGTAGACAGGAGCAGCGCTTTTTTGACCCTAATCAACGCCAAAATGTTTCTAGCTTTGGTAGATTACCAGATCATTTAAATACAATTATGGGCCATGCGGGAACAATAAAAAATGGGGTAAATATGATGAGGGAAATAGGATCATTTTTAAGATCATTTGATGGAAGAAGGCCTTAATTAAACCAAAAGCTCTCGGGTATATATACACGAGAGCTTTTATACTTATATGGGCTTTTCATATTAATGTTCTCTTAATTTTTCCAATGAAACCTCTTTTTCATTCCCTGGTTCATTAAGAGGATATATTCTAGCTGTTCCTTTTGTTTCATCAACATGTTGAATGTATATTGGAACTCCGTCATGTAATACATTAGCTAAAACTGGTGATGCAGCAATTTCTTGTGCTCTTTGAATTTCCATTATAAAAACCTCCATTTCATTTTGTTTACTCCTTAATTATTCTCATTCACACATTAAACAATGCATACAGATTTAAATTTTATGGTACCAGCCACCGAAACAATTAAAGATCAGTTGCTTCCTAGGCACAAAAAAGATCATCTAGGGCATTAAAATAACAGAGATAAAAAATCGTAAAAATATTTCTAAATAATGATTTAAAACTAATTGACAGTGATAATCATTATCAGTAATATATTACATATTGATAATCATTTTCATTTATATTTTGCGTAGCTTTTATATCAGCGCTGAATAACGCTAAATCATTTAAAAGATTTTCCCGGAATGAATAGGCTGCCCCGCCCCAAAAGATGAGTTTATGAGAGGTGACGTTTATATCTGGTCATACTGGAAAGGTAAAAGTTGAATAGACTCCAGATGATGAGGATATTAAAAAAATTCAATTATTATTATGATCTTTATTTTATTTATTATTATTTTGTTTGAAAGTAGGTTTTTATGATATGCGGAAAGTCATTGGAAAAATTCATCTATGGATGAGCATGTTAGTAGGTATTTTTATAGTATTTATCGGGATAACTGGAAGTTTACTTGTCTTTGAACCGGAATTAAATCACATGATACACCCTAATTTGTATAAAGTTACAGAAAGTAAGAAAGTAACGTATCAACAAGCTTTGGAAAATGTATCAAAATCATATCCAAAAGGGGAAGTTCAACGCGTATATACACCAGATCATCCTGATGCTAAAGGGGTATACTTATTTCGTCTGAACGAAGGTGAAAAACGGCAAACAATATATGTTGATCCGGGGACAGGGAAGATAAATGGTACATTGGGAGATAAATCATTTTTTAATATTATCCACAGTTTCCATGAATCGCTCCTCCTAAAAGATTTTAAAGGTGAAGAGATTGTTGGTATAATTGGATTTCTTTTCTTCTTTATTACTGTGTCAGGTATATATTTATGGTGGCCAGGAATAAAAAAATGGACAAGTGGTTTTAGAATGAGACGCAGTAAAAACGCTTACGTAAAGAAATATGATTTACATAAAGTAATCGGAGGAGTCTCTATTCCTTTTTTATTGATTGTTTCATTAACAGGGGCTCTTTTTACATATGATAAGACAATTTTCGGTTGGTTTGGTGGAAATGCTGAGGTGACAGTTCCAGAAAAGAGCCTTATCCCTAAACCTCTTTCAACTGGAAAACTTCCGCTCGATCAGTTATTAAGTAATGCTGAAAAAGAAGTACCTAAAGGAACTATTACACAAGTTAGAATGCCAGAAGATAAAGAGGGTGCAGTAGAAATTCGTTTGAGCCGTTCTTACGACCCTGGAAATGGTAACATAAAAGTATGGTTAGACCCTTATAGTGGAAAAATATTAGGAAAACTAGATCCAAAGATAAACAGTGGTCTGTTTTATCAAATTTGGCATCTGCCTTTACATGCAGGAACTTTTGGAGGAATATTTACTAAAATTTTATATGTAATTGGTGGACTTACTCCAACCATTCTAATGTTTACGGGGATTTATATGTGGTGGTATAAAAAGAAAAACAAAAGAAAACAAAAAGAGAGAAAAGTACAGGCTGCATAATTAAAGCTTGTTTTCATTTTCACTTAATGTTTTTCGGGAATTCTTTTTGATAGCTGTGTATATCGTGCAAATATGATTGTGATTATCGCAAAATAAAGTCTTTAATCTCTAACGAGGTTGAAGGCTTTTTAAGTACGATTTAATAATTCGAAAAGCTTTTTATTTCAAGATAAAATAAAATAGACAGTATATTGACTAAAATGAAAAATGTGATACTCTTAATTTAGACAGTGTAATGTCTAAATGGAGGTTGAATATGGATATTTATAGAGAACTTTTTTTAATGCAGCAAACTTACGCTACCTTATTTTCACTAGCAAATAAAATTCAGGTAAAAGGTGATAATTTCCTTGAACCTTTAACATCAAGACAGTATATGGCAATGGTGGCAATTGCTCATTTACCTGAAGATGAAACGACTTTGAATAATATTGCTAGAAAATTAGGTACCACAAAACAGAGTGTAAAACAGTTGATCACAATTATGGAAAGAAAGGGTTATGTTGACGTAGTTCCTAGTAGGAAAGATAAACGTGCAGTTAACGTAAATATTACTAAAACCGGAAAAGAGGTATTGCTAGTTGTTTCAGAAAAAGGAATCTTCCTTTTGGAAGACTTTTTCAAAAAATTGTCAGCTGAAGAATTGGAAACAATGTGGGACCTTTTAAAGAAACTTTATAGTTTTGACGGTGAAGAACACGATGGATTTGAAGAAGAGGGTAGCTTAAAAATGGATGAAGATAACAGTGAATTACAATTTAGAGTAATGAAGGAGTTTGAGAAACGAAGAATTCAAGCAATTAATAATGAAAATAAATAAATTGGATAGGCTAATTTATGAATATATATCCATTATTTGAAATGTTACTAAAATGAAGGATAAGGAGGAGTTATCATTATGTTTGAAATCAGTGATGAAACATTACGATTAATTAAAAGGACTTGCAAAGGAAAAAAACATTTAAAATTAACTGTTGGCTATTTAACAGACAATAATTCTGAAATAAAAATTTATAATGAAAACGGTGAACTTGATTCATCAAAAAAATATCATTATGAAATTGGGTCTATTACAAAGACTTTTACTTTATCTTTGCTATCAAAATATATATTTGAAAACAAGATGTCCATAAACGATTCAATACAAAAATATATAGAAGAGCTTAAGGAAGACGAATATTATCCTACATTGCTTCGCCTTGCTACTCACTCTTCTGGATATTCAGCAAGACTGCCATTAAATAAAAGGGAATATTTTAACCTAATTTTAGGCTTGATTACTGGCGGTGGTGATTTGAATAAGAATAATCCGTTAAATCTGGATCTTAATAAAATGAAAATGCTAATGGAAACAAATAAACTGAAAGAAATGGATTATTCATGGAAATATTCAAATTTCGGTATATCACTTATTGGGTATGGGTTGGGGACTGTATCAGGTAGGGGATATTGGGACACTATGAATGACTTTCTTCACAATGAGCTTGGATTAAGCGATACATATTTAGGTACATCAAATAATAATTTACATGGTTATGATAGAAAAAATAATGATTGTGGCAACTGGAAATGGAACAAAGAAAATCTTATATCGTCTGCGGGTGCAATAAGTTCAACTGCTGAAGATTTACTTAAATATGCAAAAATAAATATGAACGAAGATATACCATATTTGTCTCTTTGTCATAAAAAACATGGAAATGGAACAAAGAAGTATGATATGGGTCTAGGATGGTTGCTGTTAAAGAAAAACAATAATGTTATTTTACATGGCGGTGGAACAGGATGCTTTAGTTCATTTTTAGGGATTGATAAAGAAAAGAAAGTTGCCTCCGTCGTTTTGGCCAATTATAGATTAGGTAGAAATGATGATGAAAATATAGGAATTTCCTTATTAGAAAGTCTACAAAAATCAAAAGAAATATAAGAATTGCCAACAAAAAAATGGTGAGAGTTAATCTATCATGGTCCACCTTACCTTTAATTAAAGTAAAAAGCTCTCATGTATTTTTACATGAGAGCTTTTATACTTATACGGGATTTTTTTGGTGTTCATAACAATAGATGTTTCCTTTGAATTTTGGATTTGATAAGCAATATGATTTTACTTTATCTGAAACAGGTTTCTTGCAGATAATGCACTTATTTTCATCGGCTTTGTCATCATTACTCATGTTCGTTTTTATCTTCTCAACATGTTGTTTTCTGATTGAGGGATCGAGGACATTGGATTGTGAAAGTGTATTGTATATCCAGTCAATTTCATCATTTGTTAATAAGGGTTCGTTGTGCTGCAATTTTAGGATGGCAATTTTTCTATTAATAAACTCCGATAATAGAATATCGTAAATAACCAATTCGTTTGATTGTATTTTCTGTAATTCTGGATCAATTTTTAGTTTGCATCTTTTTGTAAAAGAGACGATTGAGAGAAAGTGTTCATGGTATTTTTTATCAACCAGCTCTTTAATAGCTTGAATATGACCGTAATTTTGTAATAGTGGATTCATCATTTTAAATTTGCCATTAATTAACCACGTTTTTCGATCCTTTCCTCCGTAAATAGTACCTTGATAGTTCTTTGTTTCAATGACAAATATTCCGTATGGTGTAATGATTACATGGTCAATTTGTGAGTAACCTGTTGAAGATTTGCCATTCTTTATAAGTAGGTCACTATGATACTTATAATTTTTAGGAAACTGATCTAGTTGAATATTGATTTTATATTCACCAAGTTCTCCTTTTCGATTTGCCCAGTGTTCATTATTTTTCTTACTCTCAGTAGTTTTTGTAACTGAAGAATTAGTTACTTCTTTTTCATTCTGTTTCTTTTTATTGAAGAGAAAGCCAAAAACCATTATTTAACCTCTTTTCCTATGTAAATAATAACTAATGTTTGTCTTATGTAAATTTTAGTAAATATAAAGTTACATAAATTATACCAATATTTAGGTCTAAAAGATTATAAATAATAATTTATTTGATAACTAGTATAATTCCTACTCGAAATAGCAAATGTACTAGTCATTGTTTAAAATCTAGAATAAAATAGGAATGGAATAAGTCAAAAGGTGGGACAACATGAGGAAATTATCATACATACTTATAGTCGGATTATTATTAGCAGGATGCGGTAATAGTGGAGACTCAAAGAAAAATGCAGAAAGTGTAAATTCTACATATACAAAAGCTGTGGAGCAGGGAAAACTTGCCCTAACAGATGGAGATATTGATAAAGCATTAGCATCTTTTGAATTGGCATTAGACGAAAAACCAAAAGATTCACAAGCAAAAAAATATGTAACGCAATTAAAGAAGACGCAAGAAATTGAAAATTTAATCGAAGATAAGAAATATAAAAAAGCAATGAATCAAGCAGATGCATTACTTAACTCTACAAATATACTCAATAGTGTAAATGGCCAGGTAGAGAATTTACGTCAAGAAGCAAAGAGAAAACAAGACAAAGAACTTGCTGCTAAAAAGAAAAAAGAGCAAACTTCTTCAACTAACAGTAGTACATATCAACCTCAACAACAACCAAAAAATAATATGTATCAAGTCTATTCCAACCGAGCATCTTCAATTGTCACAAATTATGATAATCCTGCTGCAAGTATTGATGGTACAACAATGGGTTCAGAAGATAAAATGATCAATGCAGAAAATGCACGTTATGGGCAATGGGATGCATTACTAAATGATATCTATGGTACATTAAAAACAAAATTATCAGCAAGTGATTTTAATAATCTACGAAACTATCAACGCCAATGGATTAATGATCGCGATGCTACTGCTGATCAAGCAAGTATAGATGCAGAAAGTATGGATTCGTATACACCAAAGGTAACACACGCTATGACTTTAGCTGAGTCTACGAAAGAACGCTGCTATGAATTACTAAATGATTATGCAGCTGAACTTCAACGTTAAAGCGTAGGTTCGAATCCTACAATGTCAGACTCAAAAAGAATCCTTTACTTATAATAGAAGAAACACAAACCACTTAAGGTTTGTGTTTCTTTTTCCATAGCCTGTTTAATACATTTCTAAAACAAATGCTTTGACCAAATCATCGTATTCGCTATTCATATCTTCATCAGTTGTGTTAATAGTCCACTTACCATCTACGTTTTTCATAGTAATTGAATAGTCACGTGAGCTATCTTTTAGTTTTGTATTGTTTAGAATTTGATCAATTCGACTAAAAGTATAAACTAACGCATCTTTTTCAGCTTTATCATATTCATCATATGAATATTTTTTTTGATTTTTTTTCGCAAATTGTTCGCTTACTTTTCGAGTTTGTTTGAACAAATCAGAAGTATCAAAGTTTTTAAATCTTACCATCACTTTTGCATTTTTTGTGTCTGCATATTCGATTTGATAGGTTGGTTTGATATTTTGATTTAATGCTTTACGGTATTTTTCAATAAATATTTTCTCAGTTTTTAAATCTGGTGTGTGATCCCCAAAACCTTCTTTAATTTGATTTCCAAGTTCTTCATCAAATTTTTGACTATCCTTAATCACATCATTTGTAACTAAAGTTTTAAAATCAGGGTTTTCTTTGCTTAGGAATACGTTATCGATGTAAGCTTCAATTGCCTTTTTCGCATTTTCAGTATCATTTTTATATTTTGACGGATCCACTTTCGCTACTAATTCTTTTTGTTTGTTACCTTTATCATCATAAATTTGTGGTTGGAAATGAAGTTCATATTTTTCTTCTGGATTAATAGGGTATGCTAAATCGCCAGATGCCTTTTTCTCTGGTGAAATGCTTCCTGATAATTCTTTATATGAATCTTCGTCTGGCGGATTTATATAAACCGTTTCAATTTTTTCATTGTTTTTATCATAAAGACTAAAATCTATTTCCGAAATAGAAGTTTCATTTTTAGATTTATTATGTACTGTTACGTTTAACTTGAGGTAGGTTTTTTCTTCGTTGTCATCATATTTAGTGAGTGTAATATATTCACCTGAGTTGATTTTAAATCCAACATCACTTGATTCTTGCTTAGAATCAGAACCACTACCACTTGAACCACATGCTGCTAGAAGCAACGAAAGTACTGCAAATAAACTAATGAATAACCACCTTTTCTTATTAATAACAAATCCCTCCAATATAATAATTTCTAAATGATTATAGCACTTCTTAAAACTTAGTGTGGGTTAAAATGTAAAAATGGAATAAAAATACCAAATCTGGATTGGTTATAAAGAAATAAAAAATAAGTAATTATCCATCTATTTTAGGGGTAATTACCTATAAATGAATAAAGTAATTTATGTTAATTCTTTAAGTAAATTTAGCTATGTCGAATTGTTGAGTATTTTGTATTGCGTTATTTTCATATTTAGAAATACAGAAAGGGGATGATTAGGAAAAAGGCATAATGGAAAATAAAATTTAAATAAAATATTTTACTTTTTAAATAAATATTTGATATTTTTACTTATCTTTTTGAGAACGTCTCCTTATCTAGTGAGTGGAATTGAAGGGCTTACCCGCGAAATCGAATGTCCAATCCACGGAAATTGTAGTCCAATACATGAAAAAACGAGTTGTATCCACGAAACAGATAGTTTATGTCACGTCGACTTCCGAAATTTCCATCTTCCTTGGTAATCTTTTCGTTTAAAACAGTATCCCTCCGCGAGCAATGTACTTAAG
Organism: Rummeliibacillus pycnus; assembly: GCF_050459865.1. Lineage (GTDB taxonomy): Bacteria > Bacillota > Bacilli > Bacillales_A > Planococcaceae > Rummeliibacillus > Rummeliibacillus pycnus_B. Next base: position 12,454 of record NZ_JBCMNM010000098.1, read on the forward strand.
CAATAATTCAGCTTTTATTTTTAACAACACCACCTGAGCAATACAAATCAGGTGGTGTTCTCTTATTTAAATCCTTTTTCTCACTTTTTCTAATATCCTCGCACGTCTCTTTTTCAAAGCTGCAACAGAAGCCTGATATTTTACCGAAAGTTCTTCATTTGAATAGCCAAAAATATAAAAGTCTATAAGAAGTTGCTGATCTTCTTTCGTAATGTTGTTGAGGAGTCTCTCTAAAACATACAATACATCGGATTCTTTTGATGTTGGCATGTAAGATTCGATAATATCATCTTGCTCTGGTTGATAGCGTTCTTCGTAGCGGTTTTCGCGTTTTAGTTCGTCTAGGATGCAACCACGGATGCAAGTATAGGCATAGGGTGCAAAATGACCTTGTTTTTGATCATACTTTTCCCATGCTTTCCATAACGCAATGCGTGCTGATTGACGATAGTGTTCGTGGTTTTTGTAAATACGACATTTTCGAATTGTTGAAGTAATCATTGGTTCAAATTGCTTCAGTACTTCTTCAAATTGATACATTATCATTGTCCATTCTCATTGTGCACAATGGTTGTTTTCCTAGGTGCTTTGAGAATACTGGTTTGTTTTGACATCTGTAAAACGGATAAAATTGCGTTTTAGAGGGCTAAAACACACAAAATAGGTCTGTCGATGAAATGTAGAAAATTAGCGAAATCCCATCATAGCTGTGTTTGTAGTGATGATAAATATTTGATATGTAGTAAGTTTGCAACCTATTTTTTCAGTTTTGATATAATTTCTGATTTTTTAAAAATTTCCATAAATTATGAATTAATTGTTACAAATTACATATTATGTATCTTTCGCATTCTAAATAATGGTAATGTGTGGTTATAAAGTAGTATTGGAGAAAGGAGGTCAGTGAATAGTAATGAGAGCTTGATGTGTTGAGAGTTAGTTCAAAGGTATTTTTTTCACTAAATCTTAAAAAGGATGGGAGTTGTTCTAGAATGATTAAGGTTTTAGGGATTATTTATGAAGAAGGTAACAAGAAGGAACTAGAGGATGCATATGTGAACGATGAAAAAAATAATCGATATGCTGTAATCGATGGCGATCCCGGGTTTGGGCCGTTCTCTGGGGTAGAAGCTGCAAGTACCATCAGGAGCTTTCTTCTAAATAAAAGATATGAAAATGATTCTTTAGAACACATACTTAGAGTTGCGAATATCCAATTGCGAAGAGTGAAAAGCGGAAGTGCGATTTGGGATGACTTTAGTGATATGGAAAAACACATGAGAAATTGTTGTAGTGTAGCTGCTATACAGGTAAAGGATGATCAGTTGCACTATATTCAAACAGGAAATTGTATGATATTTGTTCAATACCAAAACGGTACAATTCGAAGCCTTACATATGATCACACAACCAAAATTCAGGAAAAGTATATTCGAAAGGTGAAGGGATCATTTAATGTATTAAAAAAGACATTGAGGAGAAATTACTCAGAAAAAAAGTTAACGCAATGTTATGAAAATGCACTGATGCTGAGTCAACCTTATCGTATGAAATGTTGTGAAAGCTTCAACACGTATGAAGGATATGGAATCATAGATGGAAGCAAAGAATCCGCAAATTATTGGGAAATGGGTAGTATTCCATTGATGGATGTAAAGAAAATCGCATTAGTAACAGATGGACTCCAATTACTAAGCCATAAACCACCAGGCCACGAAAGATGGATGGACTCAGCAAAGCAAATTTTCAACAGAGGCCTCAAAAGTATCTACACGAAAATCACCCTAATGGAAAAGAATGACCCATATTGCCAACAATTTCCGAGAGTAGAACAATCCGACGATAAGACCGGGATTTTGTTGGAGGTTTTGAGGAGTTAAATGGTGTTATTACAAATAGATAATTTAAAAATGGATTGTTAAGTCAAATTTCTGTTTTGAAATAAGAGATTTAGTAATTTTATGAGGTTGGGTGTTGTTCATTTTACTAGCGCTCTAATTCTATCGGACTGAATGGATCCTAAGTAAAATGATAGATAATTATTATGGAATAAATTTCATTATATAGATAAGATTGTTATAGGAGGGTGAGCAATGAAAAAACTATTCTATTCATTCATTTTTGCATTTACTTTATTTTTAAGTTTGGCGGTAGCAGATCGGGCAGAAGCATCAGTTCTCGGTACTAGAGAAAATCCTTTTAACGCATATGAGAAAACTGAATTTACATTTAAACCATATTTCACTAGTAATGAAAAACAAGTTGAACTTCAGTTGTTAGAATTGACTACAGGTGATACAGCAAATCAAATTGTGCAACAAGAATACAATTATAATGATAAACCACAAAGTGATGAACAATGGCTATTATTTAAATATAACTTAAAACATATTAAAAATAGCAAGGATGAACAGTTGGCAGCTAGAGATGTCATTTATAATAATCAATTTTCTTCTGACTTTTATTTTTCAAAAAATTATAGAGGGATACAGCCAATTAGTACGGCTACATTTTATGGGAATTTGAAGGAAAATGAAGTACGTAATGTCCTTTTATATCCTGGAGCACAAAGCAATGTATATGCTGGGGCATTAATGAAAAAGTCAGATGGCTATCCACTATTCCGTATTCGTAAATCAGACGGTACGTACTATTGGTTCACAACAGATCCGAAAGCTTTTTCTGTCAGATCCAACGCAAAAAGTAGCTATGTATATACTGGAAAAGCGATTCAACCATCAATCATTGTTAAAACGCCAAAAGAAACGCTAAAGCAAAATGTGGATTACACTGTTACGTATAAAAACAACAAAAACGTTGGAAAAGCAACTGTTACGGTTAAAGGTAAAGGACAGTATGAAGGAGTAACCAGATCATTTACATTTAACATCAAACCAAAGTCACCAACAATTACAACTGCATCGAACTCAAGCAAATATACCATTACATTAAAATGGAAAAAAGTAACAGGTGCCAAAAAATATGAAATCTACTATTCATATGGAGGATTAAACTATTATAAATATTATACAACAACGAGTACTTCTAAAAAAATAAATTATGTTAGCAGAGGCTATACTTATAAAATCAAAGTAAGAGCCGTTTATAATAGTGACATATACACTGACAGTCAGATAAAAGCAGTAAAGGTGACGAAATAGAACTATTCGAAGCCGAGTGGTATTTCCGCAAAAAAACGATTCATAAAATTAAGTGAACCCCATGTATCTCATGGGGTTTTTTATTTGAAACGATTAGATGAAATGCTTCTTTTTACGAAACTAATAAACCTCAATCTCCTCGAACCAACAGAAACTTATGCTTTAAGCTATTAATGCAAATGCCTTAACCTGATATTTTCCTGTCGGATCATATGTCACCAAGCCCGTATAAAACACCGTCTGTAGCGGAACATCCAAAAATGGAATTATGAAATTAATTTAAACAGATATAAATTAAATTTTAATTAAACTTTGGTCCATTATACTCTAAATATTTTTTATTGGGGTAAAATAATAGCATGAAAAAGTTAATAATAGTTGTTTTAATCGGTATATTTACATTCAGCACAATTAAATTGTTTTCAGTTTCTGAAGTTAAAGCAAAGAGATCAATGATGGTGATCGCACATAGAGGTGCGAACGACAAAGCTCCCGAGGAAATATTGCCAGCTTATTCAATAGCAGTTCAAGAAAAAGCGAATTATATTGAAATGGATTTAAGAGAAACAAAAGATAATCAGTTAGTTCTTATGCATGATCCGACGATAGACCGAACAACCAATGGTCATGGAGAAGTAAGTCAATATAGCTTACAGGAGATCAAAAAGTTTGATGCTGGTAGTTGGTTTAGCCCAAAATACAAAAACGAAAGAATCATTACGCTTGAAGAACTTATTAATCATTTTGGTTCAAACACAAATTATTTCATAGAAACTCGACAGGTAGATAATAAGCTAAAGATGGAAAAGCCATTAGTAGAATTGTTGAATAAGAAAGGGCTTATCAAGAAAAACAAAGTAATAATTGAATCCTTTTCGACTATGAGTCTAAAGAAAATACATGACCTAAACAATCAAATTCCCCTAGTCCAATTGACACTTTGTACTAGTCAAAAGGATTTTACGACAGAAAAAATAAATCAGTGGAAAAAATACGCAATGGGTATAGGGCTGAATGCAGATTTGGTTGACAAATCACTAATAGATAAACTTCATCAAAATCACCTGAAAGTGTATCCATTCTTTTTTAATGCGGAGACAGAAAAAGCTGAACAAAAACGAGTCATCAAAGACGGAGCTGATGGTGTATTTACGAATCACATATCTTATACACAGTCATTATTAAAGTAATTAGTGCTAGTCTAGAAAAATGGATGGAATCCGCAAATCACATTCTTAACAGAGAACTCAAAAGTACCTTCAAGAAAATCGTATTAATGGAAAAGAATACATCCCTCCTTTATCAACACTTCTAAAGGTTCGATATTTTTGTAAATACTTAAGCTATAAAAGCCATCCATCTTGCGTCCGCTAAATACACATATATAATAGTAGATACTCAAAATTTTTCGTGGATAATTGTTCCTGCTCGATCTTAAGGTGGGATCTTACTACACGTTAATACGGAATAAAAATTAATATAAAAAAACAAGCCAAGCGCTAATTAAGGCGCTGGCTTGTTTCTTTATCATTTGTTGCCGTAGGTGTAAATAAGTCAGCTAAATGTATGAAGGCTTCACCGACGATAGAGTATAAAGCTCTGGAGCATTGATTTTATTGAGCGTTTCTAATACTTGCTCTTTGTTAACCTTCGTCTTTCAATCCTTTACCAAGACCTTTTAAGAAGTGAATGCCAAAGTTTAGAGCACGATTGACATCAGGATCTTTAATGACTTTCATTAAGCTGAAGAGTGTGATTTTTTCTTCACTAGCAGTTGCAGCATTTGCTTCATCAAGTCCAGTATTTAAGCTACCGATTAGCTTTTTCGTCATATCAGGATCCATTGCTGATAAAAGACCTGCAACAGACATTAGCTGATTGATGATGTTTGTTACAGGCTCACGAGAAATTTGGCCGAGTGCAATATGGGCGATTTCTTCTTTCGCTTGTATCATTTTATTGACCGCTTCGAGTGCTCCGATATCGTTTAATTCGGATACAATCGAAAAAATTTGTTGTAGTGCTTGCTCATTTTCTGAAAGCAAACCTTTTAAATCATTTAATTTTTGTTCTGCAATTTGTTCTTCTGTAACTTGCTGTTTTTGAATAGTTGTAATTGGTGCTGCCATTTTTACACCTCTTCCTGATTCGTTGTTAAGTGAACGTAGCCAGGACGTTGCCATTTTCGCGATACTTCAACACCATTTTGTGGATGTCGTTTTTTGTAGCGCGGATTCGTACGTGGGAGTGGATTTTTCCCTTTCGTTTTTAACACTTCTACGCGGACTTTTGTTTGTTTATAAGCAGGTGTGGATGTATTCTTATCGCCTGCTGGCCCAGTCAAGAAGTTGATGGATGAATCTTTATCAACAGAGTTCATCGGTAAGAATAGCTCATTGCCGCGTACGCGATCGGTAATAAGGGCATTTAATTTTAGTGCTCCATATGGTGAAACAAGGCGTACGAGTGAGCCATCTTCAATACCACGCTCTTTTGCAAATTCAGGAGAAACCTCAACGAAGGTTTCAGGTACTTTTGATTGAATACCGTCTGATTTGTTTGTTAAATTTCCTTCGTGGAAATGTTCAAGCATACGGCCATTGTTGATATGGCAATCGTATTCAGCAGGGAATTCCACAGGCTCTACCCAATCGTATAAAGCGAATCGTGCTTTTTTGTCTGGGAAGTTGAAGCCATCTGTATATAAAAGTGGTGTATCTTTTCCGTCTAGGCTACCCCAGCAGAAGCTATTCCAGCCTTCTAATACGTCGTAGTTCGCTTGGCTGAAAATAGGAGATAGGCTTGCCATTTCTGCGAAAATTTCGCTTGGGTGGCTGTAGTTCCAATTAGCGCCTAAGCGATTCGCAACATCTTGGAGAATTTTCCAGTCTGGTTTTGACTCACCAAGTGTCGGTAATACTTGATATAAACGTTGAACACGGCGTTCTGTATTTGTGAATGTTCCTTCTTTTTCGAGAGAAGGTGCTGCTGGAAGTACGACGTCCGCATATTGTGCTGTACGAGATAAGAACACATCTTGTACGACAAAGAAGTCAAGTTGTGAAAGTACTTGGTCTACATGGTTGGCATTACAGTCAACGAGTGCCATTTCTTCTCCAACAAGATACATTGCCTTCATTTTTCCTTCGCTAATAGCATCAAGCATTTGCATGTTGTTGCGACCAGGTTCTGGTTGAATTTTGACACCGTATGCTTTTTCAAATTTTGCACGTTCCTCATCATTCACTACTTTTTGATAACCAGGAAGTAAGTTTGGTAATGTCCCCATATCACAAGCGCCTTGTACGTTATTGTGACCACGAAGAGGGTAAGCACCTGCTCCTGGACGGCGGTAGTTGCCGGTCGCTAATAGTAAGTTAGAAATAGCTGCTGAAGTATCGGAGCCACCTGTGTTTTGTGTAACACCCATACCCCAAAGAACACATGTACCATCTGCATCGCGAATCATTTCTGCTACGTGAATAAGCGTTTCTTTTGAAATGCCTGTTTCTTGTACGGCATAGTCGAGTGTATATTTTTCAAGTACTTCATTGAATTCATCGAAGAAATTAACGTTTTCTTTGATGAATGCCTTATCATGCCAGCCTTGGTCGATGATATATTTCGTAACAGCCATAAGCCATACTTGGTCTGTACCTTGCTTTGGGCGCATGAAAATATCTGAGCGTTCGGCCATTTCATGTTTTCGCAAATCGGCTACGATTAATTTTTGACCGTGTAATTTATGCGCACGTTTGACGCGAGTTGCTAAAACAGGGTGACCTTCTGCTGGATTGGCACCAACGATAATAACGAGACCTGCTTGGGCAATATCTTTTACCGTACCTGCATCGCCCCCCATACCAACTGTGCGGAACAAGCCGTCTGTTGCAGGAGATTGGCAGTAGCGTGAGCAGTTGTCGACATCATTTGTTTCAAATAGCTGACGGGCCATTTTTTGGATTAAATAGTTTTCCTCATTGGTGATTTTTGAAGAAGAGATAAAGCCGACAGAGCCAGGACCAAATTCTTGTTGAATACCACCAAGTCTTGAAGAAATCACATCAAGCGCCTCATCCCATGAGGATTCTACAAATTCTCCATCTTTTCGAATCAACGGTTTTGTTAAACGTTGCTCCGAATTTACAAAGTCCCAACCGAATTTCCCTTTGACACATGTAGAAATAGCATTAACAGGACCATTAGATGGCTGTACTTTTAAGATTTTGCGGCCCTTTGTCCATACTTCGAACGAACAACCAACACCGCAGAAGGTACAAACGGTTTTCGTTTTTTTGGTGCGCTTGCTACGCATAGCAGATTCAATTTCAGAGATGGCAAAGATACCGCTGTAGCCAGGCTCCACTTCTTTAATCAAATCAATCATTGGATCAAGCATCTCTTGTTTCATGCCTGTCATAAATCCTGCTTCACCAAGCATTGATTTTTCCATCAATGCATTACATGGACAAATCGTTACACATTGACCACAGCTAACGCAGGAAGAATCATTGATCGCAACGCCTTCATCCCAAATAACACGTGGGCGTTCTGCTTCCCAATCAAGCGATAGCGTTTCGTTTACTTGGAGGTTTTGACAGACCTCAACACATTGTCCACAAGCGATACATTGGTTAGGATCGTAGCGATAAAATGGATGGGACATATCAACTTCTGTTGGTTCCACTTTCGGTTTATACGGATATTTTTGATGCTCAACTTCCATCATTTCTACCGTATTGTGAAGCGTACAGTTCCCGTTGTTATTATCGCAAACCGTGCAGTACAGCATATGATTTTCAAGAAGACGATCCATCGCTTCTGTTTGTGCTTCTTTCGCTTTTGGTGATGTAAGCTGTACATCCATTCCATCCTGTGCCTTTGTAGAGCATGAGCGAACGAGCTGACCATCTACTTCTACGATACATGTATCACATGTTTGAATCGGGTCGACTTCCGGTACATGACAAATTTGTGGATGGGAAATTTGATTCTTGTTAATGACGTCTAAAATCGTTTCGCCTAGTTTTATTTCATAGGGCGTACCGTTAATTTTCATTTTCGTCATAGTATTGTCTCCTTTTTTCCTCAACATAAAAAAATCCACCATGAATGAGCACACTTCTAGCTAAAAAGTATGGCTAAGCAATTCATGGTGGATAAGATTTTCAGCAGATCTTACTAAAAGACCAATCCAAATTTTTTTTAGAGTTGTTAAATAAAATCAAAACATAAAAACTTAAATATTTTAATTCCATTTATATCATTGATATCATTATAAACCTTTGAAGAAAATTAATAAATCCTCTTTTTTGATAATGATTTTAAAAAAAAGAGACTTTTAATTTTTTTAAAGTTGCTTTATTATTAACAAACTGTAGAGATGAAATAGTTTAAACGAGAACAAAAACAGTTTTTTACGATAGGAGAATGCTGATTATGTCGAGAAAAGTGAATGAATTTAATGACATTATCCGAAAGCTTCGCAAAGATTTATTTGGCAAAGGTCCTGAGCGTATCCATACCATCTTTGTGGAAAATATGGCTATTTCAACGCTATATGGAAATATAACGCCGACGGAAAAATTCATTGCAAGTTCATCAGAAGGCGTGGCAATGGTACATGCTGCTCGCACAAAAATGATTCAAGAAGTGTATTCAAAGGCAACGCCTGAAGGCATGGAGGAATTAATGCAGGCCAAATTATTGCATCTGTTTTCAGATATCAAAATTGAAGAGGATATGGCCGTTTCAGTTTTTATTTTTGATCGAAATATTGTGTGATGATGTCATTGCAAAAACATTTCGCACGTATGGCAACGTCGAGAAGATTGCTATTCTGATGAGCGAACAGAACATACATCTCACCAGCAGAGAAAGGTTGAAATTTCTCATATTGGTGGATGATCACAACAAAATAGAATAGACAAGAGGGATTAGTAGGATGGCTTTTAACAAACCAGAGCAAATTACAGAAATCGCCATTAATGCAGGTGTAGGTAAAGCAAGTTATTCGATTTTTAAGATGTTAGTATTAGGATTTTTAGGTGGGGCCTTTATTGCTTTAGGGTTTTTACTCGATATTCGTGTAAGTGGCAATATGCCGGAAGCATGGGGCAGCTTCGCTGGTTTCATCGGAGCAGCGGTATTCCCATTAGGCCTTATTTTAGTATTATTAGCTGGTGCCGAGTTGATTACGGGGAATATGATGTCTGTAGCAATGGCCTTTTATGCAAAGAAAATTTCAATTCCAGCATTGATCCGTAACTGGTTTTGGGTGACACTTGCCAATTTACTTGGCGCTTTATTTGTAGCATTTTTCTTTGGACATATCGTTGGTCTAACAGAAACAGGTCCATTTTTACATAAAACAGTAGCAATTGCTAAAGCAAAAACAGCAGATTCATTCTTACAAACGTTTATTTCTGGTATTGGCTGTAACTGGCTTGTATGCTTAGCTGTTTGGCTGGCTTATGGCGCAAATGATTTTGTTGGTAAAATTGCAGGTATTTGGTTCCCTGTCACAGCGTTCGTTGCGATTGGCTTCCAACACGTTGTCGCAAATATGTTTGTCATTCCAGCTGCTATTTTTGCAGGACAAGCAACATGGACAGAATTTATAAGTAATGTTATTCCAGCCTTTTTAGGAAATGTCGTTGGTGGCGCCGTTTTCGTTGGCTTGATTTACTTTATTTCTTATCAAAAAGAATATGCTACAACTAAATAGCACAAAAGAAAAAACCGGCATATGCCGGTTTTTTTTTGTATGTTTATGTAAAACTGCACCTCTAATTGAGGAGCAGTTCAGATGACAGTAGTTTTGAAAATGCTTTAAATTGTTCCAATGAAAGGACACGTTTTTCTGTATTTTAGTGTGTAATACCTAAAAAAGCTCCTAACAAATAAGAGACAAGCCATAAAGCCCATACAATTATGCTAAATTTGTGGAATTGATGTTTGGCATTTTCAGTTCCTTTTCGAACGACGTAAATTGCCCAAATTAGGTGAATAGCCATTAAAACAATAGCTGCACCGCCTGCTATTTGGTGTAGACCTAATTTTGATCCGCCAGTTGTTTCAGCAATAGTGCCCATTGTAGTTGTACCGATTGTATCGAATACAAGACCGAATGCAAAACTTAAAATGTGACTTTTTTTAATTGTTCCTGTACGTTTTTCGCTAAATACACCCCATGTGTAGAAAATAAGCGCAAGAGTAATGGTGATTATTGACAAAAGTAATTTACTATCCATTTGCGTTTCCTTCTTTCTTTTAGAAGATATGATACTAAAGTTGCAAATACCACTTAAGTATTATGGTAGATAACATTACTCTATGCAACTGTAATTTTGCCTGGCATGGACATAAATTTATGGAGACAAATCGAGCGCCAATAGTGGTTTATCACAAAGCATTCCATGGGCAATCAAAAATTAAAGAGAAATCAGTGTTTGTGTTGATTAATAATGGAAATTAAAGTAAAACATAGACTGCTATTTATATTTTGTATAAATTGTCACAATTGAATCCTGCAATATGTTATATAAAATATACGAACATTTAATGATTACCAATTTCTTTAATTTCAACGCTACAGATACGGGAAAAGCTTGAGCTGAAAGCCACGAAGAACGGTTTTAAGGAACAAAGCCTAAGAATGCCACGTCCTGTGGAAAAGGCTTCGTGACCAACATCGTGTTGGCCCGAGGAGATTGAAGCAAAGCCCGTGGAAAGTGCCGTCTGTAGAGGAGCATACAAATCTGAATATTGAATAGTTAATGTGTTGAAATGTTCGTATTCAAAAATCGAAAACGGATTTATAAAATTGATTCGTTTGTTAATTTAATTGACATTTATACAGGTACATAATAGTATTTCTTTGTATATACAATTTTCTTGTTTTTTCTTTTTATTTGATTTATTATACCTAAATACTTAGGTATAAATAACTTGTGTAGCGTGGTTAATAATTTGTTGCATATGTACTATGCAAACAATATGTATGAAGAAAAATACATAAGAAATACCTATCTGAATAATTAGTTCGCGAAATTTGTCGAGATTGATCAGACATGAAAATGAACTGGTAAAGAACGTATAAAGATTTGTATTAGGTGAAAATCCGAAATTGATAGAGAGACATTTTAGTGATAGTCAAGCAGAGTTTGAAGGAGAAACTAGAGTTTGACCTTTCATAGTGTCGTAAATTTGAAGGAGATTTTATTCGATGAAATTATTAACCAAAATATTATTGTCGATTCTTGGTACATGTTTGATTGTTTTTATTACAATCATAGGGTTTAATCTATATCAAGTCGATCATTCATCCGTAAAAAATGCAAAAAAATTAGCCCTCAAGGTAAGTGAAACAAAAGCAAGAGATGTCGAAGCTAAACTAAATTATGCTATGAATACTTCTAAAGGTGTTGCTACGACATTGAGCACGATGGTAGAAAAGGATAAAGCGAATCGCCAACTAGCAAATGCCGTTTTAGAAAAGACGCTTCAAGAAAATCCATCTTTCTTGTCTACTTGGACAATATGGGAGCCAAATGCTTTCGATGGAGCAGATAAAAAATATAAGAACACCAAGGGCCATGATGAAACAGGGAGATTTGTTCCTTATTGGACTCGAGAAAGTGGTCAGATTCGTTTATTAGCATCAGACGATTATGATAATCCAAAAGAAAACGACTATTATCAGCTTGCCAAAGACACTGGTAAAGAAGTTATTCTCGATCCATACACTTATCAAGTAGCCGGAAAAAATGTACAAATGACCACGATTGTCGTACCTATTAAGATAAATGATAAGGTAGTAGGGGCTGTTGGGGTAGATATTAGTCTAGACTCTATGCAAAAATTAAACGACACTATTCATCTCTATAAAAGTGGCTATGGAGCCATTATCTCGAATGATGGGACCATTGTATCTCACAAATCACACGAATTGGTTGGAGAAAGTAGTTATAAGCTTGTAGGCGCGAATTCAAGTAAAGTCAAAAATGCTGTTCAAACGGGACAACCTTTATCTTATACGGATGTTTCATCTGATGGAGCCGATGTTTATAAAGTGTTTTCACCAATCAATATAGGTTCTACAGGTACTCCCTGGTCACTTATGATCACTATACCTCTGGATGAAGTAAAACAGGATACCAATACAATGATGAAGTACTCCATCATTATCAGTTTAATTGGTATCATTATTCTTGCTACATTGATTACATTGATTGCTAGAGGATTAGTGAAGCCAATAGTAAAAGTAGTCGATAAAGTTCAAGAAATTGCTGGTGGGAACTTAACAACGGAAGCATTAACAATCCAAACAAAAGATGAAATCGGTCAATTAGCGAAAGCTATGAATGAGATGTCTTCTAGTACCCGTACATTAATCAGCGATGCTGCAGGTATCTCAAAGCAAGTATCCTCTCATAGTGAAGAATTATTGACATACACTAATGAAATAAGTGAAGGTATTGAACAAGTATCAGCCACAACGGAACAATTAGCAGCTGGTTCGACTGATCAAGCTCAGCATGCTAATGAAACGTTAGAAAAAGTACAATATGTGGATGAAGCGGGTAAAATGATAGGACAATATTTGGAAGAGATGACGAATAGTTCACGAAAAACAGAGGAGTCCGTTGAAAAAGGATTACAAAGTGCTAATCAATCGATACAAGGGATGCAAATAATCGAGGAAAAAGTAGCATCCACTGCAAATATTGTTCAACAATTAGGTGAAAAGTCAAAAGAAATTAGAAGAATTCTTGATGTAATCAATGATATTGCGGATCAAACAAATTTATTGGCTTTAAATGCAGCCATTGAAGCGGCACGTGCTGGAGAACATGGCAAGGGATTCTCTGTGGTAGCAGATGAAGTAAGAAAACTAGCCGAACAATCAGCAGAATCTACAGATAAAATTTCTACTATTATTGATGGTGTATTAAAAGAAACTCAAGAAGTTGAACTCTCTATGAATGGTGTTGTTCAAGAAGTTCAAGTAGGTTCTAATTTAATAGAGCAAAATAGAGAAGCTTTTGATGGTATCAATCAAAATATGGAAGAAATGTCCAATAAAATCATTCAAGTCAACGGTGCATCTAAAACAATTCATGATGCAACTACGGATGTGCTTAAAGCTGTAGAAAGTATTGCAGCAATCAGCCAAGAATCATCTGCAGGGACAGAAGAATTATCTGCGACTATGGAAGAACAAAATGCCTCCATTCAAGAGATTCTAGGAATGGCTAAAAACCTATCTCATTTGGCAGAATCACTAGATCAATCGCTATCAAAATTTAAGTACTAACTTCTTTGTCCGGAGTTTAAAAAGAGAATAGACTTAGTTAGAAAAGCCCTGTAAAGTAGATATTTTATGGTCTACTTTATAGGGCTATTTCTTTTCTTTATCTTTAATGAAAAAACAGATGCATTCCATCACATTAAAGTGGAACCTGGTGCCAATCAACTCGAGTGGAGTAGAGCAAAACAGCTCCCGAGTAGAGCAAAATGGCTCCCGAGTGGAGTAAAAAGGCTCCCGAGTGGAGCAAAAAAACTCTCGAGTGAAGCAAAACCACGCTCGAGTGAAGCAAAACCACGCTCGAGTGAAGCAAAACAGCGCCCGAGTGGAGCAAAAAAACACTCGAGTGAAGCAAAAAAACTCTCGAGTGAAGCAAAAAAACTCTCGAGTGAAGCAAAACAGCGCCCGAGTGAAGCAAACCACGCCCGAGATTATATATGAGTGAAATAGTTTTACTAATGTAACTTTTTAATGACATTTACAAAATTTTTAAAAAAAGACTAGACGGATTATTCTATCCCTATGATATGATGAATTAGTTTCTTTATTGTATTGTTAGGAGGTTTAGGATGCAGCGTAGTGATAAAAGTAAGGTTCGTGACTCGAATTTTGAGTTACTTAGAATCATATCGATGTTTATGATTGTTATTCTACATATTGGTACACATGGAATGGGGAAGTATATTAATATATCGAATTTTTTAACAGGATTCAATGAGGTATTTTATTACTTTATTCGATCACTTTCCATCATTGCAGTGAGTTTGTATGTGTTAGTAAGTGGATATTTTCTAACTAAATCGAAGTTTAAGTTGAAGAAGTTAGTTAGCTTATTTATGGAAGTGAGTTTTTTTTCAACGGTCATTTATCTAGTGAATGTACTCGTAGGTAATGTAGATTTTAATGTAGTAATGTTCTTCAAATCATTATTTTCTGTGTTTACCGGTGGGTATTGGTTTGTAACGGTGTATTTTGTTATGTATGCATTATCACCCTTCATGAACAAATTAATTGATCATATGGACAAGAAAGAACACGGGAATTTAATCATTACTGGGTTACTTGTTTGTAATATTTGGCAATTCATCTATCCTCATGCGTTAGTTGGCGTTTCGAATGGATATGGGCTTGTATACTTTTTATTTCTATACATTCTAGCAGCGTATATTCAGAAATATGAGTTTCTCATAAAAGATTTTAACCGAAACCTCTACTTATTTATGTATTTCTTTGTAGCATTTATTAATAGTTTACTAATTTATCGTACTGGTCTAATGGATCAATTGTATTCATACAATTCTCCATTGGTATTAATCATGGCCTATTGTTTATTCCAATATTTTAAAAAGTTAAAAATAAAATCACCCAACATCAATTTTGCTTCTAAATTTGTTTTTGGCATCTATTTAATCCATGAACAAAGTTCGATGAGACCTGTGATATGGAAAAAGTTCGGCATCATAGAAGATATTATTTCGACAGATGGTAACCTGATCATTTTCAAAATGATTGGATATTGTGTCATTGTCTTTATTAGTTGCTGGATAGTATCCTTCGTGATTGGCACAATTTATAACGCTTTATATAAAAAAGTAAGTACTTATATGTTGACGTTTTTGAAGAGCTAAATGTTGATGCGTTTTTTAAATTCCAATTAAACAAAAGAAAACCACCCTACGCCGATTAAAGCGCAAGGGTGGTTTTCTTTTGTTATAAACTAAGACAACGGTCAATTCACAATTCGAACACAACAAATGCATCAGTACCCAAAACAAGCATGAAAGCTTAACGTTCATTAAATAGGGGAACAGTCACCCACTAATAAACCTCAATCTCTTCTGAACTAACTGAAACCTTATGCTTTAAGCTATTTATCGCAAATGCTTTTACATAATATTTGCCTACATGATCGAATGTTACTGAAAGGGTATGGTCAGTCGAATAATTTTTCATCTCAACTCGGTCATTCTCACGGAAAACATACCATGCAATTTTATTTTTCTCGGACTCGGTTTTAGCCTCAAATGTGCATTGAGAACCAATAGGTTGTTTCCCATTTGTTGATTGGGTGATTTCAAGTGAAGGATAATGTAGTAATGTTCTAATATTATCTTTTAAAATAGTAGGAAAGAATTTGCCAACATCACTATGCTTACTATAGTCACCTAAATCAAGTTCATAATTGATATGAACCTCATTTAGTTTGGCCAATAACGGCTTTACATGATTTTCATAGTGTGGTTCATCTTTTCCTAAGTGTATGAAAATATTAGGTTTGCTTTGTGTTTCGTCAATCATTTTTGGCATAATCTCATTTAGAAACTGGTGATCTTCATCAGCTGATAATCCAGACATGAAAAGAGTCACGTCTTGTGAATTCGTTTGATCGAGTAAATAGTCACCTAAATAATACTGAGGAGAAGCAGCGATAATATGATCGAATCCATATTTGATACCATAATATAAAGCCGCATAGCCCCCTTTGCTCGATCCACAAGAAATGACGTGATCAATCTCATTTTCTTTTATGATAAAGTTAATGAGAGAAATGACCGATCTTTCGATGGAAAAATCTCTCTTTTCGCATAGATAATAACTTGCTCGACTTCCGAAATCATCCAATATAAAAAGCTTGTTACAATCAAACTCCGATAATGTACGGACAAAATTGTAAGCCGGTTGTTTCCCTTTAGTAGGAAATGCTGAAAAGATGATAACTAGACTATTTGTCTTTGAATAAGATTTCTGAAACAAATACTTGATAGATTTTTCACTTTCGAATACTTTTTCACCTTTAAACATAGGGTTTCTCCTTTACGAGGTAACGTTTACCATCATTAATAGCTATATCTACTGACTATTTTATTACAGTTGAAACCATTATTATTAGATTTTATTGGCAATTTACAATAGTTTTACAATGATGAAAAGTACCTATCATAATTCGCTATAGATTCGTTGTTAGACAAAATAAACACCACCTGAAATGAAGAAAATCAGGTGGTTCTTTTGTGTCGATAATAAAAACCACTTACTATCTCATATTGTAAAATTAGCTATCAGAGGTTTGACCAGGATAATTTTTTGGGGGATGGAAATGAAAGGATTTTGTCATGTTTATAGGGACACTAAGCAATTGTTAAATATCCTAAATAATTAAAAAAATTGTGGAATATTGGTGCAATATGTTAGATAATTATTAACACCATGATAGTAAAAATGTCTGAATAGGATAGGGGGAGGAAAGTCGGGGGAAGACAAAGGTGAAATAATAAAAAACGCTGTCAATTGCAATTTAAGGTCCATCATTAGTGACCAATATGGTTACGACGCTACTGAAAAATGTAGAAGCGATTTGTACTTCAAGGTCTCTCAATGTACTAAAATAAAAATTAAAATCGAGGGCAGTAAAAAGTATTACATAAACGGAGTTGTTGCTGATGATAAGACCGTGGAAACCTAATGAGCATGTAAAAGTAATGTTTGATAAGTCAAGTAAACATCAACTTAAGCTTAGTTGTACTTGGGATGAGAACTTACCGGAGTGTTTGTTTATCATGTTGAATCCAACTACACTTGATTGCGATAAGTGTGATCGAGCAATTGATAAATGTATTAAAACGGCATCTTATAACGGTTATGGTTCGATTGCAATCGTTAACCTATTTTCTCTGCGAACACCGACTCCTGAACATTTGTTAGAAGCGAGTGTTCGAACACTTCCTCAAAATATGGAAATTGTAAAACGATCAATTAATGCTACAGACATGATCGTCGCCGCATGGGGTGAGAAAGGTTCATGGTTCAATGCGAATTATCCCGTCCTCAGATACATAGAGGCTACCGGGAAAAAACTTCATCATCTTCAAACAAATAAATACGGGTGGCCAATGCATCCACTAAACATTAAAATAGCCTGCGTTTTTAAAGAATATCTTTATGGAAAAAAGATAGATGTTTGGATATAAAGATACAATCTAGCCTAAGACGAATAAAACCTTCTAATAGTGAAAAGCTGTTAGAAGGTTTTGCTTTGTAGGGAGAAAAGAGAAGGTGTTATGTACCAACACTTCACTATTCAATTACGAAATGGCACAAGTTAAGTCCTACCATACCCAAGATTTTCACAAATATAAAAGAGGCAACGAATGATTTCGTTGCCTCTTCTCAATACTTTAAAATCTATTTGCTTACTTTCACTGTACTAGCTTTACTTTTATTACCTGCGTTATCTTGAGCTAACACTTTAAGCGTAGTGCCTTTCTTTTGTGCTTTGATTTTCACTTTGTATTCGCCTTTTGAGTTTGCAACAGCTTTTCCTAGTAATTTATTGCCGTTGTAAATGAATACAGTTGCACTAGCTTCAGTTTTACCAGTGATAGATGTTGTTTTTTGCGTTACTTTTTTAATTGTCGGTGTTTTAGGTGGTGCGAAATCTGGCATTTTCACCAAAGATGGTAGACCAGAGATATAACCAATGCCACCTGTTTTGTTAATACCAATTTGTGTATCAACTGCTTTTTTCAGTTCATCTTTATTTACTGCTGTAATATTTTTTGTATCTAGTTCATCACCAGGATGTTGGAAATTACTGAAGATGTAAGGGAAGTCATTGCGGTTGTCAGCTGCAAATAATCCTGTTGCTTCAGCTCCAGCTGGTACTGATAAAACACGATCTAATTTTTTCGTATCAACATTATAAGCCCATACAAAGTTATTTGTATGCATACCACTGTCTTCACCGATAAACAGTGTTCTCATTGCTTCAGAATAGCTTAAGTTATCTGGATTTGCTACTTTGTTCACAGTTGCTGTATTACCATATGCATCTGCTGCTGGAAGGTCTTCACCAACAACAAGTCCTGACATAGATGAAGCTACATATGAACTATTAATTGCTGTACCTTTGCTATCTTTTTGGCCTTTATTTAAGTCCAATTGATAGGTAACGCCAGATTTAATTTTTGGTAATTGAATATGGTCTGCTGGATCTTTTCCAGATGTGTCTTTTTCCATACTCTTACTTTGATCTGAAATAGCGATGTACACTTTACCATCTTTAGCGTTTAGTGTAACACCTTCCATTTTGTTAAATTCAGTCGTTGCACCAAGGATTGCTGCGTATCGGCGTGATTCAAGGAAAGCTGCTGCTTTTTCTTGACCAGGTTTTACTTTTAGATACTCAACTTTACCAGCTGAATATTGTTTAATTGGTGTAAATCCATCTTTAGGAACATCCGAAGTTTCGAAAATATCACTGAATTTAGTACCTTTATCAATAATATCTTTCACTTCTTTATCTGTTGCATGTCCTAGATTAATCCATTCTAAATCTCCAGAACCACCGTTTTCAATACCTGTTTGATTGAATTTAGCGGCATATAATGTACCTGCGGATAGATCTTTTTCTTTATCTGCTACATACATAAACATCGCTGTATTCGTACCATCGTCACCGAAAAATACTGTTTTGTTATCAGGCATTACTTTCATCAATTCATGAGAGAAACGACCTGTGCTGTAATGCTTCACAACAGATGTTTCGCCATTTTTATTCACTGTAATTTCTGGTGAATAGCCATAGAAGTAAGGATTTGCTTTCGTTGCATCTCCGAAATAAAATTTAGCAAAACTTTCTGTCCAAGTTCTTGCGTTTGATTTAGGATCATTTTCAAATGCACGTGCATCTGGTTCATATTCTTCTGAACCTAAGTGTGTATTCCATGGAGATAAAGAGCCGTTACATGGAATCCAAAGACCGTTCACGGAAGAAAAGTCAATTTTGCTTACTTTTTTCGGTGTAAGTTCACCCGTTTTCTTATTTTGCTCCATTTGAGTTAAAGACATAGAAGAAGGGACTAAACCGTATGCGTCTTTACCCGCTGCATCGATTGTTTGGTATTCATAATGTGTAACCATATAAAGCTTGCCATCAATAGGATTCAAAAGGCTGTTAGAATCTGGTGCATCTGAAACAAAGTATTTTCCCTCTGCGCTGCTAGGATCTTTGATTGGATTGCCGTTAACATCAATTGGCGTACCAGCAGGAACTTTTTCTCCATTTACAGTTGCTACTTTATCTTCGGATTTAAATAATTGATTATATTTCAAAGGGAATGTTTTTACTTTTCCGTTACTATATTTCACATTGACTGAAGCAGTTGTGTACGTTTTTACCATTTGATCAATTGTAGAAGGGGCTTGCATACCGTTAAATTGAACAGATTCAATTTTCAAATTTTCCTTAGCAGCCGCTTGAGTAGGGGAAATAGCTGGAATAGCAATGGCTAGAGCTAGAGCCGCTGCAGCACCTTTTTTAACAAATTTCATATTCATGGATCAAACTTCCTCCTAATAATTTAATAGTCTTCCTGTAATAATTACACAAAAAAACTATTAATGGCATATTAAGGGGATGTTAAAAATGGTTAAGAAATTGTTTCATTAATCTGAATGATTCTTATTGAGCGGAAATTAGTAAGTGAGGATGCTTTCTTGCATCTCTACGAAAAGTTAGGTCTAAAGTAGAAATCATTTTATTGAATAGTAAAAAACTCTGCAGTTCATTCTACAGAGTTTTTTGTATTAAAAATTCAAATGTAGTTCCGTAAATTTAAGCTTCATGCTGGTTTAGTATTTCAAATACCTTTGTGGGACAGGTGTAAATTTAAAACCTGCTGCAAAAGAATCTAATTCATAAGGATCGAACACAATGTTAATCCCTTTTTCTGTCCAAAAGAATTGATGATAATACATTTTTGAATTTTTATCTGCTAATGGGTATTTGTAGGGATGATTTAGAAGATAAGTTTTTACATATTTATTTGCTTCGGCATATGCTTGTGAGTTTTTGAAAGCTTTTTGTAAAGTTATATTTCCACCTTTATAGAAATTAAATACCGTCATTGTGATGTCTTCATGTGCCCCGCCTTGATAGAATGCATTAATATAAGAAATGCTGATTTTATGATCCTGATTGTATATTACTTTGCTGATGCTATAAGATGCAGATGATAAATTTTCCTTTTTTAATTTTTGATTAGCTTCATAGATACTTGCTACGTATTTCAACATTTGATAATTAGCTGCATCATATTTCTTCCCATTTATTTCAGCGTATTGAAAGTTCTTGTTATTTTTATATTTTTTAATTGTTATTTTAGGATTTGTTGATGTGGATTCGGAAGCAAAGACTGGTGACGAATCGTGAATTCCTAGACTTGCGAAAAGTAAAACTGAAGTAATAATCAGTACGACTGTTTTGGTAACACTTCTCATTTTTCTTCCTCCCATAGAATTGTTGCTTAGTGCAGATATAATTTATTCTTTCCATTACAACTCTAATTATTTATGCCATACAAAATAATCAAAATATTTCATGTATTCATTGGATAATATAGATAATATTTTTTATAATGGTATATATTACTAAACTAGTAATAAAAAATAATTGAAGAGGATGGTTGAGAAGAAATGTATAATATGAAATTTGTTAAACCCGTAGCATCACTTATTTTGGGGAGTGCAGTAATATTAGGAGCTATCAGTGCTACACAAGTAGAAGTAGATGCAGCATCGAGTTACAAAATTTCACACGGTAAACTTGTTGCGAAATCATCTGGTAAAGTCGTAAAGGGATTCAAAACATTTAATGGCAAACTCTATAAAAATGGCAAACTATATACGGGTTTAAAAGGTCATGTTTATTATATAAATGGCAAAGTAGGAACAGGTACTTATAAAGGAATCTATTATGTGAAAGGGAAAGTATTTACTGGCGTTGATTCCAAATCCGGAAAGTTCTATGTAAAAGGAAAGGTCAATAAAGGTCTTACACTTTACAATGGCAAACTATACAATGGAACAACATTAAATAAAGGACTTGTTCTTTACAGTGGCAAACTATACAATGGGGCAACATTAAATAAAGGACTTGTTCTTTATAAAGGCAAACTATATAACGGCTCTAACCAGAATAAGGGTGTAATTCAATACAAAGGCCTTTGGTATAAGAATGCAGATATAGCAAATGGTCTCATTAAAACACCTGATGGTAAAGAGATTAAAGTGGTGAACGGTAAAGAAAACTTTGCACTTTCTGTTATGCATACAAACGACACACATGCTCATTTGGATAATATCGCTAAAAGAACGACGGCTATTAAAAATGTTAGAGCCGAAAAACCAAATTCATTACTGTTAGATGCAGGTGACGTATTTAGTGGAACATTGTATTTCAATGGATTTCAAGGACAAGCAGATCTTAAATTCATGAATGCATTGGGCTATGATGCAATGACATTTGGGAATCATGAGTTTGACTTAGGTGCAAGTCCAGAAGGGCATCAAGCACTTGTTGATTTCATTGAAGGAGCAAACTTCCCATTTGTTAGCTCGAATGTGAACTTCTCAGGAGATGCACGTTTTAAAGGATTATTTTCGGATTTAATATCTAGTAATCCAGCAAAAGGTAAAATTTATAATGGAATTATTAAAGAAATTGATGGAGAAAAAGTCGGAATCTTTGGTTTAACAACTGCAGAAACAAAAGAGATTTCAAGTCCTGGAAGCGTTGCATTTGAAAATTATATTGAGGAAGCAAACAAAGCAGTAAAGGCATTCGAAGGTCAAGGTGTTGATAAAATTATCGCCTTAACACATATCGGTTATGATGATAACCCAGCTGTTGATAACGATCTAACATTAGCTGCATCTGTAAAAGGCATTGATTTAATCGTTGGCGGACATAGCCATACACAATTAGATAAACCTGTGGTAGTAGATAAAGATAACAACAATAAAGCAAAAGATCCAACAGTCATTGTACAAGCTTATCAATATAGCGATTTCTTAGGTACGGTGGATGTTGAATTTGATGGTGCAGGCAAAGTCGTGAAATCAGATGGCAAGTTGATCAAGATTGCTGATTTACCAGAAGATCCGGAAGCAGCTGCCATGTTAAAAGATTACTCTGAAAAGCTAAAAGAGATTTCTAGTAAATCAATTGGCGCGGTTGCAGAAAGTGACCTTATAAACCCGAGAGCATCAGATGCAGGAAACACTTCAGGTGTAAGTGTACGAAATAGTGAAACAGCTCTAGGAAACATCATTACAGATGGAATGTTAGCAAAAGCAAAAACTTATGACAAAGATATTGTCATGGCATTGCAAAATGGTGGTGGTATTCGATCAGCTATTCCTGCTGGTGATATCGCAGTAGGAGAAGTGATCACGGTTCTTCCATTTGGTAACACTCTTGCTACAATGTCATTGACAGGTGCTGAACTCAAAGCAGCATTTGAAACAAGCTTCAAGGAATATCCAAAAGAAAACGGTGGCTTCCTACATGTATCTGGAGGTAAAGTAGAATTTGATTCATCTAAACCAGTAGGCGAGCGAGTAGTATCTATTTCATTTAAAGATGCAGATGGCAAATACACACCTATTCAAGATAATCAAACTTACAAAATCGCAACAAATGCCTTCACAGCAAAAGGTGGCGACGGCTACACAGTATTCGCCAAAGCATATGCAGAAGGCCGCGTAACAGACCTAGGCTTATCAGACTGGGAGAACCTAGCGGAACAACTAACAAAAATGAAAACAATTCAACCGAAAATAGAAGGTAGAATTGTAGATGTGAAAAAATAGAAAACGGAAAACACCATCTAATGAGTAAGAAATTAGATGGTGTTTTTTTGATGTTTTTAATAAAAATATATCATTTTTGATAATTCTAGCTTGGATAGAGGACTTAAATAGCTGAGAGAGCGAATACAATTTCAAATGGAGCGAATAAAACTCCAGAGAGAGCGAATAAATCACCGAAGAGAGCGAATAAACCTCCAAAGAGAGCGAATAAATCCCGAGAGAGAGCGAATAAACCTCCAAAGAGAGCGAATAAATCCCGAGAGAGCGAATAAAACACCGAAGAGAGCGAATAAATCCCCCGAGAGAGCGAATAAACTACTTATTATCAAATTAATATGTACTAATAAAATAATAGTATATCACTATTGAATAAAATTTCATGTTCAAACATATAATGAGAAAAAATTTTCAATCAATACAACTAAAAATGTCCCGCCTAATGACAATAAACCCTAAAAATTAACGAACTATCACTATAATGGTTTAAAAAGAAACGTTATTTAGTATGACATAATTATCTCATTATGTTGACATATTAAAAGATTTTAAGTATATTATTGTGTAATCGGTTACATGTGTAATCGGTTACACACAACCACAGAGGAGGGGAAATATGGTAACGATTAAGGACGTAGGAAAACGTGCAGGCGTTTCTGTTGCTACTGTCTCCAGGTATTTGAATGGGAAAGGCTATGTTAGTGAAGAAGCGAAGCAAGTAATAGAGAAGGCTATTGAGGAGTTAGATTATAAGCCTAATCAGCTTGCTCGATCATTAAGCACAAAGAAGACCAATATTATTGGATTGCTTGTACCAGACATTACCAACCCATTTTTCCCTGAATTAGCTAGAGCTGTGGAAGATACAGCATTTGCAAATGGCTATACAGTTGTGCTGTGTAATTCGGGAGAACAGAAAGAAAAAGAAATTCATTATATAGAATCACTTCAGCAAAATTATGCTGCAGGATTTATTGTAACGACAAATCATCTCGAAGCAGACTATTATCGTAATATTCAATTACCAATTGTTGCGCTCGATAGACGACTTGATCCGTCCATTCCGACCGTGACAACGAACAATATTGATGGAGCGAAAATCGCAACGGAATACTTAATCGGAAGAGGATCTAAGCACATACTTTGTATGCGAGGACCAATTGGATTAGATGTTGCAGAAGATCGAATGAAAGGCTTTACGGAAACAATCAGTAACTATCCAAATATAAAAACAGATATCATTACAAGTTTATTTGATTTTGATGAAGCAGAGCATAAAGCATTTGAGTTTCTCAAAACACACGAAACAGTTGATGCTATATTCGCGGCAAGCGATGCATCTGCGATTGGTGCGATGAAAGCAGCTCATTCACTAGGTATACAAATTCCAGGTGATCTTCAATTAGTGGGGTTTGACGGAATCAGTATTGGAAAACTGTTAACACCCGAATTGACGACGGTCGCACAAGATATTTATAAATTGGGCACTGTCGCTACTGAATTGCTTATCAAAAAAATTGAAAACGAAGTAATTGAAAATAATTTAATTGAATTACCTGCAACATTAGTTGTTCGAAGTTCTACAAAGTAAGGAGGGATTTCATGATTACCGTAATAGGCAGTATCAATATGGATTTAGTAATTGATACAACAATTTTCCCTAAACAAGGCGAGACAGTTTTAGGTAATCGCTTTGAAACAGTACCAGGCGGTAAAGGGGCAAATCAAGCTGTAGCAGCTGCAAGGCTTGGCGGAGATATACATATGTTAGGTGTTGTTGGTGAGGATGGCTTTGGTCAAGAATTAACAAAGAATTTAGTGGCTGAAGGTATTGATACACAATTTGTATCGACCACATCACAAGCGGCTACTGGCATTGCCAATATACTCCTCTATGAAAATGATAATCGTATTATTGTTGTGCCAGGTGCAAATGGTTTAGTAACACCAACAGAAATTGATGGTGCTAAAGAGGTTATCGGAAAA
The DNA here is from genome assembly GCF_050459865.1 of Rummeliibacillus pycnus. Classification (GTDB taxonomy): domain Bacteria; phylum Bacillota; class Bacilli; order Bacillales_A; family Planococcaceae; genus Rummeliibacillus; species Rummeliibacillus pycnus_B. Next base: position 37,558 of record NZ_JBCMNM010000098.1, read on the forward strand.
AGTGATATGGTGATCATGCAGCTTGAAATACCAGCAGACACGGTTCATTATACATTAAATCTTTGTAAGCAACTTGGTGTACCAGTATTGCTAAATCCTGCACCATCAGAAAACTTTGACGCATCTTGGATGGATTTAATTAGCTATATCACACCAAATGAAACAGAATGTGCAGATATTTTTTCAGGTGATTTAGAAAGCACATTAGAACAACATCCAAATAAGGTAATCGTCACACTTGGTTCTAAGGGTGCTCGTTATTTTGATGGGAAAGAGCATATTTTCGTAGAAGGATTTAAGACTCAAGCGGTTGATACGACTGGTGCAGGTGACACATTCAATGGTGCATTAGCTTATGCATTAACGACTGGTCAATCTCTTAAAGAGGCTGTTCGTTTTGCAAATATCGCAGCATCATTATCAGTCGAAAAATTTGGAGCACAAGGTGGAATGCCTACACTTCAAATGGTAGAAAGTCGCTTGGGAGGACAATAATTTTGAAAAAGCATGGAATTTTAAATCGCGAACTAGCTGGAATTTTTGCCAAAATGGGACATACAGATACGATTATAATCGCGGATTGTGGTTTACCAATTCCAGATGGTGTGCCTTGTATTGATTTAGCTTATACGCTAGGAAAACCAAGTTTCGCAGATATTTTAGAAGTTGTTTTAGATGATTTTAAAGCTGAAAAAGCTGTCATTGCTCAAGAAATAGAAAGTCAAAATACGGTACTACACAGTCTTGTGCATCAAGTGCTTTACGTTCCAATCGAAACAGTTAGCCATGAGGAACTAAAGCAACTTTCATCTAAAGCAAAAGTTATTATTCGTACTGGTGAAGCAACACCGTTTGCAAATATCATTTTGCAATCAGGCGTTATATTTTAACGAGGTGGTGAAATCGCATGATTGAAATGACAGGCATTGATAAAGCCTTCAGCGGAAATGTCGTGTTGAAGGATGTACAATTTTCGCTAGTAGATGGAGAAATCCATGCACTAATGGGTGAAAATGGCGCTGGTAAATCAACGCTTATGAAAATTTTAACAGGGATTTACGAACGAGATGCAGGCGTTATTAAAGTAGATGGCCAAGAGGTTCATTTCAAATCACCTAAAGAAGCAGAAGCAATGGGGATTGCCGTAATCCATCAGGAGCTAAATATTTTACCTGACTTAACAGTTGCTGAAAACCTATTCTTAGGAAACGAACGAACCATTGGCAAGTCAGGTATCTTAAAGACAAAAGAAATGAATAAAGAAGCGAGTCGAATTCTAAGTCAACTTGGTCTTGATGTTGATGTCAAAACTCCGGCAGGTCAATTATCTGTTGGGAAACAACAAATTATTGAAATTGCCAAAGCAATTGAAACGCATGCCAAAGTAATCATTATGGATGAACCGACAGCTGCCCTTACAGATCGTGAAATCAAAACATTATTTAAAACCATTCGTAAACTACAATCTCAAGGTGTTTCCTTTGTCTATATTTCACACCGTATGGAAGAGATTTTTGCCATTTGTGATCGCATTACCATTTTGCGAGATGGTGAATATGTTGGCGTTCGAGTGATTAAAGAAACAAACTTTGATGAAATCGTGAAAATGATGGTTGGACGTGAACTGGGTGACCGTTTCCCAGAAAGACAAGCGAAAATCGGGGATGTTAAGCTCGAAGTGAAAGGGCTTACAAGAAATGGGTATTGTGAAGAGATTAACTTCCAACTACGAAAAGGTGAAGTACTAGGTATTGCTGGCTTAATGGGAGCTGGTCGTACAGAAGTAGTACAAGCTTTGTTTGGCTATCGAAAAATGAATAAAGGTGAAATATTCATAGATGGTCAAAAGGTGAAAATTTCAAATCCAATTCAAGCGAAAAAACATGGCATTGGCTATGTATCAGAAGACCGTAAATCAGAAGGTTTAGTAGTTGATTTTTCGATTAAAGAAAATATTATGCTTACAAATTTAGATAAAGCTTCAAAAATGGGCATTATCGATCGTAAAAAGGAAACGAGTTTTGTAGAAAATTTAATCAAAAAATTAGGTGTTCGTACATCGGGCGCCATGCAAACTGCCAAATCATTAAGTGGTGGTAACCAACAAAAGGTTGTAATCGCTAAATGGTTAGGTGATGAACCTAAAATCTTAATCTTAGATGAACCAACTCGCGGTGTCGATATCGGTGCTAAAAAAGAAATCTATCAAATTATTAATAACCTTGCAGAACAAGGTGTTGCCATTTTAATGATTTCATCAGAATTACCAGAAATTATCGGTATGGCAGACAGAGTACTTGTTATGCATGAAGGTAAAATCACTGGAGAAGTCACAAAAGAAGAAATGACGCAAGAAAAAATTATGTATTACGCTACTGGAGGTGACAAAGTTGTCCAAATCTAAAGGGTTAATTCAAAAACTTGGACCACTTCTAGGACTCCTTTTAATCATCATCATTATTTCGATTATGAGCCCTAGCTTTTTAACAGCTACAAATATTTTCAACGTACTTCGTCAAGTATCAATTAGTGCGTTAATCGCATTCGGGATGACTTTTGTTATCTTAACTGGCGGTATCGATTTATCAGTCGGATCTACTCTAGCATTAACCGGTGCAATTAGTGCAGGTATGCTTGCAAGCGGTATGGATCCAATTTTAGCAATGCTTATTGGATTAGCACTAGGTGCGGTTCTTGGTGCAGTCAACGGTGTCATTATTGCAAAAGGGAAAGTTGCTCCTTTCATCGCAACATTAGCAACAATGACAATCTATCGTGGTATAACACTTGTTTATACAGACGGTAAACCTGTATCTGGCCTAGGTGATTCAATGGTCTTCCAAATGTTCGGTAAAGGGTACTTTTTAGGAATCCCAGTACCAGTCATCACAATGATCGTGGCATTCTTTGTTCTTTACTTTATCTTACGTAAAACAACATTTGGTCGACGCGTTTATGCAATTGGTGGTAACGAAGAAGCTTCTCGCCTTTCAGGTATTAATGTAGACCGTATTACAATCGCTGTTTACTCATTAACAGGTATGCTTGCAGCACTATCCGCTTTAATCTTAACTTCTCGCCTTAACTCAGCTCAACCAACAGCTGGTGAATCATATGAACTTGATGCGATCGCAGCAGTAGTACTTGGTGGTACTTCTTTAACAGGTGGTCGCGGTTGGATTTTCGGTACATTGGTAGGTGCGTTAATCATCGGTGTACTAAACAATGGTTTAAATCTAATTGGGGTATCTTCATTCTTCCAACAAGTTGTGAAGGGTGTCGTAATATTAATCGCGGTACTTCTTGACCGTAAAAAAACAGCATAGGAGAGAATCAATACAATGAAAAAACTATCTTGGACTTTAGCATTATCAGCTTCACTACTACTAGGCGCATGTTCTATGTCACCAAATGGTGATAGCTCATCATCTGATAAAGCAGCAAAAAAATCTACAGATGATATGAAAATTGGTATGTCAATTTCAACATTAAATAACCCATTCTTCGTTACATTATCTGATGGTGCAAAAGCAGAAGCCAAAAAAGATAAAGTGGATCTTACAGTAGTAGATGCACAAGATAATGCTTCAAAACAAGCTTCTGACGTAGAAGATTTAATCCAACAAAAAGTAGACTTAATCATCATTAACCCGACAGATTCAGAAGCAGTTGCTTCAGCTGTACAAGCTGCTAATGATGCCAATATTCCTGTTATCACTGTAGACCGTTCTTCTGATGGTGGTGAAGTTGTATCACACATCGCTTCAGATAACGTAAAAGGTGGCGAAATGGCTGGTCAATACTTAGAAGAATTAGTAGGCAAAGGTGCAAAAGTTGCTGAACTTGAAGGTGTAGCTGGTTCATCTGCTGCTCGTGACCGCGGTGAAGGTTTCCACAAAGTTGCTGATAAAGACTTAAAAGTAGTAAAATCTCAAACTGCTAACTTCAACCGTTCTGAAGGTTTAACAGTAATGGAAAACATTCTTCAATCTAACCCAGACATCAAAGGTGTATTCGCACACAATGACGAAATGGCTCTAGGTGCTCTTGAAGCAATTGAAGCTGCTCACAAAGACATTAAAGTAGTAGGTTTTGATGCTACTGACGATGCTCAAAAAGCTGTTAAACAAGGTAAAATGTCTGCAACAATCGCTCAAAAACCAACTGAAATCGGACAAATCGCAATCGACACAGCTGTAAAATCACTTAAAGGTGAAAAAGTAGCAAAATCTATTCCAGTTGATCTTGAATTAATTAAAAAATAGAATTTAATCTATTGAAATAGATAGTCACACTTTGAAAAAAGTGTGGCTTTTTTGATTGGAAAAAAGAAGTGAAATACAAATATTAATAGTATTAATCTGTTTTCGGCATGATGTGGGATTAGCTTCGCTTTCCGGGGCGAGCGTTGAGCCTCCTCGGCAGTAAACTGCCTGCGGGGTCTCACCTGTCTCGCTTTCCAGCAGGAGTCTTCGCTAATTCCACATCAACAATGATAGCTCAAGATTTTATTATAAACTTTCATCTATTTTTACTTTTTAAGTGCCTTCATCGAGGGGATTGAAGCCTAGTCGTCCTGTGGCAACGG
>NZ_JBCMNM010000099.1:0-9616 GCF_050459865.1 Rummeliibacillus pycnus
AACGGACTAGACGAGACCCCACAGCGAGATTTTCTCTGCGACGAAGCTAGCGAAGCGATGCAGGAGCACAAGCGAGGAGGCTCGTCAGTTCGCCCACGGAAAGCGGAGCTAATTCCACTTCATAGACAATACTATAATAGATATGACATTTAACAATGACCTATTTAATGTTCGCGTTTTTCGGATAATCTTTGAATTATGAAATTGATTCAATTACCTATTTAATAAATTTTACTACTTTCAGCACGATAAGCACACAAACCGCATGAGCCAATTGTTATTGTCTCACACGGTTCGTTCTAGTACAGTTGCTAAAAAGTACTTCTTTCAAATATCAATCAAAATACCCTTTTACTTTAATAGCTTATTTCTTTTTCGTTGTCGATACACTCCATAACTAAAGAGGACAATTGAAATAAGCGAAATCAATAAACATATTTTCCAATAAGGTGGTTCATAATATAGTTCAATATTATTTACCCCATTCATTAATGGAATACCCATATATGCATAGTTTACTTTCTCAATCGCTACTTTCTTTCCATTAATCTGTGCTGTCCATCCTTTTTCATAAGGAATTGGTGTTACTAACATTTGATGACTATTAGTTGTTTTTACCACTCCGTTGGCATGATTATTTTGCCATTTAATATCTGCACTTTTACTATTTTTCAAGCTATTTGCTAAGGTCGAATAGTTTTCTTCATAAACTTGAATTTTAGATAAATGATACTTTCCTTTTGATAAGCGAATATGAATGGTATTTGCTCGATTAATATCAAACGTTAAATCATTGTATCCAGTACGATAAATAGATTTTGATCTTTTGCGCATCGTTTGATCTTCATTTACTTGAAGATTAAACGATTCTTTTTGATGAATTCCTTCAATGTGAAATTGAACATAAAGGTCTTTCGTATTTTGAGAAGGAGCAATATGAATATCTAATCCTCCATTTTCCTTCTGTACATTTAAAATGTCCCCATTCCACTTTGCATTCACTGTATTTATTTTTTTAATAGGGGTTGCAGGTACTTTAGATACTTGTGTATTCTGCTTGTCTTCTGTAATAACACCTTGTAGCATTGCATGTTCTTTTGCCAATACAGGCTTATTCTCTAAGTCTGTTGCTGAATAGAGAGCATCTGTCACACGAAATGCAGGCAATAACTCTTTGTTCTCATAGACATTATAATTTTTTGAGCTTTTCACTAAATTATAGTGATACGGAATTGATTGATTTGAATTCTTGCGCATATAGAACTGTGTTTGCCATAGAGACATTAAGTTTGTTCTCGCACCTAAAGTTGCATATCTACTAACACTTTCCTTCCCCATATCAATTTGGAGATCTCTTTGATACATATTCAGTACATCACCGTTTAACACACTAGAATAAACACTTTCCCCTTTAAAATCTTGTACGATTGGCGTGTTATTTCGATCATCCGCCATCCAGTCAATTCTTGCTGTGTCATTTGTTAAATGATGTTTCATATATTGAATTAATCGTTGTTGCTCAGATGAATTATACTTGTCCGATGCCATGAATTGGGTTGTTGAGGCGTATGAGTTTTTATCTACTTCAGTTAAACGAATTGCTTGAAACACATTTGCATACCCTATCATAAAGATGATTACGAATAGAATAGCGGAATTTTGTGATTTTCGCTTTGTTAATACAAAGCTAATCCCAATTATCCACAAAGCCGTCATTATGAAAATAACGCTATCTTTTCCCCACTTAAATGTTGGGTCTATAAAACTAACGATGAGCATGAAAATTAGAAAAACGGTCGATGTTCTTATAACGTGTCTCGCTTTCCAATATTCAAAGTGATCTATAGCAACAGCAAATACTCCAGCATAACCTAAAACCACAATGGCTTCCCAACGATTTTGTGGCGCTGAAAATCCATTAAACATACTACCAACATACGGTATGAAATGTAGAACAGTTCCGCCAATGGCAACTATAGCAAAGAATTGGAATGTCTTGTTTTGATATAATTTCTTGATACTTAATGCCACCACAACAAAGACCGGTAACCAGAGAATACGTGGATTAGAAAGTATATTATCTTGAATGTCTATCAATGGGATAGCATCTTTGTATGGTGGGCGAGAATTGTGTAAGTAACCCATAGCTGCTGGTATAAATGCAAAACAACCGATTCCTAATCCTAATAATCCACCACTTAAATAGCGTTGCAATTGCTTTTTCACTGAAAGTTCATGCTGTGTGCAATGAATAAACAAACGAATGATGATATAAAAGAAACCAATGAGTAAGTTCACATAAGCTAAATAGAAATTGTTGATAAATATAAGGGCAACAGCTACGACAAATGTAGTTGATGATTCTTTTCGTATAATTTTCTCAATACCTATTAATAATAAAACAAGCCAAAACATCGCATCCGTTAAGATATCCCAATACATTTCATGTCTAAAAAAGAAGGGACTTAATCCATAAATAACTGCTCCTACGTACGAAGCTTTTTTGGATAACTTCATCGTTTTAAAATAAGTGTATGCGACAACTAAAATTGCCGTTTGTTTTAAAATACTCATAGGTAAAATAAGTTGTACCCAAGTATTTAAATCTACTTGATATTTTGTAATAGATTCCACTATAAACAACAAGGATGCGACAATTAAAAAGAAAATATTTGTAGTGAAATAATAGGCTAATTGAGAAAAAATACCTCCACCAATTCCAAAATCATCTGCATAAAAGAAATTTCCTTGGGAATAGTTTTTATAGATGAATTGCTTAAAAGGTAGCATTTGCGAAAGACCGTCGTTAATACCTTTCATTACAAATCCATTCGGCTGTTGCCAAATAAAAAAGCCATGTGCCACGATCGAAATGAGGAGCATGCTTGCTATTAGCAATCCTTTTTGTTTCCATCTAGATTGGTTTTGAAACACGAATAACCCTCCTAGTGACAAAAAATGTAATCGGCACGCTGATTATTGCTGTTGCAAGTGGTGCAAGATATGGAGACATATGCAATGTTTTAACAAATACAACAAGGCAAATCAATTGCACGACAGTGTTTGTTATCTGCGTAAGTGGAAATAGTAAAAATGACTTCCATGAAGGTCTTTCCTTATACGTAAAATAGACGTTAAGAAAATAGGAACCAATCATACTTAAAACAGTTGCAATAATATGACTTGGTAAATAGCTGATACTACAAACAGAGTAAAACAAAACATACCACGCATAATAGTGGGCTGTATTAACACCACCCACTATTATAAATTTTAACCATTCCTTGTTCATCGTTGATCCTCTTTAGTACTATAAGCAAAAGCATTTTTTCTAAAGATTTCTTCAACATCTTTTGAAGATACAACGCGTGGTACAAATTTGGACGGACTAACCATATTTGATTCCTCAACAATATAATGAGGACGGTGTTTTGCTTCATTATAGATTCGTCCAATATATTCACCGATAATACCTAAACTTAAAAGCTGAACACCGCCAAGTAATAGCACGGCTGAAATGGTTGTAAAGTAGCCCGGCACTTTTATTCCTTCTGCAATAATGCCAACAAAAGTTGTTGCGATATACATTAATCCACAAAATAAAATGAAAACACCCATATACAAGCAAAGTCGAAGCGGTTTTGTGTTAAACGATAATACTCCGTCCAGTGCATAGGAAAATAAGTCAGAAAATGACCATTTACTTTCTCCATATTGACGTTCAACATTTTCATAAGAGAATGTTTTTTTGGACAAACCAATCCATTCATAAAGTCCTTTAGAAAAGCGATTATTTTCACTAAGCTGCAATAGTGAATCAACTGCTTTTCGACTTAACAAACGGAAGTCACCTGCACCATTTTCTAACTGTACTTCACTTAACTTATTTACAGAACGATAAAATGCACCTGTTAAAAGACGATGTAGTTTAGATTCGCCCTTTCGATTTCGGCATGCTACAACTTGATGATAGCCTTGCTCATATCCATTAATCATTTCTTTTACTAATGATGCTGGATGTTGTAAATCACTATCCATTAATATGACTGCATCTCCTGTTGAGTTCTGAAGTCCCGCATAGATTGCGGCCTCTTTTCCGAAATTACGGGAGAATGACACATACTTCACTTGCTTATCATGAATGGCTATTTCTCTTATTTTTTCTAATGTCCCATCTGAACTTCCATCATTCACTAGTAATATTTCATATATATAATCTATTGTGTTAAACTCACCTACAATTGAATCATATAATTTTTCAATGTTTTCTTCCTCATTAAACGCAGGAAGAATGAATGTTATTTTTTTCATGATTGCACCTCAATTAGAATGTCATTATAAATTTTGTTCATAGATCAGCAAAAGCATACGAATACATAAATTAGCCAACTGGTTTTGAAGATGAATACAATTAAACTCATGTATTAAATCATCTGAACTATCTATTTGCCCATTCCTTTGTGTACTTCATATTATAAAAAGCACATCTTAACTTTTTCATGAAAAAAGATAAACAAATTATTAACAATCGATAAAAACTTATTAAATTGAAAGTCATAAAAAACCTTTCATTTGGCATTCTAAATGTAGGTTGAAAAGTTTCAAATTGCATGTATCGAAGTGAATTCGTAGTCCATACTATTTTTGCGTGACAAGCGCTAAAATAAAAAGGAGGTCATATTTTGTCTCAACAACAACCACAAAATCAGATGAATAATGATCCAATGTATAATGTAGATTCAGCAAAATTTAATCATGGTGGACATGAAGTAATGGATATGCACGAAGCTCTATCCACAATTGTTGGTGGATTAAACCAATGCGTATTATTACGTGACCACATCCAAGATACCGAACTGCGCGATATTTTAGACCGCCAGTACAAATTTAGCTCAGACGAATACAATACATTAGTGGAATCATTCAAAACAGGTCGTGATCCTTCTCGCCCAACTGGTCATTATGAAATGAAGGAAAACAACAAATTCACTTATGGTGTACAACCTGGACAACCAAAAAAACCAATTACTCAAGCTAGTGAAATAAGTGATGAAATGATTTCTGGTTTCCTTCTTGGAATCCACAAAGAAACTGCTACTATTAAACTGGCTACAGCGTTGGAAACAACAAATCCAGTTGTTCGCCGCGTATTAGCAGACTCAATTCCAAACTGTATTGAAATGGCATACGAAGTGTCAATTTATCAAAACAGAAAAGGCTATTACCAAGTCCCTCAACTGTCTCCTCAAGATATGGCTACAATGACAAATAGCTATGGTGAAGCAACTATAAATACATCTCGCCAACCATCTCAATTTAGTTAATATAAATGAAAAAGCTCTCGACAAATTTGTCGAGAGCTTTGTTATTTATATCTATTTATTAACCTTAAGCACCTTTGCTTACTTTTACACGTTTTAGGAATAATGAAAGTATTAACGCTACCGCTGAAACACATGTAACTACCATAAACGTATGGTTAATACCATCTAATAACGCAGTTTGAGCAATATGTTCTTTTAATTGCGCAATTTGCTCTGCTGTTGGTGGAGTAGGAGTTTGACCAGCTTGTGCAGCTGCATGTGCTGCTTGAACTGCTTTTTCTTTCGCCTCAGCTGCTAATTCAGTTGCTCTTGTTTTAATATGATTATCCATTATTGTTACAAGAATTGCAGTACCAATTGCACCCGATACTTGTTGGGCTGTATTATTAATGGCTGTACCATGTGGGTTTTTATTCATCGGTAGTGAGTTTAAACCATTTGTCATGATTGGCATCGACACCATTGACATACCAAACATACGAACTGTGTAAATAGAAATAATGTAAGCGTAACTAGAATCTACTTTTAATTTAGTTAAGAAATAAGTAGCAACCGTCATAATTGTTATACCGACAAATGCTAAAATACGAGGTCCGAATTTATCAAATAGTTTACCGGTAATTGGCGACATGATAGCCATCACAAGTGCACCAGGTAACATTATTAATCCTGCGTGGAACGGAGAAATATGTCTTACACTTTGGACATATGCAGGAGTTAGAATCATACCAGAAAACATTGCTACTGATACAACGATTGAAATAACAGAACCTAATGCAAACATTGGATATTTGTAAATACTAAGATCTAATAATGGTTCTTCCATTTTCAATTGTTTGATAATGAATATAACTAAAGCAACTGCACCTACAGAAATTGTGCCATAAACCCATGGATCACTCCAACCTTTATCTCCGGCTGAACTGAAGCCATATAATAGGCCACCAAAACCAATTGTTGAAAGTACTAATGACATGTAATCTAGTGAAACTTTACGAGTTTCCATGACATTTTGTAATTTCCAAATACCAAATAATAGACTAAGTACGGCAAATGGAATAATCATTTCGAATAACATACGCCAATCATGGTGTTCAATAATATAACCCGACAATGTTGGTCCAATTGCAGGTGCTGCAATCATCACAAGACCAAACATCCCCATTGCTGAACCACGTTTTTCAATTGGGAAGCTTGTTAGCATAACATTCATCAATAAAGGAGAGATTGCTGCTGAACCAGCTGCTTGAACCATACGTGCTGTAATCAACATTCCGAAATTTGGAGCAATAGCTGCCAAAATTGTACCAATTGTAAATATTGACATTGCCGTAATAAACAACGTACGGTTTTTAAATCTTACAACCAAAAATGCTGATGCAGGTACTAAGACACCACTAACGAGCATATATCCAGTGGTTAACCATTGAACCTGTGAATAGGTAAGATCAAAATCTTTCATAATCGTTGGTAATGCTACGTTCATCAACGTATTATTTAAAAAAGAAACAAACGCACCTATAAACAAAATAGCAAGCATGCCATAAGGTGGCTTTTTCTGTATCGAGTCCTTACTCATAATTCCCCTCACTCTTTCTATCTGTAATCTATTTTTTAACGGTGATTTATATTTTATACTCTCGGTCTATTTTTTTCAACAGAAAAATTTCTGTAGGTAAAAAACGTTGATATGAAAGCGTTTTTGCTATAGAATAATGGTATAAATATTGTGAAGGTGAACTTATGAATACGCGTAAAAGAAAAGTACTCGACGTTGCACGTAGTTTATTTATTGAAAAAGGCTTTCTAGAAACTTCTATAATGGATATCATCAATGAAGCAAAAATCTCAAAGGGAACATTCTATAATTACTTCACTTCGAAAAATGAATGCTTAATTGCTATTTTGCAGGAAAGCCGAGAAGATGCTAGTAACATTAGACATGAACTTATCTTTGGTCAGGATCCTAAGGATATAGATATACTTGCAAAACAAATCGCCGTACTAATGTATATCAATCGTGAACAAAACCTATTGCAAATTTTTGAGTCTATTTACCATTCAAGAGATGAAGGCGTTAAAAAAGTTGTGATAAAGCATCATTTACAAGAACTTGATTGGCTCTCTACTCGATTAGTCGAAGTTTATGGTAATGAAATCAGTATTATGAGTTATGAATGTGCTGTTCAAGTATTCGCAATGATACAACACACCGTTCGAACCTTGGCAGTTGCTGATGATCGATATGTTGCACCTGAAGCTGTTATTAAAATTGTCAAAATGGCGCTTAGAAATATTGATGCCATTATTCCCCGAATGTTAGAAACGAAAGAAGTTCTAATAGGTGCTGAAACGATTCATTGTATAAAAAATAGTGTTGACCATAAAGTGGTTAATAAAAATATGATCATAAATCAACTAAAGGGTTTTATCGAAGGGCTTTCAAAAGATGATCCAAAAGATGGAATTGAATACGCAAATTATTTACTGACAGAATTACAACAAACAGAACCCAAATTATTCATAATTGAAGCACTTCTTACACCTTTCCGTAAATCATTTACAAAAACAACCCATGCTTCAGAAGCACGAGAAATCGCAAATTATATTTGGCGTCTTACCAAAGAAGAACATCCAATTGATGGAAATTAACAAAAAGCAGCTCGCCCCCTAAAATAGAGGACGAACTGCTTTTTTAATGTCTTATGGCAATATTAATATTATTTACTCTATCAAAAATATTTCATCAGCATGTTATTCTTTACCTTCTAATTGTTTCTTTAAAATTCTTTCTTCCTGAATACACTGATTGAACATCTACTTTAATATTACGAAGAGAATCCTCATGCAATTCAATCTTTCCTTTTTTCTGAAATTTCTTCCACGATTTTACATCTTTGCGATATAGATATTCGGATAGACGGTAGATATCGGTATCAATACTTAATCCTTCTTTAAAAGTAGTTTTAATTTCCTTTTTAACTTCCTTTTCCACTTCTTTTTTAATTGTTTTTTCTTTTATGCTTCCTTGGAATCCCCCCAGCTCTACTTCCATTTTTACATTTACATCAAAGTAAACAGAATTATTTTTAACAATTGGTGTTACTTTTACACCATTCACTTTTCCGTTAGCTGTAATAAAATGCTTTCGTTCAGACTCACCTTTATTCAGCATGATTGTCAATTCTGCTCTTTTGGTTTTCTTATCCATCCACGGTAATCCTTTTACTTTATCCCCTGAGATGTTCCCTTTAAATCCCTTTGAAGTAAGTACACTCACTCCATTTACATTAGTAGTCAAATTCTTTCCTTTTTCCGTTTCCCAATTTTGAAGAAGTGTCACGGAAGGGATAGCCACTTCATAACTCGGCTCTTCTAGTTTGAGTATTAATTGTCGCATATTCAACGGTTCAATCGTAGAATCTAACTTATATGAATTTAATGGATCTGATAATTTAGATAATGATATTGCTTTATTAAGAATAGGTGTTACTAACATTACTTTTTTCATAGGCTCATTTGTGCTATACACCCAAGTTAGATATCTTATATTTTGAAATCGCCCAAAGGGATTAATAAATGAATTCGTCTCTCCAGATTTAAGCAAATCTTCGGAGAAAACTATATATGAAAGATGCCCCCAATAAAGTTCTTCATCCATTGATTTGTACAAATTATAAAACGCTTCATGTTCTGTTTTACCAGACGAATGCCCCACTTCAGCCTGAATAGTATCAGGGTTACTTGGTTGTTCAGATTTTGCTATGCTTGCAAAACTAATAATTTGAGCATATATATGGTACTTTCCATCTTTATAATCCACACCAATTCCGTAAATATAGAGCATTCGTTCAGGTTCTTTCGTATCCCAACATCCTGATATAAGCGTCATAAGCATAAGAAGGAATATCAGTATTTTCTTATTCATTTTTTTCCTCTTTAGTCATTGTTTGATCTTGAGTATTAGTTTGACCCTGTGTATTGGTTTGTTCCTGAGTATTGGTTTGACCCTGTGTATTGGTTTGACTCTGAGTATTGGTTTGACCCTGAGCATTGGTTTGACCCTGAGCATTGGTTTGATCCTGAGTATTGGTTTGATCCTGAGTATTGGTTTGACCCTGTGTATTGGTTTGACCCTGTGTATTGGTTTGACCCTGTGTATTAGTTTGACCCTGTGTATTAGTTTGACCCTGTGTATTGGTTTGACCCTGAACATTGGTTTGACCCTGAGCATTGGTTTGACCCTGTGTATTGGTTTGATCCTGAGTATTGGTTTGACCCTGTGTATTGGT
>NZ_JBCMNM010000100.1:0-350 GCF_050459865.1 Rummeliibacillus pycnus
CTGCGGGGTCTCACCTGTCTCGCTTTCCCGCAGGAGTCTTCGCTAATTCCACATCATCAAAGTTAGCTATACAAGATTTTTATTATAAATTTCATATTTTTTTACTTTTAAGTGCCTTCAACGTAGTGCTATTAAGTCAAAATTAGCCAAGGGTGCCAAAATTCAACGAGTAGATTGAAGCCAAATCCGTGGAAAATCCGTCTGTAGCTGAACATCAATATATGAAGTGTTGAAATGTTCGCATTTATAAACCGAAAATAGATTTATGAGATTGATTCATTAGATATTTCTTGATTGATGCCATATACGAAATGAATAGTTACCAATAGCGCGAAAGACAGGCGACTCCT
>NZ_JBCMNM010000101.1:0-9266 GCF_050459865.1 Rummeliibacillus pycnus
ACGAAGTGAGGAGGAGGCTTAATGCTTGCCCACGGAAAGCGCCTGTCTGTAGCGAAACATCCAAATCTGAATATAAAAAGTCAATTTTACGTAACGTAATTAACTAAATATAAGTATTAAATGGTTTCAAGAAATCAGTTCTTTTTATGGGGTCTTGGTACTATCGATAGTATGAATACATCACTAAATAGCCCATCTGAAACGATTGTCTCAGATGGGCTAATTCTTACGAAATTCAATGATAATATCTTAGAAATTATAATACGCGTTCCCAGAAACGTCCTTTTGCAATGCCATCAATAAATTGCTCAATCATAGAGCTTGTTAAATCATACACTCCAGGGGCATTTAATTTTACACGACTGTATTCGATAGGTTTAGGATGGCTTAAGGCTAAAGCAATCGGTTTGTAATGCTTATATGATGTTTCGATAAACTCTAATGTTGGTGTTTTAATTTCTGTTTCATTACTGATTAGCAATACCGCATCAAAGAGTGTGGGGTCGGCAATATCGAATGTTTTAGTAACTTTTCCTATATGGTTTAGCTCATGGATTTTATTATCAATGATGCAATAGCTTACTTTGCGTTCTATTAACTTCATCATCCATTTTCTTAGTTGGGATTCATCAGGTATACCATTCACTATGATGGCTACTTTTTTTGTGTCAGCTTTGAAAATTGTATTGGACATACTAAGTGCAGGTGACTTTTTAGTAGATGTTACTTCATGATTTTCTTCAGGTAATGGAACACCAATCGTTTCTGCCACTACTTGCGCCATTTGTCGATCAATATGATTCAAAATGGCAACAGCATTAATTTTGACCATTTCAGATTTACATTTCCCAATTTCAAAGCAAAGCGCGCTTTTCAAATGTAGTTGTTCATATGAAGAAAGCGAGTTATAAAATAATTTTGCTTGAGAAAAGAAATCAAGAAAGCTTTTACTACGACCTCTAATTTTTCGACCATCCACCTTTTCTTGATAATGTTCATATCCACTTTGCTCAGCTGAAACCGGAGAAGGTTGATTTTCATTTAAAGCATTCCGATGGTAACTTGTTTGACCCTTATGAATAATCATTTGATGCATGCCATCACGTTGATTGTTAGAGAATGGACACACAGGACGATTGATGGGAATCTGATGGAAATTGGGACCGCCAAGACGAGAAAGTTGAGTATCCGTATAGGAGAATAAACGCCCTTGTAACAGAGGGTCATTTGAGAAATCAATCCCTGGTACTACATGTCCAGGATGAAAAGCAACTTGCTCCGTTTCTGCAAAGAAATTATCAACATTTCGATTTAAAGTCAATTTCCCAACTATTTTCACAGGAACATCTTCTTCTGGCCAGATTTTCGTTGGATCTAAAATATCAAAGTCAAATTGATGTTCATTTTCTTCCGGTATAATTTGTAATCCTAGTTCCCATTCTGGATATTCTCCTTGATCAATGGCGTCATACAAATCTTGACGATGAAAGTCTGGATTTTTTCCGGAAATTCTTTGTGCTTCATCCCATACTAAAGAATGCAAACCAAGTTTAGGCTTCCAGTGGAATTTAACAAAATGTGCTCTTCCTTCTGCATTTATAAGACGGAAAGAATGGACACCAAAGCCTTCCATCATTCGGAAGCTTCGAGGAATAGCACGATCGCTCATGAGCCACATTATCATATGGGCAGTTTCAGGATTTTGTCCAACAAAGTCCCAAAAAGTATCGTGAGCACTTGCACCTTGTGGTATATCGGTATCTGGTTCTGGTTTAACCGCATGAACAAAATCAGGGAATTTTATTGCATCTTGAATAAAGAATACGGGCATATTATTTCCGACTAAATCAAAATTGCCTTCATCTGTATAAAATTTTGTTGCGAACCCACGTACATCTCGAACTGTATCAGCTGATCCTTTCGATCCTTGAACGGTGGAGAAACGTACAAATACGGGTGTAATTTTTGATGTATCTGTTAGAAAATCTGCTTTGGTATATTCTATTAAGGATTCATAAAGCTGAAATATACCATGAGCGCCAACACCACGAGCGTGAACAATTCGTTCTGGGATACGCTCATGATCAAAATGGGTCATTTTTTCACGAAAATGAAAATCCTCCATTAGAGTTGGCCCACGTAAACCAGCTTTTAAAGAAAATTCATCCTCCGTTATTTTTAAACCTTGATTTGTTGTTAAATCAGCCTTATTTTCGTTATTCATTGTAAACTTTTTTAATTGTTCATCCTTTTTGTTAGCCATATGGTTACCTCCAAATTGATTGCCATAGTTTATTGTTTGCCTTTTTTACATGTAATAAAACATTTTGTTATTTGTAAATTATGTGTCAAAAAAGAGTCCACACAGATTCAATAGGATTTGAATAGAATGTCTAAGTGAAAATATTTAATGGATAGGTGTGAAATAAGTTTGTGATGAAAAAATGGATTGTTGTCATATTTTTAATATGTTCAGTAGGATTGTCAGGTTGTCTTGAAACATCGGTACATGAGGAACGGGGAGATAAGAAGGTATCAGAGATCGATCAACAACTTGAAGCAAATGCAAAAGATCGTAAAAATAAGAAGACTGAAGAAACAAAACCAACTGTTATTAATATTGTTGATCCAAATACTTCCGAAGTCATTAAAACTTTTTCTCCAAAAGAGCTATGGTTCGAAACAAATTATGAAGAATATGAAATTAAAATAAAGGAAATGGCAAAAGAATTAGCAAGTGGGACGAAAACGGCTCCTGGTTATGACCAAAGGATGAAGCTTGATAAAATAGGGGAGAATGGAGAGATTTTGAAAGGTAATCCGTTAGTTGTTCTAAAAGAAAGTGAACTTGTAGATAAAATATTGAAGACTTCCCTTATTGGTGGAGTGGTTGAATTACCATTATATATTACCAATAGTAATTATAATCCTGATGAAATCGCAACATTTGGAGAAATGACGGTTGCTTCCTATACCACTTATTTTGATCCGTCTAAAGAAAATAGAAATAAAAATATAGAACTATCCGCAAAAGCATTGGACAATGTCATTGTTGGGATAGGAGATTATTTTTCATTTAATACGATTGTTGGACCGAGGGAGAAAGAGAATGGATACCAACCTGCCCCTGAAATCATCAATAAGAAGCTTGTGATGGGAATTGGCGGAGGCGTTTGCCAAACATCTTCAACACTTTTTAATGCAATTGACCAAATACAGGTAAAATATTTAGAAAAACATCATCATTCAATCAATGTAGGCTACGTACCAAAAGGAAGGGATGCTACTGTTTCATATGGTACATTAGATTTTAGATTTCAAAATATGAGCGATGCTCCATTATTGATCAAAACAATTTATGGTAAGAGCTCATTAACGATTGAAGTAAGAACTTCAAAAGCGAATGCAGAGAAATTATTATTGAATAAATAAATTGATTTAGGTAGTGAAACCCATCCAAGAAGATACATGGATGGGTTTTCTTTAATTAAAATTATTTTCTATACCTTTGCATTCCCTAAAGCTTGATCTAAATAGGCGATAATTTCTTCTTTACCACCAGCAACCGATTGGGCACGTACTTCATCTTTTTCTATTTTCTTTAACGCTTTTTGAACAACTTCGTTTACTTGAGCCTGAGGAATAACGACAACACCATCAGCATCCCCAATGATGAAATCTCCTGGTTGGATACTCATCCCACCTACTGCGATAGGAACTTGAATGACGCCACCACCAAATTTATTGCCAGCAGCTACTGTTGTGCCTAAACTGAAAACTGGAAAATCTAAATCGCGAATCGCTTGAATATCGCGAATCACTCCATCCACAACAAGCCCTTGAATATCCATTCCTTTCATTAACGAAACAACAAAATCTCCTGCAACTGCACGGTTTGTATCTCCTTTGGCGTCGACTACTAAAATAGCTCCAGGCTGTGCGATGCGAATTGCTTCTAAAAGCGCACCGTTTTCACCGATTGGTAAGCGTACTGTAATAGCACGTCCAGCGATATGATAGTGATCCATTAAAGGATTAATCGCGGCATTTAAATTAGTTGTTCCAGCTAGCGCATCAGAAATAGCAGTTGTTGGTAAAGTATGTAATAACTCTTCAATATTAATCATGTTAAACCTCCCTGTGAAATATTGGTTAATATTTTAAATGAGGTAATTAACAGAAACAATAGCTGACAGATAGAATTGGGGATTTTAAAGATAGAAAGGGTTCATTACAAGATGAAAATAATAAACGCCATCAAAATGGGAATAAGCATCATTTCCAAAACAAATTAATTTACATCGTGTAAGATATAAATTAAACTAATTACATCTTATGCGATGTAATTGAAGGAGGTTATCAATGAGTAAAACTTTTAATTTAGAAAATCAACTTTGTTTTGAGGTTTACAAAGCATCGAATCAGTTTACTAAATTGTACCGTCAAGTTTTAGAAGAATTTGATTTAACTTATCCGCAATACTTAGTGCTATTAGCATTATGGGAACAAGATCAACTTTTGGTGAAAGAACTAAGTGAGAAAGTAACTTTAGGAATTGGGACGTTAAATCCCATAATAAATAAGCTTGTAAACAAGGGCTGGATTTCAAAGGAAATATCAACTGAGGATAAGCGAGCTGTGATTGTATCATTAACTGAAAAGGCAAAAAAAGAGGAGAAAGTAATTACAAATAAAATCCTCCAAAAAGTTTCTCAATGTGATGCATTAATAGCAATTGATGATGATCTGAAATCACGATTACATGAATTAAACAAGTTGTTAGAACAATTAAATGAGATGGAGTGATTCAAAATGAGTATTTATGATATCAATGTCAAACTAGAAGACGGATCTGAATATAGTCTAGATCGTTATAAAGGAAAAGTTTTGCTAATTGTTAATACCGCAACAAAATGTGGTTTTACCCCACAGTTTGAAGAACTTGAAGGGTTATATAAAAAATATCAACAAGAAGACTTTGTGGTGTTAGGTTTTCCTTCTAATCAATTCCACCAAGAAGTGGATTCTGCTACAGTAGCTGCTGAACAATGTCGTTTAACATATGGAGTTACTTTCCCAATGCATGAAATGGTTAAGGTAAATGGAAAGGATGCACATCCATTATTCAAATATTTAACATCACATTCAAATGGTTTTTTAGGTAACAGTATAAAGTGGAATTTCACAAAATTTTTGGTAGATCAACAAGGAGAAGTAGTTAGACGCTTCGGTTCAAAAGATAACCCAAGCAGTTTTGAAGGAGAAGTTCAAAAACTACTAAAATAGAAAGAAAACCGACAAGTTAGATTTCCAAATATATAGGACACACTTTCATAAAAGTTATAGTGGGCCTAATAAATGGTAAGTTTTTCATTAAATAAAATTTCTAGAACCACTTTTCTTCCAATTCCATATGTATATATGGAGGAGGGGATAATGGATGGTTTCAACAGAGACTTTAATTATTCAAGGTCATTTCTTTACTGCAGTTTCAGTTTTTTTACCGAAGACGACATTGCTAACCATTTCAAATGACAAGGGTTACATTATGTGTGGTGCGTTAGATGTAGGACTTCTTAATGCACGATTAGCAGATCGCAAAATTATTGCAGGTAGGGCTGTTGGTGTAAAAACAATTGAAGAGTTGTTACACGCTCCGTTAGAATCTGTAACGTTTGAAGCAGAAGAACTAGGAATTACAAAGGGAATGATTGGTGAAGAGGCTTTATTGAAAATGATTTAAAAATACTTAGGTGAATGTAAGGAAAAGAGTAATTAAAGATTAATGTTAAAGATAGAAGGGGGCATTCGATTAAGAATGCACCTCTTCTTGTTTAGATTACATTTACTAATTTACTTACATATTCTTGAAACTTTTTAACTAATGCATGTTGTGGATTTTTTTCTGAGTAGATGCATCCAAAAGAAAGATCAGGTACAAAATGATTGTCAGCCAAAGATATGGGAATGATACGTCCAGTTTCAACGTATGGATCATCTGTCAAAAGATAACTGGATAGCACACTAATGGCCAATCCTTCTGCAACGGTTTTTTTTAAGACTTCTGAATTAGACGTATGGAATAGTACATTTACAGTACTATCATTGTCGACTAATGAATAAATAAATTCTTCCCAAAACTGACTAGTATATAAAACAATAGGATAGTCATATAAATCCCGAACAGTTAATGATTGTTTAAATGCAAGGGGAGAATCTTTCGGTACAATCACTTGAAAATATGCATTATAATCAAGTTTTTTAAATAATAAGTGCTCAGGTAGAGAATTTTCAAAGGATTTTTTAATCGATGTAAATCCCATATCCAACGAATGTTCTTTGATGTTTTTTAGAATATTTTTACTTTCCATTTCGATAATAGTCACTTTTATTTGAGGATAATCTTTTTTAAAAAGGGTAAGTGTTTTAGGTAAAAAATTCATTAAACTTGGTATGGCAGCTATTTTGAGTTCTCCCTTAAAGGTAGAAGTAATGGTTTGAGCATCTTCTTTTATTTTTTCTATGCTTTCCACAATTTTTAACGCATTATGAACAATGGATTTGCCTTCCTCGGTTGGCATTGTTCCAAAACGAGATCGTTTAAATAGTTTTATGCCTAACTCTTTTTCTAATAATGAAATGGATTGACTAATTGCAGACTGTGAAACATGGAGATTTTGTGCTGCTATTGACATGGACTGTGTATGGATGATTTCTTTAATATACTCCATCTGTTCTAGATTCATATAATATGCCCCTTTTGGTATTAGTAATACTTATATTAACATTAGAAATCATAATTTTACATAATAATTCATTATATTATACTGGTATATAGAATGAATGAGGGGTTGTAATTATGGAACAACTTAAAGAAGAAAAAGATAGTTATCTATTTATTATATTAGCTATATTTTTAGGCAATTTTTTAGCGTTTATTAATTCTGGTACTGTTAATGTAGCATTACCATCTATTATGAGGGAACTGCATACGAA
The DNA here is from genome assembly GCF_050459865.1 of Rummeliibacillus pycnus. GTDB lineage: Bacteria > Bacillota > Bacilli > Bacillales_A > Planococcaceae > Rummeliibacillus > Rummeliibacillus pycnus_B. The sequence continues at coordinate 6,997 of NZ_JBCMNM010000101.1, forward strand.
TTTAAATTCCGTTCAATGGATTTTAACAGGATTTATGCTTGCCATAGGAACCGTTGCTCCAGTTGTCGGTTTTCTGGGAAACAAATTTGGGTATAAGCAAATATATGTATTTGCTCTTGTCGGTCTAACTATTTCTTCTGCATTATGTGGTTTAGCAGGAAATATTGTCACATTAATTATTTTTCGTATTTTACAAGGTATCTGTTCAGGTATCATTCAAATAGCTACAATGACCATTATTTATCAATCAGTTAAAAAAGAAAAACAGGCAATGGCAATTAGCCTGTGGACGGTATCTATTATGGTTGCCCCTGCAATTGGGCCAACATTGGGAGGATTATTGACCAATTCATTTGGGTGGAAGGCGTTGTTTTTCTCATGTATACCAGTGGGAATTATTGCCACACTGTGTGCAATTTTCTTTATTCCTTCTAGTAAAAAAGAAAATACTGTCTCATTAGATATAATAGGGCTACTAACAGTTGTGATTGGAAATGTTTCCTTCTTAATGTATTTTAGCAAAGGATCTGAATTAGGATGGTCTTCTGCTTCTGCGATAGCATTATTAGTTTTAGGCGTTATTGGTATCGTTCTTTTTATTTGGAGAGAATTAATGGCGAAAGAACCGTTATTAAATTTAAGGGTGTTAAAATATCCCAAATTTGTACTGGGGACTCTTTTAAATTGCCTTATTTCGATTGGGCTTTACTCAAGTGTTTATCTCATTCCATTATTTATGGAAGAAGCGCAAGGAGCATCTTCCTTTATGAGTGGTTTTGTCATGCTACCAGGAGCATTGATTATGATTGTAGTCACCATAATCACAGGGAAATTCAATGGCAAATTTGACTCAGCTTGGTTTGTTGTATGTGGAGCAGTCCTATTAAGTGTTGCAACATGGGAATTTAGTGAGTTGAAAATGAATACTTCAATAGCTTCTATCACACTATTTATGATTGTACGTTATATTGGAGTTGGTCTTGCAACATCTCCTATCGCTACTATTTCAATGAGTGTTATTCCACAGGAACAAATCGGACATGCTACATCCATTTCAAATTGGCTTCGTCAAGCTGTGTCCGCATTGTCCATTGCAGTTTTTAGTAGCATTTTAGCAGCTAGAACACAAACGCATCTACTTGAACTGAAAGGTCATAAATTTGGAGAAGCCTTGAAGCAAGGGGCATTTCTTCTAGCATCAAATGACACATTTCTAGTAGCATTCGCCATTCTTGTTTTCTCTATTCCTATTTCTTTTTTTATGTTCAGTAGGAAGCAAAACAATTTATAGAGTTTATTTGAATATAAATGTTATACCTAAAATTAGAAAGTGCAGACTTTATACATATGTTAATGTACAAAGTTTGCACTTTTTTGTACCCATAAGGTTACCTGATATTCCGTATTGATTACTTTAATGTCTCTGTATATATAATCTTAGTTTTATCTTTAGTTAAAATGAACCTTTGGCTATGACTTCTTTTAATTTTTCATTTAACAAGTTAGCTTGTGTTATTGCTTGTTTATCCTGTGAAATATCTCCTGGACGATGGCCTTCCCCAATAATATATGCAGGGAAATTTATATCTAAGAAATCAAATGTATATTTGAACTGTTGAATAAGAGGTAGGCCTTTGATATAAGGATCATCTCCACCTACGGTCACCACAATTGCATTTTTTGTTTTCAATTGTTCTCTAAATTGAGGATATCGGTTATCTCGAATTGCATGGCTTATACGATCAACCATATTTTTCATTAAGCCTGACATCGTATACCAATATACAGGTGTAGAAAAAACGAGCAAGTCACTTTCCATAAACGCTTCAATAATTTGATCATAATCATCATCAACAGGTTGAAAACCATTTACATCATGTCGTAAATCGTGTATCGGTTTAATATTTAATTTTCTTAAATTAATTTTTTGATGCTGTATGTCCTTTGTGACAATATCGGTTAAGATTTCAGTATTACCATTTTCTCTCGAGCTACCTATAAAACAGGTGATTCTCATATATTGACTCTCCTCCAATACATAATTATATAAAAAGTGTAAATGAATCAATTTCATCATGCAAAATTTAAATAAAATATATGAATTTTTCATGATTTTCAATTTTGGTAATTGCAACGCTTTCCCGGCGACCCCTCGAAAATGCATTCGAATTTCCTTCGTGCGGTGTTAATTCAGTGAAGTTCATTTATAGGCCAAGAAAATTTATAATAAAAATCTTGTATAGCTATCTATGTTGATGTGGAATTAGCGA
>NZ_JBCMNM010000102.1:0-50533 GCF_050459865.1 Rummeliibacillus pycnus
GCTAATTCCACATCATGCATCAGACATAATACTATTAATATTTGTTTAAACACTTTTTCAGTACCTAAAATGTAATGTAGTGACGAGGGGGTTGAAGCCAATCCCGTGGAAAGCGCCGTCTGAAGCGTAACATCCATAAAAAGGTATTGTGTTAAATTGTTTAGTATTTAGGATATATGAAATTGATTCAAAAGAATATTTGATTTAAATAAAGCTGAATTTTGAAATATTTAACCTTTTAATCTATGCAAAAATCCCATCATAATATTCATTATTTATTATCATCTCCAAATTCTAAGAAATTGGATTAAACGATTGTATTTTTGCACATTCTGACAGAAAGGAGTGTTGTTAGATGAAAAGGTTCATTTTAATAGTATCGACAATATTATTAGTAGCAGGCTGTAGTTTATCAAATGAGAAAAAAACAATGACACCAGTAAATGGTGAAAAGAGTACAAGTGCTACTGCGAAATTTATAAATTCTGATGGTAAAGATGTAGGAACAGCGAATTTATCTGAAGATGAAAATGGTGTGAAAATTAGTTTGAAGCTACATGATTTAACACCTGGTGAGCATGGTATCCATATACATGAAGCCGGGATTTGTGAAAAGCCGAAATTTGAATCGGCTGGAGCTCACTTTAATCCAACTCAAAAACAGCATGGTTATTATAATCCAAAGGGCTATCATTTAGGAGATTTACCGAATATTCGAGTGGAAAATGATGGAACAGTAGATGTTGAATTTACGACTAAAGCCTTTTCTTTAAAAACAGGGGTAGCTAACTCACTTTTTGACTCAAACGGTAGTACTTTTATCGTACATGCAGACAAAGATGATTACAAAACGGATCCAAGTGGAAATTCAGGAGGAAGAATTGCATGTGGAGTAATTGAAAAAAATCGTTAAATATAAAATAAGGTGTCATGCGTTTTTTTTGCACGACACCTTATTTTTAGGTTATTATAACTTTTCTAATTCGCGACCAAGTAATTTTGCAAGCTCAAGCATACCGAATTTTTGCGCATTAGCTTCAGCATCGCTATTGTAATTTGTATTTGTATTTACATCGTACGTATAAGCCGTACCATTTTCATCCACTATAAATTCGATGCCAGCAACCTCAATTCCATTTGACGTAAGGAACTTTCCGTATTTTTCGATAAGTTCTTTACGAGGATTTTCAACGATTTCGAATTTTGCTCGCATTTGTGGCTGTTCACCTGCTGGGCAAAATAGGTCACCAATCTGACAAGCATCCGCTGGGCAAAGTTCAAAACCTTCAGATGTATCTACACGTACAGAGTAAATATTTTTGCCACCCACAAATTCAACGCGAGTGATAAATGATTCAGGAGATTTGATATATTGTTGGATCAAAGTAATACCATCAACTGGTTCTTCATAGCTAGTACCATTTACATATTCCTCTAACGCTTGAAGTGAGTAAAATAATTGCACACCAAGACCTTTACCAGCGCGATTATGCTTCGTAATAAATGGTGTTATATTTAGTGACTTTGCAGCTGTTAAAATATTTTCCTTTCCAACTGCTACCACAGTTTTAGGTGTTTGAATGCCAAATTGTTCAAGTTGTGTATATTGTTTTACTTTACTTAACTCTAAACGAAGGGCATTACTACCATTTAACACTTTACGTCCGTAAAATTCTAACCAATCAATTACGGCACCTGTTAGCTCTGGTGCATATCTATGATCACGTGTATGAGATGAAGCACTCATACGATTATAGAAAATTCCTTCTGGAGGTTCTTCGGATAGATTGACTGTACCTGCATCTAAATGCCAAGTTTCATAGGGTAAATTAAGCTCTTCCAAACGTTTCTCAAGATGGTTTGTCCATTCATTATTTTCATGCAAAACATAGATTTTCTTCGTCATTTGAAACCTTCCTTTAATATGTTTTTTATTATTATAACAATATTTGAGGATTAAAGTATCGAAAACTTATGGATTTACTAAGAATAAAATTGATTTGTCACATGAAATGTTTGTTATTACATATTTTTTCAAGTAGGATAAGGTTAACGTGAGAGAAAGCAGGAGGGATGAGCGATTGGAAATTTTAAAATTTGAAATCAAACAAACAATGAAAGCTACATCTGAAAAAGTTTGGAATGTATTAACAAATAATGATGAAATTAAGAAATGGTTCCCTGAAATGAGCTATCATGAAAACGAAGGACTTGGTTATTATCGTTGGTTCGATGGAAATTTAGATATGAAGCTAAACGTTTTTCAAAAAGAGGACAAGCAGTTAATCGCATTTGAATGGGCTAGCAATACAGTACATATTCAGCTCACATCAAAAAATCATGAAACTGAATTCGTTTTTTTTGAATCATTAAAAGACATTGTTGAACATACACCAAAGGATCTAGCAGGTTGGTATGTTTGTATCGAAAAAATTCGCCATCTTGCTGAAGAAACTGGTGAAAAAGTAAATGATGAATTGTGGATAGAAAAATATGAAGAATATCGAAAGATTTTTGGTTTTGAAAAAGTTTAGGACGTCATTCTGACAAATAAACGATTCCTCAAAAGGAATCGTTTTAATTTCCCTCAAATAGAACCGATTCAACAATATGAATTGAATCCCAATCGCCAGAAGAAAAAAGGGTAATTGGATATTTTTTAGGGAAAAGTGATAATTGAATTTCCTTTTTTGAATACCCTTCGCTATGAAGCTTTAAAACCTGATATTGTATCTCCTCTAAATATTCCTTCTTGTGTATGATCATTTCACGACCGTTCGAGACTAGTCCAGCATGTTGACAAAAAACGTCGCCAAACTGATATGTTAATACAGTTTTCAAGGATTCAATTATAGTTGGAATACTTTCAGATTGCATTGTCACTTTTGTTTTGGGATTGACATATAAATCACCAGTGAAAAGTTGACCGGTTTGTTGATTTAAAAAGGCGAGATGATCATCCGAATGGCCAGGTGTTTCAATCATTTCCCAATTTGCATTTCGTGATTTCATTGTATTTGAAAGCGGAAGAGCTTTAAATGATTTTCGTCTACCCCAAAAAAGTTGACGATATATAGGATAATCAGCCTTACCCAAAACTTCCTCTATCGACATGTTATGAATATATACTGGAATGTTACGAGTTTTCTGTATAAAAGCTGCACCGCCAGTATGATCCTCATGATGATGTGTAATCCAAGCTTGATCATAATCCTGTTCAAGTAGAAAAGGTGCAAACTGTTTATGTAAGCTCTCACCACCTGTATCAATAAGTACCCCATCCGTGACATAACAAAATACATTCAAATTAACTCCTTGAAAAGATACTGTACCATTAATACTTTGAACGCCATTTAGCTCCTCTATGAACGCTTTTTTCTTTAAAATCATCATCATCTTCTCCTTTATGTTATTAAGATTTTACAAAAATATAAGTAGAAAGTAAATAATTTCAAATGTAATTATTTTTTATTAGAAACTCTAAATTCTAGATATAAATAAAGTAAAATTATTGCCAGGGAAATTTGAAATTTCAGAAAATTGTTGTCGTAGCTGAGTCGGTGATTTGAGAATTCAAACGGTACCATTAATCAATTAAATAAACAAAAAGTATACAAAATAATTGCCCCATCCAAAGTAAATATGGAAGGGGCAATTTTCATTCGTTACATTAATTATTATTAAATGTCGTCACTTAATAAATATAATAGAAGAAACTCGAAAAATAATTGGTTTTTTACAATGAATCAATGTTTCGAATACTATTCACCACGGTAGTTAAAACCTTTTCAAGATCTTCCTGTGAGATATTTAATGGTGGAGAAAGAGTTAACACATTATTAAAGCCTGCTACTGTTGCACCATTCTTCCCAACCAACACACCATTTTTCTTGCAATCAGCAATAATAGCATTTATTTTTTCGATTGCTAGTGGTTGTTTTGTAGCTATATCTGCTACGAGTTCAATACCGATTAATAGGCCTTTGCCACGAATGTTGCCGACATTTGGATGTTTATCAAGTTTTTCTTGTAGTGTTGCGAGAACTTCAGCACCTTTTAATGCAGAGCGTTCAAATAGTCCTTCACGCTCGAAAATTTCAATATTTTTAAGTGCTACTGCACATGACACAGGGGAACCACCGAATGTATTGACATGACGGAAATAGTCATATGCATCAGTGCCTGTAAAAGCTTCGAAAATTTCACGTTTTACAGCAGTTGCAGAAAGTGGTAAATAAGCACTTGTAAGTCCTTTAGCCATCGTTACAATGTCTGGTTGAACATCGTAATTCATAAATCCGAATGGCTTACCTGTACGGCCGAAGCCACAAATAACTTCATCGACTATCATTAATGCTCCATGTTTTTTACATACTTCTTGAATACCTTTTAAATAATTGTCCGGTGGCATAATAACACCACCACCTGTAATAATAGGTTCTAAAATCATTGCAGCAATTGTACCACTGTGTTCCCATGTCATCGTTTGATCCACTGCCTGAACACTAACTAATTGTTCTGGAGGAATGGATGGATCTTCTGGCTGGCGATACATATCAGGAGGAGCAACATGGATAAAGCCCGGTGCAAGAGGTTCATATTTATATTTACGCTCTGCCTGACCTGTTGCAGCTAATGACCCCATTGAGCTGCCGTGGTAGGCACGATAACGTGAAATAATTTTATAGCGAGAATGTTCACCTTTTTGCTGATGATATTGTCGAGCAATTTTAAATGCAGCTTCATTGGCTTCCGAACCACTATTTGAGAAGAATACGACATAGCCACCTCCAAGCATGTCGTTTATTTTCTCTGCGAGTTCTACTGCAGGAACATGCCCTTGTGAAAGTGGAGTATATGGATTTTTTAACATTTGATCATAGGCAGCTTTAGCAATTTCTTCACGACCATATCCAACATTGACACACCATAAACCAGCCATTGCATCAATAAATTGATTACCATCTGTATCTACTACAGTTGCACCATATGAATCATTGACAACATAAGTTGCTTGAGGGTTGTATGGCTTCATAGAATGCCAAACAAATTGCTCATCTTTTTCTAACATTTCATTATTCATATTTGTTTTTACCACAACTATTCACTCCTTTAATTATTGAATTCAAAAAAATGGATACTTTATTTATTTGATTTCAGTTCATCATTACTAGGGAAGGCAAATGAAGTTGTTGTATCTTCCGTTTCGTCTGGCCATCTTTCTGAAATAGTTTTCGCTTTTGTGAAGAATCGAGCTTGGTCAGGACCAAACATATGACCTTCACCAAATTTAGAACGTTTCCAACCACCAAAATTGTGGTAGCCAACTGGAATTGGGATTGGCACATTGACACCAACCATTCCAACTTCGATTTCTTCTTGGAATTTACGTGCAGCAGGGCCACTGTTTGTGAAAATTGTTACACCGTTACCTAGTTCATGATCATTAATGAGGTCAATTGCTTGTTGTAATGTTTCTACGCCAACAACGATCCGAGCAGGTCCAAATACTTCTTCTTTGAAAATCGTCATTTCTGGCTTTACATCATGTAAAAGAGTTGGGCCTAAGTAAAAACCGTTTGATTTTTCACAAATACTTGGTGTACGGCCATCAACCGCGATGCTAGCACCTTCTTCAAGAGCCAAGTCGATATGTTTAATAATGTTTTCTTTTGATTGTTTTGTAATAACTGGACCAAAGTCAACAGCAGGATCTGTATGAGGTCCAACTTTTAAGTTAGCTATTTTTTCTTTTAAGATTTCTATGAATTTTTTTTCTGTTTCTGTACCAACTGCAATGGCACCAGAAATCGCCATGCAGCGTTGAGAAGCGGCACCATAAGCGGCACCAAGGAATGCATTTGCAGTTTGTTCAAGGTTAGCATCTGGCATTACAATCATGAAGTTTTTACCGCCACCAAATGCAGCTACACGTTTATTGTTTTTGGTACCCGTTTGGTAAATATACTCAGCAACTGGTGTAGAACCAACAAATGAAATAGCTTGAATAGTTTCGTTTTCTAACAGTTCATTTACAGCATCTTTATCACCATTAATTACTGTCCAAATACCATCTGGTAAGCCAGCTTCTTTCCATAAATTGCTGATGTACAACGCAGAAATTGGCACGCGTTCAGAAGGTTTTAAAATCACTGCATTACCAACTGCAACAGCCATGCTTGTGATTGCAAGAGGTACCATGACAGGGAAATTAAATGGTGCGATACAAGCTACAACGCCAAGTGGTGATTTTGCAGAAAAGGCGTTAATATTGCCACCAACGTTAACGGAATACTCACCTTTTAACATTTGTGGAGCAGCAATCGCCATATCAACGGATTCAATACCACGGACAATTTCACCTTTTGCATCTTCTCTGGTTTTCCCGCTTTCTTCACAAATCACATCAATCAAATTTTCTTGTCTTTCAACTAATAATTGACGGAAACGGTGTAAAACTTCTACACGCTTTCCAATGGAAGTTTTTTTCCAACCAGGAAAAGCTTTTTTAGCAAGTTCAATAGCATTTTGAACTTCTTCTTTTGAGGCAAGTGGAACTTGTGCAATCACTTCGCCTGTTGAAGGATTAAAGACATCAGAATATCGAGCGCTTGTGCCATTTACCTCTTCACCATTAATAAAATGAACTAATGTTTTTACTTTTTGTTCTACTGTCATCTTAAAGCACCTCTTCCGATTACTGTTTTTGGAATTATTATTCTATTTAAGTCTATCAATTTTCCAATGCTAGACGAATAGACAAAACGTTAAATAAAAGATGCTGAAGTTTTACTAATCGTAAAAAGAGTGAAGATAATATAAACTAGAAAAAAATGATTTTTTTTAGAATAATAGGGATTTAGAAAGTGCTCTGATGTCGTAGGAATTATTTTATGATTGGAGGATTTCGAATGAATCAATATACAATGCAAGTTAAGGATGTTATGAAAAGTCCACTTTTTAATTATGCAGAAGTAGTTGCTGGGGAAAATGGAATGCAAAGGATGATTAAATGGGTTCATGTTGTCGAAGTTGTTCAAATTGAAAATTTATTAGCTGGTAATGAATTAATATTAACAACAGGGATTAGTCTAAAAGAGAGTATTCAACAATTTCAACTATTTGTAAACTCACTTATTGAATCTAATTGTGCCGGATTATGTATCGAATATGGAAAATACATTCAATCCATACCTGAAGAAGTTATTGAATTAGCTAATGCGCATGATTTTCCAATAATTGTTTTTCGCGAAGTAGTATCTTTCGTTAGTATTACACAGAATTTACATAGTTTAATAATGAATCAGCAGTACTTAATGATCTCTACACTTGAAGCCTATTCACAGCAACTTAATAAAAGTGCATTAAGTGATCAAAATATTGATGGTATTTTAAAAAATATGCATCTCCATATAAACAGTCAAATTTACTTGAATATTGAGGGAAGAGAACCGATATTTTATCCCAATATGACACAGAAAAGACGTCTAGATTATATAAATCGACTTGAAGTAGAGGAAAATAAACATCGTATAAAACAACAACCAATTTTCATACTTGATCAACATTATGCAGATTTGATGATTTATAAAGAAAATGGCGTATTTACAGAATTTGAGATGTTAATTTTTGATCGAACAACAACAGCGCTCGCTCAAATTTTAATGCGTGCATTCTATATTGAGGAAAAGCGTGATATTGAAGATGCCGAAACATTAAGTTACTGGATTGACGACAAGCTGACAAAAGAAGAGATTTACAAATATGTGCTTTCGCATCAGGCAAATTATGAAAATAATGGTGGAACAGTATTTGTTTTAGCATCACCTCATGCAATGCATAAATCTCATGAAGACATCGTGTATAGTAAACTATATTATCGTAATTTATTTGAACGGAATGGATTTATTCCTTTTTTACTTGAACGTAAAAACTACATTGCATTTATTTTATTAAATAAACAAAGATCACAAATGACGAGAGCTAATTTAAATAAAATCATCCAAACATTGAAGGATTCTAAATTTTACTTGAAACAACAAAAAAAGGGCTATCAATTTGCAGTGGGGAAAATTGTTTCTTGTATCTCAGAAATTTCAAAGAGCTATCAAACTGCACTAGACACACTATATATTTGCCGAAAAGTAAAAACGAATTCCTATTTTTATGATGATTTACACCTATTTCATTTAATCTATAAGCTTCAGATGCAATTGAATTTAAAAGAAGTCGTCCAAGATTATTTACAACCAATCATTGATTACGACGAAAAACATAATGGACGATTGATGGAAACACTAGAAACTTACTTACAGACAAATGGCTCAAAGCAAGAAACAGCCAATCAACTTTTCATCGTTCGACAAACGCTTTATCATCGATTAAAAAAACTTGAAGCTATTTTAGGAGAAGATTTTATGAACGGGTATAACCGAATCACACTTGAATTTATGCTTCTCGCCAATACACTAATCGAAGGCTCAGAAGAAAAAAATATATAAATGAATCGATTTCATAATGTAAAATTCATATAAAATATACGAACATTTTATAATGGTCAATTTTGTTCATTGTTGAGCGAAAGAAGGCGACTCCTCGAAAATCCATTCGAATTCCTTCATGCAATCTACGGGAAAGCTTGAGCTGAAAGCCCCTGAGTAACATAATGGAGGGCACTGAAAAAGTAAAAAAACCTAAATTTTTATGATAAAAATCTGGTATGGCTATCTTAGTTGAAGTGGAATTAGCGTAGACTCCTGTGGGAAAACGGACTAGACGAGACCCCGCAGGAAGCGAAAATTCTTTTTGCTTTGCAAAAGGAATTTTCTGCGACGAGTAACCGCAGGAGCAAAGGGTTTTCGCACGAGGAGGCTCGTCAGTTCGCCCACGGAAAGCGAAGCTAATTCCACTTCATGCAGAAAAATAAGCAAAAAAGAACCTTGAGCGGAAGATTTAATGTGAAAGCTTTTTTGCTTGTCCGTGAAGAGAACAGTTTTTATGTAACCGATGATAAATGAATTAATGAATTCTCATAAAAATCATCCATTCCATGCAGGTTAATGTCCCAAAAAATCCTCTATGATTAAACAAAGAAAATCATATATACATAAGCTTCCTCATATTATTTATTGCCCGAAATAGATTGACAGTTTAGAATACACCCATCTATAATAAATCTAAATTTTCTAAAAATTCCTTCATCTGGGTGATTTAAAGCTTATTAGGGAATGAACAAATTAAGGGGGAATATCATGTATACATGTAACAAAAGTAGACTTGAAGCTACGCTTAATGAATTTAGTTCGTTTGGTAAAACTCCTAATAATGGTGTTACAAGGCTTTGTTTCTCACAAGAAGATGTACAGGCGAGAAACTATTTTCGTAAGTGCTGTGAAGAATTAGGGTTAGATGTTTTGTGGGATGATATGGGGAATATGTATGCAAAACTTGAAGGTAAAAAGGACATACCTCCAATCGTCATTGGATCACATCTTGACTCAGTAGAAAAAGGTGGACGGTTTGATGGGGTTTTAGGCGTTTTAACCGGACTTGAAGTTGTTAAAACATTAATTGATCACAAAGAAGAGCTTGAGGCACCCATTGTGATTATGAACTTTACGAACGAAGAAGGAGCAAGATTTGATCCAGCGATGATGAGTTCAGGTGTTTTAGCAAACAAGTTTGATAAGGAAAAAATGCTTCATTCAAAGGATAAGAACGGAGTGATGTTTAAAGATGCACTTGACGCAAGTGGCTATGTAGGGGATGAGTCGAATCGATTAAAGAAAGCGCTTGCATACTTAGAGTTACACATTGAACAAGGTCCTGTTCTTGAAAGTGAACAACTTGAAATTGGTGTTGTTGAAGGCGTACTAGGCATGGTATGTTATGAAATCACAATTGAAGGTGAATCAAATCATGCAGGAACAACACCAATGAAATTACGAAAAGACCCATTCTTTTTAGCAACAGATTTGATCACAGAAATGCGAAAACAATTAAGCGATATTGATGATCAACTTGTCTTTACAATGGGCCGTGTCAACGTAACGCCAAATATTCATACAGTCATTCCAAATAAAGTTGTCTTTACTTTAGAAGCGCGTCATCAAGATCCTGGAAAGATAAAGGAAGTTGAAGAGGTTATTTTCGGTTTACCGGAAGAAGAAAATGGCTGTCGAGTTTCCTTTGAGAAATTATGGAGTCGAGATACAGTAGAATTTGATGAATCCATTTGTGCCCATGTTCAAAATGCATGTGAGGAATATAGCTACTCGTACAAACGTATGTATAGTGGTGCAGGACATGATGCACAATTTATGGCAAGTTATATTCCTTCTGCTATGATTTTCGTACCAAGTGTTAATGGGAAAAGTCATTGTGAGGAAGAGTTAACAAGCTTCGAAGATTGTGCTAAAGGAGCAAATGTTTTACTGCGTACGGTCCTTGCTTTACAACAAAAAATTTCAAAACAAGAATTGAAAACTTTGTAAGGGAGCAAACAGTATGAAAAAAATTATTACAGGTGGAACTATTGTAACAGCAGCTGATAAGTATGAAGCGGATTTATTAATAGAGGATGGAAAAATTACAGAAATTGGACAAGGTATTCGTTTAGAAGATGCAGAAATCATTGATGCGACTGGAAAGTATGTTTTCCCAGGTGGTATTGATCCACACACACATTTAGACATGCCATTTAATAACACAGTGACAGATGATGATTGGAAATCAGGCACTATTGCGGCTGCTTTTGGGGGAACTACGACGATTCTAGATTTCTGCCTTTCGACTGGTGAAGCTAGATTACTAGACGCGGTAGATAAGTGGCATGATAAAGCAAAGGACAAGGCAGTCATTGATTATGGTTTCCACTTAATGATTGCTGATTTAACAGAAGATACATTAAATCAACTTCCAGAAGCATTAGAAGTTGCTGGTATAAACTCAGTTAAAGTATTTTTGGCCTATGCCAAAGAATTTCAAGCAACAGACCGTACATTATTCCAAGCATTTAAAGTAGGGAAAGAAAAAGATGCCATTGTGATGGTGCATTGCGAAAATGGATCAGTTATCGATGAACTTGTTGAAGAAGCAAAATCATTGGGACATAAAGAACCAATTTACCATGCACTTACCCGTCCACCTCAATTGGAAGGGGAAGCGACAAAACGTGCGATTGAGTTAGCGAATCTTGCTGGTGCAAAGTTATATGTCGTACATGTAACTTGTAAAGAAGCAGTGGATGAAATTATTCGCGCACGTGAAAAAGGCTATCAAGTATATGGTGAAACTTGTCCTCCGTATTTAGTACTAGATCAAACAGCATTAGAAAAACCAAACTTTGAAGGGGCAAAATATGTTTGGTCACCACCACTTCGACCAAAAGGGCACCAAGAAGTTCTTTGGAATGCATTAAAAGCAAAACAGCTACAAACCATTGGATCTGACCAATGTTCATTCAGTTTTAACGGCAAAAAACAACTTGGTAAAGATGATTTCTCTAAAATTCCAAATGGTGGTCCCTTCATCGAAGATCGCTTGAGTGTTCTTTATTCAGAAGGGGTTGCGAAGGGAAGAATTACACTAAATGAATTTGTTGATATGGTATCAACAAGTGCTGCCAAAACGTTCGGTCTTTTCCCGCAAAAGGGAACTATCGCAATTGGTTCAGATGCCGATATCGTCTTATTTGACCCAAATGTAGAACGAGTGATTTCAGCAGAAACACATCATATGAACGTAGATTATAATGCGTTTGAAGGACTTGAAGTAAAAGGTGAACCAGTTAGTGTACTAAGTCGGGGTGAATTTGTCATTAAAGACAAAGAGTTTGTTGGCGAACTAGGAAGAGGACAATATATTCGACGTGAAGTGAATAAAGAAGAAAAGCCAGTTATTACGAAATAAAATACAATACAACAAAAAAACAGGGGACACTGAAAAGTCTAAATGATAGAATTTTTTAAATAAAAATTCTGTATTGCTATTTTTGATGAAGTGGTATCAGCGAAGATTCCTGCGGGAAAGCGTATGATTCCACTTCAGTAATAGCGGCTTTGTACTATATTTCAGTTTTCAGTGCTACCTAAAAAACAGGGGGCATTAGCTATGAAAGAGTTGAGCTCATTGGAAAAGAATTTTGATGAAGCGTATAGCGGTTTAACACCATACGCTGCTCTTGAAGAAGCGAATCGATGTTTATTTTGCTATGATGCACCGTGTATTCAAGCATGTCCAACAAGTATCAATGTGCCAAGTTTTATAAAGAAAATTGCATCAGGAAATTTGAAAGGCTCAGCACATGTGATTATGGATGCAAATCCAGTTGGGGCTAGTTGTGCACGTGTTTGCCCAACAGAAGAGCTTTGTGAAGGGGCTTGTGTACTCAATCATGCAGAGAAGCCGATTAAAATCGGTGATTTACAACGACATGCTACGGATTGGGCTAGAGAGAATCAGGTTTCATTGTTTGAAGCACCACCAAGCAATGGTAAGAAAATTGCTATCATCGGAAGTGGTCCAGCAGGATTATCTGCAGCACGTGAACTTCGTCGTTTAGGTTATGATGTCACAATTTACGAAGCTGAAGCAGAAGCTGGTGGTTTAAATCAATATGGAATCGTCTCATTCCGTCTACCACAACATATTGTTCAATGGGAAGTAGAACAAGTCGAAAAACTTGGGGTCGAAATTAAAACGAATCATCGAGTTGGTGACAACATTTCAGTAGACGAAATTGTAAATAACTATGATCGTGTGCTGATTGCTGTAGGAATGAATACAGTACCAATGCTTGGAATTGAAGGTGAATCATTGAATGGTGTGTACGATGCCATTGAATTTGTAAAAAGTACGAAGAATGATATCACAAATGATTTTGTTGGTAAAAGTGTTGCCGTTATTGGCGCAGGTAATACTGCAATTGATGCAGCGACATGTTCTATTCGCTTAGGTGCGGCACAAGTACAAATTATTTATCGTCGCACAGCAAAAGAAATGACAGCATATCCGTTTGAATTTGATTTTGCCAAGCAAGAAGGTGTCGAATTCCGTTGGCTATCATTACCTAAACGTATTATCGGTGATGATGAAGGCAATGTTATTGGATTAGAGTGTGTAAGAATGGAGTTAGGTGAAGAAGTGGATGGCAAAGCGAACCTCCATGAAATCAAAGAGTCAAATTTCATCATTCAAGTTGATGCCGTTATTCGAGCAATCGGACAGACACGCCATACAAATTTAATCGAACAGTTTGGTCTTGAGCATAACAGAGGAATTGTAAAAGTTGATCAAACAACATTACAAACATCAAACCCAAAAATCTTCTCATGTGGTGATGTCATCTATGGAAATGGTTATGGTGATGCAACCGTTGTATCAGCTGCACAACAAGGTAAAGATTGTGCTTACGCAATTCATCGACAATTAGAAAGTATAACCGAAATCGCGTAATTCCTTGGGGGGGACTATTATGGCAGATTTACGAATTAACTTAGCTGGTATTGAATCACCAAATCCATTTTGGCTCGCATCAGCACCACCAACAAACTCGGGCTACCAGGTCCAGCGTGCTTTTGAAGCAGGTTGGGGCGGTGCTGTTTGGAAGACATTAGGAGATCCTATTTTAAATGTATCATCTCGATTTGCTGCTGTTAGTTTTAATGGTCAACGTGTTGCAGGCTTTAATAATATTGAATTAATCACGGATCGACCGTTAGATGTAAATTTAAAGGAAATCTATGAAACAAAAAAGAGATTTCCCAATCACACCATTATTGCATCACTGATGGTGGAGCCAAAACAGGAAAAGTGGCATGAGATTGTAAAACGAGTAGAAGCTGTTGGCGTAGATGGTTTTGAATTGAATTTTGGATGTCCACATGGGATGGCAGAACGAGGAATGGGCTCTGCATCTGGGCAAGTACCTGCACTTGTTGAAAAACAAACAGCATGGGCTAAAGAAGCAGCGACAAAACCTGTGATTGTCAAATTGACACCAAATATAACAGACATTACTGTTACAGCGGAAGCTGCCGTCCAAGGTGGTGCAGATGCTATAAGTATGATTAATACCATTAATAGCTTAGCGGGTGTCGATTTAAATACATGGGATACAATCCCACATGTTGCGGGTAAAGGTGCACATGGTGGTTACTGTGGTCCAGCTGTCAAACCGATTGCATTAAATATGGTTGGCGAGTGTGCAAGAAATAAACATATAAATGTTCCTATATCAGGTATTGGTGGCATTTCAAATTGGCAAGATGCTGCAGAATTCTTGCTTATGGGTGCAACAGGCGTGCAAGTATGTACAGCAGCAATGCATCACGGATTTGGCATTGTGGAAGATATGATTGATGGATTAAATAACTACCTGGATGAAAAAGGACTTGCTTCTGTAATGGATCTAGTAGGGCGTTCCGTTCCGAAATACTCCGATTGGGGCGATCTAGATCTCAATTATCAAATTGTAGCTAATATTAACAATGATGTGTGCATTAATTGCAACAAGTGTCATATTGCATGCGAAGACACATCGCATCAATGTATTGAGCGCTATACGGATGTAGGCACAGGTAAACCAATGCTAAGGGTTCGTGAAGAAGACTGTGTTGGTTGTAATTTATGTTCCATTGTTTGTCCAGTTGATGGAGCAATAACCATGAAGGAATTGCCTCATAAAATACCTGCAATGACATGGAATGAGCGCCAAGCAATGCTTAAAACTTTTGCAAATAATTAGTTATTTGTAGTTATTTACGATGAAAGGTTACCCATTTCAAAAGCCAATGGACTATTCGAATATGGAGGTTAAGTGAAAATGAGCAATAACAATGATTATTTAAAGTCTCCAGATCTGTTGCCGATTACTCATGATCAACGAAAGATTAGTGCATTTGGATTTTCAGTTATTTGGATAGGAATGGCCATCGTACTTGCAGCATTCGCAATTGGTGCAGCAGGCATTATACATTTGTCAATGCCTATGTTAATTGTAGCAACATTAGTTGGATCGCTCCTTATTGGGATATTCATGGTGCTCATTGGTGATATTGGAGTTGAGCACGGTATCTCCTTTCCGGTTTATATGCGAGCACCATTTGGAACGATTGGGACTCATCTCCCTTCGCTAGCACGTGGGTTTACAGCTTCATGCTGGTTTGGAATCAATACGTACTTCGGTGCGCTTGCCATTAATGGGATATTAAATATTCTATTTGGTTTCGATAATTGGTTCATTTGTTTCCTTCTATTTGCGGCCGTGCAACTCTTTAATACTTCACTTGGCATTAAATCAATTGAACGATTTGCTGATTTAGCAGCTCCAATCATTATCTTAATCTCTCTTTGGATGTATATTACTTTAGCTGATAAAGCAGAGGCGTCAGGTAAAAATGTTTGGACATGGGTCGAATCACCGACAACAGGAATGGCAGCATTTACAGCGTTTATGATTGTAGTTATGGCGAATATGGGCTTCTGGGCAACCCTAGCTGCTGATATGCCAACCTTATCACGCTTTTTCAAAGCACCTGCCAATGAAAGGAACTGGTTTAAACGTAATCATACACAATTGGTTGGTTCATTAATCATAATGCCAATTGTCAATACATTTATGATTGTAATTGGTGGAGTGTGCTACATGGCAGTAGCATCAGCAGATCCGATTAATGCATTACAACAATCAGCAAGTGGCTTTATATTAGCTATCTTGTTACTCATGATCGTTCTAGCGCAGTGGTCAACAAATACGTCAGCAAACGTAATTCCTGCTGCTACAATCTTCTCCAATATAGGAGGTCCACGTGTACCTTTCTGGGTGGGGGTAGTCATTGCGGGCATCATCGGAACTTTATCACAGCCATGGAGTCTATTTGAAATGCTAAATTCTGTCCTTCTTATTATTGGAGGGATCTTAACATCTATTGTTGGTATATTATTTGCTGATTATTATCTATTACGGAAACGTCGTGTCAATGTACAAGGATTATATGAGGCAAATGGACAATTTAGATATTTAGGCGGTTTTAATTTAGCAGGTTTTATCTCCTGGATTATTGGAGGAATTATTGCAAATCTATTTCCTATGTATTCGTCACTTATTGGCTTTGTCGTAGGAGCTATTTTATATTATATTCTTGCAAAATATTGGTGGTTTAATAAGTATCCGCAACAAGAAATATTAGATCCAGATGATGGGAAATATTTGGGTATTACTATCGGAAATAGCTGGACAATTGAACCCGATGAAGACACAGCCTTAGTACCTGAAGTAGCACATAATAGCTCAACAAAAGTAGGGCACCAATAGAGGAGGGAGCATATGTCAGAATATGTACAGGTAGCTGCTGAAATTACGCAACTTGATGCGTTCTTAAATAAGCAATATCTGATTGAATCGATAATAGAAAACTTAGATGGTGCTCAAGTAGTTCTTGGATTTGAAAATCATCAAACAGATTTGTGCATTACAACAGCTGAAGCTCGTAAATATCTATCCGTAAAGTTACAAGAACAATTATCGAAACAACCGCAATAATTACTTATAGTTCTTCAAGCTATAGCCATTTTTAGTCTGGCTATAGCTTTTTTTATATAAATGAGAAGAGTATTTCCAATTATTAATCCTAATTTGTCCATTGTAAAAAATATATCAATATAGCATAAAGCGCTTTATAGAAGCAATTAGGCGGCTAATTGTATAATTAAGTAAAAAGAAGCAAATTGGCTATAAATATCTAATAAAATTGAACTTGTTGAAATTTGTCGAAAGGAAAATAAAATTAAAATTTTTAAGGGGATAGCGATTTAATTTATTATTTTTAATAGTATTTTATCAATCTAAATTTAGTGAAATTTTTAAATAAGTACTTTTGGGCATTATTTAGAATGATTCTAATTATATTACATTAAGCCCGGAAAATAAGCATCTTTACTATTTGTTACATACTATCTCTATTTCGAGATTTAATATATATTAATATAGTTTTAATTGACTATCTAAGTCTAATTCAATAAACTAATTTTGTAACAAAATTCCAATATTTTATATGAATTACAATTAAATGTGATAAGGAGCTGGTAGACGTGGCAGGACAAATTCGTATGACCCCACAGGAACTAAAAAGTAAAGCGAAAAAATATGATACATGTGGTGAACAAATTATCACAATGTTAGGTGAATTGGATGGATTGCAAGGTCAATTACGTTCTGAATGGGAAGGTAAAGCTTTTCAACAATTCGATGCTCAATTCGAACAATTAAAACCAAAAGTAAAAAACTTTGCAGAATTACTTAAAGCAATAAAGGAACAACTAGATCAAACTGCTGACGCAGTAGAAGAACATGACATGCAGCTTTCTAAAAACTTCGGATTACAATAAAACAAATTGTATATTCAAAGAGGGTTCACTTCGCTCATCGATGTACAAATATAGTAGTAAAACTACTAATATACGTAGAGTAATTTAAGGACCGTTGAGTTATCGACGGTCCTATTATCTTTATAGGAATTAATGAGGTGTAAAAATGACAAAAAAAAATCGTTTGCCACTTTTTATCGTACTAGCTTTTCTTCTTGCTGGGATAATTGCATACATACCATTTAATTCTGCAACGAAGGAAAAAACAGAGAAAGCAGAATTCAAAATGGATGTTGCAGTAGTTAATCTAGATGAACCTGTTGAATACCACGGCAAATCATATAACTTCGGAGAAGAATTTAAAAAGAGTTTAGAAAACAATGATACACATAGATTCCATTTAGTCGACTCTGCAGAAGCAGAAGATGGTATTTTAGATAAACGCTATAACATGGCTATAACTATACCAAATGACTTTACAAAACGAGCTCTTTCAATTGACAACGTAAGTCCAGAGCCAATTGAACTTTCTTATAAATTAAATGAATCGGACAATGAAATCACAAAAGCACAAGCACAAAAAATTTCTGGAGAATTATTAAACTCGTTCAATGAAAAAGTAATCGATGTCTTTTTTGCAAGTGTCATTGGAAACTTACAGTCTGCTCAAAAAAATTTGAAAAACATAGTAAAAAAACAAGATCAATTAGCTTCAACATATGCCACAAATATCAACGACCCTATAAAAGAATATACAAATAATTTAACTCAAATTAATGATAATACAAATTTTACAAAAGATTCTTTTAATGGGCTTAACAAAGATTTAAACATATTTCAAAAAGATGCAAAGAACAGTTTAGATAGCGCTACAACTACAAGCCAAACGATGTCAACTATGCAAGAATATCTTGTGAAAGGTAATGAAAGCTATAACAATCTTACTAATTTAATTAATGATAGTAATAATCAAGTTACAGTAGATAATGCGGAAGAAAAACTCCAAAGTATTAGTGATGAACAAAAATTACTAGGTCAAAAATTAGGGAAGGATATGACACTAGTTACATCTGGCATTGTTACCAACTTAACTTCAACACAAGAGAATATTAATCAATATACGGTATCTTTAAAGAAAAGAATTGATGAAGATATTTCAAAAGAAGTTGCTGAATTTGTGAATGAATCTTTAAACGATGCATTATCTACACCAGAAAATACAGCCAAAATTAATACTTTGTTTTTAGCACCTAAAAGTAACATTGAAAACAACTTATTACAAACCATTGATCAACTACCATCTTTGGATGAACAACAAGTAAATTATTTAGATGTTTCTCAATCAACAAAAGATCAACTAACTAAAATAATCTACGCAGCCAAGAAATATGCAAAGGAAAAAAATCATTCATATTCAACGGATGGTCAATTTTCAATTCAGTATTACATTCAGGAAATGAAAAACAAACTAATGACAGAAGGTACTGTATTATCAGATGAAATGAAAATTCCAGCACAAGAAGCTGGAAAAAGAACATTTATAATCAATGCTCCAGCAGGATTTGTAACAAAGAATATTGTTTTAACACTACCAGATGGCAAGGTTTTAAATGTACAGCCAGGCGTAATAGATTTGCCAGCTATATCAAAAGGAAAAATAAAAGTTTCTGCTACATTTGCTTTAACTGATTACAGTGTTGATATTTTTTCACCAGTAAATTGGAGTTGGACTTTAAAAAAACATGAAGAGGATATTACTGCAGTCATACATCATGTCATTACGCGAGTATCTGATTCAAAGGATGTAGAAAATTCTCAAGAAGAGCTGAATAATACTGCTAAATCAGAAGATCAAACTCTTAAAAAAGATGAAAAGCAAGAAGAAAATAAAGAAGATCAAGTTAATACAAAAGATATAACGAATGAAAAAGAAAAAACATTGATTTTAAATAAAGAAGAGCATAGCAATCAAAAAGCAAATACTAAGTCTGTTGAAACAAAACAATCAAATGATGCAAATCAAACAAATCAAACAAATCAAACAAAAACAATTACTAATGAAACTATCCATCATGAAATTACATCATCTCTAGCAACACAGGAAGAAATTCCAGATCAAGTTGCTAAGTCTATTTGGAATTATCAACGATTACAAGCGTTATTCAGGTTGTATTTTGATATTGATGTTACAAATCCAGATCAATTCACACAATTGAGCAATAGTTCGTTTGAAAAAATTGGTAGTTCAAATACAGACTCTTTGTATTATGCACTTTCAAACAAAGGTATGAAAGCTTTTATCATTTCTTTAGTTAAAAAATCATTAATTGAACAAACAACTTCAAAGCTTTCAGATGATTTAAAAACCGTCAATGATAAAGTGATAGGTTATAACGAAGAATTATCAACCATTTTAAAAAATTTTCCACTTCTTATTAAGCAAATAAATGAAGCAACAGAAGTAGCTAAAGAACAAAATGACGAAATTACAAAGCTTATACCTGTAGCCCAACAATGGAAAGAAACGAGTAACCAACTAGTTAAATCAAGTTCACAAGTAACTGAGAATAACGAAAAAGAGGGGCAAGTTAGTATTAATTTAGGAGAGGGAATCAGCGATTTACTTTCAAATAGTAGCACTGTGGCAGAGCAAGCAGAAGCAGCAAACTTACAAGCAAGCTCCGTATACGATTCATTTGATGGAATCAATGAAAAAGCAAAACAAGTAAAAAGTGGTGGACATGAGCTAACAAATAAAGCTGATCAGTTAGCGAATGACTTAGTTAAAAAAGTATCAAATGATAATGAATATGCGATGAATTTTAGCAATGTATTAGCTAATAGTAAAATTGGAAATGCACAAAATGAGGAATTATATGATTTCTTATCTAATCCAATTAATATGACAAAACAATCTATTGAAAATGCGCGTGATACAAGAACAACATTCTATTTGATAGTAATTGCTTCATTCTTAGCATTGTTTACTGCTTATGTTATGTCAGGATTTAAACAATTTGTATTCAAAAAATCAGATTTCGAAAATGCAGAAGAACAAAGCTTATATGCTAAAAACTTACCGATCTCGTTATTTACAACTGCAGTAGCGATTATCGAAGGTTTAATAGTTGGAACAGTTTCATTAATGACTTACAAAGGAATTGAGATCTCACCGGTAATTTGGATTACAATCATTACACTATTAATGACGTTATTAGTACTTGCTGCTACTTACTTATTACGACAATTCAAAATGATTGGTATGTTTATCATTTTAGTGAGCATTAGTATGTACCTATTCTTTACTGAAGCGCTTGGTTTTGATTTTGAACGATCACATATCATTCAACAAATATCACTTTTATCTCCATTACACTATTTGGAAAATAATATTTCTAATATTATAAACAGCACTAGTAGCGGAGTAATAATAATCGGAGTAATGTTTATTCTTGCCATTTTGTTCTTTGTTCTCAATTTATTTGTTGTAAAGGGACTTCCTCCGAAAGAAGAGACTGTAAATGAAGCATAAATGGTTAGGTGCTTTTATCATTGGTGGGGCAATCATTACCACGAGTATTCCTGCACATGCAAATGAAGATAATGGACATTTAAAAATTGATATTAATCGTATCAATGAGAATAAGACAAAAATTGATTCTACAGATAATTTAGTAGAAGGAACTGATGAGCTTTTTACTGATGAAAGTATAAAAGTAGAAAACTATTTAAAACAAAATGAACAAATGCAGGAGAAGACGACATTAAATTCGCTCTTTCAAGAAGGTTACATGAATGAACAAAACACGAATATATCATCTGCAACGGAACAGTTATTTCAAGAAAAAATAGCTGTAAAAAATATACAACAGAAAAGTTCAAAAAAGGAGAGTTTAGCTGACGGCTGGCTCTTCATGACTCTTATTACAATCACAATCATTTTCTTATGCATGGGACTTTTCATATTCTTAAGAAAGCTAAATGTAGGTGAAGCGCATGGATAATCATAAACGAATAACAATTGACTTTTCAAAGTCTGGCGGTAATACCTACGATTTGGCCATTTCAACAAAAATGACCGTAAAACAGTTATTATTCGCTCTTTCTACAAGTTTACAAGAAAAAATTAATAGTAATAGCGTTATTAAATTACCTTTAAAACAAATAACACTACAACCTGAAGATCAATTATTAGATTGTTCTATTTCAAATGGTGAACTTCTCATCGTTGAAAATGAGCATAACTAAAAGGGGTATTACGCATGGAAAATAAACTAAAATTAGGTGAAGTGGAGCTGTCCTTAAAAAACGAAGAAAAACAGCTTATCTTGACTCTGCCTCTTGCAGAAACATCTATTCAATCAGAACAAGAGTTACATCTTTTAAATCAGGATACGAGTAATTTTTTACATTTCGATGTAAAAGTAGCTGGTGAAAATATTGAATTTGAATATACGTTAGAAGGTTTCCAATCTTTTGAGAATATCAAAAAATTAGAAAGAGTCGATCAATTACGTTTACTCCATAATATTGGAAGGTTTTCAAAACTCCTAAATGGAAGAACAACAGTTATTTTAAATCCAAATAATTTAGTTTACGACCTTAACTTAATGCCTCTTATGATATATAGAGGAATCAAGAATATCTTACCACCTTTAAATAATTCAAGCGATGAATTTCTTAAAGCATATAAATGCATAGCAATTGCTACATTTTCTAGTGAGTTTCAGTTTGAAGATTTAATGAAGGGAGCACTTACTCGAGCAACATCCACTTCATATGAAAAAGCTGTACAAGAAACAGAAACTATTGAAGCGCTTCAAGAGTTGCTTTTTGAATATTACGGAAAAGAGAAAAAGAAAACACTAAAACAGTTTGAAAAAGTTTCTAAAAACAAATTTAAGGGATTTAAAATTGCCACGTTATCTTTATCAATCGTAAGCATTATTTTATTATCACTTGTACTTTATGCATTTAGCTCAAAAATTCCTACAGAAGAGTTATATAACGAGGCAAATGCATCATTTATAAATGAAAATTATGTAGATGTAAAAGAGCAATTAAAAGATCAAAAGCTTGAACAGCTACCAAAAAGTATTAAAAAAATGTATGCCATTTCAAGTGTTAAAACGAGTGGGCTAACAGAAGAACAAAAAACAAATTCAATTAATTCAATTGCAACTATATCTGATGATCGTTTATTAAGTTATTGGATTAATATTGCTCGAAATAACTTTAGCGAAAGTGTGAAACTTGCGCATAGCTTGGATGTAAATGATTTAACAAAATATAGTTTAATCCTTTATCAAAATCAATTGAAGAAGAATACAACGATGGATCAAGAGAAGAAGGATGGAAAATTAAAAGAAATCGAAAGTGAATTAATAGAAATCCAAGATAAAGAAGAAGCAGCGAAAATGGAAGCTGAGTCCCAAACTCAAAAAGCAATGGAAGAAAAACAAAAACAAGAACAGATAGCTGAACAACAAAAGTTAGAAGATCAAAAGAAACAAAAAGAAGCTAAGAAAATAGAAGAGAAAAAGAGCAAAGAGTAGGAGGTGAATACAATGCGCTATATTTTAACGGTAGTAGACGGAGAGTGCTTTCATCGCTACGAATTTAAAGAAAAACAACAAGAACAAATAATGATTGGTCCAGATTTAAAAGCGACCATTACCGTTCCCTCTCTTCAAAAAGCTATTCAATGTAATTGGAATGGAAAAGAATTATTAGTTAACAATCAGTTGCTTGGACTTGATCAAAAACAAGTCATTTCATCAATTGCCTTGACCTTCATTGGAGCAGAGGACAGAAGATATGACTTAATGGATTCTCCACAATGGACTATTGGAAATGAAGATGAAGATTCAATTATTTCTGAACTTCCAGGAAGGGTTATTATTCAGAAAGTAAAAAAACATGAATATAAGTTTTTTGTATTTCATGGTCAATTTTATGTGAACAATAAAAAGGAGATAAAGGGTAGTTTTCAAGACGGAGATTTACTTTATATCAATAATCTATTACTTTCAATCAACAATGATATTTTAACAATTACATGTGAAGAAAATAGCTGTAATATTCAATTACCAAAAATCACATCTAAACTACAAGAATATAAAAATACTTATCATCGCTCACCACGTGTAAGATATCACCAACCAGATGATGATAAAGTTATTGCTTCACCGCCAACACGTCCAACAAAACCAAGTGAGCAATTAGGAAGAATTATAGTTCCACCACTTGTTATGTTGGCTGCCATGTTACTTGTTTCGCTTTTCAGACCAACTGGAATTTATATTGTTGTCATGTTATCCATGACAATTGTAACAGTAATTTATTCAATTCTTTCTTATATTCGAAATGTCAAAAAGTATAAAAAAGATACGAAAGAACGGAATGTAAAGTTTAATGCCTACTTACGACAAAAGTCTAAAGAATTATATGAAGCTCAAAATGATCAATATAGCGCACTCAAGTATCATTATCCTTCCATACCTGAGTTAGTAGAATTATTACGGAAGCAATCAGCAAGAATGTATGAGAAAACACCATTTCATAATGACTTTTTGTTTTATCGTTTAGGTGAGGGAACAGTTGATGCCAGTTATCCAATTAAGATAAATATTGAAGAATTTACGCTCGAAGAAGATCCTTTAATGGAAAAAGCTATTCAGTTAGAAAATCAATATAATCATATTGATCATGCACCAATTATCGTTGATTTGGTCAATGGTGCAGTTGGATATATTGGGAAACGTCCTCTCGTTCTACAACAACTTAAACAAATGATTGCACAGTTAGCATTTTTCCATAGTTATCATGAAGTTCAATTTATCATGATTTTTAAGGAGCACGAAAAAAAGCAATGGGAGTGGATGCGTTGGCTTCCACATGCAAGTCTACAAGCAATCAATGTTCGTTCATTTGTGTATCATGAACGTTCAAGAGATCAGGTAATGAACTCACTTTACCAAATGCTTAAAGATCGTAAACAACAAGTCGAAAAGAAAAATTCAAGAGAAGCAAGTGTCTTTGTTCCACAACTTGTAATTGTGATTACTGATGAAACAATTATCATGGATCATACAATCATGGAATTACTACAAGAAGATTGCCGAAAATTAGGTGTTTCAGTGATTTATGTTCAAGACGTTTTGGAGTCATTACCAGAGCATATTTCAACTGTAATTCGGATTAAAGATTCTACAACAGGTGAGTTATTTATTCAAAATGAGGAACTAAAAAGACAAACATTTGATCTAAACCAGGATGTTTCAGATGATTTACTCGAAGAACTAGCTAGAAGATTAGCTGCATATGATCATCTTCAAAATTTAGAAAACCGTATACCTGAAAGCATCACATACATGGAGATGTACGGTGTTTCAACAGTTCAAGAATTACAAGTAGCATCAAGATGGCAAAGTCATAAACCGTATAAGAGTCTGGCCGTACCACTAGGGGTTAGAGGTAAGGATGATATTGTGCTTTTAAACTTACATGAAAAAGCACACGGTCCTCATGGTCTAGTAGCAGGTACAACTGGTTCAGGTAAATCAGAAATTATCCAATCATATATTTTGTCATTAGCAACAAACTTCCACCCATATAATATTGGATTTCTTTTAATTGACTATAAAGGTGGAGGGATGGCTAATTTATTTAAAGATTTACCACATTTACTTGGTGTCATCACAAACTTAGACGGTGCACAATCCATGCGTGCATTAGCATCCATTAAAGCAGAACTTAGAAGAAGGCAGCATATATTTGGCGAAAATGAAATCAATCATATCCATCAATATCAAAAGTTATATGAAGACCATAAAGTGAAAGAGCCTATGCCTGAACTCTTTATTATTTCAGATGAATTTGCAGAGTTAAAGGCAGAACAACCAGAATTTATGAAAGAACTTGTATCAACTGCCCGTATCGGTCGTTCACTTGGTATACATTTAATTCTTGCAACTCAAAAACCTAGTGGGGTAGTTGATGATCAAATCTGGTCTAACTCTAAATTCAAATTGGCTTTAAAAGTACAAAATGAAAGTGATTCAAACGAAGTATTGAAGACTAAAGATGCTGCTGATATTACTCAACCAGGTAGAGCCTATTTACAAGTAGGAAATAATGAAGTTTACGAACTGTTCCAAAGTGCTTGGAGTGGAGCTACATATAAAGGAAATCAAATGGTCGAGGATGTTGAAGATTTTACAATTTATTCTATAAATGATCTTGGTCAATTTGAAGTATTAACTGAAGACTTAAGTGGATTAACACATAAAGAGATGCCGAAACAACAATGGACTCAACTAGAAGCGGTAATTGCAGAAATTCATGAAACAGCGGTAACTCAACAGATTAAAGCATTACCAAGACCGTGGTTACCTCCTTTGGAAGAAAGAATTAGTCGATTTGATCTTGAATACCAACCATTAGAAACTAATCATTTAGTTGCACAAATTGGCATGCTTGATCTACCACATGAACAACTGCAAAAACCATTCACACTAGATTTTATGAGAGATGGTCATGTCGCAATCTTTGCAAGCCCTGGCTTTGGAAAAAGTACAATGTTGCAAACTATTGCAATGCAAATAGCAGATAACTATACACCAGAAGAAGTTCATTTTTATTTACTGGATTTCGGTACTAATGGGTTATTACCATTACAAAAGCTTCCACATGCTGCAGATATGATTCGATTAGATGAAGATCAAAAAATGCAAAAATGGATCAAGCGAATATCTAGTATTATCAAAAAACGTAAAAAGTTGTTGAGCGAACATGGAGTTCCTAATTCGGCAATGTATAAAGAACTAACACAAGAAGTATTACCGGATATTGTGATTTTTGTAGATGCAATGGATGCAGTAAGTGAATCATCATTAAAAGATCAATTCGATGAACTTATGATAAAAATCGCACGAGATGGTGTGGGGCTTGGAATTTTCCTAGTCTTAACAGCTAGTCGACAACTAGCAATTCGAACACCGATATTAATCAATATAAAAACTCAAATTGCTCTTTATATGATTGACCAATCAGAAAGCAGAAGTATTATGGGGAAATCAGACGTAGCAACCGAAGAAATAGCAGGTCGAGCACTTATCAAGTTAGAAGAAGTAACACTTATGCAAGTAGCAATGCCTGCTAAAGGTGAGGATGATCTTCAAGTATCTGCAAACCTGAGAAGCCATATTGAAAATATAAGTCGTAACTGGAATGGTAGGATACCTGATGGAATTCCGATGGTTCCAGAAAATGTTACAGATGAATTCTTCCTTGAATTGCCATCTGTTCAAAAGGCATATGCTGAAAATAGATTGCCATTTGCAGTTGATTTGGAAAATGTAGAAGCGGTGTCATTAGATTTCAGCACACAACAACATCTATTTGTGATTGCTGATTCGGAACGAAGATTTATGCAAGCATTCGAATCAATTTTATACACAATAGAACATTCAACAATTGCACCACAATTATTAATAGTGGATCAGGTGACTGCAATGTATAGCGCATTACAAAGGGCTAACTATCAATATATTCAACAAATGGACGAAACAACAGCCTTAATCGAACAATTATTGGAAGCACAGCAAGCTCGTCAAGAATCATTTATTGAACAACGAGAAAGTGGTATCTCTTCATTAAGAGAATTTATACAACAAATAAGTCCAATTGTTGTTATTTTCACGGACATGGAGGCCATTAATAACCAGTTGTCATCAACTTCACAATCTCAACTGGCAAAAGTAATTTCAGATGGAGCAAATTATGGAATTCATTTGATTTTTGGTATGAATAGTCAAATGACTAGAAGTTACGATGAGACTTCAACTGCCATGAAGAAATTAAACACGGCTATTTCAATGGTACGTTTAAATGATCAATCAATCGTAGAAGTCCAAAGACCATATCGAGAAAAAGAATTGAATGCATTTGAAGCATATATGATTCGTGGGAATCATACAGAAAAAATAAAAATTTTATTTTATCGGATATGAAAGTCGAGGTGTTGTAAATGGAATGGGAAGATTTGAATGTCTTTAACTGGGGATTAAGTGGTTATGAAATTAAAGCAAAAAAGTATCGTCAGCTTTCTAGAAGCTTATCAAATGATAAGGGTGATTTGGGAGATATAATCGAAGACATTGAAGAATCAACCGACGCCTATAAAGTAGAACATCCAAATATGAAAAATGAAGGATTCCCTGCATCTCTTTATAAATCAAAACAAGAAATTGTTGACAAGAAAATGGAAGATATAATGACTGATTTAAAAGGTGAAAAATCTACTTATTCAAATGCAATATCCATTGCAAATGAACGTGCGGGGTATTATCAACGTTTAGCAGAAGAAGAAAAACGTAAAGAACAAGAACGGCGTGAAAGAGAACGTGAAAAGGCTGCAAAGGAGGGATAGTATGTCTCAAAATGTTGAAATCACTGGAGGTAGTTTGAGCGAAGCAATAGAACAAGCAAAAATCATTAAACGTTCTCTATATGATGCAAAGGCAAGTGCAGAAGGGTTTTCAAGTACACTCAGTGGCTCGCAATGGTCAGGTCGTTCGAAAGATGAATTCCAAGCTTTTTTGGACATTATTATTCAATATCATGACGACATTTGCACGGCTGCTGATCAAAATGTAAAAGCTTTAGAAAATCTAAAAAAAGACATGGATAAACTTATGAATGAAGCCATTGTCAATGAGGTGGAGGGTATCGGATGACCGCACTTTATACTGCAGAAGAACTTTTGTTACTCTCTTCAGCATTTGACTGCAAAATGCTATTTGGACTTCCAGATCGTCAATTGCTCGTTATGAAAAATCGCCAAGGATTTGAAGAAGCGAAAAAAAGCCTTATTGATAAAAAACTAATGACTTCAGATGAAAAATTAACAAAAGACGGAGCGGTTGTTATAAGCCTATTAGAACAATACGCTTCTAGTGATCGATACATCCGATTGGATAATCTTATGACTGGCTTCGGGCAAGATGAACATCTCATCACGATCAAATGGAGAGAAGATGGTGATTTCCAATTATTCGTTCATCAAGACATTGCCTTTTTAAAAAGAATTATGGAAGGTTATCCATTATTTAAGCGAGAACCATTACCAGAGGATACAACCTATTTAAAGAAATCAATTGGAGTAAATGATGTAAAGGACTATTTTGAAAAAGATGAAGCAACTGTTCAGTTAGAATGTTTTACTATCAATTACATTGAAAAAACAACATCCGTAGAACAATGGATGTTTTTCGAAAAAAATGGAAAGCTTCAAGGGATTGACGTGAATAACGAAACCACATACCAACTTAGTCAATATTTCCTTGTGAAGAAGATTTATGATTTCTATCGTTTTCCTTATAAGGAGGCGGATGTAAGATGAGCAAAGAAATAAAAATGAATGTGGATGAAATGATATCTTTTATCCAATACATTCAAAAAATCATGACGGAGCTTGAAGACAAGATGAAACCAGCTATTGAAGCCCTAAATGATATCAAATTTTATGAACAAGGAAAAGCAAAAGAGAATATGGGTTCTTACGCCGATGCAAATAATCGAATGTTAGAGCTAAACAATCTTTATAGCCGTGCTTTTACAGTGATCAATGACATTATGAACAGTATGATTGAAGAAGATAAAGCCTTAGCCACAGAAATTGCCAAAGGATTGGGGCTGATGGCTGAGTGAAGCTTCTGTATGAAGAGGATAAATGGTCAAAAGTCTCAAAAGCACTATCTCATGTCAATGAAGCACATAAGTATGACAATAAATATGAGAACGCAGACCATCTTTTCGACGATTCCAAAAAGGATATCGCTGAAAAAGATGTCGATGGTGCGATTACTTTTAAACCTCAAGAATATCAACCTGAAGCAAAGCCAATTCGCCAAGACTATAAAAAACTGTATGATTATGCCAAAGGGATTGGTAAAATTATCGATGAAAAGGTAGATACACCCTTTAATAAAGCGATTGATGAGTACATTCAAAAGATGGCCGATTTGAATGTAACATCTTACAGTACAGCTAACACGATAAACGTTCAAGAAGGATCCTTATTTTCAGGTGCAAAAGATAAAATTACACTAAATGACTTATACGATGCGGATACAACCTACTCAGCCAATCTCAAAACTGAGTACGAGGCTTGGAAACTTCAAAATCCTAGTGAAGAAGCCTCGGAAGAAGATTATCGTACAGCTTCACTAAACAGCGGTGCATTCGAATATGAAGGAATTCGAGCAGGACAAGAGAAGAAAGAGTTTTGGTACAATCTGATTGCAGCTGGTGTTGTAATAGGATTGTCCATTGTGTGTCCGCCAGCAGGACTAGCCGCAGGTGCTATCTACACAGCAATCGATGTAGCAGGAGCTGTCAAAGGAGAAGATCTGATCTCTGGAAGAAAGCTCTCCGATGAAGAACGACTGATGCGAGGCGTTTTTGCGATCGCACCAGGAGTAGGGGGACTCGCCGTAAAATCCCTGTTAAAGAATGTCCCAGCACTAGCCAATGTTCTGAAAACAACTGCTAAAACAATAGATGATGCCGTCAAACCTCTTAAAAACACCATTGACGGAGTGAAAATCCAATCAAAAGCAGTGTATTCGACTGTGGTGAGTAACGCCAAAAAATTAGGTGGTCAGCATGTAAATCAACTCAAATACGCCCTGTCCCATCCGGTAGGTGCAGCAGTAACATCAAAGACAGGACAAAAAACTATTCGAGAATCTGCTAAATTTATTGATAACGCTTTAAGACCGGTTCATGTAAGAGCTGCGCAAACTCCTACTGGGCAGAATATAGTTACTGGACTTGAACGAGGACCTTCAAAAGGTGTATTTAAGAATAAGGGCGAGGACTTTATTTCTAGGATACAGACGGAGAAGGAAATTTCATTAAAAAATCAAGAGCTAAATAAATTAGATTCCTTTGAAGCATTAATGAATGAGGAAGATGTAAAAAGATATAATCAGTTTTGGGACAAAACTGAAATTGGAATGAATACCAATGTTCGAGTTTCAACGAATTTACAGAGTGCAGATAGCTTTGTAAATAGTATACTTCCTAAGAAGTTAAAGGAACATAGTTTAAGTTACGATGATTTTACAAACTTACGATTAAAACCTGATTACCAATTAAACGAAACTGAACAAAAAATAATGCAGGATATTCGTAATTCGGTTGTTCGCCCAGATGTCAAGACACCTTTAATTAAGAATATACCTGCTAATGACATTCAGAAATATCTTGACGGTAAATATACGACAGTTAGAGGTTTTATTGCAAAAGCAGAAGATAGTGCTCATATTCATGATTATAATCACGTAAGAGAATCCATGAGGTTAGACTATTCTTATTATGATGATTATAAGGAACAAATCGTTAGACCGTATCCTGAAGATGGTAATGCATATGGTTATATTGAATTTAAGGCGAAAAAATCGAAAAGTTTTTCTGAGAAGAGTTTAGAAATTCCATATGGAAATAATATGAATAATCCTTATAGAGGATGGGAAGAAAATGGATGGCCATGGACAGGAAATGGTTTTACTTCGTCAAGGAATGGAGAAGTTATTCCTGAGTGGGTTTTTAATGATTTTATTGAACTAGCTGAGGGTGCGAAGTTGCATAGAGTAATTAATGGAAAAGACGAAGTTATTTCAGTATTTAATGGTAAAGTATTTAAATAAATATGAGGTGAATTACATGTTGAAAAGTGGAATTTATGGTAAATACAAAAATATAGAATACGAAATAACTAGAGACATGGAAGACAATGTCCTTATTATAACTGAAGATAGAAATAAGATTGACGAAACGTTTAAAGATCAATATAATAGTGGGATTTTTAAGAAAATAGTACAGCCAAGTGAACT
Source organism: Rummeliibacillus pycnus (assembly GCF_050459865.1). Taxonomy (GTDB): domain Bacteria; phylum Bacillota; class Bacilli; order Bacillales_A; family Planococcaceae; genus Rummeliibacillus; species Rummeliibacillus pycnus_B. Next base: position 31,269 of record NZ_JBCMNM010000102.1, read on the forward strand.
TTCAGAATGTATAAGTATTACGCCATATGGAATCATAGAGGGTGAAAAATTGCAAATTTTGCAAGAACGTGAAAATCAATATCAAGTAGGAACGGGTGTTTCATTAATCGGCTCTAAACTAAACTTACCAAGAGTAGATAGAGATTCATGGCTCGGATGGGTTCCTAAAAGTGATGTAATTTTAATAGAAGAAAAAGAACTAGTTGATCCTAATGATTTAGTGTAAATAAAGGGAAATTAAGTTCCATTTTTTTGAAGTAGTTTTAATGATTTTTATTGCTAACGGAGGGGAATGGCATTGAGTATAAAAGTCATAAGAAATACAGGCATGATGGGTGGAGCTTCGCCTGTCTCTTTACAAGTAAACAGTCAAGTAGTTAAAAAGTTAAAAAATAATGAGGAATTTACAATCTCTTCAGATTCAGAAAAAGTAAATGTTAAAGCGAATCAATGGTTTTTCGGAAGTGAAGAAAAACAAGTCGAAAAAGGTAGTACAGTTGATATTAAAGTAAATAGTAAAGCAATAATGTTATATCTTATTTCTCTAATTGTCGTATTTTTAGGCGGTTTTTCTAATGTAATCCTTTTAAGTTTAATAGGTTTGATTGGAATTATTATTACGATCATTTATTCTACAAAACACTGGTTTAAACTTGAGATTGAAAACATAGTTGAACCAAACTGAAAATCGAAATAGCTAAAAAAAGAGCATCAAAGAACATATTAGTTTGTTTTTTGGTGCTTATTTAATAATTCAATTTAAAAAAACATAAGATATGGGTGCTAGGTAACCAAAACAATTCTGAAAATAAGCTACAAATAAAGTCTTCAAACCTTTCAAAGGTTGAAGACTTTTTAATTAGGTAATCTGATTCTGATGAAACAGCATCAAAAAGATTATCGCCAAGCAGCTTTAACGGGCGATATTGCCCCAACAATAAAGTTCAATTTAATAAAAATGATATAAGAGGTGTTCTCTATATGCAATACGAAGAAGTGAAACGAATACAACTAGACCGAAAGTTCGAAAATTACTTGTTTTTTCAAACTCCTAACTATGAAACAAATCATGTGGGAATATTAAGAAAAGATAATTCCTATTAAGTATTTAGTACATCAGAAAGAGGAGCTATTTCAGGAATAAAAACTTTCGATTCAGAAGAGGAAGCTCTTGATAATTTTATATCAAGACTTGAATCATTAAATCGATTACTTAAAAAAGGTTATTTTACCGGATTGGAAGCCTAAACCTGGCGATTATCCTTTTAAAGGAAAAGGATTTACAGGTAGTACAGATGTTGTCTTATGTGAATATTTTTAATATACAAGAAAATTTGTGGACATAGATATTATTAAGATTATAGATAGTAATACAGGTAAAGTAGCACAACAGTTTATCTATGATATGGATACAAATTTGAAGTGGGTTTTGATAGGAGGAAATTAAAGTGATCTATGCTATTTACAAAAATAAAGTATATTTAGCCAACGTAAGAGAGTCAAAAGTTAGACTGAAAACAAGAATTGCTGAACTAGGATTCAATGAATTGGTTGATTTAGCAGGTAATATTCATAACAATATATTTATAAAAGAAGTAAGTGTAGACGATTTAGAATTTGCATATGAATTAAAATATAAAGTAATATATAACAATTTAGAATTTGAACCATGGTCTATAAGCAAACATATACTATATGAAGAGAAAATTTCATTGTTTACAAGTAATTCAGATTTAGCATCACTATATGGATTTACTAAAGAAGAACAATTCGTATTTAAAAAAGAACTAAAATTAAATGATATAGAAGCTTTAATTGAAATAAAAATACCAATATTAAAGTTTAATCATATGAAAGAAGAAAGAACTAGAATAGAGCAAAAGTATATTAAAAAGTATTTTGAAGATATCATTTTATAGTTACTGCAAAATTAAATAAAAATTAACTGCATTGAACAGAATGATTTAAGACTAAATTAAAATTTATCAAAAATTGACAGATACTCGTGGATTAATGAAAATGAAGCTTTTGATTTTTTCTATGACACAAATTTATTCTATAGTTAAACACTAAAAATGTAATACCTGAGTGGACTGCAATTGATTCTATCGATATAAAAGAGAGTGCAAGATTACATAGAGTAATAGATGGGAAAGATGAAATTATTGCAATATTTGATGGTAAATCATTTAGATAAACATGAGGTGAGTAGTATGTTGAAACGTGGAATTTATGGGGAATATAAAAATAAAGAATATGAAATAACTAAGGACATGGAAAATAATGTTATTGTTATAACGGAAAATAGAGATAAAATAGATGAAACTTTTATAGACAAGTATAATAATGGACTATTTAGGAAAATTGTAAAACCAAACGAACTTTCATTATGCTTAAGAATAAAACCGTATGGAATGATAGATGGTGAAAAAGTGCACATTTTGCAAGAAAGAGAGGATAAATATCAGATAGAAACGGCTGATTTACTAGTTGGTCCAAAACTAAACTTACCAAGAGTAGACAGAGATTCATGGCTCGGATGGGTTCCTAAAACTGATGTCGTTTTAATAGAAGAAAACGAACCAGTTGATCCTAATGATTTAGTGTAAAATTTTAATAATTATGAGGTGAATTAAATGTTGAAATACGGTGATTACGGAAAATATAGAAATAAAATATATAAAATAACAGTTGATATGGATGATAATATTTTTATTATGACTAGGGATAGTGAGAAAATTGATAATTCCTTTAAAAATCCTAATAATACAGGTCTTTTTGAGAAAATTGTAAAACCAAACGAACTTTCAGATTGCATAAGAATAAAACCCTACGGAATCAAAGATGGTGAAAAATTGGAGATTTCGAAAGAGAGAGAAAATGAATATAAAGTGGTGACAAGCGATTTATTAATTGGGACTAAATTAAAATTACCAAGAATTGATAGGGTCTCGTGGATGGGCTGGATTCCAAAAAGTGATGTAACCTTAATAGAAGAAAGGAAACCATTTAATCCTTACGATTTAGTGTAAATTACGGAAAATACAAGTTTCTGCAGCCCCATAGAAAAGTAATAAAACAGGTGATGTATTGATGGAAGAAGGAGCATATCAAATCGTTACACCTCTAAATGGAACAATATTAGAGAAGATAGGAATTATACCAAAATACTAGGAGATGTGAGAATTGACAAAAGAAGAGTTCGTTGAGCTCATAAAAAGAGAAAATATTAGATCAGGAGAATATTTAATTGTTCTTGATCAAATAACAGATGCTCCTTTAGTATTAGGATGTGTTTTAGAAGGGAATGTATGGAAAGTATACCAAACAAAAGAACGTAGTGGACATTTTATTCTTGAGGAATTTAATAATGAAAATGAAGCTTTTGATTTTTTCTATGACACAATTTTATTATATAGTTAAACACAAAAAATTATGAAAAATAGTAATTGATAATAAAAGTGGAAAGAAAAAATGTTAAGTTTTTGGTTCTAGGTACCCGAATATACTGAAAATAAGCATAAGCTACAAATAAAGTAAGGATACTAATTGGTAAGGTGTGCGAGAATGATTAACACTAAAATAAATATTATTTATGAAGACTTTGATAAAGATAACATAATTCTTTATTTTGAAAAAAACGGAATAAATATGTGCCTTACTTTTGGATTATATGAGTTTGAAAATGAGATGGAGTATTGGGATATGCCAACTAAATTAAAAAAATATAATGGTAAAATGGGGTTTGTTTTTGATAAAAATATTAATAGAACTGATTTGGAAATGGAAATAGATCGTTTTATAAAACATAATGATTTAGGAAAACTAGATTTTTAAGATGTTTTCAAGATATAAATAATATTATAGCAATAGAATAAGACGAAAAAATTAAACATAAAGCACTTCGTTGTCTACTAAAGACTACAAGTGCTTTTTAACGATGAAGAACGGCTGATGCGAGGCGTTTTTGTGATTGTACCTGGAGCCGGGGGACTTGCTGCAAAATCCCTGTTAAAGAATGTCCAGCACTAGCCAATGTTCTGAAAACAACTGCTAAAACAATGGATGATGCCTTCAATCCTTTTAAAAACACCATTGACGGAATGAAAATCCAATCAAAATCAGTGTATTCGACTGTTGTGAGTAACGCCAAAAAACTAGGAAACTATTTTTCGATAACGCCTTACGACCAGTCGAGGTTAGAACCGTACAAACCACAACAGGTAACAAGGTATTTGCAGGATTTGAACGAGGGAAAGCAGATAATTATATAGCTATAAAGCAGGTGAAGTAGGATGCTATAAAGGTTACTAAGGGTACGAGTGAAGTTAATAAGATAGCCAGTAGACATCAACAAAATAGATGGATTGAAAGTCCCAACAGGTATCGAAGCTGGGGCATGGCAAGGATATGGATTCCAGGGGGATATACAAATAATGGGATACCAGAAGCAGTTATTAATCAAGTTCCTTCTGAAGGATATACAGTAACGGATGTTTTTAAATGAGGAAAGGTGTGAATTATATGGAAGAAGTATATGCAGGAGATGGATTTGCAGTAATAAAGAATGGAGAACAGTATAAAATAGAATGGCCACAAGGACCATTTGATCAAGTAGTTTCTTATCCTATAACTAAAGAACTTGCTGATAAAGCATTTAGGTCTTCTCAAGATGCTTATGAAGTAATGATGTATGCACAAACAGGAAGATGGCCTGTTAGAAGTACAGAAGATGAGTAAAAAGTAAGAAAGTTTATTAAGCAATTTCTAGAGTTGCTGATTCAAGTTCCTGATATAGTGATTTATTCACAGAGGCAGAACTAAAAGAACTAATTCCATTAGCAGAAAAAAATATCAGAAAAATAACAACTGATAGAACAGCAATTTTTCTATGTTGAGAAGCTTGGTTGGCTTGAATTAAAGTGAGGTGTAAAAGTGTCTAAAGCATATTGTATATATAAAGGTAAAACTTTTATACTTGATATTTATAATAATACATTAGAATTAATAAGTAATAAAAGGGAAGATGTAAATAATGGATTTAAAGAGTATGTTGATGTGTTAGGAAATAGACAAAGTGATATATTGGTAAAAGAAATAAGTGTAGACGATTTAGAATTTGCTTATGAATTAAAGTATAAAGTTATATATAACAATATAGAATTTGAACCATGGTCTATAGGAAAATATATACTAAATGAAGAGAAAATTTCATTGTTTACAAGTAATTCGGATTTAGCATCTCTATATGGATTTACTAAAGAAGAACAATTCGTATTTAAAAAAGAAATAAAATTAAATGATATAGAAGCTTTAATTGAAATAAAAATACCAATATTAAAGTTTAATCATATGAAAGAAGAAAGAACTAGAATAGAGCAAATGTATATTAAAAAGTATTTAAAGGAGGAATAACACTTTGACTAGAATAGAGTATGAAAACTTTTTAGTAATGCAAAACATTGATATAAATAAATTAAATCTAGTTGGTGAAAAAAAGGTAATTCCTTACTTTACAGGTTGTTTCGAAGAAGATGGTGTATGGAAAATCTATATGGTAGGGGAACGTCAAGACTTTGATATTGTTCAAGAAGGAACTGAAGAGGGAATATTTAACATTATACATAGTGTCACTAAGAGCAGAGTTAAATGCAATAATAATTAATTCTTAACAATCGATATAAATAAAGGAGGATCTCAGTGTTTTTATAACTAGTGATTCTTTTTTAATATACTAAAAAGTAAACAACTGTATAGTAGAACTCTAAATGAGGAAAAGGAGGCGCCGTTCAATATAAATTTAGTCTTACGGTAGAACAATTAGAAGGATTAGGTTTGCTTAAGGAAATTAAATAGGAGGTTAAACCATGAATATAAAAGAGGCAATAAGAATTATACATGAGGAGAAATTACAAGATTATAATATGAAAGAAGAAAGGGATAATAGAGAAAATGAAGTTGTGTTAAGGCATAAGAATGATAAATGGATTGTTTATGTAACAGATGAAAGGGCTAGCAAGATTACAAATTCACAAGATACCTATGCGGATGAGGAAGAAGCATTAGATGATTTTATTGATAGATTAAGAGCTGATAAAATATTAAGGGAGCTATAAAGTTGTTTGCACTTCCATATATCGACATGATAAAAAAGACACACAAGCTTAGTCGAGATGACATTTAATTGTATGACGGGTACAAAGGCATGGAAAACAGATAAAGCTAAAGTACTCGTACAATTGGACGTTCTTTTATTAACTATACAAATAGAACTTGTCTTACGATGTATTGTTTGGCTTACAATTATCATTCTGGTTATAAACATCATCCGTAAGTGTTTTTTGAAACCAATTGTACTAGCAGCATTTAACAAAACATCTGGCATAGTGCTTGTTTTAAGCGGTATATTTATTTCAACCGAAAAAGCATAAAGAATAAGGTTATATTAAAACTTTAGAGAAAGCCTTTTCTGTTCTACGTCAATTTGTCTCAAGTTCTGCTAAAGTTTATCCAAACATACTATTGATGGAAGAACAATTTTGTTTGGAGGTCAAAGTATGAAGGGAAAACGACATATCTTAGTGGGATTCATATTTGCATCTGCAATCATTTTTTCGTTTACTTCTATTACTATTAATCATGATAAACAAACGCTAGTTCAAACTATGGCAGCATTTACAGATGAAAATAATAATATTGAAAAATTATTAGAGACAGTCTATAAAGAATTAGAAAAAAATTATGGCGAATTAGGATTAAGCTATTCTCCTGATGAACGTATACTCACTGTAATAGTTAAAGATCAAGAATTCATCAGAAAAAATCAAAAGAAAATAAAAGAACAAATTAATAAAATCCTAAAAAATATGGAGATGGACGATGTAAAAGTAGAACTGAAAACAAGGTTATAAGAACGATATCATCCTTTGAGTACTTACTTTAAATTTGGAATAAAATGCAAAAGAGCTGATTGGTCTAATGAGGACAAATCAGCTTTTTGCTATGTTTTTTATTCAGAAACAAATGCAATTTGCTAGCCAAAAACGACCACTTAAACCAATTTTTTTACCACTTAATAAAAAATAAGAAAATACAGAAATTTATATGCTATAGTCAAAATGAAGAAAGGGGAACGACGGATGAAGGTTCAGGTCACGTTAGATGACAAATATCAAGAGATTGAAGTTCAAATAAACGCAAAAAGCTTTGATGATGAAGTTGAGCAGATCATGAGGCAACTAAAAACACCTTTAACTAGTGTAATAGATGGTTATGTTAATCAGGAAATTCGCATGTTAAAAGTTTCGGAAATTTTCACCGTATATGTTGAAGAAGGAAAAGTATATTTTCAAACGGATGAAGAGGAGTATCAATCCAAGAAGAAATTATTTGAGATAGAAAAAATGTTTGAGAAGCAATTTTCACGTGTAAATAAATCGATGCTTGTTAATTTAGACCATATTCGATCCTTTAAACTGGATCTTCTTGGTACTACCGAATTAATTTTGCATAACGAAACAACTGTGCATGTAAGTCGCAAATATTTAAAAGATTTAAAGAAAAAATTGGGGATAGGGAGGGAGTAATATGCGGAGATTTGGATTGTTGCAATCAGGTTTAATCGGCTTCCTTATCAGCCTGAGTACCTCTTACTGTATGGTCACACTAGATGTATTAAATACAAATGCAACCATAACAGGGCATGATCTATTAGAGCAAGTTTTCGTAGCCGCAATCCTTGGTATTGCTATTGGCATTTGTACGATGATTTACCAGATCGAACAATTATCGTTTTTTGTTCAAATCATCATTCACTTTATTTTGGTCACAATTTGCGTTGGCGTTGCAGGGTATTTTGGTCATTGGTTTGATTTTAATAATATTTGGTCCTTCGTCAATGTTTTTATAAGCGAATTGATTATTTATACGATTGTTTGGTTCTTCTTTTATACAAAAGCAAAGCATGATATTCGAGAGATGAACGAATTACTTCAAAAAAGGCAGGAGATGTAAAATGACGAATGCTATAGAAGTACAAAATTTGAAAAAAAGCTATCAGGATGTTGAAGCAGTAAAGGGAATTACTTTTGAAGTCAAACAAGGATCACTATTTGCTTTTTTAGGAACGAACGGTGCAGGTAAATCAACGACAATTGATATTTTATGTACTTTAACTAATAAAACAGCAGGCACGGTGAAAATTGCGGGTCATACAATTGGCTCAAATCATGCAAATGATCAGATTCGAAAAGAAATCGGGGTTGTTTTCCAGGATAGCATATTAGATGAGCGATTGACCGTTTACGAAAATATTTGGCATAGAGGGGTTGCCTATGGCTTAAAAAGTGAAGAGTTAAAAGCAAATTACAAATTTGTTGTAACTCATTTGCATTTAGATGATATAGAAAAGAAAAAATACGGTAAACTTTCTGGTGGTCAAAGGCGTCGTGCAGATATTGCACGTGCAATTATTCATCGTCCATCCATTCTCTTTTTGGATGAACCAACAACTGGTCTTGATCCAAAGACTAGACAATTTGTATGGCAAGCTATTAAACAGCTACAAGAGGAAACAAATATGACCGTATTTTTGACAACTCATTATATGGAGGAAGCAGCGGTTGCAGATGAGATTGTCGTTATTAAAAAAGGATCGATTGTGGCTCAAGGAACACCAAATGAACTTAAGGAAAAATATGCATATGACCAACTGCTCGTTGTGTTTCAAGAGGATGTTGAGGGAGCGAACTATTTATCTGCATATAAATATCAGTTTCAGCAAAATACATTTACGATTCCTTTAAAAACAACAAAAGATGCACTGCCAATATTAAAGGAACTTGAGGCAGTAATGCAATCTTTTGAAGTAATCAAAGGTTCGATGGATGATGTATTCATAAGAATTAATGAGGAAGGGGAGATGGTACATGACTACAGTAATGAGCTTAGTAAGCAGACACACAAAAGTTTTTAGGAGAGAGCGAACAACTGTCTTTTTCTCATTGTTATCTGTGATGATTGTGATTTTACTCTATGCCTTGTTTTTGCAAAAGACTCAACTGGATACAATTTCTCAAATGGTAAAGGTCACAACGGATATAAAAGCAATGGTGAATCAGTGGATGGTAGCTGGCTTACTGTCCATTTTAGCCATTACAACAACTCTAGGCGCGTTTGGAATTTATGTGCGTGATTTAGAAACAAAGCGTGCTGAAGATTTTTTAACAATGCCTATTTCTAGAGGAACGTTGCTTATCAGTTATGTCATAAATGCATTTGTAATAGGAAGCGTATTCTCGCTAATTGCATTCATTGGATGTGAAATTTTCCTTGTATCTAGTGGCGCCGAATGGGTCGATTTTCTAACCTTCCTCAAAATCATTGGTGTGTTGTTAATAGCCGTTACTTTAGCAAGTACTTTTAATCTTCTATGTACACTACTAGTTGAATCTCAAACCGCTTTTTCTACATTAAGCACCATTATTGGTACTGTAATTGGTTTCTTATGTGGAGTTTACGTTCCGATGGGAGCACTACCTGATTATGTTCAAAAGTTCATGATATATTTTCCATTAAGCCATCCAACGGTAATGTTAAGAGAGTTATTTATGAGTGATTCGTTAGATACAGTTTTTAAAGGAGTACCTCAAGCAAAAGCAGAATATATGTCTAATTATGGTGTGACCTATGAATGGAGTAATCATGTCATGTCACAGAGTACACATTTATTTATTATCATTAGTTCAGCAATTGTTTTTTGTATATTATCAATTTTCATTTTTAGAGTGAAGAATAAATAAACATAACCTTTTAGATAAAAAAGAAGCCTAAAAATTAGACAATTTTAAGTCTATTTTTAGGCTTTCATTTAAATAATCATACAATATGTAATTATTAATATTTAAATAGTACTGCAATCAATTGATAACCAATACCAACAGTCCAGAATAGTACTGTATCACCGTGTTTAATACGTCCATTTTGAATTCCTTCGTGTAATGCTAGCAATGGACTAGTTGTACCTGTGTAACCAAAATGATCTCCAGAATACATCATCTGTTCATCATTCAAATCATAGTGTTCTTGAAAACTATTGATATTTGCAATAGAGAATTGAGATAAGCAGTACGCATTAATATCCTTAGGTTGTAGGTGATTTCTTTCTAAAAGTGTATCAATCATTTCGTATGTATCAGGCATACAAACAGCTCCATCAAATGGCTGCCAATTCAAATAATTATTTGTATCAAGTTCTTTGAGTTTTTTAGCTAAACCATTTCGAGGGAAAGTGACTTTATCAAAAACAGTTGGATTTGTACAATGAATCGAATCAATAAATCCAGTTTCTTCATCTGTTTTTTCTAAAATAACAGCACAAGCAACATCCCCAAAGTTAGAGTATGTAACGCTATCTTCTGGATTAGCAAGTAAAGAAAGATAGTCTGCACCTACAAGTAAAAGTTGGTTCATATGAGGGTTTGCCAATAAATAACGTGAAGCTTGATCTAATGCAGAAGTCATACCTGAACAATTTGCATTAACATCTAAAACACCAGTGCTTGTGCTTGCTTCAATGGCACGATGAACTAATACTGAGTTTGTTGGAAAAATATATTCAGGAACTTGGGTTGCAAAAATGATCATATCTAAATCTTGTGGTTTAATATTTGATTTTGCTAACACAAGCTTAGAAGCGTCAATTGCCATTGTCAATGAATTCTCTTCGTCTTGATCAATAATATATCTCGAATCTTTACCCAAAATATTGGTTATGAAATGAGTATAGTCTTCTCCATGCAAATTTTTATAGTGTTCTATATAAAATTCACTTTCCACTTGATTTTCCGGATGGTAGATTGCAATGTCTCTAATTTTTACACTAGGCATAAAAAAATAGACCCCTTTCAAGGTAATAGATTCGTTGAAATTGAAATAGTTTAAATTCAATATGAAATGGATTAATTTTTGTATAAATTATTACAAAAATTAACTTTATAATAGTAAAAAACATCCGAAAGATGCTTTTTACTATTTAATGACTATTTCATTTAAATTTGCACAAATTCAGCATTTGTAAGACCAATTTTACGTGCAAGACGGCTTACTTGCATTTTAAGAACGACACTATTAGGGATTTCGAAAATGACTTTTTGAAATCCTGTTTTTTTGTACATTTCATAGCAATTTTCTAATAATGGCACTAATTCTGGAGAAACAAGATGTAAATCTTTGCAATCTAATCGTAAATTATACTCTGATGGTTTAATAGAGTTCACATTACGATCATAATCTTTAACAAATTGGTCTACCTTTTCAGGTGAAAAAGTGCCATTAATTTGCATGTACATTTCTTTTTTTAGTTTGTCTAATTTGATTATGTAAGTTCCGTTAGTCATTTGTTCTTATCTCCTTTTGATTCTAATTTCCTAAACATTAAATATTATATACTAGTTTAATAGTCATATAAACACTTTTTTAAACAAATTGTAATTTAATAAAAAAATTAACATTATGTTTGCTAATTTATATAAATTGAAAACCCCACAGGAACTTAGTTAGGGTACTGAAAAAATGTTTAAATACAAATATTAATCTGCTTCTCGCGAGCGTTGAACCTCCTGGGAATCCTTTGCTCCTACGGTTTCTCGTCGCAGAAAAACCCTCTGCTCCTGCATCGCTACGCTAACTTAAAGCTAAGCACGTGGAAAGCACCCTTCTGTAGCGCAACATCCAAATCGGAATATTGACAAGTAAATGTTCTTATTTAAAAACCGAAAATAGATTTATGAAATTGACTAAGTTGTGTTTCTTTTTAATGAATTTACTTTTTTTATCAAAAATGAAACTTTTTATAACGGAGCGTTGTCTAACACATACCAAGGGGGTAGGGCAGATGGAAAAGGAAGAACGCAATAGGCTATTACAACTGGCGATGGATTTACATGGGAAGTATCTTGTTCGACTTGCGTATACCTATGTGAAGGATGAGGCAAAAGCTGAAGACCTTGTACAAGAAGCATTTATACAATATTACATACACCTTGAAAGTTTTGAAGCAAGATCGAGTGTTAAAACATATCTTTATCGTATAACGGTAAATCTTTGTCACAATCATTTAAAAAGTTGGTCACATCGTAAGCTTGAATGGACTGAAACGATTTCGAATTGGTTTGTTTACAAAGAAAGTCCTGAACAAGCGGCTATTAACAATGAAAAAAGTGATGAAGTAAATACATTACTTGCAGCATTATCACCTAAATATAGAGAGGTACTTTGGCTCTATTATATGGAAGATTTTTCGATACAAGAAATTAGCGAAATATTAGAATGCTCTGTGAACACAGTAAAAACGAGACTTGCAAGAGGGAGACATTCAGCAAAAACGACATTTGAGGAGGGCATGCTTGATGAAAACTAATTGGAAAAGTATATTAGACCATTTAGTTCCAAAACATGTAACATTAAGTCAAGAAAAACAGCAGAAAATTCTTGAAGAAGCAGAAGCACGGCTTTCTGGGCAAAAAAAGCCTAATCTCAAATGGCAACCCGCTGTTGTCGGTGTCGTACTTGTTGCAATGAGTTGTTTACTTATGGTTATGTTTTTAAGTCAAAAAGCAACACAAAATGAGAAACAAGCAGATGTGAAGTTTGAAAGAATAGTCATGCCATATGAATATTCTGACCTTATGCATGCACAATATGACTATATAAACCATTCATTTATAATGTTAAGTTCAGATCGTAAGAGTATATTAAACTATAAATTGGATTGGATACAAGAAGAACAACTAATTAAGCCAATTGAAGATACTATTATTGATGCTGCGGTAAACGAAGAATGGTTAGTATATGCGACTGATGAAAAGATTTACGTACAAAGTCGTAGTACTAACAAAAAATATAACCTGAATCAGCAAATTGCCCATGGTATTCAAATTTTTGGAGACAAAATTGCTTATTTAGCATTTTCTTCAGATAAGGTGAGTTACCGAATTGTAAATCTTGAGTACAAAAATATTATAGAAGTTCCAATTGATTTTAAAGAAACAAGTAGTCATATAGTGTTAACTACTCATTATCTTCTTGTTTCAAATAAAGAAGAAAATCAATCAGCCATAAATATTTATAATTTATCGACCCATGAAATGAAAAAATTTAACGTATCAGCTGATAGAATAACCAATCTTTCCTATGCAAACGATGCAGTCTATTATCTTGCAGATGATAAACTACAACGTATGAATCCAAAAACAGGTAAAGTGACCACTATAAAAACAAAAAAATGTAATTACTTTGCTGTTTATCAAAATTACATTGCAATAGAGACAGAGAGTACTGTAAAACTCTATACTATTTCAGATACAAAATTAAAGGACACACATGTATTCGATAAAATTTCGGCAAGGCTCGTACATCCTAGGTTTTCAGAAGAAGGCGTACTCGTAGTTAACTCAGAGGATGCGGATCATTCTATCTACACATTCGATACCAATGCAAAGAAATCACATTTTGCCGGTGAAAGTAAAAATTGGAAAGCAACATACGAATATACAGGATCAGAGATTTGGAATGAGAATTATGGAAGACTAAAATATCACAGTAAAGATAACGGGCAATTAATAATTCGTTTTAAAGGTGATTTAAAGGATTTAGCCACATCAGGTGAATTGCATATTTCTTATGAAGCTGGTTCATCTAGTAGTAAAATGAATGAAGATTTAAATGCATCTACTGTACGAAAGGAATATAAAATGAATGATAACTCTATAGGTGGTGCGCTATTGAAAAATCAAGAAATTCTTAAAGTAAAGGTAAAATGGGGTAATCATCAAGAAGAAATACAATTGAAATTAAAGTAAAAAGCAAAGATCGTTCTATTAAATGGAGCGATCTTTTTGTTATGTGAATGAATTTGTTGAAATTTCAAGAATCAAAAGGAATTTTAAAAGCTATACAGAACATATTGTATAAGATGCTGAAAATGTAGTAATTATATAATTTTTGAAATAAAGATTTATTAGGGAGTGAAGAAGTTTGGTTAAAATGGATCCATCTTTAGAAAATTCTTTAATTGAAATAAGACATCATTTACACAAAAATCCTGAATTGTCTTTTCAGGAATTTGAAACTTCAGCTTTTATAAAACAAACATTAACGAATTGGGGCATCCCATATAAAGAAATTGCAAACACAGGTGTGTTCGTAGATATTGTAGGAGATCAACAAGGAGAAACCATTGCTTTAAGAGCAGACATTGATGCTTTACCGATCAAAGAGGAGTTTCTGAGCGAATTTCAATCACAGAACCAAGGCGTCATGCATGCATGTGGTCATGACGGTCATACAGCTATTTTACTTGGAGCAGTAAAAACGTTGTATGAAAATCGATCACTTATCAAAGGAACCGTACGCTGTATTTTTCAACCAGGTGAAGAAGCAGATGGAGCAGCTTTACGACTTGTAAATGAAGGTGTATTACAAAACCCAAATGTAAAATCAATTATTGGCTTACACTTATGGCCACATCTTCCATTTGGTCATATCGGCATTAAAAAAGGTAATGCAACAGCTGCTTGTGATTCATTTACCATTTGTATTAAAGGAAAGGGTGGTCATAGTGCTCGTCCTCATCAAGCACTAGACGCTATTGTAATAGGGACTGAATTAATTCAGCATTTGAATCACGTCAATATAAAGAAATTCAATCCTTTAGAGCCTCATGTAATTCATATTGGTTCCATACACGCTGGGGAAGCTGCAAATGTTGTAGCAGACGAACTAATAATGACAGGGACTTCGAGATCCTATTCGAAAGATCTAAGGCAAAGAATAGATGGAGAAATAAAAAATATTTGTGATAGCTTAGCTAAAATGTGGAATGTGCAAATTGATTATCAAATGAAATTTGGTGCACCCCATATATTTAATGATTACTTTTTAGCAGAACAATTAGAGAAATGTGCGAGAGCTTTCATGGCAGATGATGAAATCGATTTACTAAAAGAACCTTCCATGGGTGGGGATGATTTTGGCTATTATGCAGATCAAATCCCAGCCCTCTATTTCAGACTTGGTATCGCAAAAGAAGACTCGGGAAACCTGGACTTACATCATCCTAAATTTAACTTTGATGATCAAGTCTTGACTAGAGGAGCTGAAGTCTTCAGTAGGCTGGCAGTAGATTTGTTGAATGTTTATCAGCAAACTGAAAATGAGTCGACAAAATAATAATTTTTTAACAGAATATTTTTTAGAGGTAGTGGTTGATTAGGAATAACATTTTCCTACTAGCATCTTTTCTTGACTATCCTAAATTATTTAAGTATTATATTTATGATTTTACTAAGAGGTTCATAGCGCAAACCCTCTTTAAAAAACTATGGAACATGCGAATAATGCCATGTCCACTTTTTGCGGATATGGCTTTTTTATTTTGCCTCAAATGCTGGCTGCTTGAGAGTTATCAATTTGGATTGATAGCAGAAGTAATAGAGTTTTTCATATTAGTTTTAGGGAGTTTTAGTTATGTGCTTTTTTATAGGAGGCAACATGATGTCAGGAAGAACAAATGAAGAAGGATTAAAAGATTTAACGCTACTAGGTAATCAAAATACAAAATATTCATATGAATATAATCCAGATGTACTTGAAGCGGTTGATAATTTACATACGGAGAACGATTTCTTTGTGAAATTCAATTGCCCAGAATTTACAAGTCTATGTCCAATGACAGGTCAACCAGATTTTGCAACGATGTATATTTCTTTCATTCCTGATAAAAAATTAGTTGAAAGTAAGTCGTTGAAATTGTATTTATTCAGTTTCCGTAATCATGGAGATTTTCATGAAGACTGTGTCAATATTATTATGAAAGATTTGATTAAACTACTAGATCCACGTTATATCGAAGTATGGGGTAAATTTACACCTAGAGGTGGTTTATCAATTGACCCATGGTGCAATTATGGACGTCCGGGTACAAAATACGAAAAAATGGCGGAACATCGTTTGATGAATCATGATCTTTACCCAGAAAAAGTGGATAATCGATAAAATTGGGACAAAGCGCAGATATTGCTAGATATTATGTACAAGTACTGAACATTAAGCATTAATGCGATGTAAAAAATAACTATGAGACAGAAGCCGAGAATGTGGGAAGTACCGATATTCTTGGCTTTGTTTTAATTAAAGCATAAAATCTAGTTTTCAAATTCCGTAAGCGATGTCATGATAATTCCGAATCAGGATTCTGTCTCCATATAGGAGTTGATGTAGCATGTATCCTATCAAGACCGTGATTATAATACGGATATAAAAAGAAACGCTGGTGAAATAGAAGTTGAGTTCTCCCATAACCGCCCTCTCAATATAGTCTACTTTTTTGTTTAATGAAAGGATTATGAAAGTTACAAAAATACGTTAGATTTAAGAAAGAGTTTGTCTATATTAAATAAAAAGATTGTTGATATGGTATAATTAGGTACTATTGATAGTTGGAATTATTCAGTACATTGGTTACTAAAGGAGGAGCACAACAGTTGAAAGTGCATGATAAATCGAATATTGCGAATTTTTCGATAGGTTTACCAAAGGAAATGAGATACGGAAAAGGTCAGGTAATGGATACTGGGATTTGTAAACAAGCAATTGATGAGGCGTATCTCACGAAAGATGGATTTCATGGGGATGGTGTGGCAGACTTAAAACATCATGGAGGCTTTGATAGAGCTGTATGTATTTACCCATTTGAACATTATGCTAAATGGGAAAGTGAATTTGGAAAACCGTTGGATGCAGCTGCTTTTGGAGAGAATTTAACGGTTACCAATATGTTAGAGGAAAATGTTTGTATTGGAGATATTTTTCAAGTTGGAAATGCAGTCATTCAGATTACACAAGGGAGAATTCCATGTAGCACTATTTCTAATAGGGTAGATAATCCACTCATTTTAAAGAGACTTGTGGAGACTGGATTTGTAGGCTATTTATGTAGAGTAATAAAAGAAGGTACTGTAAGAAGCGATTCCGTGATCTCGTTAGTGAAAAGACATCCTCAAGAAGTCTCTGTTCTATATTGTATGGATATTTACTTTAACCGTACAAAAGATGTAGAAGCTATGAAAAAAATTCTAAATGTACCAGAATTAGCAGATGTATGGAGAGAAAAATTGGAAGCACGTGTTGAGAAGTATTCAATCTAAGCAGGGTTCAATTTTCCCTACATATCAATTTTAAATTTTATAAAAGGTTAAAAGGTTTATACGTAAACTCTCTCTAAAAACCAATAGAATATCTAAGTAATGCCATGTCCAGTTTTGCGGTCATGGCTTTTTTCATTTGAAAAAAAGACTGGGGGGAAAATCGAAATACATTCAATTTATCATCTACTATAGTGCTTAAATAAAATCCCCAGATAAAAGTATCATTTTAGCTAAAAATCAAAATTTGTAATATGATAGAGAAGAAAAATTATGAAGTAATCAGGTGATACAATGCCAGCACTAACAATGGATCAAATATTAATGCTTGATTCGTATAATATATATACGACAATACCAGAGCGATCTCTTTTTACACTTGAGCGTGTGCGCAAAGAATTTTTCCAAGAAGATGAGTTTGCGGATTTAATGCTAGGAATTACAAATGCGACATCGAAAACAGCAGCCATTTCGCATTTTTCAAAACGCTATGGACAATTTATCGCAATGCAATTTTATATGTTAACAGCTTACGACGAAATTTGGGATGGCCATGATCGTGATTTGCAATTTGATGCAACAAAAGAAAACGGACTCTATACGGTGTGTATGTTTGCCAATCCAAATGACTGGCGCTACGTTGACGATTCAGAACGAAAATATGTGATGTCAACGATTTTATACAAACAGTGCTATCAAATCGTTCAAGATTTACGTAATACAACCTCGATTTCTCCACGCGTTATTTGGGATAACTTATTCGTACATATGGTAAGCATTTATGCTAAATTGCTCGATAATCCATTACTTGCCGACCGAGCTATGGATGATTTAGAAATGTTAGAATCGAATGAAGTATGGGCTCGTTTTAGCGATAAGTCTTTATTTTATGATTATACAAAAGGGATTGCGCCAGCTTCTCTCGTGAATCAACCAATTCGAAAATCATGTTGTTTATCAAAAGATATTCCAGGACTCGGTGCTTGTGGTTATTGTCCTCTTGAACGCGAGTAAAGAAAAGGGAAGCACACTGAAAAAATGTGCTCCCTTTTTTGCATAAAAAAGGCACGTCATTTCAAATGTATAATCATTAAAGTTACATAAACTAATTTTTATATTTTAAGGAAAATAGATATCAATTGTTAATTGAAGGGAGAGAATCATTTTGAACTTTTGTCTGAATATGCCACGTTTTGGGCAGCACTTTGAAAAAGGAGAATGGCCAGAAAATGCACTTGTAGAAGGTAAAGGTTCAGATTATTGGGGAGAGAGTGTTTGCGGTTTAGCATGTATTCGTATGATAATGGGACATTACCAAATACCAGTAGCTTCAGCTTATGACTTACTCACTGATGGAATTCATTTAAATGCATATTGTGAAAAAGGATGGATTCATCAAGGCTTAGCAAATATTGCAGCAAAATTCGGCTTAAATGCAAAACCTATCGCTATACAAAATGGTGAAGAACTTGAAAAGTTACTAACAAATTATGGACCTGTTATCGTCTCAGTAACTGGTCAACTTCCGGAAGATGGTCGAAAGGGAGGTCACCTTATCGTTGCATGCGGAAGACATATGGAAAAGGGTGAATATATGATTTCATTCCGAGATCCATCAAAATGGGGCAAATCCAATAGCATTGTGTCAGAAAAAAGATTCTTAGCTAGCTTTACAGGTCGAGGAATTGTGTTTATGTAGAAATCTAATGTTTGATTACTATAGTTTGTGAGAATCAATTTTGAAACTGATTCTTTTATCATTGAAGTTAGTTTAAAAAAATTGAGTAGATTTAATTCAATAATAAGGAAAAAGAGAATGAAAAAATAATTTTTGTTTTAACTGGAATAACATTTATTCTTATCAGAATCCAAAAATTTTATTAAATATACGAATGTTAAATGATACCCTATTTTGATCATAGTGGAGCGAAAGACGGCGACTCCTACGGGAAAAGCTTGAGCTGAAAGCCCCGCAGGAACGAAGTGACGAGGAGATTGAAGCCAAGCCCGTGGAAAGCGCCGTCTGTAGCGGAACGTTCAAATCTGAATATTGAAGTTAATATG
>NZ_JBCMNM010000103.1:0-8370 GCF_050459865.1 Rummeliibacillus pycnus
CTCGCTTTCCCGCAGGAGTCGCCATCTTCCGCTTTATAGACATGTTCTAATAGATATGGTATATAACTATAGCCATTTAATCTAAATCTGAAGATTTCTATTCTAAAATGCATTTGGATGCTCCTTATCTAAGAATTTATTCCTAGACAAAATTAGCAATTACAGATAGAGTCTTTGATTTAATAGATAAAATATATATGAAATGGGTTCTTCATAAATTATAGTTGTGTTTTTTGTTTTTTAGGATAACTTGTAAATTTATGTTAATGTATTTATAGGAATTTCAAAAAATACAATAAAAGATGGTAAGGAGGGATTCTATGAAATTTGTACATATATTTGGACCACAAGCGGTTGGTAAAATGACAGTTGGGCAAGAGTTAGCGAAAATAACGGACATGAAACTTTTTCATAACCATATGACGATCGATTTAGTTAGTCATTTTTTTGATTACAGTACAGATGAAGGAAAAAGATTAGTAAATTTGTTTCGGCAGGAGATATTTGAAGAGGTTTCAAAAAGTAATTTGTATGGAATGATATTCACTTATGTCTGGATGTTCAATCTGGAGTCGGATTGGGATTATGTAAAACAACTCTCCCATCTTTTTGAGTCTAGAGGAGGCACTGTTTACTATGTAGAATTAGAGGCAGACTTAGAAGAGAGACTAAAACGAAATAAAACTCCAAATAGACTTGAACACAAACCTAAAAAAAGAGATATTGAATGGTCTGAAAATGACTTAAAACACACGATGGAAAAACATAGATTGAATTCCTTAGAAGGTGAAATCAAATTCCAAAACTATATCAAGATTAACAATACAAACTTAAGTGCTGAAGAAGTTGCAAAGATAGTTAAAGAAAGATTTCATTTATAGGGCAAAAATTGATAATAAAAAAACGCTTGGAATGTCCAAGCGTCTTTTGTTGCTAAATATACTACTAATTATTCTGTTATTTTTTTAATACCATTAAGTTACTCACAATATAGAAAGCTATTTACCAACAGTTAGTAACATTTCACGAATTGTTTTGCATGCGACTGCTGTAGATGCACCTGATGGATCATATTGTGGAGATAATTCTACGACATCTGCAGCTACAATATTGTTTAATTTTTGTAATGCTTTAATTCCATTTAACAATTCTTTGTAAGTAATACCGCCAGGCTCAGGTGTACCAGTACCAGGGAATGTTCCAGGATCTAATACATCTAAATCGATTGTTACATATACAGGAACATTTTCTAAATCATTTACAACTTCAGCAAGAGTATCTATAGAAAAACGCTCCATATACGTATGCTCTTTTGACCATTCAAATTCTTCTTTTAAACCTGAACGGATTCCAAATTGAAAAATTCTTCCATCTCCTAAAAATTCGTGACAACGACGAATAATAGAGGCATGTGATAGTTTTTCTCCCATATAATCTTCACGTAGATCTGTATGAGCATCAATATGAATAACATGTAAATCTGGATATTTTTCAAATACTGCTTGAATTGTTGGGAAGCTTACTAAGTGTTCCCCACCAACCATTACAAATTTTTTATCATCCGCTACAAGTGAACGAGTATATTCTAAAATCTCATCCATTGTTTTTTGTGTATTACCAAGTGGTAATTCAAGATCTCCACCATCAAAAACTGCCAGATCTTCTAAATCACGATCAAGATATGGTGAATAAGACTCTAGACCATAAGAGTCTGGACGAATAGCTTGCATTGCAAAGCGTGTTCCTGGTCTAAAACTTGTTGTTCCATCAAAAGGAATACCAAAAAGGACAAGATCAGATTCTTCATAATGATTATCACAACCAATGAAAGTTGAGATATTTTGTGGTTTAGTTTGCATTTATATGTTCTCCTTCAACTTGTTGATGCGAAAATTGCTAGTGTATATTGTTTATTCTATTCTTTCACTACTGTAATATGGTTTTTTAAATCCGATTCAGATAGGACATTACCAAATGTTTGAGAATAATAATGATATTGTTGAATTACTTCTTCTGAAATCAGCTCTCCTGGAATGACAAGCGGAATACCTGGTGGATAAATCATCAATAAATCTGCACTGATTTTTCCAATTGCCATATCAACTGGTACTAATTCATGTTCCGCATAATGAGCATCTCTTGGGCTAATTAATAACTTATTTGCATGTGTAGGTGTGACAGATGTTGAATAAATTGGAGTTTTTCCGCCATATACACGATCAATATCACTAAGAGCCCAAACTAATTTCTTCAACGAATTTTCGGTGTCAGCTGTAGTAATTACCGCCATTACCACATAGCCCTCTGCCAATTCCATTTGAATTTGATATTTTTCTTTTAATAATGTATAGACTTCAAAACCAGTTAGACCACAATCATTTACACGAATTACTAGTTTTGTCCAATCGTATGATTGCTTACATAGTTGGTTAACATAGTCATTTTTCAAAACTTCAAAGCAAGTGTTTTCTTCTATATCGTGAATAGTCTTTTCAACTATTGGCTTTAACGCTTTAAAGCGATCATATCCGTATAATGCTAACTCACGTCTTGCTGCGTCTAATGAACTCATCAATAAATAATTCGCACTCGTTGTTTGAAGCATATTCAACGTTTTTTGCATTGTTTTTGCGGAAATACGACCTTCATTTAAAAGCAGAATAGAACTTTGAGTAAGAGATCCACCTGTTTTATGCATACTCATTGTCACGATATCAGCCCCCGCAGAGATTGGATCAATTTGGCCTGGCGTAAACGCTAAATGTGCACCATGTGCGCTGTCAACGATCACAGTGATATCACGATCGTGAGCTAGCTTACAAATAGTTCTTAAATCATTCATAGATCCAAAGTATGTTGGATACGTCACTAAAATTGCTTTTGCTTCAGGATATGCTAATAAAGTTTTTTCAACATTTTTGACTGAAACCCCATGTGAAATGCCAAAATGGACATCCACTTCAGGTTCGATAAATACTGGTTTAGCTCCACTTAAAATCAATCCATTCATGATTGATTTATGGCAATTTCGAGGCACTATTAATACATCATCAGGTTTACAAGTAGCTAATATCATCGCCAAGATACCTGAAGTTGTACCATTCACTAAAAAGAAAGCGTGGTCTGCGCCAAATGCATTCGCTGCAAGCTGTTGAGCTTCTTTAATAACGGATTCTGGATGACTTAGAAGATCTAGTTCTTTCATGGAATTAACATCCATTTTCATTGTCATTTCACCGAGAACATTTTTTAGAGGATTTGATTGAGCACCCATTTTATGACCTGGTACATCAAAAGGCGTTATATTCTTTTTTGCATATTTTACTAATGCATCAAATAATGGCATTCTCTCTTGTGTAATTGCAATTTCACTCGTACGTGTTTGTTCTTGTATGATGTTCATTATGCTTCACCCTCCTCAATAAGTCTAAATGTTGAAAAAGGGCGTTCTACAACATCTTCAAATACTCCATTTAACAATTGATTTTCACTTTTATCCCAATATACTTTCGATGCGATTTCCGAAGTAAATAAAATTTGAACAGTCAATATAATCCTCTCCCACTAAAAAATGCTAATTTTAGCATAGAAAAAAGCTCTCCAACCATTAGAAGGAAAGCTTCGATTAATATCAACTGCTTATCCTCTTATCGTTCACAAAACTTTGTACATTTTGCGCTCAGGTTGAGCCCCAACATCTGATGTATGATCAGACTGGTTTGCCACCGTATCCTAGACCCCTCGTCTCAACGGTTACTAATAAGAGCAACTTTATTTATGCTGAAGCTAATACTAATTCATTTTTTTTAAACTGTCAATTCGATTTTTTTATAAACCTTTATTTATTTAGTGAAAATTTTTTCGTATAGTTACTTTAAATTAAAATCTGTACTAATCATTTAATGAATAGACTGTGAAATTAAGAAATTGACTTTCTACATATTTATATTGTAATTATCTATAACTTTTAAAATCAGCCTATATTTCAAGTGATTTTATAATTATCGTCTATTTTTATGCTTACGACAAAGTTCTCTATGAATTTAATAGATATAAGTAAAAAAATAATACAGAAATAAATCAAATATCTTATTGTTATATAACAATAAATTTTTTTATAACTTAAATATTTTTTGTTAGATCTATGTAAAATGTTAGGAAAAGATATACTTCAAATGATCATTAAGTGTTTTTAAAACGAAATAAAAACAGATGATCTAACTAAAATTCAGTTGATCATCTGTTTTATTGTGATAAAGATTTTACTTTCTGTTGATTAGGATGGATTGGATTAATCGGTGATTGTGATTTTGTGCTCATAAAGTTCTCCAGGGTATTCAATCGATAGGAAGGATAGTAACGGTAGGCTTAAATCTTGCGGAATACGAAAGTGGACATTATTGATATGGATATTCCGACCAAGTCTGTAAATACTCTCATAAAGAGAATCCTTTGTGTGCAACGTCACGCCTTCTCCCATTTTAGAAAAATACTCTACAACATAATGCATATTCTCTTTATAGATATTGAGTGTCAACATAAACATCACTTCCCTTTCTTTAATTTTACTATTTAAATTAAATTAAATAGTAATAGTATTATAACATAAAACAGAATTATTGTTACACTAATAAGCGTTATATTGTATTTTTGCGATTTCAATCAATTCAATTTTGTGTCACAATTCATATTTAAAGCTACACTGTTAATAGTACATGTTGTAATTTTTATAATACGATGATTTGTATTCAAATAATCTATATGCGAAAACTACATCCTAACACAGAATACAGTTTTAACCAAAAATTGTTTCAAATACTTTTAAAGTAAATTTTTCACAATCTAGAGTACCGATCATATACATCTTGCAGTGTTTCACAACCTATTTTTCGTGCTCTTTCAATATAGAGACTCCAAAGTTCAGCAGTTAGTATTGCATCTCCTAAAGTATTGTGCCGATTGATAATAGGAATATTGTTATAAGTACAAAAATCTTCGAGCTTAACGAGATCAATACTACGTTCAACAATTTTAAACAAAAATGCCGTATCAACGATGCGATGTTTAAATGGCGTTCTGAAAAAGCGATTACTTGCGTGTTTCATAAAGTTTCTTTCATGATTTGCATGATGTGCAACTAAAGCTGATTCTTTAACAAAATCAAGGAATTCGATAAGAACATTAGATGCTGGTGGCGCATCCCTTATGTCTTCATTTTTTATGCCTGTTAGCTGAACAATATTATGCGGAATAGGCTTCTCTGTATGCAAAAGTGAATAGAAAGTTTCTTCACAATGAATTTGTGAACCACTCATTTTAATCGCACCAATCGATAATATTTCGTCTCCCTTTTCCGGGGAAAATCCTGTAGTTTCAAGATCAAATACAACCACGTTTAGATTAGATAATGGAATCGTTAGTGCTGCTTCTGGCTGTATTTCTTTTTGTAAACCTCTCAAAAATGCAATTTGTTGTGCATTTAGAACTTCACCTAGCCCCCCTGTGTTGCGTTTTCCTTGTATGGATCTTAGTAATTGTTGAAACGGTTCAAAAGCCATATCTAACACCCTTTTTCAATAAGCTCGATTACTTCATCATGTAGTCTTATTCCATTTTTAATAATTTGTTTAATTTCCTTCCTATCCTTCTTCTCAAGCCTTTTTACATTTAAATAATGAGTGTCTGTATAGTGATCCACTTTATTTAGCGAAAGTCGATATTTTAAAAGATGATCAAAGTTTCTTTCGCAATTTCTTAGGAGATCTACATATTCTTCTTTTTGATTCAAATGATACATACGTGCGAGTGTCGAAGTTTCGGAAATTCCTTCCTTAATCGCTAGTAATCTTGTGGCATTCACATACGGTAAAAAAGCGGAATATTTTAAATCGATACATCCCCGATATATCCCGTAGTGTTCTACTATCATTTGACCAAATGGACCTATGACGTTTTTTACATGCATAATATTCGCTAATAATCGCTTCAGAAGATTCGGATGTATTCGTTGATATTCATATATAACTGATTTCAACTGCCTGATACAATTTACTTTTCCTTCTATAACTCGAGCATCATAAAAAATTTGTAAATAACGGATTGCTTCCCAACTTTCAGATTCCATCCAAAGAATAAGTTGTTTTTTCCATGCATCAAGAGATTTGCACCAAAATGGATTTGAACTCATAATATTGCCTTTACAATACGGGTATCCAACGATTGCGAGCCCATCTGAAAGTTCCTCCCCAAGAGCTTTAAAATAATAACTACTTTCTTCAGTATCCTCTTCAAAAATTAATCCATGATCCTGATCACTGATGAAACCTTGCTCAAGTCTGCCTCCACTTCCAGTTATAAACCACGAAAAGTTACAAGGTGGAACCCCTTTGTTTATATTAATAACTGCCACCTGTAATACTTTTCTCATCACACGATCATGAAATAAGTTTAGATTTTTTATATCATGATTAAACTGAGAGATTTTATGATTCTTCCATTCTTTAATAAATTCATATGTTAACTCCCGAGTGTACAACAGAAGCACTCCCTTTTTGTATGGCTATGTCAAAAGCACTGTAGATTTTTAGCCAGTATCATTACATGTTTCTTTATTATCTTCAACCAAATCTAACAGCGCCTTTTATAAGAAGCCAATACTTGTTAGGTTTCTTACTCAAGAACTAATGTAAGATTTACTTACAATGACAGTTTTATCTTTTCCTTGAGACACCATTTGTTCAGGATAACCATAACTACCATGTTCACTAATATCTAACCCCATAATTTCTTCTTCCTCGCTAACACGAATTCCTCCCATAACTTTCTTCATAACCCAAAGAATTGAAAAAGAAACAACAAATGCGTAAATACCTGATACTGCAACACCCATAAATTGAACTCCTAATTGATGCAATCCGCCACCGTAGAATAATCCTGGTTTACCAACTGTTGCAAGTTCTTTTGTTGCAAAGAATCCAGTGGATAATGTACCCCAAATACCAGGAATCCCATGAACAGATACTGCAAAGATTGGATCATCGATTTTTCTTTTTTCTAAGTATCGAGCACTATAGAATGTTAGAATTCCAGCAATAAACCCAATTACAACTGAAGCCCATACATCAACGAAAGCACATGATGCAGTAATTGCCACTAAGCCTGCTAATGCGCCATTTAAAATGATTGGAATATCTGGTTTACCTAACGCAACCCATGAGATCAAAGTAGCTGCTACTGCACCGGCTGCTGCTGCTAAGTTTGTGTTAAGAGCAACAAATCCAAAGAATACACCATCCACAGAAACCGTACTACCTGCGTTAAATCCAAACCAACCTACCCAAAGAATTAAGACAGCTAACGCTGTATACACTTGGTTGTGACCTGCGATGTTATTTGGTGAACCGTCTTTATTAAATTTACCAATACGAGGTTTTAAAATAATGGTTGCAGCAAGTGCAGCCATTGCCCCTGTTAAGTGAACAACTGTAGAACCAGCGAAATCTTGATTGCCGTGTTCTGATAACCAACCACCACCCCAGATCCAGTGAGCAATTACAGGATATACTAAAACTCCAAATAGAATGGTGAATACTACATATGCTGAAAACTTCGCACGTTCAGCAAAACCACCAAGAGCAACAGTAATTGAAATAGCAGCAAATGCTAATTGGAAGACAAAGAATACTGTTGTCGCAAGACCACCGTCTTTAACTAATTCTCCAGAGTAGAAAAAGTCCGACATTCCTACTAAGAAGTTTGCGTTTCCTCCAAAAATAAACCCATACCCTATTGCCCAAAAAACTAATGAGGCTAAACCAAAAGTGAAAATTGTTTTACCAGCTACGTGACCAGCATTTTTCATCCTTGTGGAACCGGCTTCTAATAAAATAAATCCACCTATCATTAAAATAACTAATATTGCTGCGATCATTGTCCACAAGCTATTCATCAGATATGTTGCATCCATGAATACCATCCCCATTTCTTTTATGTTATTTTATTTAACTAATATATGTTAGTTTTTCTAACATCGATGTTATTGTTTTTTATTTTACACGTTGAAATTGATAAGTCAATAGAATTTTCAGAATATACGTTATATTTCATCACATAAATTTGAATAAAACACTTCATCTATATAATTGAAGATTATATTTACGTCATTCTTATATGACGAACACAGCTGAGTTCCATAACAATAAAAAACACTTATTTGACCCGTTATAAAGTCAAATAAGTGTTTTCTTTTTTTATTAATCATTTTACAAATGAATCAATTTCATAAGTCCATTTTCGGTTTTTAAATACGAAGATCTCAACACATTAACTTTTCACTATTGACGCTTGGATATTCCGCTACAGACGGCGCTT
>NZ_JBCMNM010000104.1:0-15100 GCF_050459865.1 Rummeliibacillus pycnus
TTTGCTAGCGTATCATCATAAGATGATATCTATTGTTTGTCCTTGTTACTAACAATAGTTAGTAATCAAAGTTTATTGATTAACGTCTTGCTTGTTCAGTTTTCAAGGTTCATATCTCGTCATCAATTCGACGACTTAAACATCTTATCATCTTCTTTTTTCTTTGTCAACAACTTTTCTGAAAAAGCTTTGCGAAGAAAAAGTAGATGAGATATTAGTTTTTCAATCACGTCTTAGCGACATGTATTACTATACCTCATCTATTTTAATAAATCAATAGTTTTTCTGAAATAATTTTTTAATTTTTGATTCATCGATAACGAAGAGTGTGATACCAATAATAACTATTATTCCCCCGACGACTTGGGTACTAACTAAATGTTCATTGAAAATGAAATAAGCTAGTATTGATGCCCCTACAGGTTCAAATAATATCGCAATTGAAATCACATTAGCTGAAACCCATTTAAGAGCCCAATTAAATAAATTATGCCCTAAAAGATTTGGAATAATCGCTAGTAATAAAAACCATATCCAATCCATCGTTGGATAAGGACCAAACGATTCCCCTTTAATAAGAATATAAACGAATAACGTAATAGTGCTCGCTGTATACACAACAATCGTATAAGTTGTCAGTGAGACCCTTTTTCTTACTTCTTGTCCGAATAACATGTAACCAGTTACTAACGAACACGCAATTAACGCTAACATATCTCCATAGAATGCTAATCCACCAACTTTAAAATCTCCCCAGCTAATCAGTATACTACCAGCAATTGCAACGATTCCTGAAAAAACAGTTTTAAAAGCAATAGGTTCTTTAAAGAAAACAAATGTACCTACAATAGCAAATAACGGCTGCAATGTCACAAGGACAGTTGAACTAGCAACAGATGTATAGCGTAATGATTCAAACCATAAAATAAAGTGAAAGGCTAAGAAAATCCCTGAAATTATAGAAAAAACCCAATCTTTTTTTTCAATATCGAAAACTTCTTTTCTATAATATATTAGAAAAGTCGGCGCCATTAACAACACTGAAAATAACATTCTATAAAATGCAATCACGCCTGAATCTGCTGCTACTAATTTCACTAAAATAGCAGATGTAGAAACAGAAATGACCCCAATAAATATCGCAATTAACGGATGAACTTTTGGCTTATCCATCCTATTCACCCCCCAAAAACGTATGGCACATATCTCCAGCATAGTTGTACAATAGGAACATGTTGTCTTTCAT
Organism: Rummeliibacillus pycnus; assembly: GCF_050459865.1. Classification (GTDB taxonomy): domain Bacteria; phylum Bacillota; class Bacilli; order Bacillales_A; family Planococcaceae; genus Rummeliibacillus; species Rummeliibacillus pycnus_B. The sequence continues at coordinate 1,247 of NZ_JBCMNM010000104.1, forward strand.
TTTGACACTTATTATTATTTGGCACAAGCTGAATTTTGAGAGGAGGAAATTATTATTGATGCAATAGTTGAAAATTCACTTACATATGAAACCATTTTTAAACTTATTATTGCAGCACTATTAAGTTTAGGTATTGGTATTGAGCGGGAATTAAAGAGAAAGCCGGTTGGTTTAAAAACCAGTCTCGTTATCGCTACCTTTAGCTGTCTGTTAACAATTGTATCAATCGAATCAGTTTTTAACGCAGAACCTGTACCTGGTATTAACGTATCGATGGATCCTCTGCGTTTAGCAGCTCAAATTGTCAGTGGAATCGGTTTTTTGGGAGCTGGTGTTATTCTTCGCAAAGGCAACGATAGCATAAGCGGGCTAACAACTGCTGCAATGATTTGGGGGGCAGCAGGAATTGGTATTGCTGTCGGTGCTGGTTTTTATTTGCAAGCAATTATCGCAGTTATTCTTGTACTAATAGGTGTTGAAGTAATCGCTCCTCTCTTCTTTAAAATGGGACCGAAACGCCTACGTACAAAAGATGTTTCATTAACTCTTTACTTGAAAGATGCAAATGACATACAAAATATATTAAAATATCTTCATGGTCATCATATGGAAGTGGATCATATTCGTATAAAGGATGTTCGATTGTCAAACAATGAAATACAACACCAAGTAAATCTCCGTTTTTCAGCGATCTCGAAACAACTAGATATCATCTCTTTATATAATGAGATTAAAAAGCTTCCTTATACAGAAGAAGTAGAAATTGAAATATTGTCTTAAAGGGGTTAAATAATGAAAGATTTGTGGAAACTTTTACAGCACGGAAATAAACCTTCCCTGCTAGCAGCATTTGTTAACTTATTTTTAGGAATCATAAAAGCTATTGCATTCTTTTTTACAGGGAATGTCGCAATGTTCGCAGAAATGATGCACTCATTGGGCGATGCAGCAAACCAATTCTTTGTCTTTATTGGTTCTGCTTTATCTAAAAAAGCCCCAACCCGTCAGTTTCCTAAAGGATTCGGTCGAGTAGTAAACTTAGTATGTTTAGGTGCCGTCTTAATTGTTGGGATATTATCTTATGAGACAATCGTAGAAGGATGGCATCAAATTCAACACCCAGCTGAATCCTCTAAAATGTGGATTAGTATATCAGTATTAGCAATTGGGATTATCATGGAAGGTTCTGTATTATTAAAAGCAGCCTCAGAAATTTGCCATGATTCTGGGTTGGAATCAAATCCAATTACATCGCTACCAAAAGCATTTACGCATTTAGGTAATGCAAAACCTGCTACAAAATTAGTATTTATGGAAGACCTAGTTGCAACATCTGGAGGCGTACTTGCTTTAATAGCGGTTCTTATTTCGCATTTTACAGGTTTTTTACAAGTTGAAGGTATTGCATCCATACTAATCGGTGTAATGATGTTCTACGTAGTAGGTGTTGTCTTTTTAGAAAATGCACGAGGTGTAATCGGTGAAACAGATGAAGAAATGCTCAATCACATTGCACATCTCGTTTTGGATGATCCGAATATCCAAGATATAAATAAATTAGTCGTACTAAAAGAAGGCGAATTTCTACATGTAGAGCTAATCGCTGAAGTTGATCCTACATTAAGTTTTGCCTATGTAGATGATATCCGTGATCACCTAGTGGAAATAATATTAGCACAAAAAAATGTCTCAAAAGTTCATATATCATTTGATGAAGACAATGGTGTCCAGGAATGGAATCATGTTAGTGATAGACCGGAAACCTTAAATTAATCATGCTTATGCGAAGAGTAAATTTACTCTTCGCATTTTTATTTTCCACTATTGAATGAATTCTAGATTTATTCCCCAGACTGTCCATGGAGGTGATTCGATGAATGGATTCCAGAGATTTTGTCTCTTCTTAACAATTATAGGAGCATTAAATTGGGGACTTTTAGGACTGTTTCAATTTGATGTTGTTGCTACACTTTTCCGTAACGGGCAAGCTAGCTTTGGAGCACGCGTAATTTATACAATTATTGCGATTGCAGGTCTCGTTAGCTTGAGCACACTATTTGCTCCAAATAGAGGGCCACACCGTATAGTGAAAAAGGACAATGTTCGTCCATTAAAAAGTGTATAAAAAAGAAGCCGAAGAACATTTTCACAGTTCTCCGGCTTTTTTATGAATTCTAGTTGCAAGTGGCTGCTCGAGCCGACTCAACCTATATAATTAAACCCAACCTCTGAAACGAGATGCCTCAGCAGTTTTACGTACACCTACCATATACGCAGCTAAGCGCATATCAATATTACGAGTAGTTGCTACATTATAAACATTTTCAAAAGCTTCTACCATTTTCTTCATCAATTTTTCATTTACTTCTTCTTCTGACCAATAGTAACCTTGGTTATTTTGTACCCATTCGAAGTAAGAAACTGTTACACCACCAGCACTTGCAAGTACGTCTGGTACCAATAGAATACCTCGATCATATAAAATCTTTGTAGCTTCAGTTGTAGTTGGACCGTTTGCTGCTTCCACTACAATTTTCGCATTGATATTATGAGCATTTTCTGAAGTAATTTGATTTTCAATAGCGGCAGGTACAAGGATATCACAATCTAATTCAAGTAACTCTTGGTTTGTAATCGTGTTTTCAAACAATGTCGTTACTGTACCAAAGCTATCACGACGATCTAGTAAATAATCAATATCCAGGCCGTCTGGATCATGTAATGCACCATAAGCATCTGAAATACCAATTACTTTTGCGCCTAAATCACTCATAAACTTCGCTAAAAAGCTACCCGCATTACCGAAACCTTGGATGACAACACGTGCACCCTTAATATCAATATCACGACGTTTTGCAGCTTCTTCAATAATAATTGTTACACCTTGAGCAGTTGCACGGTCACGACCTTGTGAACCACCCAAAACAATCGGTTTACCAGTGATAAAACCAGGTGAGTTGAATTCGTCAATACGACTGTATTCATCCATCATCCAAGCCATAATTTGAGAGTTTGTGAAAACATCAGGAGCTGGAATATCTTTCGTTGGTCCAACAATTTGACTTGTTGCACGAACATATCCGCGGCTTAAACGTTCTACTTCTCCCATAGACATTTGACGTGGGTCACAAATGACGCCGCCTTTACCGCCACCATACGGTAGATCAACGATACCTGCTTTTAAAGTCATCCACATAGATAAAGCTTTTACTTCTTCCTCTGAAACTTGAGGGTGGAAGCGAACGCCACCTTTTGTAGGACCAACAGCATCATTATGTTGTGCACGGTATCCTGTAAATACTTTTACAGAACCATCATCCATTTTCACTGGAATACGTACTTCCAACATACGAAGTGGCTCTTTTAAAAGTTCATACATTGCTTCGTCATAACCAAGTTTTTGAAGAGCATCCTTAATAACAGCTTGTGTAGATGTAAACAGGTTTAGATTTTCTGCCATTTGATTTTTTCGCCTCTTTTATTCTTAATAGTGGTTAAAAATAGTTCTAGGTGCAAACATTGTAACATAGTTCAACGACTATGTTGACTATTTATATTTTATTTTTTAAAGACTTCGCGAATTTTATCCAATGCCCAATCTAATTCTTCTTTAGTAATTACTAATGGTGGCGCAAAACGGATAACTGATTCATGTGTTTCTTTACATAATAAACCTAAATCCATTAATTTTTCACAATATGGACGAGCTTCTATTTTTAATTCCATTCCGATAAATAATCCACGACCACGAACTTCTTTAATATCTTCGTGATCGATTTTATTTAATTCTTCAACAAAATATTGACCTAGTTCCAATGAGCGTTCTGCTAGTTTTTCATCGCGTAAAACATTTAATGAAGCAATTGAAACAGCACATGCCATTGGGTTACCACCAAATGTAGAACCATGAGAACCTGGATTGAATACGCCTAGAATTTCTTTGCTTGAAACAACACATGAAATTGGGAATACACCGCCACCTAGCGCTTTACCTAGGATATATACGTCTGGATCAATATCTTCCCATTCACACGCAAACATTTTACCTGTACGAGCAAGACCAGCTTGAATTTCATCAGCAATGAATAATACGTTATTTTCACGACAAAGTTCACGAGCTGCTTTTAGATATCCTGCTGGAGGAATAATGATACCTGCTTCACCTTGTATTGGTTCTACAATGAATGCTGCTGTATTAGGCGTAATAGCAGCTTTTAATGCTTCGATATCGCCATAATCTACAAGTTTGATACCTGGAAGTAATGGTCCAAATCCACGACGGTATTCTGGATCAGATGTTAATGAAACCGCTAACATTGTTCTGCCATGGAAGTTCCCATTACAAGCGATAACTTCTGCTTTGCCATCTTCAATACCTTTAACATCATAACCCCAGCGACGAGCTGCTTTAAATGCTGTTTCAACAGCTTCTGCACCAGTGTTCATTGGTAATACCATTTCTTTACCTGTAATCTCACTTACTAATTCATACCAAGGACCAAGTTGATCACTGTGGAAAGCACGAGAAGTCAATGTTACTTTATCAGCTTGATCTTTTAATGCTTGAATAATTTTAGGATGACGGTGACCTTGGTTTACAGCAGAATAAGCAGAAAGCATATCCATGTATTTATTTCCTTCTGGGTCTTTTACCCAAACGCCTTCAGCTTCAGAAATAACGATTGGAAGTGGCTTATAGTTTTTTGCACCATATTCATTTGTTTGAGCGATAATTTTTTCAGAACCTGTTAATACCATTTAAATTTCCCCCTTAAAATACCCTTCATTTATATAACACTTCTATTCTTCGCAATTAATCTTCAATAGTAAGCAGGCAAAAATAATCACCCCTTTGCCTGCTTATTTAAATAGTAATCTATTAAAGTGTTTCTGAAACTGATTTAGATTGCATGTGTAATGTTAAGAAGTCTGGACCACCTGCTTTAGAGCAAGTACCTGACATATTATATCCACCAAATGGTTGGTAGCCTACGATTGCACCTGTACAGCCACGGTTAATATAAAGATTTCCAACGAAGAATTCTTCACGAGCTTTTTCAATATGGTCACGGTTTGTTGAGATAACGGCACCTGTTAAACCGTATTCTGTATTATTTGCTACTTCGATTGCTTCATCGAAATCTTTTGCTTTTGAAATCGCAACGATTGGGCCAAAGATTTCTTCTTGCATTAAGCGAGCATCATGAGCAACGTCCGCAACTACTGTTGGTCGTACAAAGTAACCTACTGAATCATCAGCAGTACCACCAGCTACGATACGTCCTTCGTTATTTGCAACTTCAAAGTAGCTTGTTACTTTATTGAATGCTGCTGCATCAATAACTGTTGCCATAAAGTTATTGAAATCGGCAGGATCGCCAACTGTTAAAGCATTTGTCAGTTCAACTACACGATCAACAACTTGATCATAAACGTCTTCTACGATAACTGCACGTGAACATGCTGAACATTTTTGACCACTAAAACCAAATGCTGATTTAACAATAGATTGAGCTGCCAATTCAAGATCTGCTTCTTTATCTACAACAATTGTGTCTTTACCGCCCATTTCAGCGATAACACGTTTAATCCAAATTTGTCCTTCGTTTTGAACAGATGCACGTTGATTGATACGAAGACCTACATCACGTGAACCTGTGAAACTTACAAAACGAGTACGAGGGTGATCGACTAAGTAATCACCAACTTCTGAACCTGAACCTGGTATGTAGTTCACAACACCAGCTGGAAGACCTGCTTCTTCAAGAATCTCCATAAATTTATAAGCAATAATTGGAGTTGTTGAAGCTGGTTTTAATAATACTGTGTTCCCTGTTACCACAGCAGCAACTGCAGTACCTGCCATGATGGCAAATGGGAAGTTCCATGGAGAGATGACAACACCTACACCTAATGGAATATATCCAAATTTATTATATTCACCTGGACGACTTTGAACTGGTTTACCGTCTTTAAGTTCAAGCATTTGACGACCATAGTATTCCAAGAAATCAATAGCTTCTGCTGTATCTGCATCTGCCTCAATCCATGGTTTACCCGCTTCCAAAGTCATAAGAGCTGACATTTCATGACGACGACGTTTTGTAATAGCTGCCGCTTTGAATAGAATATCCGCTCGTACTTCAGGTTTTACTTTGCTCCAAGTTTTAAATGTTTCATCAGCGATTTTCATTGCTTTTTCTGCAAGCTCTTGGTTCGCTTTTGAAACAGTACCTACTACCTCTGTTTTTTTTGCAGGGTTGTAAGATACAATTTTGTCTTCAGTTGTAATTTTTTCCCCACCAATAATCAATGGATAATCTTGACCAAGCTCACTTTGTACTTTTTTTAAAGCCTCTTGATATGCTTGACGATTTTCCTCTTTCGAAAAATCTGTTAATGGTTCTGTTGTGTACGGAATCATTTCTTATCCTCCCTTGTGATCGAAGTGCAAAAAATATTTGCATTCATTTGTCGTTTACACTTATAATAATGCAAAATATAATTGCATTTTTCAAGTAAAAGTTTTAAAAAAAATCTAAAAATTTTTCAGGTGATAAAAATGGATATGAATAAAGAGGAATTATTGCCGTTTTATGAATTTGCGACAAAACATGTTTCCGTAGGCATACATGCAGTTGATACAAACGGTAAAACAGTTATTTATAATGAGAAAATGAGAGAAATTGAGGGGCTTCATTTAGCGGATATTCGTGATCGCTCGATATTGGAACTTTTCCAATTCGAAAAAGAAGATAGTACATTGCTGAAAGTATTACAAACAGCAGAACCTGTCCATAATGTAAAACAAACATATTGGAATCAGAATGGTCAAGAGATTACTACGATTAACGATACCTATCCAATATTAGAAAATAATAAGCTTCTAGGTGCTATTGAAATCGCTAGAGATATTACTACGTTAGAAAAGCTTGTCTACCAGCCGTTACGTCGTTATGGAGAACAAATTACATTTAATACCATCACAGCAGTATCTGAACCAATGCGTGAAGTGATTGAAACTGCCAAAAAGGCTGCAGCAGCAAGACTTCCTGTCTTACTTATTGGGGAATCTGGTACAGGAAAGGATTTAATAGCAGAAGCCATTCATAACGCATCAACACCTGCAAACGAAAATTTCATCACCTATTTCTGTAACCGTTCAGATACTTCAATGATTGAACGTTTAAAAAAACAATTACAAATTAGTGATAGCAGCACTATTTTCTGTGAACGAATTGAATATTTATCACTGGAGTTACAAAAAGATTGCCTTACATTGCTCGAAGAACATAGGCAAGATTCGCATTTATTTATCGCGAGCATAGGTGGAGATCCAATTGATTTGATCGGCTCAGGTGAATTATTGAAAGAGCTATACTATTTCTTTGCATCAGTTTCGATAATCGTACCTCCCCTTCGTAATCGAAGGGAAGATATTAAACCATTTATAAATGATTATTTAAAACGTTATGATAAGTTGTTCGGTAAAAAACTGAAGGGTATGTCCACGGAAGTTGAACAATTATTTATGCACTATGATTGGCCAGGGAACTTAAAAGAATTAGAAATGTTGCTTGATGATATGATGTCCATGGTGACTAACGAAGATTTGATTAACTATGATTTGTTACCACTTCACTTTAAATGGAAAGCGCAAGAGTTTAATTCTTCAGAAAAAAGCCCAGATTATTTTGTCGTTCAAAATGATAAAGAGCTTTTACCACTCGATGATTATTTGCGTGAGGCAGAAGAATATTATTTAAATAAAGTACTTGATATGTATGACCATAATATCACCAAAGCATCTGAAGCTCTTGGTATGAGTCGTCAAAATTTACAATATCGTATCCGCAAGATGAAAAAGTAAACCAACAAAAAAGCTATTTCGCTTCTTACTACGCGAAATAGCTTTTTGTTGGTTACTTAATACCCGATTCTTCGATCCAATCACGTAACTTTACTTTAAGTGAGTTAAAGCCTACCGAATCGTTCTCATCAACACGATCTTGTAGCGATTTACGAGGTGTTAAGTCTTTTCTTTTCATTGGCGGACGTTCTTGCAGTGCACGGATTGATAAACTTATTTTTTTTGCATCTGCATCAACTTCAAGTACCTTTACTTGAACTTCTTGGCCAATATTAATGAAATCTGTGATACTTTTTACAAAGCCGTACGTAATCTCCGAAATATGCACAAGACCTTGAGTTGTTTCATCTAATGCAACAAATGCGCCATATGGCTGGATACCTGTAACTTTTCCGGTAAGCACATCTCCTACTTCGTATTTTTTTGCCATCTGTCCTTCCTACTTTCCGTGACTTCTATATACATTTTTTCACGTAAATTATAGCACAGTCCTCTGAACTCGGGCAAAAATTCCAAATATTAATTAAAAGCTGAAGCAGCTCGTTTAGACCCGAATATCATTGGAAGGCCCGAATCGAAAACATCTTTTCTGTATTCAGGAGAGACTGCACATGGAATAACCTTGAGAAAAAATAACTTAATATACTAATTTGTTCTCAAATAATGTACGAAAATTTTTTCAAATAATAAAATTTTCTTACTTTTGTCACTGATACTTAATTTTTCTGCTTTATAACGTGTTATAATAGATTTCACATATAAAACATCAAATTAAGAGGGGTGCTTTATTTATGATGAAAGATAATCTTCATATTCAATTAAGCTTGTTACGTAAAGAACGTATTCTTACATTAGATGAGTTAGCATTAAAAACTCGCATAGGTATTGAAAAACTCGCACGCTATGAATCTGGCGAGGAAATACCTTCTGAGCAGACATTATTAAAATTATCAAATGCCCTTGAAGTACCGGTGTCCAACCTATTGGATGGAATACAAAAGTAATAAGATATAAATAGGAAAGCCTATCCTTAAAAATTAGCTAAACATTTTTAAGGATAGGCTTTTTCTTTATAAATTCAAAACCTGAATAATATAGAATCTTAAATAATACATTTTGCTTCGAATTTTATTGCTAAAAGTTTATAAGATATATCAATGCATTCTTCAATCGGAATCCATTGTTCAAATGATTGCTCATAAATCCCTTGAATTACTTTTCCTAATTCTGAAGGATTATCAATATTTTGCAGAGCTGCTACAACATCTGCAGCTTCTGTATCATAAGAAAAATCATCCATTGCAAATGGATTCCAATCTTCTAAAGTGTGTATGGCTTTTCTATTCATTTCAATATTTTCCATCGAATTTCACCTAATTTACTTTTCTATGATATTGGTTATGATAACATAATAAGAAAAAAAGAAAAGAGTGATATGCTTGAATAATTTTAGTCATGTTGAAAATAGGACTCAAACAAATTCTGTTAAGTGGGATAAATTAACTTCTATATATCAGCTTGAAGACGCATCAGATGTTCTACCTATGTGGATTGCTGATATGGATTTTGCAGCGCCACAGATACTAATCGATGCTCTCAAAAAACGACTAGATCATCCTGTATTTGGCTATTCCTTTGAAAGTAATTCCTGTACAAATGCATTTATTTCTTGGGTGGACAAGCGTTATGACTATCATGTCGAACAAAAATGGGTGCTTTATCATCAAGGGATAGTACCAGCAATTGCATCTATCATTGAAACATTTACATCAGAAAATGATGCAGTATTGATTACGCCACCAGTTTATGCACCATTCTTTCATGTTCCAAAGGGATTAAACCGTACTTTGAAAGAGTGCCCACTAATTGAATTAGATGGAACCTACACTTTTGATTTTGCAAAATTTGATGAGATTTCTGCAGCTGAAGACGTCAAATTATTTATTCTATGCCACCCTCATAATCCTGGTGGTATTGAATGGTCAGAAGATGATTTACAAGAAATCATTCGTATTTGTGTAAAAAATGATGTACTGATCTTATCTGATGAAATTCATGCAGACTTAACGTTAGATGGAAATAAGCATACACCACTCGCAAAAATTGCTGGTGATTTACAAAGCCACATTATTACTTGTATGGCTCCTACAAAAACTTTTAATATTGCAGGCATTCAAGTAGCTATGACAATTGTATCGGATAATCAAAAACGACTAAAATTAATAAAGAATGCGAATATGCATGCCCAAATGGGATTAAATATTTTTGCTTCAACAGCTGTTGAAGCAGTCTATTCTTCAGAGGGTGAAGAATGGCTTAATGAACTCTTATCATATATCTCTTCAAATATGGATTTAGTTATTGAAAAGTTAACTACAGCAATTCCTGAAATCAAAATTCATAAATCTCAAGCTACTTACTTACTATGGATTGATTACCGTAATACAGGCCTTTCAGAGGATGAAGTGATGCATCGCTTGCTCTCAAAAGGTAAATTAGCATTAGAGCCTGGTACAAAGTATGGCGAACAAGGAAGAGGCTTCTTACGCATGAACGTTGCCTGTCCACAATCTACTGTTGAAGATGGCATCAACCGTTTTATAAAAGCTTTTAAATAATACTTTCATGAACCTTGACCCAACTATCCATGAATAATCCCCCCCTGTCGGACAGAGCATCAAAAGCATCTTAGACAATCATTTTAGGGGATTTATCTTCAATAAAAAAAATCCTGTACTAGTTTCTAATAGCTAGTACAGGATTTTTTATTTAATGTTGATTTGGAGAAGATTGTTTTTCCTTTAAGATTTTCTCTTCTAATTCTCTTGTTTTTTCTAAGTCTTTTCTTGCTTTTTTTCTAAAGAAATTAAAAACAAGGATACATAAAACAAGAATAATTGCCATCTCTATTGCAGCAGGAATATATTCTGATTTATCTTCAGGAAAATATAGGAATTCATTTAAAATCCAAAGATTCATAAATCATACATCTCCTTATTATTTTTCGATAACTTTAATCGATTTAATCACAACGTCTTCTACTGGTTTATCTTGGAAACCTTTTTCAACATTAGCGATTTCATCAACAATATTCATACCTTCCACTACATGACCGAATACAGTGTGTTTTCCATCTAACCATGGAGTACCACCATTTTCTTTATAAGCATTGATTACTTCTTCTGGGAAGCCAGCATCTCGCATTTGACCAATCATATTAGCAGGAACTTCTGACATTTGTACGATAAAGAATTGGCTACCGTTTGTGTTTGGACCAGCATTTGCCATTGAAAGAGCACCACGAAGGTTCATAAGTTCAGGAGCAAATTCATCTTCGAATGAATGACCATAAATACTTTCGCCACCCATACCTGTTCCAGTTGGATCGCCACCTTGAATCATAAAGTCTTTGATAACACGGTGGAAGATAATACCTTCGTAGTATCCATTTTTAGCATGAGTTAAAAAGTTTTCAACTGTTTTTGGTGCTTGTTCAGGGAATAATTTAATTTTGATAGCACCTAAAGTTGTGTTCATTTCTACTAATACTTCGTTTTCTGCTACTTCAGTTGTAAATTGTGGGTACATAATTACATCTCCTTAAATTTAAAATAGGCTTGCTTCATTTAAATATTGGTAAAGTGATTAGATCATTTTTATGAAACAACATTCACTTTACGCATATACTCTTTTTATTTCTTTACTACATCCTGTCCTAGTCTAACATAAATAGAAGTATTTTTCAGTCTAGAACATTGATCTTCATCTTTTAGACACTTTCTTTCGTTAATTGGACTATTAAAAATCTTACTTCTTTTGTCCATCTCTTATTAGAAATGTGCTATTCTTTTAAATGGTGAAGTAAAATTCCCAAATCTATACATAAGACTAAAGAGGAGGATATATTTGAGAAAAGTAGTAGGTAGTCTTATTATAATTTGTAGTCTTCCTCTGCTATTTTTTCTTTTTGAGAAAATTTCAATCGAATTACAAACTGCGAAAGCCTTTGAAAAACAATTTACAGCGAATATTCAATTAGATGCTCCTAATGTGCTAGTCCCTACTATTCTAAAAGATCGTAATCAAAAAGTCTTTTCTGAAGAATACACAGAGTGGAGAAAGCCATTAGAGCTTGTAGATATCCCTGAATTTGTACAACAACTATTTATCTATAGTGAAGACGCAAACTTTTATGATCATATAGGCTTTGATATGACTGCAATTGCTCGTGCCTTTATCGCTAACAATTCTAGTGGTGAGGCTTCTCAAGGCGGGAGTACCATTACTCAACAACTCGTTCGTATGCGTTACTTATCTCAAGAAAAAACATATGAACGAAAAATATATGAAATCTTTTATGCTTATGAACTTGAACGAAAAACAACAAAAGATGAAATTTTGAACATGTATTTGAACGAAATGTATTTTAGTAATGGTGTTTACGGTATTAATGGTGCTGCAACTTACTATTTCAATAAACCAGTATCTAAATTATCTAAAGCCCAAATGGCTTTTATATCCGCTATTCCGAATAACCCATCTCTATATGACCCATTAAGACATTTCAAAAATACAAAAAAGAGACAAGAGCGTCTAATAGATAAATTAGTGGAGAAAGATGTTTTATCCAAAAATGAAGCTGAAAAAATCAAAAAAGAAAAAATTGTTATTACTCTAAAGAAGAAAAAGCAATTGTACCCGGATTATAGCACGTATGTGATGAATGAATTTCGTGAGCTTATTGCTACAAAAGAGGGGTATAAAGAACAATTACAAGCTGCAAAATCGTCTCAACAACGACAAGCGATTAATACAAAGCTTACGAAACGTGTTAATAAGCTATTAAATCAAGGCTTAACTATTGAAACAGCATTATCACCTACCAAGCAAGCTGCTGATACCTCAAATATTAATCAGATTTTGGCAAATCGCGGTGAGTTACAGGCTTCTGCTGTTGTAATTGACAATACAAATCGTGAAATCATTAGTGTTTACGCAGGGAAAGACTATAGGAAATATGATTATAACCGAGCTTTCCAAGGTGCTCGTCAACCCGGTTCAGCCTTTAAACCGTTAATCGATTATGCCCCATATTTTGAAGAGACAAATGCTACACCATATACATATGTCAGTGGTGCACCTTTCTGTAAAGGAAATTATTGTCCTCAAAACTATGGGGGGCAGGTTCTAGGAAATGTAACCATTCAACAAGGTTTCCGAAATAGCTATAATACAGTCGCTATGCGATTGTTCAATCAAATCGGCGTAGAAAAGGCTTTTTCCTACTTAAAACCTTTCCAATTTGATTCGTTAACGAAACAAGACCATGTCTATGCTGCAGCAATTGGTGGTTTAACTCATGGTGTAACGACGGCAGAATTAGCAGATGCATATACGAGCTTTATAAATGGGGATTATCGACCTGCACATGCTATACGTAGTGTAAAAGATAGTAATGGTAATGTACTATACAAATGGGACACCCAATCGAAACAAGTTTGGTCTCCAAGTACAGTGTCACACATTCGATTCTTAATGTCTGATGTTGTCCAACACGGTACAGGTATGGGGATTCATGTAAATGCTCCTTATGTTGGTGCTAAAACAGGAACAACAAATGATTATCGAGATTACTGGCTTGCAGGTTTAACAGATCGTTATACATCTGCAGTATGGATTGGTTATGATCGACCACAAAATATGGAAGGCCTCGAAAATGCGAAGATACATCATCGGATTTTCTCAAGCATTATGAATAACTAAAAAAAGCTATTGGAAATGATATTGATTATTTCCAATAGCTCTTTTTTTATCGGCTCTATTTAATTTATTAGGTTGTTCATATTGAGTATCCGCGGGAATAGTTTTCGGAACTGGTATGTAATGATTCTTCACCTTCTTACCCAAACACGAGGCCACTGAAAAAGTAAAGCAATACAAATATTTATAGTATATATCTGTTTTTGAATGAAGTGGAATTAGCT
>NZ_JBCMNM010000105.1:0-17711 GCF_050459865.1 Rummeliibacillus pycnus
TATTCAGTTGTGCTTTTTTTTGTAGAATTTTTAGGATTTGTTGCTCTTGATTTATGAATATATTTTGTTAGTTCTATACTAGCTGTTAGGATATTCATACAATTTTTAGTAAAAAGCAGTAGTGAGTGGTGGTGAATGTTACGACACTCCTGACGAAAAACTGGCAGCTAAGATCTCGTAGTGAAAATTTTTTTGAGACGAAGCTCGGTAAATTTTTCATTCGCGACAAGTAACCGTACATGCACCGAAAACGTTTCTTACCCTAACATTGATATAGAACTATTTTGTAAAGCAATTTTTGTTGTAGAAAAATTCCCAAAAGAATACAGTTATAATAAAGGAAAATTTGTACAAAATGAAAGGGGTATTGAAAATGCAAAATATTTATGATTTTACAGTGCAAAAAATAAATGGTGAGCAACAATCATTGAAGGAATATGAAGGACATCCATTACTAATCGTTAATACAGCTAGCAAATGCGGATTTACCCCACAGTTTAAAGAATTACAAGAGTTATATGAGAAATATAAAAATCAGGGATTTACTATTCTGGGCTTCCCTTGCAGTCAATTTAATAATCAGGAGTTCGCTAATATTGATGAGACAGCGGCTTATTGCCAAAAGAATTACGATGTCCAATTTCCTATGTTTGCCAAGATAGATGTTAAAGGTGAAAAGTCATCACCACTGTTTAAATTCCTTGTCTCAGAAAAGAAAGGACTTTTTACAGAAAGTATTAAATGGAATTTTACTAAATTCTTGGTTAGTTCAAATGGTCATGTTATAGCAAGATATGCTCCACAAACTTCCCCAACAAAAATTGAAAATGATTTAAGAACCTTATTATAAAGAAAAATCTAAATAATCTTACTTATTCTAGTTCCCTTGACAAGTAAACGCATACGTTGTTAATCTTACAAATAATATATTTTTTATAGGAGGAGTTCAAGAAATGTGGGAAACGAAATTTGCCAAAGAAGGTTTGACATTTGATGATGTACTGCTTGTACCAGCACATTCTGAAGTATTACCGAAAGAAGTAGACTTATCCATTAATTTAACATCAAAGATTAAATTAAACATCCCTGTTATTAGTGCTGGTATGGATACAGTAACAGAAGCAACAATGGCCATTGCAATGGCACGTCAAGGTGGCTTGGGAATTATTCATAAAAATATGAGTATTGAAGAACAGGCTGAAAATGTTGAAAAAGTTAAACGTTCTGAAAATGGTGTAATTACGAATCCGTTTTTCTTAACACCTTCTCACCAAGTATTTGACGCAGAACATTTAATGGGTAAATACCGTATTTCAGGTGTCCCAATTGTGAACAATATGGAGGACCAAAAATTAGTAGGTATTATTACAAACCGTGATCTACGTTTTGTTCAAGATTACTCTATTATGATTGATGATGTGATGACGAAAGAAGACTTAATCACAGCTCCTGTTGGAACAACATTAGATGAAGCTGAAAAAATGCTTCAACAATACAAGATTGAAAAACTTCCTATTGTTGACGAAGACGGTGTTTTGACAGGATTAATCACTATTAAAGACATTGAAAAAGTAATGGAATATCCAAACGCGGCAAAAGATGAACTTGGACGTTTACTTGTAGGTGCTGCTGTAGGTGTAACAAAAGATTCAATGTATCGTATAGAAAAATTAGTTGAAGCACAAGTTGATGTAATCGTAATTGATACAGCTCACGGCCACTCACAAGGCGTGTTAGAGCAGGTGAAAAATATTCGAGAAGCATACCCTGAGCTAACTATTATTGCAGGTAATGTGGCAACAGCTGAAGCGACTAAGGCATTATATGAAGCTGGCGCAGATGTAGTAAAAGTTGGTATTGGACCTGGTTCTATTTGTACGACTCGTGTTGTAGCTGGTGTTGGTGTACCACAAATTACAGCTATATATGATTGTGCTACAGAAGCACGTCGCCAAGGAAAAACAATCATTGCTGATGGCGGTATTAAATACTCAGGCGATATTGTAAAAGCATTGGCAGCTGGTGGACATGCAGTTATGTTGGGTAGCTTACTTGCAGGAACTTCTGAATCACCTGGAGAAACTGAAATCTTCCAAGGACGCCGCTTCAAAGTATATCGCGGAATGGGTTCTGTTGCAGCAATGGAAAATGGCTCAAAAGATCGTTACTTCCAAGAAAATGCAAAAAAACTTGTTCCAGAAGGTATTGAAGGCCGTCTACCTTACAAAGGACCTTTAGCTGATACAATTCATCAATTACTTGGTGGTGTTCGTGCAGGTATGGGGTATTGTGGAACGAAAGATCTCCATGATTTACGTGAAAATGCACAATTTGTTCGAATGACTGGAGCTGGCTTAAAAGAAAGCCACCCACACGATGTACAAATTACGAAAGAAGCACCAAATTATTCACTAGCATAAGATTGTATCTTTAGCACTCTTTTCGCAACTATTTATGAAGCGGAAAGAGTGTTTTTTTATATCCGATGGTTGAGACCCCTAGTTCTATGTTAAAATGAGCGTGATAAGTCTATACATAGATGGAGGTAAAATAGTGAAGACATCAAGAAAAAGCAAAATTTTTAGCATTATGATTGCTGTTGTTCTTATGTTTAGCATGTTTGCAATATTACCAGCAGGAAATACAGCAAGTGCTGCTGATAATCTAGGTTTGCATGCAAAAGCGGCAATCTTAATTGATGCTGATTCAGGTAAGATTTTGTATGAAAAAAATGCTAACCAACCACTTGGAATTGCTAGTATGTCAAAAATGTTGACTGAGTATATTCTGTTAGATGCAATTGATGCTGGAAAAGTTAAATGGGATCAAAAGTATAAAGTCTCAGAATATGCTTATAAAATTTCACAAGATCGTGCATTAAGTAATGTTCCATTACGTGCAGATGGCGAATATACAATTAAAGAGTTATATGAAGCAATGGCTATTTACTCTGCTAACGCTGCTACCATTGCGATCGCTGAAACTATTGCAGGATCCGAAACAGAATTTTTAACATTAATGAACAAGAAAGCAAAAGAACTTGGCTTAAAAGATTATCATTTTGTAAATGCTACAGGTCTTAACAATGAACAATTGCAAGGTATGCAACCACAAGGCACATCAAAAAATGATGAAAATAAAATGCCAGCAAAATCTGTAGCACGTCTTGCGTATCATTTATTGAAAGATCATCCTGAAGTATTAAAAACTTCAAGTATTCCTAGAAAAACATTCCGTGAAGGTACTGATGATGCTATTAAAATGGATAACTGGAACTTTATGTTGCCAGGGCTTGTCTCTGAGTATAAAGGAGTCGATGGCCTTAAAACAGGTACTACAGATTATGCGGGACAATGTTTCACAGGTACAGCTAAACGTAATGATACTCGCTTAATAGCTGTTGTTATGCATGCAGAAGGACCACAACATATTGCACGTTTCAATGCGGCACGTACATTATTTGACTACGGATTTGGTCAATTTACAACTGAGGAAATTGTACCAGCAGGCTATTCATTTAAAAATCAAAAAACAATACCAGTTAAAGATGGTAAAGAAAAGAACGTTAAAGTTGCAACAAAAGATGCTGTTTCCATGATGGTTAAAACAACTGAAGCAGATGACTACCAAGCAAAACTAGTATTAGATAAAAAATCATTAACTGCCCCTTCTAAAAAGGGAACAGTTGTTGGACATGTAGAAATCAATAAAAAATCTGGCAAAGATTATGGATTTATTGATGGATCAGTGAGTGGTGCAGATGTTGTAACTACAGCAACTGTAGAAAAAGCAAGTTGGTTATCATTAACTTTCAATAAAATCGGCCATTTCATCACTGGATTATTTTAGTAATATAAGAAATTAAAAAGGATTGGCTATATTGCCAATCCTTTTTTTATGATTTCTCAATCCCCCAGCAATTCATTAGCTGTTGAATAGCTTTTGGAATCTCCTCTTCCACCAATCCCCCAAAACCAAGTAAAAATTGATCTTCTCGATTTTGTACTGTAGGGGCTAGCGTATATTCTTTAATAGGTGTAATACGTATTCCTTGTTGTAAGGCAATGTAGCTTAATGTAGTTGCATTCATCTCATGTTTTACTGACAAAATAACATGCATTCCAGCTTGCTCACCAGAAATGGTAACGATAGGAGCATATGGAGAAAGTGCATGCGTCAATTTTTCTAACTTTTTCCGGTAAATTTTTCGCATTCGATTTAAATGTTTAGAAAAATGTCCATCTCTCATAAATTGTGCCAAAATATGTTGCTCGAAACGTGGAACTGTAGATGTGTAGTATGTGAACATATTATGATATTTGGATAATAATTTTTTTGGTAAAACAAAATAGGCCATCCTTAAAGAGGGCATTAATGATTTAGAAAAAGTACTGATATAAATAACTGTATCTCTATGATCCATGCCTTGTAGTGAAGCAATTGGTTTGCCAATATAGCGGAATTCACTATCATAATCATCTTCAATAATAAATCGTGTCTTATCTTGCGCAGCCCAATTTAATAGTTGAGAGCGGCGAGAAGCTGAAAGAACAGCACCTGTTGGAAATTGATGTGATGGTGTGACATAAGAAATATTTGCATTTGAGTGTTCGAGTTGCTGAATCTGCATGCCATCTTCATCAACCTCAATCGGGACTACTTTTTGGTTGTATTGATTAAAAACATGATGGGTTAATGTATAGCCCGGGTTTTCAATAGCATACTGGTTGTCTTCTCCTAAGAGCTTCATAATCATAGGCAGAAGCTGTTCAGTTCCAGAGCCTAATACAATCTGTTCAGGAGAGCATAGAACGCCTCTTGATTGATATAAATAGCTTGCAATTTGTTCGCGCAATT
Source organism: Rummeliibacillus pycnus (assembly GCF_050459865.1). GTDB lineage: Bacteria > Bacillota > Bacilli > Bacillales_A > Planococcaceae > Rummeliibacillus > Rummeliibacillus pycnus_B. The sequence continues at coordinate 4,858 of NZ_JBCMNM010000105.1, forward strand.
CCAGTTCACCTTGCGCAGAGCCGATTAGCAATAATTCCTTTTCATGATAATCAATCGCATCTTTTGCATATTTGCGCCAAGTAGCAAAAGGGAAAGACGATGTATCAATTTTACCAGGGTTAAAATCAATTAAAATTTGGCGTTCAGAATGGTCTTCAAACACTCTATGAGGAATCGTCTTCTCTACATAGGCTAGCTCTTCAATTGCTTCAACAAAGAAGCCTACACGCGATTTTGAAGTAATATATCCCTCTGCTATTAACTGTGAATATGCAAACTCAACGGTTGTTTGACTAATTGATAAAAATTCTGCGAGTTTTCGTTTTGAAGGAAGCTTTGAATTGACAGCAATAGTACCTTCTATAATGCCCTTTTTTATTTCTTCATAAAGCTGTTCGTATAGCGGTGTTGATGAATCTTTTTCTAATTGAATCATAAGCATATCCATAAAATCGCCCTCCAAAAAACTGACCATTTTAAAAATCGAAGAACTGAATCTTTTTATATGGTCAATTTTCTTTATACTTACATCATACTAGTTTTTAGGAGGGAAATAAATGGTTATTCAAACAGGTACAGAACGAGTAAAACGAGGTATGGCAGAAATGCAAAAGGGTGGCGTCATTATGGACGTTATTAATGCAGAACAAGCAAAAATTGCAGAAGCAGCTGGAGCGGTCGCAGTAATGGCATTAGAACGCGTACCATCTGATATTCGTGCTGCTGGTGGCGTTGCACGTATGGCGGATCCACGTATTGTAGAAGAAGTAATGGGGGCTGTCTCTATACCAGTTATGGCAAAAGCACGAATTGGGCATATTGTAGAAGCACGTGTTCTAGAATCTATGGGCGTCGATTATATAGATGAAAGTGAAGTATTAACACCAGCAGATGAAGAATTCCACTTATTAAAAAGTGAATATACTGTACCATTTGTTTGTGGCTGTCGTGACTTAGGAGAAGCAGCTCGTCGTATTGGTGAGGGTGCATCTATGCTACGTACAAAAGGTGAACCAGGAACAGGTAATATCGTTGAAGCTGTAAGACATATTCGTAAAGTTAATGCTCAAGTACGTAAAGTTGCGAATATGACAAAAGATGAGTTAATGACAGAAGCCAAAAACCTAGGGGCGCCGTTTGAAGTACTACTTGAGATTAACCGTTTAGGTCGCTTACCAGTTGTTAATTTTGCAGCGGGTGGTGTGGCTACACCAGCAGATGCAGCATTAATGATGGAATTAGGGGCAGATGGTGTATTTGTAGGTTCAGGAATTTTTAAATCAGAAAATCCAGAAAAATTTGCACGTGCAATTGTTGAAGCAACAACAAATTACCAAGATTATAAACTGATTGCTGAAGTATCTAAAGAGCTTGGCATACCAATGAAAGGGATAGATATCTCAAAACTTGCACCACAAGATCGTATGCAGGATCGAGGCTGGTAGTATGGTGAAAATTGGTGTATTGGCGTTACAAGGAGCTGTTCGTGAGCATATTAAGGCAATTGAAGCAGTTGGTGCAAAAGCTATAGCTGTTAAACATAAGGAAGAACTTAATAGTTTAGATGGGCTAGTACTACCAGGTGGGGAAAGCACTACAATGAGAAAACTGATAGACCGTTATGATATGATGCCGGCATTACGATTATTTGCTACATCGGGAAAGCCTATGTTTGGCACATGTGCAGGGTTAATTCTTCTAGCGAATAAGCTTAATGATTATGATGACCCTCATATTGGTGTGATGAATGTTGAAGTAAAACGTAATTCATTTGGACGCCAAGTCGATAGCTTTGAGGCACTACTTTATTTAAAAGGTATCGGAGCGGATTTCCCAGCAGTATTTATCCGAGCGCCCCATATTGTAAATGTTGGAGAAGGTGTAGATGTCTTAGGTGAGTATGATGGTCGAATAGTACTTGCACGAGACGGTCAATTTCTTGGATGCTCTTTTCATCCAGAATTAACAGAAGATACACGCATTATGGAATATTTCGTTCATATGGTAAAGGAAAGTAAGCGTTCAATACTTGCGTAACTCCAGAATGTATTGTAAAGTATGGGTAACTTAAAATTTAACACGATGATGGGAAGTAGTAGCGAGTACGTTTTTTTTAGAGAGTCGACGGTTGGTGAAAGTCGGTAAAAGCGCTTGTGAATCCGTCCTGGAGTTGCTCAGCTGAATGTATAGTAGGTTGTAGCCGGTTATAAAGCCGTTATGAAACAAGAGGATTAGATATTTAATCTAATCAATTAGGGTGGCAACGCGGGTATGCTCTCGTCCCTTTCATGGGGATGAGGGCTTTTTTGTGTTCACTTTAATTTTTCTTACAAGAAACTACTTCTCTAAAATCGAATATACAATTGGAGGAATTGAATATGTTAGACATTAAACGTGTTCGTGCAAACTATGCGGAAATTAAAGAAAAATTATCTCACCGTAATGAAGATCTTGGTACAATTGACCATTTTGAAGAATGGGACCAACTACGCCGTGATTTAATCGCTAAAACAGAAGTATTAAAAGCAGAACGAAACAAAGCTTCTGAAGCAATCGCTGTGAAGAAACGTAACAAAGAAAATGCTGATGAAGATATCGCTAACATGCGTGCTGTAAATGATGAAATCAAAAAATTAGATGCTGAATTAAATGAAGTTGAAGCTAAATTTAATGATATGATGATGCGTTTGCCAAATATTGCCCATGAAAGTGTACCTGTTGGTAATTCAGAAGATGATAATCAAGAGGAATACAAATGGGGTGAAGTTCCAGAATTTGATTTTGAAATTAAACCTCACTGGGATCTTGGAACAGATCTTGGCATGATTGACTTTGAACGTGCTGGTAAAGTAACAGGTAGCCGTTTCGTATTCTACCGCGGTTTAGGTGCTCGACTTGAACGCGCATTGTGGAATTTCATGATGGACCTTCATGCTGATAAACATGGTTATGAAGAAATGTTACCACCTTATATGGCAAACCGTGCAAGCTTAACAGGTACTGGTCAACTTCCAAAATTTGAAGAAGATGCATTCTTAGTTGAAGAACCAGATTATTTCTTAATTCCAACTGCTGAAGTACCAGTAACAAACTTCTACCGTGATGAAATTCTTGATGGGGCAAAACTTCCGCAAGCATTTACAGCATTTAGTGCATGTTTCCGTTCAGAAGCAGGCTCTGCAGGTCGTGATACACGTGGTTTAATCCGCCAACACCAATTTAACAAAGTAGAACTTGTACGCTTTGTTAAACCTGAAGATTCTTATGATGAATTAGAAAAATTGACTAGCCATGCTGAAGAAGTTCTTCAGTTGTTAGGCTTACCATATCGAAAATTAAAAATGTGTACTGCTGATCTTGGCTTCACAGCTGCGAAAAAATATGACTTAGAAGTTTGGATTCCAGCTCAAAATATGTACCGTGAAATTTCTTCTTGCTCTAACTTTGAAGATTTCCAAGCGCGTCGTGCGAATGTCCGTTTTCGTCGCGAACCAGGTGCTAAACCAGAGTATGTGCACACACTAAATGGTTCAGGTCTTGCTGTAGGCCGTACAGTTGCAGCAATTTTAGAAAACTATCAACAAGCTGATGGAAGCGTGAAAATTCCTGAGGTATTAGTACCATATATGGGTGGTATTGAAGTAATCCAAGCTCCAGCTAAATAAGTAGTCATTAATATTCAAAAGCGATTCACCTACTCAAAGGTGAATCGCTTTTTTGTACGATACATTTAAAAGTGTTTCCTATTTCACTATTCGTAAGTAACGGTTCATAATGATGGATTAGATTTTGCCTCTGCTAATTTCCTTGCCTTCTTTTCTTCCTTTTTTCGGACACGAAGCTCTTTAAAAAACTTTGTCAACAGCATACTACATTCATATGCTAATACACCCTCAGTTACTTCACATTCATGATTGAACCGGCTGTCGTTTAAGAGACGATAGAGAGAATCAACGCACCCAGCCTTACTATCACGTGCTCCGTATACTATTCGGGGGATTCGAGATTGCAAAATAGCACCTGCACACATCGGGCAAGGTTCTAATGTGACATACAATGTAGTCTCCTCTAAGCGCCAACTATCTATAACTTCGCAAGCATGCTGGATTGCCATAAGCTCCGCATGCGTCACTGCATTTTGTGATGTTTCCCTTAGATTATGAGCACTAGCAATCACTCGATCTTGATAAACAATAACTGCACCAATAGGAACCTCTCCAAGAGCGAAGGCTTTTTTGGCTTCTTCAATTGCAAGTTGCATAAAGTGATGATCTTTGTTCATTTAGACACTCTCCTTGCAAAATAGTTTAGCATGATTTGTAAGTCGAAAGCATATGTTAGTAATCATGAAGAAATGGAGGAGGCTGCATTTGATCTATGTTGTAAAGCAAGGGGATAGTTTAAATAAAATTGCCAGGGATAATCATACGACAGTGGCAACTATTGTCGCACTCAATGAAATACCAAATCCAGACGTGCTAGTAGTCGGACAAACGCTTGTATTACCTGAAACGCCAGATCCAAATCGAAGAACAATTGAGACGAATGCATATGTAGAATGGTATACGAAAAATGTACCCGCACGTCTCTCTCAGGAGTTAAGTAAAAGGGCTCCTTTACTTACTTATATGATGCCGTTTGCATATGAAGTGAAAAGGGATGGCACATTAACTACCCTTGATTGGGGAGATTTAGGTGATATTGCAGCAGCGAATAGAACAGCATCAGCAATTGTACTCACGAATATAGAAAACGGCGCTTTTAGTGACACTTTGGCACATGAGATTTTTATGGACACAAATTTACAAGATTTAATCATTGGGGCTGCCTTACAAGAGGCAAAAAAGCATGGAGCAAAGGATATACATGTAGACTTTGAGTATTTACCACCAGAAGATAAAGAGAAATACGTAGATTTCCTTAAACGGCTTGTTTCAAAGGCTCATCCAGAGGGATTAACAGTATCAGCAGCATTGGCGCCTAAAACAAGCGCTAATCAACCTGGTAAATGGTATCAGGGGCATGACTATAAGGCAATAGGAGAAGTTGTAGATTTTGTAGTGGTAATGACATATGAATGGGGATATAGTGGTGGACCACCAATGGCTGTATCGCCAATAGGTCCAGTAAGACAGGTACTGGAATATGCTGTTACTGATATACCAGCTTCAAAAGTCATGATGGGTCAAAATTTATATGGTTATGATTGGAAGTTGCCTTATAAAGTAGGAAACCCTAATGCTATTGCAGTCAGTGCACAATATGCTATTGAACTTGCTAAACAGAATAATGCGGCTATTTCATATGATGAAATGGCACAAGCACCATTTTTCCACTATTGGAAAGACGGTGTAGAACATGTTGTTTGGTTTGAAGATGCAAGGTCAATTCAAGCGAAATTTAATTTATTAGATAATCTTGGGCTAAGAGGGATTGCTTATTGGCATCTCGGCTTCTCATTCCCACAAAATTGGGCGCTCTTACAACAAATGTTTCATGTGAAACATATTGTATAATTAATATATAATTTGTAGTCTTGGCATTTTTGCCAGGACTTTTTTTATTGAGTTGTAAAATTTGTTTGTCAATTGTTTGGAAAACGATTCCTGAGCTCCCTTTTCGCAGAGTCTGCTACTCAGGAGAGGCGGTGGTTTTTACCGGCATAGAGAATAAACGAAATCTCTTTAAAAAATTTCACTTTTTCATACACAGTCAAGGCGAACAAATCTATGGATTATCGTGGCATTTTTGCTAGTTATCCAACATTTAAGATAGGACTTTAAAATTATTCGTTCCTATAATGGAAGTGAATATTAGTGCAGCTGTTAAAGCTGATGAAGAAGAAGCAAATATACAAAATCAGTTCTTGGACTGTCCTTCAATTTTCTACTATGTTAGAATTATAGTCATTCACTAAAAAGATAAGCGAAGGGGGACTTCTGATGCCTGTTCCATTTATTACGGTAGAAGGGCCTATTGGTGTCGGAAAAACGTCACTTTCTAAAATAATTTCAGAGACATTCCAGTTTCATTTATTGAAAGAAATTGTAGACGAGAATCCGTTTTTAAATAAATTCTATGAAGATATTGATGAGTGGAGCTTCCAAACGGAAATGTTCTTCTTATGTAATCGCTATAAACAATTAAATGATATAAAAAAATATATTTCAGCAAATAAACAGCCAGTAGTAGCAGACTATCATATTTTTAAAAATCTGATTTTTGCTAAACGTACGTTACAGCCATCAGAATTCCATAAGTACGAGGAAATATATCGAATTTTAACAGATGATATGATAAGACCAAATGTTGTCATTTATTTGTATGCAAGTGTAGATACGTTGATGAAGCGTATTGCTATGAGAGGTAGAGAATTTGAAAAGATGATTTCTCGGGATTATATGGAACAGTTAGTAGCAGACTATCATGAATTTATACGTATCTTTGAACAAGAACATCCCGATATCCCCGTTATTCGCTTTAATGGCGATGATATGGACTTTGTACACAATGCAATAGACTTACAAAAAGTCTTAAATACAGTTGAGGAAACGCTAGAAAGAAGGAGCTTTAAAGCATGAGTTTAAGAGAAAAATATGGTATCCCATCGAATGCTGTTATTACCATCGCAGGGACAGTAGGTGTCGGTAAGTCTACAATGACAAAAGCATTAGCAAATGCATTAAATTTCCGTACATCTTTTGAAAAAGTTGAAACAAATCCATACTTAGATAAATTCTATGATGACTTTAGTAAATGGAGTTTCCATTTGCAAATTTATTTCCTTGCTGAACGTTTTAAAGAACAAAAGCGTATTTTCGAATATGGTGGAGGATTTATTCAAGATCGTTCAATTTATGAAGACACAGGTATTTTCGCTAAAATGCATTATGATAAAGGAACGATGAGTCCGATTGATTATGAAACATATACGAATCTATTTGATGCCATGGTTATGACACCATATTTTCCACATCCAGATTTATTAATTTATCTTGAGGGTCCAATTGATGATATAATTGGTCGAATTGAAGAACGTGGTCGTCCGATGGAACAACAAACAGATAAAGAATATTGGTATGAAATGCATAATCGTTATGAAAATTGGATTGATAACTTTAATGCATGCCCGGTTCTACGATTAGATATCAATGATTATGATCTTATGAAAAATCCTGACACCATTGAAATCATTTTAGAGAGAATTGGCCATTTTATGGAGCAAACTTCTCATTTGCGTCGAAGATAAATCAATTATTTAGGGACTATCTGAGAAGGTGACGAAGGTCGCCTTTTCAGATAGTCTTTCTTTTCGTTAGCTAACCTTTTTTAGTACAGCATTTCAATGTTAAATGTTCTATTTTTGCTATAGGTTCACATATACATTTGTTATTAATGGTAGGCTATGCTAAATACAGCTCTTGATATGTAATGTAAAACAATAAAGTTATCTGTGCATTTTTTCTGCGACGAGTAATCGCAGGAGCAATCTTTATTTCTGCGACGAGTAATCGCAGGAGCAATAGCACAAAAATCAGCAGTAATGTATAACAACGCTTAAAATTAAAACAATATTTTGCGTTAGAATGTAACGGTATTTTTAACTTTTATCGTATAGGGTGGTATATAAGCAATTTCACAATTAAAATTAGGGCGAATGCAGAGAAACTAATGATGATGGGGGATATTATGCGCGTCGGAATTTATTGTGGATCCAAAACGGGAAGAAACCCAATTTATGCTGAAAAAGCAGAAGAACTAGGTATCTTTTTAGCAAAGCATGATATAGGAATCGTATATGGAGGTTCGAATCAAGGGATAATGGGGAAAGTAGCAGATGCTGCTCTATCTAATAATGGAAATGTTGTAGGAGTAATGCCAAGTTTCTTGCAATGGAAAGAAGTAACACATGAACATATCACCGAATTACATTATGTAACAACCATGTATGAGCGTAAGGCTAAAATGATTGCATTAGCAGATTTACTAATCGCTTTACCTGGCGGAGCAGGAACGATGGATGAGTTTTTTGATGTTTTAACATTATCGCAAATAGGGCAACATCAAAAGCCGATATGTCTATATAACGTCAATAACTACTATCGATTATTACGGTTACAACTCCAGCATATGGCTGATGAAGGTTTTATGCAACAAGAACAATTAGAAAATATATTTATTATTCAAAAGCCAGAAGAGTTACTCGAAATTATTCATAAAAAGATTATTATGCAAGAAGGGAGCTGCCCCGATGATTATTTAGGGTAGCTCCCTCTACTTTTCAACTCCTGCAACTAAATTGTGCAAAACATTTAGCGTTTTAGAATAAAAAAAAACAAACTTTTCAGTTTGTTTTGGAATTTTGAGATTAAATTATGTTAAGAAAAATTCGTTACAATTTGCAACGAATACAATCTCAATATTATGCGCGTGTTATTTTATAAAAATAAAATGGAGGAGGAAGAGGGATTCGAACCCCCGCGCGGTATGACCCGCCTGTCGGTTTTCAAGACCGATCCCTTCAGCCAGACTTGGGTATTCCTCCAAAAAAAATATGTTGTTGTCTTACTGACAAAATATACTTTATCATCATTTTATAAGTTCGTCAATAGTTTCACTGAAAAAGTTTGTATTATTTTCTTCCCACAAAAAAATAAGATGTTGTTGCATTATTGAGGATAGAATCAAAGATAAAAGCTACGATTTATTATGGGGTAATAAGGATAGTAGATTATTTATGGAGAATCAACATACATTCGATATTTTTGGTGGCATATTAAATAGTAATGAATTGATCCCTATACTGAAATATCATTTATCTTTTATTAATATTGTGTTTTTTAGTTGATTTTTTTCACAACTATTCGTATACTAGTATTTACCGTGCTAGGTGGGAAGGTAGCGGTGTCCTGTAACTCGCAATCCGCTTTAGCGAGACTGAATCCCTTTTTGAGGCTGTCCGTATGTTTGGTCTGCCTCTTGCACGTGGTGTTGACGATTGGGTCCTGCGCAATGAGTCCCCATGAACCATGTCAGGTCCGGAAGGAAGCAGCATTAAGTGGTCTGACTCATGTGCCGCGGGGTAGCCTAATCCGAGCTAACGACAAGAGTAACGCTTATGTACGGCTGTCGGGAAAAGGTGCACGGTATTAATCGTGTAAACTACAAACTCACTTGTCTTTTTTGACAAGTGGGTTTTTCTTTTTTTATACATATACAATAAAGGTTTCCAACGATCTCTTATGCTATAATTGAATTATTAAAATGCAATGGCAGAAAGGAGAGAAAAAACGTTGACATATCAAGCTTTTTATCGCGTGTATCGCCCACAATCTTTTAGAGAAATGTCAGGGCAATCTCATGTGAAACGAACACTTCAAAATGCTCTCCTTGCCAATAAAACAACACATGCTTATCTATTTTCTGGCCCGCGTGGTACTGGGAAGACAAGTACTGCTAAGATCTTCGCAAAAACTTTAAACTGTGAACACGCGCCTACTGAAGAACCGTGTAATGAATGTGCAACATGTAAAAGCATAACGAATGGCTCGCATCCAGATGTCATTGAGTTTGATGCGGCATCTAATTCAAGTGTTGATGAAATGCGTGAGATTATCGAAAAGGTTCGCTTTGCACCTGCAAGCGCTCGTTATAAGGTTTATATCATTGATGAAGTGCATATGCTTTCTACAAGTGCATTTAACGCTTTACTAAAAACGTTAGAAGAGCCACCTTCACATGTTGTTTTTATATTAGCAACAACAGAGCCACATAAAATACCGGCAACAATTATATCCCGTTGCCAACGCTTTGATTTTAAACGTTTATCATCTGTAGATATTTTAGAACGCATGAAAGTGGTACTTGAAGATATTCATTTACCTTATGACGAACAAGCGTTGAAGGTGATTGCAAAGTCTGCTGCCGGTGGTATGCGTGATGCGTTAAGTATGTTAGATCAAGTGGTGTCTTTTAGTGGTGAAAAATTAACGCTTGAAGATGCACTATTTGTAACAGGGTCTATTAGTCAAGAAATCTTCTATGAATTGGCTAAAAGTTTAGCTGAAAAAGATGTAGCAAAAGTATTGGCTACGCTAGAGCAGCTAATGAGTGAAGGTAAGGATGCTGTACGACTTTCTGAAGATCTCATCACATTCTTCAGGGATTTATTGTTAATTCAAACGGCTCCGGATTTAGGTGATTTGCTTGAATTAGCAACGACAGATGAGAAATTCCAAACATTAGCTAATGACTTTTCAATGGATACGCTTTATAGCTATATTGATATTCTTTCAAAAACACAACTGGAAATGCGTCTGTCCTTACATTCAAAAGTATATTTAGAAACTGCTTTATTGAAAATGTCTCAATCAAACAAAGGTTTCCCTGCTATTTCGGCGTCTGCTAATGGAAGTTTATCTGTTGAAGTACCACAAGTTGCCGAATTACAATCGAAAATTACAACTTTAGAAACCTTAGTAAATCAATTGCAGCAAAGTGGTGCGATGGCTCAACAACAGCCACAGACACAGTCTCAACCAAGACAACAAGTTAAGTCTTCTAGTACATTTAATGTTCCTGTTGGTAGGATTCAAGAAGTCCTAAAAGTAGCTACGAAACAAAACATTCAGATGATTAAAGGTGCTTGGGCTGACGTACTCAACCAGCTACCAAAGCCTCAGTCAGCTTTACTAGAAGAATCAGAGCCTGTGGCGGCATCGTCAAGTGCTTTTGTGTTAAAATTCAAATATGATATACATTGTCAGATGGCAGCAGATAATCAAGAATTAATCTCCAACTTCGGTCAGTGTATGGCAGGGATAACAGGGAATTTTTATGAAATTGTTTTTGTGCCAGAAGAAAGTTGGTTGAAAATTAGAGCAGATTTTATCCAACATCATAAAATGGATAAAAAGACTGAACATGAAGATACAGGTGGCGAACAGGCGCTTGAGGTTGTACAATCTATTTTAGTTGAAGAACAACAAGCTTCAGAAGATCCACTTGTTTCAGAAGCCGAAAAATTATTTGGCAAAGATTTTGTGGAAATTGAAGAGTAAATCCAAATACTGGGAGGAATTTAACGATGCGTGGTATGGGAAATATGAACAATATGATGAAACAAATGCAAAAAATGCAAAAGAAAATGATGGAAGCGCAAGAAGAATTGGCAGTTCAAACTTTTGAAGGTACTGCTAGTAATGGGCTTGTAAAAGTAGTGATGAATGGTCAAAAACAAGTGCAAGAAGTTGTTATTGATCCAGAAATTGTAGACCCAGAAGATGTAGAATTATTACAAGATATGATTGTTATTGCTACTAACGCTGCAATTGCTAAGGTTGAGGAAACTACAAATGCAACAATGGGACAATTTACTAAAGGAATCAACCTTCCTGGATTCTAGGGGGAATAAAGGATGCATTATCCTGAACCAATATCCAAGCTAATCGATAGTTTTATGAAGTTGCCAGGCATCGGGCCGAAAACCGCGTCCCGTCTGGCGTTTTTTGTGTTAACAATGCAAGAAGATACTGTGCTGAATTTTGCGAAAGCTTTAGTAGACGCTAAACGCAATTTAAGCTACTGTTCTGTATGTGGACATATTACGGATGTGGATCCATGCCATATATGTCAAGATCCACAACGTGATCGTTCAGCAATTTGTGTAGTACAAGATACAAAAGATGTAATTGCGATGGAAAAAATGCGAGATTATCATGGTCTTTATCATGTATTACAGGGTGCCATTTCTCCAATGGATGGTATAGGACCAGAAGATATTAACGTTCCATCTTTAATAAAAAGATTGCAAAACGAAGAAGTACAAGAACTGATATTAGCAACAAACCCTACAATAGAAGGCGAAGCTACAGCTATGTATATTTCGCGTCTTGTAAAACCATCTGGTATTCGTACAACCCGTATTGCTCACGGTCTACCTGTGGGTGGCGATTTAGAATATGCAGATGAAGTAACTTTATCGAAAGCGTTAGAAGGTAGACGTGAATTGTAGAATGGGGTGCAAGATGATATGTTTTTTCGAAAACAAAAGTTGCGTAAAGAATACGATGATAAGCTCGTGCAGCTAATGCGTCATACAAAAGCAGAATGGCAACATACACAGGAAATAGAAAACTTAATGGCTGATTATGATTTAAATATCATTGCACAACGTAAGATTGCTGAAAGTAAACACTTCTACCTATTTAAAGAAGCGCGTATTCGGAAAATTTTAATTAAATAATGAATGACAAACAGTGTTCCTATCATATATATCAGTTACATCGTAAAATAATGGAGAGTGATTTATATGGCCAAGCTTGTAATTAGCTTAATTGGAGTGCTGTTTGTTTTTTATTGGGTGCTGCGAAAACCAAAAGGTATTAGAAAGATCCTTGAATTATTTTCGAACGTTGCATTTCGTATAACATTATCATTCTGTGTCTTATATGCTATATCATATGGAGCAGGATATTTAGGCGTATGGGTTCCGTTGAATTTTGCATCAATTCTTATCGTAGCATTATTAGGTTTACCAGGAGTAGTATTGGTAGTATGTTTAACAGGTTTTAATTATTTCTTCTTATAAAAGAAGGGTGTTATCTTTTTAAGATGATATATTCTATAGATTGCTGAACAACGAATAATAAAATCTAAATTTATTTCATAATGATATTGACAATAAAATGATAGATTGATATACTGTTAAAGTCGCTTGAGAGTGACACATCATTTATAAATAAAAAACAATTTTATAAAATGTTATTTTAATAAAGTTGTTGACAATGAAATGTTGTTTTGATATAATAAATGAGTCGTTAAGATAACGACAAGATATGAACCTTGAAAACTGA
>NZ_JBCMNM010000106.1:0-56648 GCF_050459865.1 Rummeliibacillus pycnus
ATTGAAGCCAAGCCCGTGGAAAGCGCCGTCTGTAGCGGAACATCCAAATCTGAATATGAAAATGGAATTTCATCAAGATACAAAGGTTCAGTAAGGACTATTTTAAACGATACTCCTTCTGAAATAATTGTTATTAAAATTTATACCGAGGTGATTGAATGAGAAAATTGCAAGCATTAATTATACTAATTTTCTTAATCATCTTAGCAGGTTGTAGTGGGAAAAGTGACTCTTTATCTATCAAATCAAATATAAATAAAATAACTCTAATGGATGGCACTTCAGGAAACGAAAAGATTCTTACCGACCAAAAACAAATAGAGTCCTTTTTGAATTTATTAAACAGCATTAAAATTAAGGAATCTGATAATCAAGAAACAAAAGAAGGATATCGCTATAGAGTCATTCTTCAAACTAATACAACGAAATACGAGTTTACGAGTTCAAAAATCGGTAATAAGTATATTAATTCAGAAGAATTAATATCACTACTCGATAAAACATATAACAAGTCTGAAGAATAGGGAATTCAACTACTTTAAACGAAATTATAACCAGGTTAGCTCAGGACATCTTCTTCATTTCCAAATGAAAGATGAAAAAGATTCTTTTTTAAGCAAAATCCATATCAGGTATTAAGCATGGTTTGAATCATTTCAATCCATGCTTTTATTTTTAATGGTTTAGATCATTTCAGAGCTTTTGATTCCTCAACAATACCCTGGCTTCTTCAAAAATTTAAATATATTCATTTTATATTCTTCGACACCTGGTTGATCAAACGGGTTTATATCAAGAAGATAAGCACTATATGCGCAAGCTATCATAAAGAAATATAAAAGATGCCCTAGATGTCTTTCATCTAGTTGATCAATGGTGATTGCAATTTGTGGTACTCCTCCTTGAAGATGTGCAATAGAAGTTGCTTCGTAGCAAACATGATTAAATTCATGTAATGAAAGGCCGCTTAAATAATTTAAGTCATCACCATTTTGGAATGATTCAACTATCGTCAAATCTTCATCTACTTTGTCAACTAATAGAAATGTCTCAAATAACATTCGTTTACCATCTTGAATATATTGTCCTAATGAGTGTAAATCAGTTGAATAGAGAACTGAAGTAGGGAAGATTCCCTTACCATCTTTTCCTTCACTTTCACCAAATAGTTGTTTCCACCACTCTTGTACATATTTTAATTTGTCATCAAAAGTAGCGAGAATTTCAACAGGATAACCGGAATCATAAAGATTTTTTCGAATAATAGCATATTGAATAGCAGGGTTATTTTCGACATCAACTATTTGGAATTCTTGTTGAGCAATTTTTGCACCAAGTAACAATTCTTCTATGTCATACCCAGCTGCTACAAACGGTAAAAGTCCAACTGCAGTAAAGACGGAATATCGACCACCTATATCTTCTGGTACAACCAACCGTTTATATCCTTTTGCAATCGCTAAAGAGCGTAAAGCACCCTTTTTTCCATCTGTCGTCACAATTATTCTAGATGAAGCTTGTTCTCCATATCGTTTTTCCATATACTGTATTAAGAAGCGTGAGGCAATTGCAGGTTCTGTTGTTGTGCCTGATTTAGAAATCACATTGATGGTGACTTCTTTACTGTCTAAATATTGCATTAATTGTTTTAAATAAGTTCCACTTACCAGATGACCAGCAAAAATCACCTCTAACTTTTTAAAAGGTTGGAAATTTTTTGATAATGCCTCTAAAACTGCTTTCGCTCCTAAATAGGATCCACCTATTCCAATTACGACTAAAACATTTGATTTATCCCGAATATCCTTAGCAGTATCGTTTAAATTTTTTAGCCAATCTTGACTTATAGAGCTTGGCCAATCAATCCAGCCTAAATAATCAGAACCAATACCTGTTTTGGTATAGATACCATCATGAATAGTCTGAATTTTTAGTTTTAACTCAGGGGATAGAAGATTTGAATAGTTTCCAGAATAATTGAGGGAAATTTTCATGGCTTTCTCCTTTGAATCATATTCAGAAAGAGAAGTTTAAATTGAATATATTTAAGAAGAATAAAGATTTAAAGTATTTTAGATTTTCATCATCTCTTTCCAAAGCAGTATATGCACGGAAAATATCAATTATCTGTTTAGTTTAAAAGAAAAAGAGAAGAGGGATATTTATGACTGAACAACAATATTTAATTCAACTTGAGGTAGCATTACAGAAACTAAACCCTAAAGAAAGAAATGATATATTAAGAGATTTCAAAGATTATTTTGAAAACGGAAGAAAAGAAGGTAAAAGCAATGATGAAATTATTTCATCATTTGGTTCTGCAGAAGAAATTGCTGAGGAATTATTAAAAGCTTATTCGGAAGATGAATTTGTTACTAATAATGAAATAGTACCTGTAGATTCGGAACAATTTCAGCAAGTGAATATTAAGGTCAAGGACGCAAATGTGATAGTGATGCCGTCTTCAGATCAAAAAGTTTATTCTAGTGTAAAAGATCATGATGGAAAAACAAAAGTTCAAATAAACAATGTTAACGGAATTTTACATATTACAGTTGATAGAGAAGAGGGCTTTCGCAAATTATTTTTCTTTAGAATCGGGATTATAAACTCTGATGCTACAGTAACGATACAAATACCAGAACGATTATATGATCAAATTTCTATTTTTAATAATAATGGCAATATTAAATTATGTAACAAACAATCGAAAATGATAACAGTTGAAACAGATAACGGAAGTATAGAGTTTGAAAAAGTATTGGCAAACGAAGCAAATGCCAAAACAGATAATGGTCGTATCTCAATTGACCAAAGTCAATTCACAAAATTCTTTTCCGAGACCGATAATGGACGTATTGAAATAACAAATTCGCGCGCATCTTTTTCAAAACTGCGTACAGACAATGGACGTATTGAATTGAAAACATTACAAGGCGAAGTGGACGCAAAAACAGATAACGGGCGTATAGAAATGTATATACCTGTAATAGAAAGTGATATTAGTCTTGAAACAAATTTGGGACTTATCCAATTAGTAACGGATCAAATGATGACAAATGGACATATACAGGCTGATTCTGATTTGGGGAAAATTGAAGTATTCGGCCAGTCAGGAAGAAACTTTATCTATGGAAATGGTTTGCCTAAGGTACGGTTAAAAACAGATGTAAGGAAGATCATAGTTGCAACAAAGTCAGATATTGTATAAAAAGAAGGACGCTGTATTTCTTGCAGCGTCTTTATTCATTTACTAATAAGAGAATTATTCAAAAAGTATTTATGAAATTGAATCAGTTGAATAATAATTTCATAATGCAAAACTTATATAAAGTATTCTAATTTCAAGATTTCCACTTTTGTTCATAGTGGAGCGAAAGACGGCGATTCCTCGAAAATGCATTCGCATTTTCATGCGACGAAGCGATGCAGGAGTACATCTTTTAAAGAACAAAGCCTAAGATCGCCACGTCCTGTGGTAACGACTTTGTGACCAACATCGTGTTGGCCCGAGGAGATTGAAGCCAAGCCCGTGGAAAGCAGCGTCTGTAGCGGAACTTCCAAATATGAATATGGAAAAGGAAATATGTTACCATAAATGATTTATAAAATTGCTTCAGTTAAAAATTATTAATGAAAATTTATTGAACGATACGAAATTCATGTGAAAAAGAGTAACCCTATTAATTGCCCAAACTAAAGGTCATTGTTAAGATAGTAATGATGGTTAATCCACCATTTTAAATGTATTGGAGAATTGTTATGAATATTTTGAGACTATTATTTTTTTACCTAATTGTGTTGGGAATAGGGGCTATTTTTATTTGGCTAAAAGTACCAACAAGTTTTTCGATTGCCTTTTTTACGATACTTGCGGTAGCAATTGTAGGTTATTACGCTTTTACGATGACATCATCAAAAAATACAAAAGCGATATTACGCCAAGCTCGTTATCAAAAAAGCAATCCAACCTATGCTTATGCTTTTGCAATTAAAGATGGGACGAAGGAAGACGAAATAGAAGCGCTTGATCGTCTGATTAAAAAATTCAAAAACCAACCTGATGGACAGAAAGATTATGAATTTCAACGAGCAGTTCGTTTAGGTGAACTCTCTAACGCTAGAGACATTGTTAATTCAATGAAAAACGGTCCACTTAAATCGTATAATACGGCATATGTTGAAGCATTATCAGGAAAATACGGAAATGCAAGAAATCATCCGTTCTATCAACCTTGGATGTCACACTCTATCGAAGCAGTCATCGCCCAAAAACAACATAAACTTGAACGCTATAAAGAAGAGATGCAACTTGCAATTGATCAATCAAGAGGGATTCATCGATTAATGAATCAAGTGAAATTCGAAAAAACGCTTAAAGAATGGAAGTAACAGTCGAAACACCCAAACAAGTTTTAACATACTTAGTTAATTAATTTTGAATAATCTTTTATTAATGAAAACCTGCATTTTATTTGAATGCAGGTTTTTTATATTTTCAGTATGGATAAAAGGTCCAATGGTTGTGACTATTATTGGGATAACGAAAATGCAAATGTCCTTTTGTTGATGGTTACTGGTTAACATTAGACATCGGTCGAATTCATGAAGAAGTATTTATGTTCGAATTAGACCGAATGAATGATATGATTAATCGAGGAGAAAAAATAGCGACAGAAGCTCAATGTATCTTATCAAGCTAGTTTTGCTTAACAGTAATCTGTTCGAAAAATTGAAGAGAGGTGTTCTTTAATGACAAATAGTAGAATGAACCCTAAGGTTGATGAATTTTTAAGTAAATCTAAAAAGTGGAAGGAAGAATATGAGAAGTTGAGAAGTATCGTTCTTGACTGTGAGTTGACCGAAGAATTTAAGTGGATGCATCCTTGTTACACGTTTGAGAATAAAAACATAGTTTTAATACATGGATTTAAAGAATATTGTGCGCTTCTGTTTCACAAAGGTGCCTTGTTACGGGATGCCAATGGGATTCTAATTCAACAAACGGAGAATGTACAGGCAGCGCGCCAGATTCGATTCACCAACGTTCAAGAAATAATTGAAATGGAAACAATCTTGAAAGACTATATTAATGAAGCCATTGAAGTAGAAAAAGCAGGTTTAGAAGTCATTATGAAAGAGCATAAAGAATACACAATACCTGAAGAACTTCAAAATAAATTCGATGAAATCCCTGCGTTGAAAACTGCTTTTGAAGAATTGACACCGGGACGACAAAGAGCATACATTCTTTATTTTTCTCAAGCCAAACAATCCAAAACTCGAGTGTCAAGAGTTGAAAAATATATGCAGCAAATTCTCGATGGAAAAGGATTAAATGATTAGTATATTCTCATTGAACAGGTGCGTTAGCTAAACTAGCTGTGAGTTATTTTACGCTTTAGCCCTCAATTTCGTTATTCCAATAAAGGGCACGAATATTGAGAAACATAGGTAGAAAATGATAAAACATAAAACCAATACTTAAATTTTCTAAAAAAGAATCCATTTTGATCAATCTTTTTTCAAAATGGAATCTTTTTTATTTATAGTAAATTAATTACGAAGCTAAATTAAATTGAGAGAATATGTTAAAATTGATTTATGGAAATGATGATTTCGATTATATTAGATTCATTAATTAATAGAGAAATTAGGCGAATAATTTATGGGGAAGTTTTCAACTTTATGGGAAGATTTACGGCGCTTTTTTTTCACATTGATTGTGATGGTATGTTTAGCAATTAGTTTCCGTGCTCTTATCTCTCCTGAAATAGTTATTGGTCATAGTATGGAAAATAGTTTACACGAAGGAGATTATTTAATTTCATATAGACTTGCATATAAGTATCAAAAACCTAACTACGATGACATAGTGAGTTTTGATGCGGAATTGGTAGCAGGACATGATTTATTTATAAAAAGAGTGATTGGCTTACCAGGAGATCATATCCAGATAAAAGATAATGTGCTTTTTCGAAATGGTAAAGAGATCAAAGAACCCTATATAAAGGAACCAATGGTCACAAATAATTTAGATGTAAAAGTAGGAAAAGGTAAAGTATTTGTGATGGGGGATAATCGCAACAATTCTATGGATTCAAGAGATTTTGGACCAATCGATTACCATAAAGAAATCCAAGCCAAAGTAATGATACGCTTAAAACCATTTAATCAAGATTTTAAATATAGTGAATAATATTTTGAAGCAGTATGCAAAGATAAAGCATATTGCTTTTTTGTCATTTTTTAAGGTCATATTTCACTTTTTCTTATATCAATTTGGAATTAATGCTTTTGAAACGGGAATGCTATAAATACTTATATGAAAGGAGATTACAAAATGTTGAAATGGTCAACTTTTTTAGCGGTATCAATTTTAACGGTTATTTTAGCTGGTTGTGGAAGTGGAAATAAGTCTGATAATGCATCAAATGTAAAAAAAGATGTACCAACTTCAGAAGGCAGTGCCTATGATTCAACACATAGATCAAACGATACGACTAGCACGATTGATAATACTCAAAACAAAGCATTTAATTTTTCTGAATTTAAATTAGATGTAGATTATGGAGCAAATCAAGCTTTTGAGATTGATTTTGAGAATAGAAACAATGGAGCCGATGTTTCTATTTCAGACGAGCGTAAAAATCAAAAAATGGAAGGTAATAATGCTTATACACAGCTTGAACACTACTTTAAAAAGTTAACCATCACCCCTTCCACTTCAGACGAAGAAGTGAAAAAACAAATATTGAATGTATTTAATATTGATAACTCATATAAAACAATTGATTTAGAAGTGAAATTTTCCGACGGAACGAAAAAGAAATATAGGTTTACTCATTAATTTAGATGCAAATATATTCTAGATCGTAGTCAAATAAAACGGTGTTCAAAATTGGACGTCGTTTTATTTTTTGTAAGAATTGAAAACTAATTCGTGCATAGATTGAAACTTTTTTTAGACTAAAACGTATTAAAAAATAGGATATTTTCTATATTCCCATATTGAAAGAATGAAATTTATTACATAAAGGATGGGATAGTTATGGGCTTAATTAAAGCAGGAATCGGCGCTGCAAAAGGCGTTTTAGAAGATCAATGGCGTGAATACTTTTATTGTGAAGGACTTTCGAAAGAAGTATTAGTTACAAAAGGTGTAAAGCGTAATACAAAACGTGGATCAAACAGAGGAAATGATAACATTATTTCCAATGGTTCAATTATCGCCGTTAATGAAGGTCAATGTATGATGATTGTAGAGCAGGGGAAAGTTGTAGAGGTCAGTGCAGAAGCTGGCGAGTATGTATATGATACTTCAACTGAACCGAGCATCTTCTTTGATGGAGATTTCAAAGAAAATATTCTTCAAACATTTAAAGAAATTGGCAAGCGTTTCACATTTGGCGGTGAACCGGCCAAGGATCAACGTATTTATTACTTTAATACAAAAGAAATCATGGGCAATAAATACGGTACTCCAAGTCCAGTTCCTTTCCGAGTAATCGATCGAAATATCGGATTAGATATTGATATTTCAATCAGATGCCATGGAGAATATTCATATCGTATTATCAACCCGCTATTGTTTTATAAAAATGTGTGCGGAAATGTCGAACGTGAATATAATCGTGGTGAAATCGATAGTCAATTAAAAACAGAATTAATGACAGCATTACAACCAGCATTTGCTAAAATTTCAGCACTTGGTGTTCGTTACAGTGAAATTCCAGCTCATACAATCGAATTGGCATCAGCACTAAATCAAGTTTTATCAGAAAAATGGCTGGAATCACGTGGTTTAGCTGTAGGGACCTTTGGTATTAACTCGCTAAAAGCTTCTGAAGAAGATGAAGCGATGATTAAGCAATTGCAAAAAAATGCTGTATTTCGTAATACATCAATGGCTGCTGCTCAAATTACTGGAGCTCAAGCAGATGCTATGATTAAAGCTGCAGAAAATGAAAATGGAGCACTTGGCGGATTTATGGGAATGAATATGGCTTCTCAAGCAGGTGGTGTAAATGCAGGTCAGCTTTATCAAATGGCTTCTCAACAAACTCAACAAAACCACCAAGAAACACATAATAACGAGACATCATTAAATACTTGGAATTGTGCATGTGGTCAAACCAATACAGGTAAATTCTGTTCTGACTGTGGAACACCAAAACCAACAAATGATGGTTGGACATGTACTTGTGGCACTGTAAATAAAGGAAAGTTCTGTACAAATTGTGGAACACCAAAACCAAAAGGGGCACCGACATATTTATGTGATAAATGTGGATGGAAACCTGAAGATCCAACGAATCCACCAAAATTCTGTCCTGAATGTGGTGACTTATTTGATGATAACGACAAGCAATAGGGGGCAAAATCAGTATGGATGAAAGTGTGAAACATGCAAAGATTGATTTTGATGCCGAATGTCCTTCCTGTGGGGCCTCTATTGAATTTAATCCTGAAAATGGTAAATTAACTTGCCCTTATTGTGGGCACGAGACAGAAATCGCAAAGCCTGAAGATGAAAAAGACAAAGTGGCTCAAGAAATGGATTTCTACTCAGCTGAGAAACGTGGAAATTTTGACTGGGGAATAGAAAAGAAAACGGTTATTTGTAGCGAATGTGCATCTGAGACAATTTATGATGCATTGCAAGTTGCAGATACCTGCCCCTATTGCGGTTCTCATCAAATAATGGAAGCAGATACAGTAGATACACTTGCTCCAAACGGTGTTTGTAAATTTGAAGTTACTGATAAAGAGGCAGGTTTTAATTTTCAACGATGGATTAAAGGGCGATGGTTTACTCCTCGTGAAGCTAAATTAAGTGCAAAGCCAGATGCTTTTAAAGGGGTTTACCTACCTTATTGGACATTTGATACAAAGACAGGATCCTATTATTCTGCGAATTATGGTATTAACCGTGTCGTAAGAGATAAAGACGGAGATACATATATCGAGACGGATTGGTATTCAACTTCAGGTTTTTATCAAGAATTCATAGATGATCAATTAGTGAGTGCAACAACACGTTATGATCATGATATGATGAGAAAAATAGAACCTTTTAATTTAATGAATAATACATCCTATAAACCTGAATATGTTTCCGGATTTTTGGCAGAACGATATAGTATTGGTCTTGAAGATGGCTGGAAAATCGCACAACAAGATATTAAGGATCACATTCGTCAACAAATCGCATCAAAGATTCGCTTCGAATGTGGAGCAGATCAAGTTGGGAGTATTCAGTTTTCTACTACGCACGATAACATAACATATAAATATTTGATGTTACCTATTTGGTTATCTTCTTTCCAATATAAAAACAAAGTGTATCAATTTATGGTCAATGGGCAGACAGGTAAAGTTGGCGGTCGAGCACCTATTTCGCCAATAAGAGTAGCAATTGCTGTGATTCTTGCATGTGCTATTTTGGCTATCTTTGGATATTACTATGAACATTCATAAACCACTCTTAAGATTTTGCAAAAAGTAAAAAAGACGGTATTTACCGTCTTTTTATTTTTATAAAGGTTATCATAGGTTTTCCGAAGCTAATCGTAGTGATTTTAAAGTAAAGTTACAATCTTTCTTTATCTATAATTAGAGAAAGGGGTAGTAATGAAAAATAGTTGAAAGGCTTCTTTTATAATAAAATTCATATAACCGCCCAATTCTAAGATTAATCACTTGCTACTCAACCTACTTCTCCTTAAGCAGTTATTGTTGTTTTTTGATAGGATTTTCTGTTTTGTCAAATATCAAAAGCTTAAGCTCTTCGGGGTCATCGGCTAACTGAATCAATTTTTCAAACTGAAATCCAACTTTTTCGAGCAGACTTTCTGAAGCTTTATTGTCTTGAGACGTGATTGCCACAATGCGTGTTAACCCTAATATGTCTTTTCCATAGGACATTACTGCGGAGGCAGCTTCATAAGCATATCCTTTTGACCAATACTTTGGGAGAAAGGCAAATCCAATATCAACATCTTTCAAGGAATCTCTTTTTACCAAACCACAAATTCCAATCTTGGCATGATCTTCTTTTCGTTCCACCAAATAAAGGCAGAAACCAAATTGCTCATACATGCGAACAGGTCCATTCAAAATATAGTCTCTTGCGTCATCCAGCGTCCTCACACCACGATCACCTATGAAGCGTAACCAGGAGGGATCGTTCATAAGCTCAAGGATAAACGCCGCATCATCGGTTGTTTGCAGGCGAAGGATAAGTCGATTGGTTTCAAGTATCTTCAATTAGTTCACCATCCATATGTTATTCAATTAGCTTATTATATCAGATGTTTGATCGTAATCTGAAAATAAGCATAAGAATTATTTTTCTTGTTTAACCTTTTTAAAAATCTAATAATGTGTTTTGTTATTTAAATTTGTATAAAACTTGTGAAAAGGGAATCACCGAATTGCTGGTGGTCAATAACCTGAGAGCCAAACAAATTAGCTCTATTTTCAAGTTCACAAGAATTATTCCTTCTTAAATAGCTCTTTTTAGAGGTAATTTCGAATTTTGCTTTCGAGTTCCAAACCCTAATGCGATGGCAGCGCCAATACAGCTAGAAATGCAACCAGCAAACAAATACAATGATGGATCTGACTCACCGATTAAAACTGATGCTATTCCTCCAATTACCGGGAAAAGAGCAACCATATAGCTACTTTGAGCTCCTCCAATTTTTTCTACAAGCTTCAAATAGAATAACCATGCTAAGAATGAAGCAACCAGAGTTAAATATAACAACATAGATAAGTATGAAACCGATGTTGGAAATATAAATTCTTGCCCTTGAAATAATACAATTACTCCCATCAATATACTACCCACTGTAAATCCAATAGCATTTGCGTAGATAGGATTCACCTTACGACTTGCATTTCGTGCTGAGCTGGCATCACCTACTGCTGTAAGAAGCGTACCTAAGATTGCAACCATTATTCCTTTTATGTCATTGGATCCTTGAAAGCTGTTTAAATTCGGATAGATGAGAATACATACGCCTAATACACCAAAAATCCCCCCAAACAAAACTCGTAAATGTAACTTTTCTTTTAAAAAAATCCGGAGAGTAATCGGGGTCAAAATCACCTTTAATGAAAAAACCAATGTTACGATTGCTGCAGAACTCAAAATTGTGGCGTAATAAAGACATAAGTAGCTTAATGCAAAGTTACATACACCAAAAACTATTACAAATGGGATATCTTTTCTTGTTGGCCGTCCTCTTGGTTGAAGGAACAAAACAAGAATAAAAAATAAAAAGGCTGTCATAACTAAACGATAAGTTAAGGATAATTCCAAACTAACAGGAGTTCCTTGAATTTTTACTGCTATAAAGTTGAGTCCCCATACAATCAAACAAAATATGTACATGAATATTGTCATAAGTTATCTCCCAGATTAAATTTTTTCTAAATTCATTATTCATTTATACTGTCATTTCAAAAAGGTACAGTTTACAATAAAAACAAATGACAGATGAGGTATTCCAATGATGAATGAACTAATATTTAATATCAATCGGGAAAGTAACAATCCTATGTACCAACAAGTTTATCAATACATACGTACTCAAATTTTATCTGGAAAATTAGAATGGAATACAAAGTTGCCATCGATTAGACAACTTGCTCTCCAATTAGAGGTCAGCAGAAATACAACTCAGGTAGCTTATGAACAATTGCAATCGGAAGGATATATTCGAAGTGAGAATAAAAAGGGATTTTTTGTAGAGGCAACTATATCTGATGAGACGCTTAATTATGAACCCATTAGAGAACAGCATCATGAAAAAAATCAAACTGACATAAAAACTATTGACTTTAAGATTGGGACAGTAGATCAAGAGAACTTCCCTTTGAAAAAATGGAGAATGCTTACAAACAAAATAGTTAAAGACTCTAGCATGTTTTCATACGGAGAAAAACAAGGCGATATTAAATTAAGAAAGGCACTAGCAGATTACTTGTTTCAATCAAGAGGGGTTAATACTTCTACTGAACAGATTATTATTGGCAGTAGCACACAACACTTGTTACTACTTTTGTCGCTGTTGTTAAAGCAAGACTATCATTATCTAGCAGTAGAAGACCCTGGATATAATGTGGCAAGGGAACTATTTGCTCTTCAGTCATTCATCATTGATCCGATCCCGGTAAGAGAACAAGGCATCCAAGTCGATCGCCTTTTAAAGTCGCCTTCCAGACTTTTATATGTCACTCCTACTCACCACTTTCCATACGGAGTAACAATCCCCGTCAATGAAAGATTAAAGTTAATTCAATGGGCAGAAAGGGTGGAAGGATATATTATTGAGGATGATTACGATAGTGAATTTCGATACATCCATCAACCAATACCGTCTCTTCAAAGTTTAGATTCTAATGAAAGGGTGGTTTATTTAGGAACTTTTTCAAAAGCACTGCTACCTTCTATCCGTGTCAGTTATATGGTTTTGCCTAGGAGGCTAGTAAGTGAATATAAAAAGATACTCCCTTTGCTTGAGCAAACATCCTCATCTATTCATCAGAGAACACTGGCGGCCTTTATGAATGAAGGATATTGGTACTCACACTTAAGGAAGATGAAAGCTTTGTATAAACGTAAAATGAATCTATTGAATAGGGAGTTACTAAAACACTTTAAGAATTATGTTGAAATAAAAGGTGGTAGCTCCGGAATTTTCGTTATTATTGAAGTTAAAACAAAAATGAGTGAAAAAATGCTAATTGAAAGGGCATATGATCACGGAATTGTAGTTTATCCTTGCTCAAAATATTTCTCGAAATATATACCACAATATCCGCATATTCAACTTGGATTGGGTAATTTATGTGAAGAAGAGATAATAAAAGGAGTATCTCAACTAGCAAAAATTTGGTTGTAATCTTGATTTTCCCCCTAAAAAATTAACATTAAATAATAATTAATCCTTTTATAAAAAGTAATGATGAATTTATTAGTAAGACCTCATTTTGATTAATCTTTAATCAAAATGAGGTCTATTTATTTCTATCAAATTAGCGCCCGAGCTGCTTCTTCGTTAAGCTCAAGTAGGATTTCGTCGTCTGTCTTGCTTTTTTCGCAAAAGTCGAGTGGATGGCTCTCTAAACGAATATAACGCCACCTTGTAGATGAACGTAAATCTCAGTATTACGCATAAGTCACTGCAGTACCAGTAGCGACACACATTAACATACCATCCCGAATTGTTTCAAAATCCAGATCCACACCGATTACTGCGTTAGCACCTAGTTTTTCAGCACGCTCTGTCATTTCAGAAATAGCTATTTCACGCCCTTCAGCAAGTTTCCCTTCATATGCTGAACTTCGTCCTCCAATGACATCTGTTATAGAAGCGAAGATATCACGTACAATATTGGCACCCATAATCGCTTCACCTGTAACAATCCCATGATAGGTTAGAATTCTTTTGCCATCAAGATTGTTTGTAGTGGTTACTAACATTTAATCATCTCCCATAGCATATTTTTTCACTTAATTACTATTGTATTTTCATATCAGTTGAAAAATGTTGACTTAATAGAAAATTTTATCTATGAAGAAGTGCTTCATAGCGTACAATCTTTTTATAGAGTTCTACATTCAAATAGAACGATTTAGAATGTATTACGATTATAGGAATAAAATTTTATATCGTGGTTATTTTAAGAAGAAAAAATAGGGGAGAGATTAGATGATAAAAGCTGTCATTTTTGATTTTGATGGATTAATTTTTGATACAGAGACATTTGAATTCGAATCTTATCAAAGTATTTATAAAAAATACAATGTAGAATTTCCGTTGCAAAGATGGTACGAGTCAATAGGAACCAATTTCGTTTTCAATCCTTACGAAAAACTTTTAAGTAGCCATACATATTTAGACGAAAATGAAATCAAGAAAGAACGTACAACTATATTTGAGGATTCTATTCAAGAGAAATCGCCTAGAGAAGGTGTTATTAATTACTTTGAAAAAGCAAAAGAACTGGGGTTAATGGTTGCACTTGCTTCAAGTTCCACAAAAAATTGGATATATAAATTTTTAGAAATGCTTAATTTGGAAAAGTTTTTTGATTTAATTCTTACAGCAGATGATGTAAGTGAGGTAAAGCCTAATCCTGAACTTTATTTAAGGGTATTAGAGCATTTTGAGATTCAGGCAAATGAAGCGGTAGTTTTTGAAGATTCACCAAATGGCTCACTTGCAGCAATTCGCGCGAATATTCCATGTGTTGTAGTCCCGAATGCTACAACTCAAAATTTAGATTTTGATCATCAAGTTGCATTGAGAATTAATTCTATGGCTGAGATAGAGTTATCTGAGTTGCTACAAAAGTTAAGTTTAAAGCAAATCTAAAAGAATAAAAAACCACCCGCAACGAGGAGAGCGGGTGGTTATATCGAAAGTCATTGTCGAGGAGATCGAATTCCTTTTATGACGTTCTGCTATTAATGAGAGTGTGTTTGTTGATGTGCCAAGGCAATTTCTTTTTCCAATTCCTTATGCTTAACAGGATCGAATTCTTTTTCCATTTTAGCTACTACGACTGTAGCAACTGAATTACCAATGATGTTGGTAATTGCACGTGCTTCAGACATAAAACGATCAACACCGATTAGTAAAGCGATACCTTCAACAGGAATCATAGGGAATGCTGTAATTGTTGCCGCTAATGTGATGAACCCTGAACCGGTTACCCCTGCAGCACCTTTTGAAGTAATCATCAAAATTCCTAATAAGTAAATCTGTTGCCATAATGACAGATCGACATTATAAGCTTGAGCAATGAACATTGCTGCCATTGATAAGTATATCGATGTACCATCTAGGTTAAATGAATAACCAGTAGGAACTACTAAACCTACTACTTGTTTTGAACATCCGAATTTTTCTAGTTTTCGCATGATTAATGGCAATGCTGATTCTGAAGATGAAGTCCCCAATACGATGAACAGCTCATCTTTGATGTAAGCAATGAATTTGAAAATATTAAACCCAAAGAATTTTGCGATTAAGCCTAGAACTACAATAACGAATAGCCCCATTGTGATATACACTGAAACCATAAGTAATCCTAAAGATTTTAAAGAACCAAGACCAAAATTTCCAATAGTGAAAGCCATTGCACCAAATGCACCGATTGGAGACAATTTCATAACCATACTGATAATTTTGAAGAAGATTTCAGAAACTTGTTCACAAAGTTTAATAACTGGTTTTACAGGATCACCGATTGATGCTGCGGCTACCCCAAATAGAATGGCACAGAATAATACTGGCAATAATTCGCCGTTCGCTAGTGATCCAAAGAAGTTATCTGGAATAATATTCGAGATAAATGCGGCAAAACCATGATCAGCTTCTGCAGCTTGTTTTGTAAATTGTGTGATATCTCCACCTTTAACATGTGAAGTATCTAAACCCTTACCAGGTTGAATGATGTTAACAACAACTAAACCGATTGCTAATGCGATTGATGAAACAATTTCAAAATATATAAGTGCTTTCCCACCGATTGACCCAACTTTTTTCAAATTGCCCATTCCACCTATACCAGTTACAACGGTTAGGAAGATAATTGGCGCAATTAACATTTTAATAAGCTTGATAAAGATATCAGCTAATACTTTTAGTTGAGCACCGAAGCTAGGGAATAATACACCAACGATTACCCCTAAAATAATTGCACAAATTACTTGAACAGTTAAGTTTTTAAAGTTAATTCTCATAGCCATGCCTTCTTTGTGTGTAGTTTATTACTGCTTTATGTTATCGCTTACATGGACCATGATACTCCTTATGAATGAGATGCTAATATTATGGTGATAAAACTCTTTTTGGTCATTTTGGTCTCGATTTTGATTTAAGTACTGAATTGTCGGATAAAACCAGTCATAGCGCTAAATAAGAAAAAACCGAGAATAAATTCTCGGTTAAAAAATTTTTTTATGCAAAGGATAATTAAGACCATTTTGTACTAATACAGATCTTAATGATTCAACTCGGATTGAATTTCTTTTAAAAATACAGAACCCACTTCATCCTTATAGGACGTGTATAGGGGCTTGAATTTTTTTTCCCAATTTTTCTGTTCTGCAACAGAAAGACTGGTTAGATCAACATTCGGTTCTTTTTTTAGTTTTTCTAAGTCTACCTGATTCATTTCTTTCGCGATTTGGAAATTCCATTTAGTTGCTTCAGCCATTGCTTCTTCCACATCTTCTTGCAAATCTTGAGGGAGACTATTCCAAAAGTCTTCATTCATCAAAACTGCATATCCTAGTAACCCATGGTTTGATAATGTGATATGGTTTTGAACCTTATAAAAACCTTTTGAATAGATATTCGAAATGGTGTTTTCTTGTGCATCTATTCCATGGTTTTCTATTTCAGAATATAATTCATCGAAAGAGGTAGTAACTGGAGTTGCATCAAGTAGTTCGAATTGTGCCTGTAATACACTACTTGGCATTGCTCGTACTTTTAGGTTTTTAAAATCTTCTGTTCGAACTAGTCGGTTTTTTTCGGAAATCATTTGTTTGAAACCATTATTCCAAAAAGCTAGACCCTTAATATCTGCATGATTTAATTGGTTAAGTAATTGTTCACCAATACGACCATTTAATACTTTTTCTACTTCTTCATCTGTGTGAAATAAGTAAGGTAAATCTAATACTTGCCAAGTGGGAATCGCTTTTGTCATTTTAGAAATGGATGGAGCAATCATTTGAACATCACCATTTTGCAATGCTTTTAACTCGTTATTATCATTATAAAGCATACCGTTCGGATAGATAATAACATGTATTCGTCCATTTGTTTTTTGTTCTAAAAGTTCAGCGAATTTAATGGCAGCTTGACCCTTTGGTGTATCTTCTGCGACTACATGGCTAAAATTAATAACAATCTGTTCGTTAAGCCCATGTTGTTCTTGATCTATCGGTAAAGAACCATTTTGCCAAAATTGATGCTTATAGCCGATAGCACCTAGAAGCAGCACAATAGTAAATATGGCGGTTGTAATATAAACTTTCATGCAATCACCAACATTCTGACATTTTCTTTCTATTCTATCATAATTCCAAATGATACAATATGCGTATACTAGCAGATTGGAGGAAGAACGGTGAAACAGAACCATCTGTCCATGAACGGCAAAATTATGTCGCTCACCTTCTTCATCATCGTATTTTCATTTTTAGTCGCAGGCATTTTTGTTCTCGGTAATATTTTGTCTACAAAAGAAAAAGAACTAGGAAATCAAGCAATGTTAATTGCAAGAACGGTTGCAAAGCTTCCGGAAGTTCAAAAAGAACTATCTTCAGATAAAAAACCTATAGAACAAGCAAAAGTAATCAATGAAACGATAGAAGGCATACGTATCATTAACAAAGCCGAATATATTGTTGTGTTAAATATGGATCACATCCGTTTATCACATCCGGTAAAAAGCTTAATAGGGAAAAAATCGAATACAAGTGATGAAAATGCTGCTTTTGCTGAACACTATTATTTGTCTAAAGCAAAAGGTGAAGTTGGAAATACAATACGTGCATTTGTACCGATTATGAATGATAAACATCAACAAATAGGAGTTGTCATTGTTGGCTACAGTCTCCCAACAATCTTTGAAATTTTATATAATATTCGAAACGAAATATTAGTCGCGACCTTACTATCTCTTTTATTTGGTGCGTGGGGTGCATGGATGCTTGGGCGAAATATGAAAAAGCAAATGTTTGATTTAGAACCACATGAAATTGCCAAACTGTACATTGAGCGCACAGAAACATTTAATGCAATGCATGAAGGTATTATTGCTATTGATAACGACTTCACTGTAACGATCTTTAATACAAAAGCTAAGCGAATTTTAGGTGTAGAAGAGGATGATTTAATCGGTAAAAAAATTTATGATATTTTACCTGATACCCGATTACCTGAAATATTGGATTATAATATACCAATCTATAATAAAGAATTATTTATCAATCAGCATAATATTATGAGTAATCGTGTGCCAATTGAAGTTGAAGGTAATACTGTTGGTGCGATTGCTATCTTCCAAGATCGTACAGAAGTGAAAAAGCTTGCGGAAGAACTTACCGGGGTTAAAGAATTTGTACAAGCATTGCGTATTCAAAATCACGAACACAAAAACAAAATCCATACAATTGCGGGCTTATTACAACTGGGGCATTTTCAACAAGCATTGAGCTATATTGAGGAAGTAAAAGATAGGCAAGATGAAATCGCAAACTTCTTAGATGAGCGAATAAAAAACCAAAATATCTCCGGTCTCCTATTAAGCAAAATTAATCATGGTAAAGAGCTTGGAATTGAAGTTGAAATTGATATGAATAGCCAACTAACCTACTTGCCAGAACAACTTGACTTTAATGATTTTGTGGTGATTATTGGGAATTTAATCGAAAATGCTTTTGATGCACTACAATTGACGAATAAAGAAGAGAAAAAAGTACTAATCAGTATTGATCAAGATGAAGAAACATTATCCATTTTAGTAGAAGATAACGGTGTCGGTATGACAGAAGAGGTAATTTCGCGAATCTTTGCAAATGGATATACAACGAAGATGAATGAAAATCATGGAATTGGGCTTTATTTAATTCAAGATATCGTCAAAAAATTAAATGGTACCATAGATGTTACGAGTACTCCAGGTGAAGGGACAAGCGTCTTTGTTACGTTTTACTTATAGAAGGAGATGTAGGAAATGCAACCGATTCAAGTATTATTAGTTGAAGATGATCCAATGGTTCGTCAGGTGAATCGTCAATTTATTGAGCAAGTACCAGGTTATCATGTACTTGGGACAGCAAAAAATGGGGTTGAAGGAATTCAACAAATTAAACAACTAAAACCAGATATCGTCTTTATGGACATTTTTATGCCAGAACAAGACGGTATAGAGACATTAAAAAAAATCCGCGAAAAAGGATTTAAAGTTGATGTCATTGCTGTAACTGCAGCAAATGATATGAAAACAATTCAGAAAATGCTTCAACTTGGTGTATTTGATTATATTATGAAACCATTTTCTTTTGAACGAATGAAGCATACATTACAAAATTATCGGAGCTTTAAAGCAAAGATCGAGGATAAGAATGAGATGACACAAACTGAGCTTGATACTTTGTTGCATCATCAACAAACACCTCATCAACCAGATGCAAAGTTGCCAAAAGGACTTAATGCCTCAACCCTTGAGAAAATTGTTACTTTTATAGGCACACAAGAGCAATCTGTTTCTGCAGAAGAAGTGGCAAATGGTGTAGGTCTAGCTCGCGTAACAGCTCGTCGCTATTTGGATTATCTCGAAAAGCAAAATAAGGTGAAAATTGATATTCAATACGGTGGGGTAGGGAGACCTATAAACCAATATCGTTTAATTCATTAGGATCTGCGTTTTATAAAAAGAGCTAAGGGAGATGAAAGGATGCGTGAAGTCAAAGTTGTTCCGTACGATGAAAAGTGGCCAAAGATGTTTAATTTAGAAGCGGAAGGGTTACGAAGGTTGTTAACAAATGAAATCAT
Source organism: Rummeliibacillus pycnus (assembly GCF_050459865.1). Lineage (GTDB taxonomy): Bacteria > Bacillota > Bacilli > Bacillales_A > Planococcaceae > Rummeliibacillus > Rummeliibacillus pycnus_B. The sequence goes on from NZ_JBCMNM010000106.1 coordinate 19,593, forward strand.
CGGTGTCAATCATATTGGAAGTACGTCAATTCCAGATATGCCTGCAAAACCAATAATTGATGTACTTGTTGAAGTGAAAAATATTCAAAGGATTGATCAATTCACGGAGCGGCTAGCAGTTAATGGTTATAAAGCATTCGGTGAATATGGAATACCAGGAAGGCGCTTTTTTATTAAAGGAACATTATCGAATAGAACGCACCATATTCATATGTTCCAAACAGGTGATAAAGAAATTTCTAGACATTTGGCCTTTCGTGATTTTTTAATAGCAAATCATCATGAAGCACTTCAATATGGTGCATTAAAGAAAAAATTAGCTAAAGAAAATCCGGTAAATATTGAAAAATACATACAAGGAAAGCATGATTTTATACAGAAAATCGACAGAATGGCAGCTGAATGGAATTAATAAGGTTAGAAAAAGGGAGCAGATTCAAGTTAATGGGTTCTCTTTCTCAATAGAATTCCTGATAAAATAACATCAATAAACGCAAAGAAGGGATAGCTTAATGGCTATCCCTTAAATTCTCTATCGACTCCCGTTAAATAAATTTGTTATCTGCTTTTATTGAATGTCTTCGTCGCTTTTGTACTCCAAAACATCACCTGGTTGACAATCCAAAGTCTTACATATCGCTTCTAATGTTGAAAAACGAACCGCTTTTGCCTTTCCATTTTTCAAAATGGAAAGATTCGCCATAGTAATTCCAACACTCTCCGAAAGCTCCGTTACGCTCATTTTTCGTTTTGCTAACATCACATCAATATTAATAATAATTGCCATATCATCCACCTCAGACCGTCAAATCATTTTCTGATTTTACGTTAATCGCTTCTTGTAGAAGCCGTTGGAGGATAGCGGCAAAAACGGCGATAACCAACGAGGCAAAAATGATGATGAGTCCCATTATTCCAATAGGAGGGTCAACTTTCTTCGCTATAAAATAAAAGAGTGGCATTCCTAATACATATAATCCACTGATTGTAATCGCACAGCACTTTATGTACTTTAACGCTTTTACAGATAATTCCGAGAACGCTGTGTTCTCGTCAATGTACCGTAAGAGATTGAAAGCCTGAAAGAGAGAAAAGTAAAAAGGCACAGCCGATCCATACATCACGATGAAAACGAGATATTTCATTGGTGTAATATTTGGATACATTTCTGCTGCGAAATTCGCCAAATGGGGCACTAAAAATATACATAAAGCAATAACCGGTAGTCCTATAATAACAACAGCTATTTTTAAAAACAATGTTGTGACTTTTCTCAAAATAAACACCTCACATTTTTATTTCATTTATTTCTAGGAAATTTTTAATTGGTTTTTGAAGAACACTTACAATAGATGCTACGGTACTTGTCACTAAAATACCCATTAGACTTAGTGATATTGGACCTGCTGCATCGTCACCTGTAACTTTTGAAAGCACTATTAAGCTTACGATCCCTAACACAATGAAGAAAATGACTGCAAAAGTACATTTCTTTATAACCTTCAAGGATTTAAGGGATAACTCAGAGAAAGCATTGTTCCTTTCGATATAGGTTAATAGTTTAAATGCTTGATACAACATAACAGAAAACGTTATACAGAATCCGTATGCACATACTAAAAAGGGGATTAGGAAGTAAGCCGTATCTGGATGTACTCTTGCATCTCTAATGGCAAACTCAGGCAACCAATAGATACACAAAGCAAGCACTGCAATTCCAGCCAGAAAAATAATACCCTTTAAGAAAGTGGTTGAACCTCGTTTAACATTCATTAAAAACACCTCACTTATTTAATGACAAAATGATTTTAACACAGGATTTATCGTTTTACAATAAATTCATATTGTTTTTTATTATATTATTATTGTTATTGAAATATCCTATTAATTATAACAAAAATAAAAAGCATTTCTCATTACTAAGAAATGCTCTTACTTTAAAACGTTAAATTTACAACGAAAGATAACAGAGCCTTCGTAAATTGTTTAAAGACAATTCACAATCTTTGAGCTGGTGTATATAAATGAAATAAAAAACGTGAATTCTTATGTGAATTCACGCTAAAAAATGAAGTTGTTCCTTAAATTAATCATTTTCTTTTTTCTTTCGCCAAGTTAATGGATTTAGATTTGATTTATACTTACTTATCACTTCTTTTCCTACAAATAAAGCTCCAATCCAAAAAAAGATTTCACCTAAAACAACAAAAGCTGTGATAACAGCAGCTTTTACACCTGCGGAAAATGAAAGAAAGGGGACAATGACAATAAGTACCCAGAATAAGCAGGAGATAAAAATAAATAACCAACCCAGTCTATACAAAAGTTTATTTTTCACAGGGTTCCTCCGTAAGTTAGTAAAGTTAGCTAACTTATATTATACAGTATAAAAAGATCTTAGTTTTACTATAAAGTGATCAATATTTAATTCAAATTCAAAAGCAACCTTAAAAGATTTTATTTTTACTAAAAAATTCAAATATTTTTGTGATTCAAGTGTTTTTAATGCATATAAATAGGAAATAGTGTGTAGTAGAAACAAAATTTAGGAGGGGAAGTATTGGTATTTGTTTTTATCGCACTTGTTTTATCTTTAGCGTTGATACCGCTTGTTTTAGTTGACATGAGAATTAAGGTATCAGAAACACAATTCGAACTAGCTGTTCGTTCATTAGAAACATCTGAAGAAGATCTTGCTGAAAAACGTTTAAGACGAAAATTGATATTAGAACGTTATAAAACCATTAATTGGAATACGGGATTTCTGAAGCTAAAAAGTAGCTTAATACATGCAACGGAAATAACGAAAAAGACACTAAATAATGGATATTTGTTCAGTATAGGAGTCGGAAAATCGATGTGGAATAAAATGAAAGTACCGAATCAAGAAATCAAAGTTAAAAACAGTACAAGAACGAACCGCAGTTTAAAAAATCCAACAACCAGATCTAAATAGTACAAAAAACTTCAGTGATTAAAGCTGAAGTTTTTTTATTGGCTAAAATGATGATTTTATTTTAAAAACTTAAAATATCTCACTATTTCAAGTATACTTATTGAATGAAACGTAACTTCTCAGAATTTATATTATGTAAACTAAAAATAATGAGAAGGAAAGAGGACTTGAATACTTTAATGCCCTATAATATCTTTACTTTCGACTTACATTTGTGAAGCTCCTTTCCTTATTATTTTCATGTGAACAACAATTCTCCATTTTTACGATAATTGCATGATTTTGTGTAGATAAGATTTATTGTTTAATATTTTATCTGGAGATTGATTCTTTCAACGGTATGCTACTATTGATTAATTTTCTTTGTATATTAAGATTGAAAATTTTATTCGCATCATACAGTCACTATTTATGGATACGATTTGCAGATATATTTATCCGATCATGGATAGTTCAACAACGGTTTAAAATGAATTTACAGGGATTTACGTACATCGTATTGTTTAATATCAATTGGGATCATTAAACAAAATCTACAGGTTTCCAATAATCATTTAAGCATAACTTTAATCTATACATAGTGATTTCATTGTACTTTTTTGATTGTTAATAGTACTTTGCATTTAGAAAAAACAATATTCATAAATCTATTTGTTTTATATCGAAAATTTGTATAATATTCGTGTTTTGATCAATTAATGTTGTATCCAGCTGGTGGATGAATCGCATTTCCCCCTATTATATACGAATATTATGAAGTTTTATTACTGAAATAATTCGTAAATTATCTTTTGTACTATTTCTTTTAAACAATTTTTCTCTAATTTCATACAAATGTCTTTAATCCCCTTCTCTTTTACGTCTACATTTATAAAAATTCTTCTAATTACCAAATACTGTATTAAGTAACGATAGTCATGTTATTCAACTATCGAGCCATATTCTTGAATAATACCCAATAAGTCGAATTCTATAGGAGGAAGGTTGAGTGTCAAATGAAACAAAGAGTTATCATGACTATCCAATGGTAAAAATTCCAGGAGGAGAAATAGAATTAAGAGACGATAGAATAAAAAATAAATGGAAGGCTGAAATTAGACCGTTTCTTCTTGCTAGGTATCCTGTCACTATGGGTCTATACAACGCTATTACAAATAAATCACCTAAATCTTTTGATAGAGATCTAAAACCGGTTGTGAATATTTCTTGGAATGATGCAATTTCTTTTTGTAATCTACTTTCACAGAAAGCTGGGCTGAAAGAGTGTTATTCTATAAGTAATGATGGCGAAAACATTGTTTGTGATTGGGAATCAGACGGCTATCGACTTCCTTCAGAAGCAGAATGGCAATATGCATGTAAAGCAGGGACTACTGGTTATAGATACGGAGAGATTGATAAAATTGCCTGGTATAGTGAAAATTCAGGTGGTAAAATCCATGAAGTAGGAAGAAAGGAACCGAATGTATGGGGTCTGTATGATATGTTAGGGAATGTTTGGGAGTGGTGTTGGGATTTATATGATGAACAAGTGTACGGCTCCTACCGGATTTTTCGAGGAGGTAGCTGGGCTGAAGAAGCCAGGGGTTGTGGGGCTTCTTGTCGTCGTCGTAGCCATCCGTTATTTTGTATAGATGACCTTGGATTTCGTCTTGCCCAGTCTTTTTAACATTAACAAACAAGCCAACTTTCTTGGTTATACAGCTCAACGAACGGAGATCATTAGTACAAGAAAATAAGCTGATTTGCAACCCAACTATATTTTTAACCCCGTCCTAAGTTTAGAACGGGGTTTCTTGTTTGAGCTTTTAAAATTAAATAAAACTTTATTGTCTTTTTACAATTTTCTCGGTATTGTAAGGGAGAAATAAGGCTTTTTCTTCAAAATGCCAGTTGGTGGTCGGTGTGATTCTATAATAAATTATAGTCTGACCTTAACTTCAGTACCGTCCTTAGCTTTTACATCTACTAGCACGATCCCTTTATAATTTTTTAGTTCCTTGACGATAGGCTTTAGCGTTTTTTTGTCTATTTGTGGAAAGGTAAAGTCCAGTTTTTTTCTTTCGAAGTGTTCTTTTGTCCATTTGTTTAAATTTTTCTGTAAAAATTTTGAAGACAAAATTGAAACAGCAATGTTTAAAATAGCATAAGGAATTGGGATGGTAAGACGAACTTCTTTTGCTTTCACTTTTACATGCATCATAAGCAAATCACTAATCAATAATGACCGAAACGGTATCCCCGTTTGCCGATTTAATATCAACAATTTGGCCATCTAATTCGTTTTCGATTGCTTCAATAATAAGGTTTATGTCTATATCTTTAACGTATTTTTCCGATTGAGGAATACTCGCTGCGATGCTGTGTCCAGCCATTAATACTACTTTGACAAGTTTTATAGGCAAATTAACCGTGACGTTATCATTTTCGGCTGATACAACACGGACTTTTAAAGTTTTCTCTAAATAGTTAGTAGATTTTTCAACAAGTTTATTATCTGTTACATCTTTTTCTTGTAATACTTGAATCAGCTCAGCTCCCTTATCTGCATCAATTTTCCCTTCTTGAACCATTGTTAACACTCTTGTAATTTCATCTTTCATGATAATTTCCTCCCTATTCCTCTTTTAAAAGCTTTATGGCTTCTTCTGGTGTGATTTCGCCATTTTCCAACATGGTGACAACTTTTTTCTCGTCTACTTCATTTTTCTTCTTCTGCACATATCCAAGGGATGAAATGATGTCTGTTAGCTTGCCTCGAACCGTTGGATACGAAATACCTAGTTCCTTTTCAACTTCCTTGATATTCCCTCTACATGTTAAAAATACTTCCACAAAATGAAGCTGATCCTTTGATAAGGATGCCAGCTTAGATAATTCAAACTCATTTTCAATCGTAGTGTGACAATGAGAGCACTGCAACTTTGTAATTTTCAATGTTTTACTGCAGACAGGACAATTTGTGATTACTTTATAAGCCATAATGAAATCCCTTCCTTTTAGTTGATTAGATTATATAACAAGAAATTAAAAGTGTAAATTATAATGTTGAATTTTTTTGTTCAAAAAATCAATAATGTTAATTTATTATTTAATATTATTGATTAACCGTTTTCGTTATTCATTCGAAGTATCATAAATCGAAAATTAAACAAGCATAACCCCGTCCTAAATTAAGAACGAGGTTATGCTTGTTATAGGTTATTAAATTAAATAAATTTTATTGCCTTTTTTCATTAAATAATAATCTACAAAAAAAGTGAACGAAATGATTCGTTCACTTTTTTATATTTTAAGCTAAATCTTTTATCTAAACCTATGAGTTCACTTATTTAACTAGAGATTTACCACCAGCAATACCAGGTTGTGTCATTGCATAAGGATCTAAAATCTTATCTAATTGTTCTGCTGTTAAAGCGCCAGATTTTATACAAAGTTCACGTACAGAAGCACCTGTAGATATAGCTTCTTTAGCAATTTGTGCAGCTAATTCATAACCGATATGTGGGTTAACTGCTGTTATAATACCAACACTTTTTTCAACATATTCTTTTAGATGCTCTTCATTTGCTTTAATATCTACTATACATTTTTCTGTAAATACTGTGAATACATTACTCATTGTAGAAATCGATTGAATTAAATTAAAGAATAATACAGGTTCCATTACATTTAATTCAAATTGACCTGCTTCAGATGCTGCTGAAATGGTTAAATCATTACCCATAACTTGGAAAGCAACTTGGTTCATAACTTCAGCCATAACAGGATTTACTTTACCAGGCATAATTGATGAACCTGGTTGACGAGCAGGTAGTACAATTTCAAATAAACCATCACGTGGTCCAGAAGCCATTAAACGTAAGTCATTTGCGATTTTTGACATATTAATCATACAAACTTTTAAATTTGCTGAAACTTCTGTATAACAATCCGTATTTTGAGTTGCATCAACTAAATGTTCAGCACCTTTTAATGGTAAACCACTTAATTCGCTAAGATTTCGAACGACTGCATCAATGTATATTGGATCAGCATTCAATCCTGTACCAACGGCAGTTGCTCCCATATTTACTTCATATAGGTGTTGTCTTGAGAGTGATATACGATCAATGTCACGAGAAACTACACGACTATATGATTCAAATTCTTGTCCTAGTAGGACTGGAACAGCATCTTGAAGATGTGTACGGCCCATTTTTATAATACCTGCAAATTCTTTAGCTTTAGAAACAAATGCATTTTGCATTGTTTTTGTAGCTTCAAGTAATTGATTCATTAAACTTAAAACTGCGATATGTGTTGCAGTTGGAAAGGCATCATTTGTTGATTGAGACATATTAATATGACTATTTGGGCTAATTAATTTATAATTCCCTTTTTCTTCTCCCATCAATTCAAGCGCACGATTGGCAATTACTTCGTTTGCATTCATGTTAATCGATGTACCTGCGCCGCCTTGAATAGGATCTACAATAAATTGGTCATTCCATTTTCCTGAAATAACTTCATCACATGCTTGAATAATGAATTGCCCTATTTCTTTTTCCAACATACCAACTTCCATATTTGCTAGTGCTGCTGCTTTTTTCACAATACCTAAAGATTTTATTAGTTCAGGATGAATTCGATATCCTGTAATCGGAAAGTTTTCAATTGCTCTCGTTGTTTGAACACCATAATAGGCATCTTTCGGAATTTCTTTTTCCCCTAAAAAATCTCTTTCGATACGAAATTCTGTCGTTAACATAATAATATTCTCCAGTTCTATGATGTAATTAGGAAGCGTTTACATAGTTTTTTCTAACACAGATTAGATAATATAATATTTTTATAAAAAAAGAAATACCAAATCAAAATATATTATCGATAATTTACATTATCTCAACAAAAACATATATTTATATATCTAATGACGCATCATTATGTCAGATACTAGTTGAGAAACTTCGCGACTTGCTTGAAGTATGACACTACACAATTTAAATAAATTACATTTTAAAGCCTAATGGATGAAGAAGAATTAGATAAATCTGTAAAGAAGGTTAACAAAAAAAGCCAATGAAGCTTTTAAGAACTTCATTGGCGTGTTGAATTATAGTTTTTCCTTGATTACTAGATGTTTGTAATAACTTTAGATTGCTTTACTTAAGGAATATTGCCAGTTTACAAATAAGTTGCAATCATTCGTGTTACATATAAGCGCCACCATCTACTACAATTACTTGGCCGGTAATATAACTAGCATCTTTTGAAACTAAATAACGAACAGCTGAAGCAATTTCAAAGGGTTGTCCCATGCGATCAATAGATTGGTGGCTCGTATCATATGGAACACCTTCTGTAATACCTGTCTCTGTAGCGCCTGGAGCGACTGAATTACAGGTAATATTGTATTGTCCGATTTCTCTCGCTACCCACTTGGTTAGCGCAATAACGCCACCTTTTGATGCTGCATAGGCAGGACCAGATCTTCCGATTGTTGCATCACCAGATTTGGCACCACCATTCATACCAGAAATAGAACTAATATTCACTATACGACCTGCTTTTTGATTTTTCATATAAGGATAAACGACTGCCTGTGTAAATAAGAAAGTTGGTAATAAATTCGTGTTAATATCCCGTTCCCAATCATCAATTGTCATCGTTTCAAGATTTAAGCGGCTAGCAGTACCAGCGTTATTAACTAAAATATCGATATGTCCAAAAGTATTTGCAGTATCCTTAACAACATGTTTTATGAATTCTGCATCACGTATATCACCTTTCTGTTCAACATGCCCATCTCCATGCATTTGTTTTAATGTTTCTTCGCATGAATTCTTATCTACTAAAACGACTTGAATATCTAATTGATCTAAAGCTATAGAAATACCTTGACCAATTCCACTTGCAGCGCCCGTTACTATGGCTACTTGTTTTGACATATTCTCACCCCGAAATTTAAGTAGAAGGACATTCTCTACTTTTATTTAAAAGATTACACGGATACTTTTTCTATTGATTGATGCGAGTTCTCTTCAACTTCTTGCTGATCCGTATATTGCGTAACCTTACGAGTATCTGGTGCAAAAATAGCTATTATAAGAGAAAGCACCAACCCAGCAATCATCAATCCACCAAATAAATATGGTGATGCACCGTATTTAGCACCTAATTCAGTCCATAGCATTGGACCAAATCCACAGATTGCAGCAGCTATTTGGTATCCAAGTGAAAGTCCTGTATAACGAACATTAGCTGGGAATAGTTCTGAGAAAAGTGTTCCTTGTGTTGAGAAAATAGCACCCCATATTACACCTAGTAGAATAATTTGCATAACGTAAAACAAAGTTGTACTTTGAGGAATCAATGTAAAATATGGAATAGCTAATAATAGCATCGCAACAATACCACTGATATAAATTGTTTTTCGGCCAATAAAATCAGATAGGTATCCCGCTAATGGAATCGAAATGAGCATCGTTGCACAGCTAATTGTCAAAGCGAATAGTGCCACATCACGGGTATATCCTAGATGTGTAGTTGCATAAACCAAAATAAAGGACATTAAGAATACATTGAATAGACCGTCCCCAAGTTTTAAACCAATCAAGCGAAAAATATCCTTTTTGTTATATTTGAACGCATCCAAAATTGGTACTTTTGCAAGCTCGCCTTGCTCTTTTTTGCGATTGAATTCAGGTGTCTCTTCAATACCACTACGAATCCAAACAGCTAAAATAATCAGTACAGCACTAAATAAAAACGGTAATCTCCAGCCCCATGACATAAATTGTGCTTCTGTTGTTAATGAACTAATTAATGTAAAACTAAAAGTTCCTAATACTAAACCAATTGGTACCCCTAATTGTGGAATAGAACCAAAGAATCCGCGAACGCCTTTTGTAGCAGTTTCAGTTGCAAGAAGAACAGCTCCACCCCATTCACCACCAAGTGCAATCCCTTGAAGTAACCGTAATACTACGAGCAAAATGGGAGCGGCTAACCCTACTTGTGCGTAAGTAGGAAGTAACCCAATTAAAAATGAACTTCCGCCCATCCCAATCAAGGTCAGCATTAACGATGCCTTTCTTCCTATCCTGTCTCCCATGTGGCCGAAAATAATACTTCCAATAGGTCGCGCTGCGTAACCTGCACCAAAAGTAGCAAAGGCAATTAATATAGATATAGACGGGTCTGATGCTGGAAAGAATAATGTAGTAAATACAAGTCCTGTTGCAGTACCGTAAAGGTAGAAGTCATACCATTCAATAATAGAACCAGCCACACTTGCTAATAAAACCCTTAAATTTTTCATACAATCCCCTTCTTTCTTATATTGAAATCGAATTTCGCAGAATATGTTTCTGAATTTTCCCTACAGGTGTCCGTGGAAAATCCTCTACAAATTCGATGACATCCGGAACTTTAAACTTGGCTAATCTTTCTTTACAGTGTTCAATTAGCTCATTTTCAGTTACCTTTGCATTTTTATTTAAAATGACAAAGGCTTTAATCGCCTCATCACGCATATCATCTGGAATACCAATCACAGCTACTTCATAAACTGCTTCATGTTCTACTAGAACACTTTCTACTTCATTTGCAGCTACGTTCTCCCCTGAACGTTTGATCATATCCTTCATACGATCAACAAAATAGAAATAACCATCTTCTCCGACTCGAGCATTGTCCCCAGTTAATAACCAATCCCTTTGGAAAGTTTGATTTGTTGCTTCTTCATTTTTAAAATACCCCTTCATTAAGGTTCTACCTCGGACACCTTTAACCGCTATTTGACCAACTTCACCTTCTGTGACCTCATAACCATTTTCATCAATCAATTTGACTTCATATCCAATACTTGGTTTACCAATACTCATATTTTTTCGTAAATCGTTTATTGGATTGATTAAGGGTACACCAATTGTTTCTGTCATACCGTACATTTGTAACAGCTTTAAATTGTATTTTTCTTCAAACGAACTAATTTGATGATCTGCTATTGACTGTGCAAATAGGATTAAACGAATCGAATTATCTTGATCTGCTTTGTCATATTCTTTTGCCAGGATCATTCGTATTGGTGCAGCAAAAAGAGAGCCAATTGTTCCACCTAAAGCTTTTGCTTGTTTAAAATACCTCGATGCACTAAACTTCTCTGTTAGCGCAATGCTGGCACCTACAACAAGTGCAGACATGGTCGAATAATATTGTGCATTGCCATGGAATAATGGCAAAACGATAAACGGTCGATCATTTTCATTCAGATTGATGGACTTTGATAATAATTCACCAGCATAAATATAATTTGCGTTTGTAACTTGTACACCTTTAGGTTTGGAAGTCGTTCCTGATGTATAAAGCATAGCTACGACATCTTCTGAGACAATCGTAGGTAAATTTTCTATCTTACTAGATGTACTTGCTAATAAATCATTAAAATTTAGCACATGCTCCATTTTTAAATCACATCGTGTAACAATCGTCTTTTGAATAGTTGGTATTTCTTCACGTATCCCGTTAAATTTATCTAAATATTCCATTTCAGTCATTAAAATAGCCGCTTCTGAATGATTAATTATGTATTTCATTTCATCAGCTGTTGATAAAATATTTGTTGGAACCATAATCGCTCCAATGTTTGCTAAAGCAAACCAAGTAGACAAAAATTCCATGTTGTTTGGTAAATGTAAAACAATATGGTCTCCTTTTTTAAGCCCTAAATTCATAAATGCATTACTTAATTTATTTACTTCCTCTTGAAACTCTTTGTATGTTTTTTGGTAACGTTGCTCATTTGCATCCTCAAAATGAATAAATACTTTCTCTTGGTGTTGTTTAACCTTGTCAGTTAATAAAGTACGTAACGTTCTCTTACCTATAATATCCACTCTAAACACACCCCTTTGTTTAAGCGCTTACATCTTTATAGACTATAGTCTATAAGATAATATAATTGTATTTTAATTGTCAATACAAAATTCAGACTATTTAGTAAATTTAAAAAATAATATTAAGATAGAATTATGTTAAAGTGTTTTAAAAGAATAATATGAGTAGGTGTTTGAAAATGATAAAGAAAACTCGGGAGCAACAAGCAGAAGAAACTAAACAGAGAATCTACACTACTGCGCTAAAATTATTTGAAAAAAAGGGGTTTAATCAAGTGAGTGTAGATGAAATTGTACGAATAAGCAAAAGCTCTAAAGGGGCATTCTACGGTCACTTTTCTTCGAAATACGATATTTTCTTAGAAAAATTTAAAGAAATTGATTCATTTTATGAAGCATTTGTTCAAACATTATCAGTTGAATTGAAATTTGAAGAAAAGATTATGGCTCTTTTTGATGCACAGATGACGTACTTAAAAGAGGATTTAGGTGAAGATCTAATGAGAAGTGTTTATACAAGCGGATTAATCAAAAATGAAGAAAACTTCTTTGCTAATTCACAACGAAGTTTATATAAAATCTTAAATGCATTTGTTCGAGAAGCTATTAATAACGGTGAGTTATCCCCTTCAACAAACATTGAAAAAACAGGTATGCTTATCTCAAGATGTATGAGAGGAACTCTTTATGACTGGTTATCTTTCGGGGATGATTTTGATTTGAATAAAGAAGCAAAAATGTTTGTGTCTATATTTCTAAAGGGGCTACTTAAAACAAATGAGAAGGATTACTAGTGTGAAATATTTGTTGAAATTTAACGAAAGGATACTACACCAAATTTAAATAACGTTTTCATCTGAATAGGAACAAACGTTCTTGGTTGTAAAAAGCAACGCTTATCAAATCATAAATATCTTTATTTTTAATAAAAAATTGATATAAAAGTATAATAAAGATTGAATGGTATTAAAAATGCTATTTTTCATTATATGGAACAAATGTTCGTTTTGGTGCATTTCCCCTATTCACTTCAAATAATATATAATAGTTACATCTAACGAGAAAGGTTTGAGTATTATGTCGAATGTTGAAAAAATGATTGAACACGCACTTGAGTTAAAACGCTTGGGTCAATACGATCAAGCTTTAAATATGTATACAGCTGCAATTCAAGTAGAGCCATCTAATAGTAATTTTTATCGAGGTATTGGTAAAATTGCTTACCTGATGGGACAAAGTAAACTTGCTGTTTCCGCATATTTATCTGCATTACATATTGAGATTGCCAAAATTGAGCATTTTGGATTGAATGATGAAACTCAAAAAATGTATGATCAGCTCCCTGAAGCACTTACGAAGGATTTACCAGTGAAAGGTGCATTTATCATATACTATGATACGAATACATTACGACACTTAGCCCATGCGATCGCTGATTTTGACGAAAACGCACTAAATCAAGAACCCGAACTTGTCGCATATAAAGAAATTTATACAGCGCAACTTAAAGGTGATCAAGAATTAGCAGAGATTTTAGCAATTTATAATCGTGATGAAAATGATTATACCCATCAAGAATCCACTTTTTACATTCAAATCGGGAAAGAACTTGCACTCTCTTGGATTAAATGGGATCATCTTGCAAGTTTAGATGTTGGGTATTTATATTTTTAATAAAATGGAAAAGGTATAGCAGTGTATTTTTCACACATGCTATACCTTTTTTAAATCTATCATTGAAAAAAATTAAATGATTTTGTAAAGATTATCTTGATATTGTAAAATTAAGGTATCGAATTTATTGTAAGAGAATATTAATCTTTTCACTTTTATTCTCTTAGAGTAGATATTAATTTGTCATTAGATCACTATTAATTATTCAATCAATATTAGTTTACATAATTTTATTATGTGAATAATTGTTTTTTCACCAATTTCTTAAAATGTAAGATTCTTTTCTAATACCTTCATTATATCTTTCTATAAACATCTTAATTATCACCATAGACTCCTTGAATCTTCAGCATATTAACAGAATTACTCTCATTTAATAATTTTGAAATTCATATAATTTAATACAAAGAGGAGGCTCAATATGAAGTTACCTACTGTTCATTTCACTGAAGAACAACATAAATTTCGATTAGCAATCAGAGAGTTTTTGCAGAAAGAGCAAGAAAAAGGTACATTCCAAACTAAGTGTGATTCTTGGCTAAGTGGCTGTGACCCTGAATTTTCAAAAATAATTGGTTCACAAGGATGGATTGGTTTAACATGGCCGAAAAAATATGGTGGCGCTGAACGAAGTGCACTGGATCGCTATATATTAACAGAAGAATTTTTAGCGGCAGGTGCTCCGGTAGCTGCGCATTGGATTGCAGATCGTCAAACTGGTCCCCTTCTTTTACGTTTTGGAACAGAATCACAGAAAGAGTTTTTCCTTCCTAAAATCATTAAAGGTGAATGCTATTTTGCAATTGGTTTGAGTGAACCTAATAGCGGCTCAGATTTAGCTTCTGTTAGTACGCATGCGAAAAAGGTTGATGGTGGATGGATTGTTAATGGATCAAAAACATGGACAAGCAATGCACATGATGCCCATTATATGATCACTTTGATTCGAACGGAACCATTTGATGGCAGCAATAAACATAAAGGTTTAAGCCAACTAATAATCGATTTACATGCAGAAGGTGTGTCCATTACACCGATTCAATATTTAACTGGCAAGCGCCATTTTAATGAGGTATTCTTCGAAAATGTCTTTGTTCCAGATGAGATGGTTGTTGGTGAACTTGGACAAGGATGGAAACAAGGACTAGCTGAGCTTGCTTTTGAACGAAGCGGACCAGAGCGTATTTTGAGCACTCTTCCCCTATTGATGGAGTTAATTGAGGAACTGAAAAAACAAGGAAACGAGCAAGGGTTACAAGAGGCAGCAAAATTGGTTTCACAACTGTGGAGTTTACGTAATATGTCAATTGGCGTTGCGAAAGTGCTAGAAGAAGGTGGTGAAGTAGCAATACCAGCAGCACTAGTAAAAAGTATTGGTACAAAATTTGAACAGAGTATCCCTGAAATTACTCGATTGCTCATTGATTGCTATCCTAGATTAGATGCCGAGAGAAAATTAGATCGTTTGCTTGCTGAATCAATTTTGCATTCTCCAGGATTTACGATTCGTGGAGGTACTTCCGAAATTTTATATGGCATTGTTGCGAAAGGGGTTGTAGCACAATGAGCGAAATGAAAGAGATGATTGTTGAAGTTGTAGAGAAGATTTTTAAAAAACACTTTACAAAAGAATCAGTAGATTTAGTAGATGATGGAAATTGGGCAGAAAATGTTTGGGATATTCTAGAAGAAAAGGATCTCCTTCGTATTGCAAGTAGTGAACATGCTGGTGGAGCAGGTGGCGATTTAGATGATTTACTGACCTTGTATTCCCTTATTGGCAAATATGCAGCACCCATTCCTTTTGTTGAAACGACATTAGCAAATTACTTTCTTGAATCAGCTGGACTTTCTATTTCTAATAAGAAAGTGACATATAGCGTGAAAGCACAGCAAGTGACCAGAAATGATGATGCAATAAACGGAATCCTTTACGAGATTCCATGGGCTCGCCATGTGGATGAACTTGTGATTATGGTAGAAGGTCAACTTGTTCATATTTCCCTTTCAGAAGCCTTCATTGAACCACATTCAAATTTAGCTGGTGAACCAAGAGACAAGGTTACTTTAAAAGATGCAAAAGTGATTCAAGTATCATCACCTTTATCACTACAACAAAGTGCGCAATTTATCGTATTAGACACTGCTGCAAAGAATGCAATAATTTCTGGTGCACTCACGAAAGCCAATGATTTAACGGTGAAATATACAAAAGAACGTGAACAATTTGGTCGTCCAATTCACCGTTTTCAATTAGTCCAACAACATTTAGCGATCCTTGCTGGAGAAGTAGTTATTACAAACGCAGCAGTTGAAAATATGATCACTGCCCTTTTATCTCATGATGGCTTCAATGAAGTAGGTTACACAAGAATTCGAATAGATGAAGCTGCGAAAACGGTTGCTGCTTCAGCACATCAAGTACATGCAGCAATTGGCGTAACACATGAACACAGTTTACATCAATACACACGTCGTTTATGGGCTTGGCGTGATGAAGGATACACTGTGAACTATTGGAAAAAAGAAATAGCGAAAAAACTCCTTCAAACAGAAACAACAGATATTTGGACTTATTTAACCAATCCACAAGAATCTATCAAACCGATTAAGGAGGCACAAAATGGCTGATTTACTATTTGATACAAATGGACATATTGCGACAATTACATTAAATCGTCCAACTAGCATGAATGCTTTTAGTGAAGAGATGATTCTTGAATGGATTCATGCATTAGAAAAAGTACGCGATTCTGAAATAATTCGTGTATTGATCGTGAAAGGAAACGGAAAATGTTTTTGTGCGGGTGGAGATATTAAAGCAATGGGGGCTGGAAAAGGTTTCTTCGAAAGCTCAGACGACGTCACCTCTACTGCCCTAGCTCGAAAAAATTCTCTTTGGAAAAAAGTGCAACGTATTCCTTTATTGCTAGAGGAAATTGATAAGCCAGTGATTGCTCAAGTTCATGGCTTTGCTTTTGGAGCGGGTCTTGATATGGCACTAATGTGTGATATCCGCATTGTCGCAGAATCCACTAAGCTATCTGAAAGTTATGTCAATGTAGGGATTGTACCTGGAGATGGCGGAGCTTACTATTTACCCAAGCTAGTAGGCATCGATCAAGCACTCGATATGCTTTGGACTGGTCGAGTATTAACTGCAACAGAAGCAAAAGAAAAAGGGCTTGTGACATTTGTTGTTCCAGATGAAGATTTAGAAGATTATACAAATGCCTATGCTGAAAAATTGGCAAATGGACCTACTGCTACGATCCAATTTATGAAACGAGCAGTTTACCAAAGCCAGTCAATGAGCCTACGTTCTTCACTCGACTATATTTCCTCTGCTATGGGGATAATTACTGAATTACCAGATTATCAAGAAGGAGTTTCTTCGATAATCGAAAAACGACGTGCTTCATTTAAATAATATAAAATCCATTTCAATTAAAAAGGCAATTAACAGTTACTAATAATTGTTAATTGCCTTAACTTTTTATTCAACAATAGTGCAGATGTTTTAATTAAGAATATGAAATTCATAGATAAGTGTGCACATTAGCATTTAAGATCAAACAACTTGTTTGTGAAATGAATCTAAAAATAGTTGAATCATCAAGTCTCCATCTTTTGTGCCGATTGATTCTGGATGAAATTGTAAACCGAAAACTGGATATTTCTGATGCTGTATTGCCATGATTTCCTGATCATCTTCTGAAAATGCTGAAACTTGTAGTTCAGGGGGGATTGTTTCTTTATCTATTACTAAGGAATGATAACGCATGACGGAAATATTATTTGAGCATTTTTCAAAAAGCCCATTTTGATTGTGGTTAATTGTTGAAAATAAGCCATGCTTAATTTGTTGTGCTCGAATAATCTTCGCACCAAATGCTTCTGCGATTGACTGATGCCCTAAGCAAATACCTAAAATAGGAAATTCACTGTGTAATTCTTTTATAACTTTAATAGATATCCCTGCTTCTGATGGAGTTCCAGGGCCAGGAGAGATTACAATTCCTTCTGGTTGGAGTTTACGAATCTCTTCAATTGTTATAGCATCATTTCGAACTACTTTTACCTCTTTACCGAGACTACAAATTTGCTGATACAAATTATAAGTAAATGAATCATAATTATCGATAAGTAAAATCATGATTGCACCTCCAACAATGCTTTGGCTTTATTTAGTGTTTCCTCATATTCATTTTCTGGAATAGAATGATACACAACGCCAGCTCCTGCTTGAACATAGGCTTTTCCTTTTGTAATCACCATTGTACGAATTGCAAGTGCCATATCCATATCACCAGAAATAGAAATATAACCAACTGCTCCAGCATAAACGCCTCGTTTATCTTGTTCTAAATCGTTGATAATTTGCATTGCTCGAATTTTCGGAGCACCTGATACAGTTCCTGCTGGTAAAGTTGTAGCCAAAACATCAAGGGGATGAATTTCGTCTTTTAACTCACCTGTCACTTCAGAAACGATATGCATAACGTGTTTATAACGTTCAATTTGCATAAATTTGAGTAATCTGACTGATCCAATTTTTGATAATTTCCCTATATCATTTCGTCCTAAATCTACTAGCATTCGATGCTCAGCAAGTTCTTTTTCATCTTGAAGGAGTTGTTGTTCTAATGCTAAATCCTCCTCTAAAGAGCTTCCACGCCGTCTAGTACCTGCAATTGGATTTGTTGTAACGAATCGACCTTCTACTTTGACAAGGCTCTCTGGTGATGTTCCTAAAATGACATAGTCTTCAAAATCCATATAAAACATATAAGGTGAAGGGTTTGCAGTACGAAGTCTTCTATAGAGATTCATTGAATTACCTGTAAAATCTGCCTCGAATCGTTGAGATAAGACAACTTGAAAGATATCTCCTTGCTCGATATGATGCTTTGCTTGTTGAACCATTGTACAGAAATCCTCTTTTTTAATTGTAGATCGAAATTGAATTGTACTTTGATCATCATCTGTTTGAGTTAGCACGAATGTCATTAGTTGCTTTTCAATAACATTCACGCGATCTTGTAGTTCTTTCTGTGAATGTCCTTTTTGTAATAAATCAACTGCTACGATATGCACTTTTTGCATTAAATGGTCCACAACAACAAAGGTATCATAGAATAACACATGCATATCAGGCATGTGTAAATCGTCTTTTAATATGTCACCTATTTTTTCATGATAAAATGCAGTTTCATAGCCGAAATAGCCAATAGCTCCTCCAAAAAATGAAAAAGGTAATTTTTCAACTTCAGTGGGAAGTAAAGATTTAAGTTTCTCGAAAGCATTTGTGTCACGACTAATAAGTTGATGGTCTTCATTAAATAATTGATATTCATTATTGGTAGCAATCATTTCTGCTATAGGATTGATAGCAATAAATGAGTACCTACCGCTTTCTTCATGCTTAGCGGAAGATTCAAATAGCATTTTCTTCGATCCATTTAAAGCATGATAAATGGAAATAGGTGTTAACATATCACCTTGGATTGTTTTCATTTCATAATTTCTCGTCTCAACTGTCATTTGATAAACTCTCCTTTTCTCTGCTCTTCTCAACTCAAATATCCGGCATTTTTGTACCGTATCCATTTCGGTGCTTGCTCCTGCGGTTACTTGTCGTAAAAATCCTTTCACTTCCCAGTTTTTCGGCCGGAGTATCGGAGTATTAACATCCGCTTCTCTACAACTTTCAGCTAAATTATGTAATCGCCCTACAAAGTGTATAGAAGCAATTTAATTAAGCCTATTAATAATAAAAAAGCCTCCATAGAAAAAATTCTATGAAGGACGGGAATTCCGCGGTACCACCTTGATTGTAGCGATTTCACTACCACTCACATTTAACGGTATGTGCCGGATTACCCTACTCTGTTCAAGTAATCACTCGCAGGTCCATTCAATAAGGAAATGGATCGACTTCCACCACCGCCGACTCTCTGTACCATTTTGCGCTTATTTACTACTCCTGCTCAACGATTTCAATTTGAAATTGTAAGTATGTTACATATTATAATGAAAGATATAGGAATATTCAATAAATTATTGTTCAACATGAATTCTTGTAAAGAACTTTAACATATAGCGTAAATAACGTCGAATTGTTGTAATTCGTTCTTCAAGTGATGAAGCAATTGTTCGATAAAACGATACCCCTTCGTCAGTTCCTCTTAAATTGCGGACAGTTCTCTTTTCATCAGGCCATGAACCGACTAAATACCCTTCTTCTTCAAGTTCCCATGCTATTTGATATAAATAGCCATTTGATGGGGACCAGCCAAATAGATCCTCTAATTGTTGGCCAACCTCTGCCATATAAAAACTAGAACGAGTTTGTGAAAGCTTTAGTGCTAAGTATCGAACAGCATCTTTTACCGAAATCAGTTTTGAAAAGTAACTTCGAAAGTCTTCAGGCAATGGATGTTCTGGCTTAGGAGGCTTCTCTCCATTTCTAGTTAATTCATAATAAAAGCGATCTAATACAAGAATGATTTCATGAAAGCGTTCAAAATAGAGCTCATTATAACGATTCAATCGATTTGAGCCTAATTCTGTAGTTGTGTACAAAACCTTTTTGTGAATTTGTTTAGAGGAAAGAGCACCTTCTGCCTCAAGTTGTTTTGCTATCCGTGCAACATACTCATAGCCAACCTTCCGCCCTGGGAATTCATCTTGAAATTGTTGATGGATTTCTACAGAGTACTTTTCAGTATTTTGAGTTGAATAAAGCCAATAGAGAGCTAATGTATCTTTTACACTAAAGCCTACTGTTTGTTGAAAATTCTTTTCTTTCATGGATGAAAACCTCCTTTTGGGCTATTAACAATATTATACCAAAAATATTGTTAAATTGTAGGAAAATGCTACTTAAAACAGCAAAAATTCAATATTTCAACAAGTATACTTAAGGGGAATTATTAAAATGGTCTGAACTATTACGAAGGGCAGATGTAAAAGTGAATTTCTGCACTTTTACATCTGCCCCGAAAGTATTATTTCACTGTCATTTTTAAACCTTTACTTTTTACGCCTTGTTTATTGGTAGCATAGACAGTTAACACTGTATTTTGTTGTTGGTTTCCAATATATAAGAAAAAGTACCCTTTTGAATCAACTTTATCTGAAACTAATAATGTATTACCTCGATAAACGGAAACTTTTGAATATAGCTCAGATTCACCACGAATAAATTTTGTTGTTGTATAGACTTTATGAACCATTGGCTGTGCAGTGGTTTTAGCTTGTTTAACAGTTAATTCTTTCGGATTACTGATATTCCCAACTGGATCTACAGCATATATCTTCAAGGTTGTACCAACTGCTTGAAATGAAAGGGGTAATTGGAATTTGCCGTCTTCACTTACTTGTCCTTTCACCACTGTTTTTGCTCCATTTTTAACAACGATAGAAGTATGATGTGTTGCTTTACCAGAAATGGTATGGTTACTTGTCGTAATGGAATCTACTGAAGGAACTTCAATTTTTTTAACTTTTGGTGTGTGAATTTTTGCTTTAATACCTTCCGAAATATTTCCTGTTGTATCTTCGGTAATTAATTTAACTTCGTAATCTGTATCTGGTTTTAATTTCTTAATTGAATATTGATCGTTATTTGTGCTATCTACAAATTTATTGTTGATATAAATTTGTGTTTCATAAAAATCATCGTCAACGGGATTGATCCAAGATAGATTCAGTGAATTAATTTTAAGTTTTGATATTTTTAGTCCATCGATTTCACCGGGTGGTGTTACATCATCTAATGTTCGAATTGTTTGTTCCACGCCATCGGAACTATCGCCGTTTTTATTGATGACTTTTAATTTTATTTTGTAATCTGTGTCAGAGTCTAAATTCTTTAATGTATAGGATGAACTTGTCGTATATTTTATACTTTTGTTATTTATAATGATTGCCACTTTGTTGAAAGAAACATCATCTGGTAGATTGAATGAGATTTTTGCACTGTGATCTTTTACTTTAGAAATAGTTACGTTTTTCAGTTCTTCAAGTTTTGTTTCTGTAAATTTTGGCAATTGAGCCAATCCATAACCGTATTTAGAATCTTTCCCTTTAGTACCTAAATCCAGTGCGCTATCGCTCAATTTTTGTATAAGTTCACTTGAAGTACTATAAGGATACTTTTCTTTTAATATTGCAAGTAAGCCCGTAACATGTGGAGCAGCAAAAGAGGTTCCTGAAGCATAAAACAGTTCCCCATTGCTATTAATCGTTGGTACATAATCACCTGGCGCTGCAAAATCAACCGTTGTACCAGTATTTGAAAAACTACTACATATTTTGTCTTTTCCGATTGATGTAACAGCAATAACATTATTATAACGAGCAGGGTAAGTCGGCTTATTTGTATTCCCATCATTCCCAGCTGAAGCAACAATAATAATTCCTGATTTTACTGCTAAATCAACTGCTTTTTTTAGAGAAGGATCATCTTCATAAATACTAGATGAAATATTAATAAGATCCATTTTATGTTTAATTGACCAGTTGAATGCCTCTATTACTTCAGCTATACGGCCATCCCTTGTTCCATCGGCATATTTTAAAGAATAAATCTGGACATTTGGTGCTACACCGATAACATCTGAAATAGTATTATCAAATGTTGCTCCACCGATTTGTGCACCTAGAACTGCTGCTACGCTAGTACCGTGACCTTCCCCATAATTTCCTCTATCCTTATTATCTGATTCATCAATGCTTTTGGTTTTCGGATTATCTTTTACAAAAGAAACTCTCTTTACCACATTTGGTAAATCAGGTACATCATTTATCCCTGTATCAATTACGGCTACTTTAACACCTTTACCTAGATAGCCATATTTCCAATAAGTTGGTGACTTTACATAATTTAAATTCCAATAGGATTTATAGGTCGGAATTTGAATAGATGCATCGACGGACTGATCATTCGATAGTTTCATCTTTTTTGTACTATTATTGATAAATTCTATATTGCGATTATTTAATAATTCTTTGTATTCCTTTTGATTAATAGAAGCACTGACCATTCTTACACTACCCAATACATTTTCAACCTTGGAAACATGCTTCAATATATACTGCTTCCCTGTATCGTTTTTGTAGGAAATCAAAACATTAGTAGACGTATTAGCTGTTTCTTTTGCATTCACGCTAGGGATTTGTAACATAAAGAAGCAACTAGTTAAACAGATGGCAGAAAGCAATTTAATTTTCAATTTCGTTGTTAATTGCCAGTTAAACAAACCATCACTCTCCATTTCTATGAAAGAAATAAATTAAACTTAAGGCGATATAATAAAATATCTATTTATACTATATTATGCCCTAATTAATAGAAAAAAGACCGTTAATATGTATTTGAACATAAAAAACAGCCTTTTTCTACTATTATTCTAATATGCCATATTTTATTTTTATTCGAGTTAATTTTTCACCAATTGGTTTAGCGAGAATTAGTAAAAAGACAATATTTGAAATAGAATACATAGCGGTATATGGTATGGCAGTACCTGCTGCAGCCAAGTAACGACGCCAAGTAAATTCACCATCATAGGATATCACAGTCCAAATATCCATTATAAGTGAAAATAGTATTCCACTAAAAAATCCAAACAGAATTAAAGGGATTTTATGGTCCATCCAACCGGATTTTCCTACTATGCCTGCAATATAGCCTATTAGTCCCCAAGTAAACATTTGGAAGGGTGTCCATGGACCTTGGCCAAAAAAAATATTAGATGCAATAGCTGTAGTTGCTCCAGTAAGAAATCCAGCAGAAGGTCCAAAAGCAAAGCCCGTAATAGCAACAATTGCAGTAATAGGCTTAAAAGCTGGCGCCCAAACAAATGCTGCTCTTCCAGCAACTGCTATTGCGGACATTACCGCAATGATTAAGATTTCTCTTGGTTTTGGTTTCTTGCGCTCAAAAGACATGAGAAAAGGAATACATGCAAGTAAAACGATAATCAATGAAAGTATGTTGTATCGACGATCTTCCCATAATGTTACGCCCATTACTAAGCAAAGTGGAATAACAATTAAGACAATAATTGAAGTCACAAGAAATTTCTTGTTTATGATTCGATTAGATGTTTTTTCTGATGTTTTTTGCAAAACGTTATCACATCCTTACTAGTAATGGCATTTGAGAATAAATGACGAGACATTCGATGAGCTGCAGTAGTGTAAAAATGATTTCCACTATAAAATGCTCTTGTATTATCAGAAGAAACGATATTGCCATCAAAAAACAGCGCACAACGATCCGAATTGGATGCAGAAAATTCAATGTCATGTGTGACCATTACAATTGCAACATTTTGTTTCTTCAAGTTTTCTAAAATCTTAGACAACACTTCTTTTGAAGCTGCATCCATTCCTTTTGTCGGCTCATCTAATAATAGAATACGTGGATGCAATAATAGTACTTTTGCCAGTGCAACTTTTTGTTGCTCCCCTCCACTTAAATCGTACGGATGTCGAGCTAAGAGAGTTTCTAAATCTAATGCTTCAACAATTGAATTGATTTCATTTATTGCTTGTTCTTTCGGAAGCTTTAATGTTTCTACTACTGCTTCTAATTCTAGTTTCACAGTTTTAGAGACTAGAATAGTTTGTGGATCTTGTGGAAGGACAGCTAAACATTCATGATATAAATCTTGATTAGAGAACTTTTTCATCGATTTGCCATCTATCAATATTTTTCCTCTGTATGGTTTATAAATGCCGGACATGACTCCAAGTGAGGTAGTTTTCCCAGTACCGTTCCCACCTAAGATACTAATTAATTCCCCCGGATAAACTTGTAATGAAAGGCCTCTTAAAATATCCATACCGTTTTTTTCATAACGAAACCAAGTATCCTGTATATCAAGAATAGGTTTTTCAGTATTCTTCTCGAGATCTGTTTCAACATGTATTTCGTGTCCAGGTTCAAAATTCTCAGATAACCATTGTCGACCTTCACGAATTGTTAAAGGAGCCTTAGTCAGACTGTTTAAAGCATGATGAACACGAATTGGTGTTGGTAGCCCTAGAAGCATTGGGTGATCTTGTGAAACATGTCGTAATTCATTTGCCACTTGATGTGGGGCCCCATTACAAATGATTTTACCTTCATCCATAACAACAACTCGATCAGCAATAGGATAGATTTCTTCTAATCTATGTTCTACTAAAATAATTGTTAATCCAAGTTCTTTATTTAACTTATGTAAAGTAGTAATGAATTCACTAGCAGCAATCGGATCAAGTTGAGAAGTCGGTTCATCTAAAATTAGTAATTTAGGTTGCATAGCCATAATAGCTGCTAGATTTAATAGTTGCTTTTGCCCTCCTGAAAGATCCATTGTGCTTTTTCTAAACCAAGTTTGGATTCCAAAGAAATTAGCCATTTCGGCAACTTTTCTACGAATGGTCATCGTATCATAACCAAGATTTTCTAATCCAAATGCAAGTTCATGCCAGACCTTATCTGTTACAATTTGATTTTCGGGATTTTGCATAACGAAGCCAATCTCAGATGCTGCAACTCTTTCCGTTAGTTCGTTTAACAAAGTACCATCATAGTAAATTGCACCCGAAGTATTGCCGTGCGGAGTGATTTCTCTTTTTAAATGTCTTAATAAGGTACTTTTACCACAGCCAGATGTACCACATAGAACAACAAATTCACCTTCTTCAATTGATATATCAATTTGTTGTAATACGGGTTGTTGTGCTAGTGGATAGCTAAAGGTTAGTTGTTTGATTTCAACGAACGCCATTTTAATGCCTCCCAAAGTTCAATGATGCTTGGTATCGCTAATAACAAAGTATAGGATCCATATAAAAGTATAGAAATTTCATCGAATGTAATTTCACTAAACGTTGGATAGAAATAAAAGTCATTATTATTTAAAAAACTACCCGAAACGTTGGTGATGGCTAAGATCAGTAAGAGTGATAACATAATGCCGTCTCTTTTTTCAAATGTAAATAATGAAAATGTAGAACGATCCGGTAAACCATAGCCTCTAGCTTTCATCGAATCAGCTGTTTCAATGGCATTTTCCAATGCCCAAGTAATCAGGATAGAAATAATACGAATTCCACATTTAATACGGTGAAATAAGTTACCCGAAGAAATATCCATTCCGATTGTTTTTTGAGCATTAGAAATCACACCTATTTGATGCTTGAATCGAGGGAACAGACGCAACGTCAAAGAAATAACCAATGCAAATGCTGGTGAGATCTTTCCAAATAGATAAAGAAACTTATCTGAAGTCATAACTGCACTATAACACCCGAACCAAAAAATAACGGAGCAAATCATAATAGACATCGCAAACCCATAAGCAATTGCTTCAATTGTAATCGGGTTATTATCAATATATAAAATAATTTTTTCCCCATCATGTGTAATAAGAGGATTAATTAATGCTGCAATTAGAAACAGTGGAATCATCCATTTTAGTCCATTTAAAAATGATTCCTTATTTACTTGAATACTTAAAATAGTAGATAGTATAAGTGAAATAATTAAATAGACTGGATGCATATAAAACATTGTGAATCCTACTACCAATATAAAATAACAAAAAAGAACAATCGGATGATAGTTTGCAAAAGCTTTCAATGTTTTTCCTCCTTTAATACCAACCGATGTCCTTCCCTTGGTTCACCGTATATTGCCAAACGATTTGATCACCATCTTTTACATTATACCCGTCACATCCAACGCCAGGTTTTTTACCGTTTACACTATACATCCAACCAGATAATGGTCCTGCATTTTTTTCATATAAGTGGTTGATTCCTTGAATATAGACCATACCATATTTGTTAACTCCAGCACCTTCATATTCAAATTGAACATTATGCTCTTTTAAAGCCCTTAAGGTAATACTCCAAGCTGTATCATCATCACTTAATATTTCATATTTCGAGGTTGTAACAATTGCTCCATTTTTTGGTACGTATTTTTCGTTCTGTAATGGTTTTTCAAGTTTAGCGTAATTTTCAGCTTTCAAAAGTGTATCTACTCGTACTGAAATCGTAACGTATTTTTTCTTTTTTTTAACTATTTTTTTATCTGTTGCTTTTGATGTAGAATTCGATTTATTTAAGTCATTATTCTTAGATGCTATTGTTTCTTTCTTTGCTTGGTTTGTTTTATTGTTTGTAGATTTTTTTTCAGATGGCTGTGTTTGTTGTTTTTCTTGGTTTGCATTCTTTTTTAAAGCAATTGTTTTTGTTTCTTTAACAGATGATTTTACTTCTTTTTTCTCATTATTTAAGGTTGAATTTTCTGAATTTATATCTATTTGTTTTGTTTCATCCGCTTTTTTCGTACTATCTTTTGTATTCTGTTTTTTTTCGGTTGGTTTATCTGAATTATCAATGGTCTTTTTAGACTGTTGATCTTGATTCTTCCCATTTACAGGAATAACGTTTTCATTTGAGGCATTAATGCTTTTTTCGTCTGCATTTTGATTGTTGTATTGTTCGACTGTTTGGATTTTGCAACCAGCAAGGCACAAAACCGCAATAATTAAAGAAAGAATATAAAAATGTACTTTTTTCATTGATGACACCTCCGTATAGATGGCAATAGGGCGTTAGAAATTGGCTCTAACACCCTTGGGTAAAATCTATATTTTTGTAGAATTATTTAGATTTAACAGTAATCGTTTTAGAAGCGCTTTTGTTTTTTGCGGCATCTTTCACATAAACTGTTAGTTTTGTACCAACTTTTTGTTTTTTGATAGATAATGAATATTTCCCTTTAGTTGATACTTTTCCTGTTTTTATGACTTTTTTATCTTTTACAATGTAAACGGTAGCCTTAGCTTCAGCAGTACCAACTACTTTTGTAGAATTTTTTGTTACTTTATTAATTGTTGGTACTTTCGGAGCTGTTTTATCAACTACTTTTACAGATACAGTTTTGCTGTTGTTTTTACCTAAGTCTGTTGCAACGATTTTTAATGTTGTACCAGCTTTTTGTTTTTTAATTTTGATAGAATATGCACCTTTAAAATCTGCTTTAGCAGTACCGATTACTTTAGAACCGTTTTTAACTGTAACTGTAGCGTATGATTCTGTCTTACCAGTAATCGTAGTCGTGTTGTCAGCCACTGTTTTTACAGATGGTTTTTCAGGTGCTTTTGTGTCATAGGCAAGGTTTTCAGCCTTAACTTCAGACATGTTATAAAATGGTGATACTTTTTCTTTTTGTTCGAATCGATCATACATTGTTAATGCTCTATTACCTTGAGGTGTAGCATAAGAAGGATCAACGGCTTTTTGATTTGAACTCATCTTTAAACCACCAGTTTTTGAATCAACTGCAGTAAGTAAGTTTTGGATAGTCCAATAACCATCAGTTTTCACAAATCCAGCTTCTGTTTTTGGGTCAATTTTCAATGCTAGAAGACTCATTACAACTTGAGAAATTGAAGCAGCATTATCACCTTTTAACCAATCCGAATAAATACCTGCTTTACCGTTTAATTGTTTTTGTAAATATGAAAGTGCTTTATTAACAGATATTGATACTTTATCTTGATTCATGTATGGAGCTAAAGCAGTCACCACCATTGCTGTTGTATCTGGATCTGCATCCGCACCAACAGCCCACCCGTAACCATTATCTTTTGTTTGAGCAGTTAATAGTTCATCAATAATGGAATCTCTATTTAAATTCTTATATTTTTCTTGATCAATTGTATAATTATTTGCATCTAGAGCTAATAAAATAGTAGATGTTTGAGTAAAAGTACGATAATCCGCTTTTGTTTCATTATAAGAGTCTAGCATTTTATCAACTAGATTGACTCCAGCAACATTCGTTGGATCTTTACCAATAGAGCTTAAAGCTATAATAATATTGGCATAATCGGAATACGATTTTCCAATATTCCCGTTTTTTTCTTTGGTGTTTTTTACGATGTTATTGTAATATTGCGCATAATAATCCTTCGCTACTGGATAATTAGAACGAGCTAAGTTTGTAACGACATATTCATCGCCTAAATTAGGATTTGGTGTAATACTTAGCAAGAAAGCACTTGAGTTTTTAAGAGCGTTTTTATAGCTAACATCTTTACCAACAACATTTGTATCATTAGTTGTTGTAACTTGAGTACTTTCCTCCGCATGTGCTACAAGTGATGCTGGTAGTTGTGATGATACTAACAAGCTTGCTAATGAGACTGGTGCTACCCATTTTTTGATTGATTTTTTTGAATACATGAAAAAGCCTCCATTCTTTTGGACAATCATTGAAATACTGTCTTGTAGGAATGGAGGCAATCGAAATTAGCCATAAAAAAATCTTTACATAAGTGATATGTAAAGAGTGTTTGGACGTGAAATGTAAGTAAATCATATGTAATGCATTTCAGTTTTCCACACCTCCCCCTCGAAGATCAGAAACGATTGATAAAAGCAGGTCTCCTGGCTTATGTGATCTATTACTCTCTCACCTTCCCAGCACTTCATTTCAGCCAGTGGTTTACGCGATTTCAACACATTTACAGTAGCGGGGCTGCATCGGATTCACACCGATTTCCCTATTATCCCAAGCAAATCTTAGGCACTTCTATCTTTTTATTATGTAATTGTCATATTATTTAGTATTTCATAATCAACTAAACATGTAAATGATTTTTTCACTTTTCAAAAATATATTGATTTAAATGCTATAAAACCCCTACCAATCATTGATTTGATTAGCAGGGGTTTTATAAGTGACTCGCGGCGACATCAGGCATTTATTTCTTCTCTCCTTTTTGTATGCTCTTTAAATGCATTGAGTTGTTCTTCCGTTAAATTGTTAATAAAAAAGAAATAGTCTTTCGATTCTAATCCAAATTCTTTGCAAGCGTTACAATATCGTTCGTAGCTTTCTCGATACATTTCCATTTTATCTCCTCCTGTTATATAACAAATTAATTTATTGATAATAATATATAACAGAAAGAGGTCCGTGTCAACTGAATTATCTGAAAATTATTTATAAATTAAATGATTGTCGCATGATTTTTTGTTTACAACAGAGGTGATGCCACATTCTTTTTAATACTTCTATTTGTTCTAGATTTTTTTGAATTTCAATCATTCATTCTTTCACAATTAATTGAATGGGTAACAAAATTCATATTTCCTTGGATATTCGTGTATTGGTTCATGGCATGCCCTGTTAAAGGATTTGGGGCCTTTTTTTTATGTCTAAATAATCTTATAACAACAGCCCTTTTGAGGATGATTACCAAAATTAGATTTAGTTTTCATTAGCAAATACTAAACTTCTTAATCAAATTATCATATTACCTTGACAGTCACAGTAGTGTGCTGTGTTGCATATTGTATGAATGGAGGTGGTTATATGAGCAAGATCAAAATCACATCCGATCTGTTTCGTGGCCATACTGATACGATGATTTTATGGCTCTTTAATCAAATTATTATAATTATCATATTACCTTGACAGTCACAGTAGTATGCTGTGTTGCATATTATACGATATGGAGGTGATTAAATGAGAGAAAACAAAATCACATCCGACCTGCTGCGTGGCCATACCGATACAATGATTTTACGGCTCTTATCTGAAGCTGATCGCTATGGATATGAGATTGTTAAGCTGATTGCCGAACGCTCTGGCGGCAAGTATGAGTTAAAGGAAGCCACGATGTACTCAAGCGTTCGGCGACTTGAAGCAGATGGCGATATCGAGTGGTATTGGGGCGATGAATCTCAGGGAGGGCGGCGTAAGTATTTTAAGATTACCGAAAAAGGTAAATCTATTTACGCCAACAACAAAAGCAATTGGGAGTATGCAAAGCGCGTATTAGAAAAATTATTATAAGGAGATGTGATGTTATGAAAGAGAAATTAACTCAATATGTGAATGGCGTTTTTGCGCCATATAATGGGGTAAAAAGTGTTGACGAACTAAAAGTTGATCTGCTCTCCGATTTACAGGAGCGGTTCAGTGAACTAAAAAAAGAAGGTAAGGACGATGAAACAGCCTTTGAGATGACTATTTATAGCATCGGGGACATCGAACAAACGGTACAGGAGGTTGCCAACCTCTCCCGCTCACTTGAGCGTCAGGTACTAACAAACTTCAGCGCAAGCAATTTAACAAATAGTGACTTCGTGGGTGTTACCGCACATAAAGGAAAATTTGTGGCGAGCGCATTGCACGGCTCCGACTTTTCCGGCGCAGACCTGACCGGCAGCTTATTTAATTCAAGCGATGTGCGTGAAGCCAATTTTGACAATGCAAATCTGACTGACTGCAACCTATCTGCTATTGACCTTGCGGATTCGAGCTTCAACAAATCCATTCTTGTACGTACCGACTTTAGCAAGTCGTGGATGGCCGGAACAAAATTTATAGATGTAAAACTGACCGACGTCAAGTTAACCATGACCGACCTTAGAAAAACAATCTTTGAAAATTGTATCTTTGACGGTGTGGACTTCAAATATTCCGACCTGACAGGGTTGTGTTTAGATGGTCAGACCTTTATCGGCGTAAAGTTTGACAAGGCGGCGCTAAAAGAAGTTTCGTTTAGAGGCGCAACACTCAA
Organism: Rummeliibacillus pycnus; assembly: GCF_050459865.1. Classification (GTDB taxonomy): domain Bacteria; phylum Bacillota; class Bacilli; order Bacillales_A; family Planococcaceae; genus Rummeliibacillus; species Rummeliibacillus pycnus_B. Next base: position 50,711 of record NZ_JBCMNM010000106.1, read on the forward strand.
AAATGTGTCATTCATTTCAGGGTTTACCTTGTCTAAGAAATATTACCGTGCTATTAAATCCATCTGTTTTGATGGCGCAATGATGGATAAACTGACCTACGCTGCGCTAAGAGGCATGGAAGTAGATTTATCAAAGGTTACAGTTATATAAGGAGGAGAAGAATATGCAACACAAGTCAATTGAAGTAAAAGGTTTGCAAAAGTCCTACAAGAAGCTTCAGGTTCTAAAGGGTGTAGATTTTGAGGTGAAAAAGGGAAATATTTTTGCTCTGCTTGGCTCAAACGGTGCCGGTAAGACAACGATTGTCAAAATCCTCACCACATTGCTGAAACCGGATGGAGGGACTGCCTTCGTAAACGGATTCGAGGTTGTGTCAAAGGACGATAATGTGCGAGAGTCGATCAGCCTCACCGGACAATTCGCCGCCGTAGATGAGGTTTTGACTGGGCGGGAAAATCTTATAATGATTGCCAAGCTACGGCACCTTAAACATCCACGCCAAGTTGCAGATGGGTTGCTAAAACGCTTCGGTTTGATCGAGGCCGCTGACCGCAGGACGTCTACTTATTCTGGCGGTATGCGCCGCAGGCTTGATATCGCCATGAGTCTTGTGGGAAAACCGCAACTCATTTTCCTCGACGAACCGACTACCGGGTTAGACCCCGAGGCTCGAATCGAGGTTTGGAAGGTAGTCAAAGAACTTGCTGACAGCGGCACAACGGTATTCTTGACCACTCAGTATTTGGAGGAGGCTGAACAGCTTGCTGATAGAATTGCCATTCTGCATGAGGGTAGGATTATTGCCAACGGCACTCTTGAGGAACTGAAAAAACTATTTCCACCTGCAAAGGTGGAGTATGTGGAAAAACAACCTTCATTGGAGGAGATATTCCTCGCAATCATAAATAAAAAGGAGGAAAAGTAACAATGAATAAACATTTTTTCAGTGACATGTGCGTTATGCTTGGACGTTCCATGCGCCATATTATGCGAAGCATGGACACTATCATTACGGTTACTATCATGCCGATTGCACTTATGCTACTGTTCGTCTATGTGTTTGGTGGTGCAATCGAAATCGGTACAGATAACTATGTGAACTACCTGATGCCCGGCATATTGCTAATAGCGATTGCAAGTGGTATTTCTTATACGGCATACCGCCTATTTTTAGATAAGCAAAGGGGTATATTTGAGAGGTTTCACTCCATGCCGATTTCGCGTTCCACCGTGCTGTGGGGGCATGTGCTAACCTCGCTTGTATCCAACGCCATTTCTATTGTCGTTATCATTCTCGTTGGGCTTATTATGGGCTTTCGATCATCGGCGGGGGTGCTGTCATGGCTCGCCGTAGCCGGTATACTCGTGCTGTTTACGCTCGCCCTGACTTGGATTGCGGCGATTGCTGGACTGTCTGCAAAATCGGTGGAAGGTGCAAGCGCCTTTTCCTATCCGTTAATCTTCCTGCCGTTTATCAGTTCAGCGTTTGTACCAACCGATTCTATGCCTTCCGCAGTTCGCGCCTTTGCCGAAAATCAACCGGTAACCTCAATAGTGGAATCCATTCGTGCGTTGTTGACAAGTCAGCCAGTGGGTAATGATATATGGATTGCTCTTGCGTGGTGTGTTGGGATTATGATAGTAGCTTATATCTTTGCAATGAGTTTATATAAAAAGCGGATATGAAGAATGTAATGCAAAATATAAATTTAGCAGAGTTATATAAACATAAAACCCAAACTTCACTTTTCAGAAGTTTGGGTTTTTCTTTAAATAATATGTTCAAAATCCTTAAATTTTTTATGTGTCGAAAGACTTACTAATACATAAGTGAGGAGTGAGAATAAAATCGGTAATGTTACAGTATGCATACCGAATACATTTGGCCAAAGCTGATCAATTAAGATATAGCTTGTTAAGCCAATAATCATGGAAGTAATCGCCCCGTATTTGTTGCCCTTTTTCCAATAAAGTCCGAAAACAACAGGCCATACAAATACAGATTCTAATCCACCAAATGAGAATAAGTTTAGCCAAACAAGTAAATCAGGTGGTCTAAGTGAAACAATGATAACAATAACACCTATGATAGCTGTAACCATGAAACTAATTTTTTTGATTTCATTATCTTTCGCATTTGGTTTGATAAAGTTTAAGTAAATGTCTTTTACAATAGTAGAACTTACAAGCATTAACAAGGCATTTACTGTTGATATAATGGCAGCCATTGGAGCAGCAAGTACAATACCAGCCAAGAATGGTGGTAAAACTTTTAATGTTAGCATTGGCATTACTTTATCGCCGATTTCAATACCTGGGATTACAGGTCTTGCTAATACACCTGTCAAATGCATTCCGAACATCACCGTACCAATTGCTATTGTTCCAATAATAATCGCTGTGTGCATACTTTTAGAGTTTTTATATGCCATAGCACGTACGGCGATTTGTGGTAAGCCTATAACACCAATACCAATTAATATCCAAAATGTTGATACATAAAGTGGTGTTAATGAATCATCAGCACCAAATGGAGAAACAAGTTTTGGATTTTCAGCAACAAGATCTGCCATTATGTTCGAAATACCGCCACCTGCAATAATCGTACCTACTAATATGATAATACTTCCAAGCAACATTACAGTACCTTGCACTGCATCCGTAAGTGCAACAGCACGGAAACCTCCAATAATTACGTATATTAGTACTACGATTGCGAAGACAAAGAGTGCAGTCGAATAGTGCCAGCCTGTCAATGATTCAACTAATCGCGCACCACCAATCCATTGTGCAGCCATAGATGAGAATAGAAAAATGATAATACTTATTGCAGAAACTATGACAACTACATTACTACGATAACGTTCACGGAGAAAGTCAATTAATGTAATCGCTTTTAATTTTCGTGAAATAATTGCAAATTTCTTACCTAACACCATTAACACATAATAACCAGCAGGTAACTGTGCCATCGATAATAGTACCCATCCAAGGCCTTTATTATAGGCAACACCAGGTCCTCCGATAAAGCTTGACGCACTACCATAAGTAGCCATCATTGTCATAGCTAAAAGGAAACCGCCCATATTTCGTCCGCCTAAAAAATACTCTTGTAAGAATGAGTTGGAATTCATAACATGTTTATTAGCCCAAAATCCTATTACAAAGATAATAACTAGAAAAATGACTAGCGGTATAATGACATGCCAGTGTATCATTTGCGTTCACCATCCTCTTCTTCATCAAACGGTACATCCTTAAAGAAGAATTTGATGACAACAAAAATTAATACAATCATAAAAAGTGTTCCAGCTATACAGCTATAAAAGAACCATGCTGGAAAGCCGAAAACATATGTATAATCTTTCGGATCCCCTGAGCCAAGCCCATATGCAAAGCCAAACCAGATTGCAAAGTTAATAATAACTAATACAATACCAATTATTGCTTCACGATTAGCTACTTTAAAACGCTTATCGTTCATAATTACTCCCCTTCAAATAAATCGAATACTGTTCTATTTTACTTATTTAATAAAGAAAAGAAAAGTATCAATGACTAATTACATACTGTTACACAATTAGTTTACATAATAAAATTATATAATTAAAAAATAATTTTAGTCTATTTGTAATAAATTTGATAGGTCATAACATTATTCGGCCTATTAGGGGCATCGTCAGGAAAATAAAATAGCCCATCTTCTCTGCAAATTAAAATAGAGAAAATGGGCTTTTCCATTACTTCATTAAAGCACCCGAACATATATTTAGGATTTTCTTTCCATCGCTTATTTTAATATTTCTAATTTAATTATTTTCCTCAAGGAATTGGTAAACTGCCATCATTTTTTGTTTATTCAACTCACGAATACGATTGAAAATCGGAATATCTGAAACAGCTTCAAGATTTAAACTTTCTGTAATAGCATCACTCACTTTGCCAGATATCCATGATTGCACGTCTATGCCTTCGACAATTTCCTTTCGGCCTTCATCTTTGATGCCACTTGCATAACAAATGCATCCTTGAGAATGAAGTAATTATTTTTCCATTTATGCTAACACTTTTTCGAGCTGATTACCCATATTCGTCCAACCATATTTAGCTCCCTCGATAGCTCCTTCGCGGGCTTTTGTTTCTTCGCTAAATCCAGTTTGATCTAGATGTAAATGGATTATTCCATCTGAACCTTCTTTCACTGTCCATGTAACAGTAGTGTTTTCTCCAGCACTTTCCCAAGTGTAAGATAATGTATGAGGCGCATCTACTACGAGCACCTCACAATTTACAATTCCATCCCACCAGTCGGAAGGCTTTGCCCGAAACTGACATTTATGTCCAACGACTGGTTTAAAATCATTTTCCCATATCCATTTCGCAAGAGTATCCGAATCTGTTAAAGCGTTCCACACTTGCTCAATTGAACTTGTAAATTGAAAATCTAATGTTACATCTGGTTTCATTTTTCTTCCTCCAATAAAAGATTTAATTTAGCAATTCTTTCTTTCCAGAATCCTTCGTAAAAAGATACCCAATCTTGAACTTCTTTCAACGGATTGGCATTTAACCGATACCTCGTTTCCCTACCAACCCTTCGAGCAATTACAAGATCAGCATCTTTAAGGATAGCCAAATGTTTAGAAACTGCTGTACGCCCCATTTGAAATTGTGAAGTTAATTCGTGAAGAGGTAACTCATCTGCTTCTGACAACAAACCTAGCAATTTACGTCTTGTTGGGTCAGCAATGGCTACATAAACATCACGCTCTTGATTATTCTCGTTCAAAATCAACCTCCCCTTATTAATTGGACACCAATTGGTGCCTTTATTATAGGACACCAAATAGTGTCCAGTCAAATTTTATTTTTGACATAATGGCATTAGTTTTTTTCACCTATCATCAAGTATATCAATATGACGCTTCATTTTCAGGTTCTCGGTATCCTGTAAAGTGGGTGAACTACATTGAAATAATGGAGATGGATAGTTATTCCTTCCCTAAAATTAAGAAGAACATAATAAAAGGCCTCAAAATAAGAGGTCGATTTCAAGTGATAAATACAAACTAACATATAGATGTTTCACTTTTTGTTATTTCGCCATTTCCGATATCAACATAGTCAGTTCCGTTCTCGCAGTTTTCTTTATATTCCCATTTAACAATATATTCATTACCCTTGAGGCTAACTGATATTATTTTAACTTCACCAATGTTTTTAATGTGATTTTTTAACACAATTGATTTTGCTTGTTCTTCAGAGATTTTTGGCTCTGAAATGTTATTACAACTACCTATTACCAAAAACGACAATATAGAAAATATTAATACTATTCGCTTCATAAATTTTCACCTCCATATTCATTTAGACGCTAACACTATTAAATTTCCAAATAACACCTTTTAAACTTCTATTTTATCAGATAATTATTAAGCCATTAAAACACTACAAGCATTTTAAATGAAAAAGGATCGAACCTTGAGTTCAATCCTCTTTATAGTATTACTTTCTAATTTTCAATAAAATTCACTATGACAAATACTAATGAGAAAAAAATAAACAACAGAATAATATATCCCATTATTCGAATACCAAATGGCTGATTATTTAGATTCCAACTTTTAATTGATTCAGGTTGCCCCATTGTCCTTTGTTCATCCTGCAACGGGTTGTATGGATCTAGGTTTTTATCGTGATCATTTTTATTCATACAATCAACTCCTAAATTCATTTTTATATTAAACCTATACTGTAATTATTTACATTGCTGTAGACTCACAAAATCAATTTAGAGAATTGTATAGCCAAATTATACAGGATAATAATTGTAAATAAAATTATTATTAGTAGTTTTTGGTAATGGTATACACTTTAATATAAAATATACGAACATTTCATGATATCCAATTTAGGCCATTGTGAAGCGAAAGACGG
>NZ_JBCMNM010000107.1:0-32845 GCF_050459865.1 Rummeliibacillus pycnus
CGTTTTCCCACAGGAGTCTACGCTAATTCCACTTCAACGAAGATAGCTACACAAGATTTTCACCATAAATTTACAACTATTTTTTACTTTTTCAGTGGCTCTCCTCGCTTTCTCGCAGGAGTCTTAAAATTGTATTACAAAATTCCGATAAAAATATTATTATTCCAACTAAAAAAGGACTAATCCACAATTTGGATAGCCCTTTTCCTTAATTTTTCTTATAGAACGCTTAATTCTGTATCCTTCAAATCACTGATAAACATACAGCCTGGAGCGTGTGTAATCATAATAGATGGTTTTGATTCCATTGCTACAGCTTGAGGAGTTACACCACAAGCCCAAAATACTGGAACTTCCCCTTCTTTAATAGTAACTGGATCTCCGAAATCAGGATTATGGATATCTGTAATGCCAATTTCTTCAGGATTTCCGATTTGAATCGGCGCTCCGTGAACACCTGGGAAGCGTGAAGTGATTTGTACTGCACGAATGGCGTCGGCTGAAGACATCGGTCTCATGCTTACTACCATTGGCCCTTCAAATTTACCTGCTTTATCACACGGAATATTGGTTTTATACATTGGTACATTACAGCCTTCTTCAATATGTCGAACAGGAATGCCACTTGCAAGTAGAGGTGTCTCAAAAGTGAAACTACAGCCTAGCAAAAAGCACACCATATCGTCTTCCCAATATTCTGTCACATCATCCACTTCTTCTGTAAATACACCATCTCTATAAATCCGATATTTTGGAATATCTTTTCGAATGTCGGCACTTTCAGCAATTTTACTTGGTGAAAACGAACCTACGTCTGAAACATCGATTAAGGGACAAGGTTTTGGGTTGCGCTGACAAAATAATAAAAAGTCAAATGCATATTCTTTTTTTAATATAACTAAGTTGGCTTGCGTATACCCTAGTGACATACCAGCTGTTGGGCCAGTAATTTTTTGGTCACGAATAAGGGCTCTAACTTCGCTTGGTGATGTATATGAATACTCCATTGAAAGACTTCCTTTTTAGTTATTTGGCATTTATTAAAGCTATTATTGATAGTAGAATGACATCATTATTATTTAAACATTAACGGAATTTGTTCAAATAATGTCATGATACCAAGGACACCCATGATAACTACCACTAATATACCTGGGATTGTTAGCCAAATTGGATGTTTGTATGAACCAACAATACTTTTCTTATTTGCTGCAATTAACAATGTTCCAAGTGCAAGAGGTAAGATTAAGCCGTTTAAAGCACCAACTAAAATTAATATTTTTACTGGTTTACCGATTAACGCAAATGTAATAGTAGATAAAATGATAAAACCAATAATAATCCAGTTTTGATATTTTTCAAGTAATGGATGGAAAGTTTTAATGAAAGATACAGATGTATATGCAGCACCTACTACTGAAGTAATGGCAGCTGCCCACATAATTACACCGAAGATACGATATCCAATTTCACCAAGAGCTAAATTAAAAACAGATGCAGGTGGATTCGCAGGATCAATTTGTAATCCTTGAGACACTACACCTAAAGCAGCTAAGAACAATGCAACACGCATTACGCCTGTAATTGCAATACCTGATACTGAACTTTTTGTAACATCAGGAAGTGCTTTGACACCTTTAATACCCGCATCTAGTAATCGGTGACCACCTGCGAATGTGATATAACCACCTACAGTACCACCTACTAAAGTAACGATTGATAGAATATTAATTTCCGATGGTACAAAAGTACGTACTACTGCCTCACCTACTGGTGGTACAGTTGAAATAGCTACATAAAACATTAAAAAAATCATAACTCCACCAGCAACTTGAGCAGCCTTATCCATTACTTTTCCTGCTTCTTTGAACAAGAAAATGAAAATTGCAAAAACTGCACTAATGACTGCACCAACTATTGGGTCTATGCTCAGCATAGCATTTAATCCTAGTCCTGCTCCGGCAACATTCCCAATATTAAAAGCTAGTCCACCGATTACAATTAAGATTGCTAGAAATACACCTAATCCAGGAAGAACTTTATTGGCAATCTCTTGTCCCCGTAATCCTGTTACGACAATAATACGCCAAATATTCAATTGTGCGAATACATCAAGTAGTAATGATACTAAAATAACAAACCCAAAACTAGCTCCTAATTGCTGAGTAAAAACTGTAGTTTGCGTTAAAAAGCCGGGTCCAATCGATGAAGTAGCCATTAGGAAAGCTGCTCCTAACAGGACACTCCAATTGGTTTTCTTTTTATTCTTAACATCTGTTGTTAATTTTACTTCTTCCATCTATAAACCCCTTTTCTAAATAAAAGCCTTTACTAAGATGCTTTCTTTTTCTAATGTTTGACGAATATATTTTGCAAATTCTAGTGCATGTTCTCCATCCCCATGGATACAAACTGAATCTGCCTTTATGCTACATTTCGTTTGTTGTTGCGTGATGACGTGTCCTTTTTTTACCATCGCGATCACTTGCTGTACAGATTTTTCTTGATCTGTAATCATGGCATCCGGCTGACTTCTAGATGTTAATGAACCATCTTGTTGATACGTACGATCCGCAAAAACTTCATGCGCAGTTTGAAGGCCTAATTTCTCTCCAGCCTTCGTCAGTTCACTACCTGCTAGTCCAAAAAGTACTAATTCAGGCGAAACATCAAAAACAGCTTGAGCGACTGCTTCAGATAATGCCTGATCTTTTGCTGCCATATTATATAAAGCACCGTGTGGCTTTACGTGCTGAAGCTTTGCGTTTTGTGTTGTCAAGAAACCTTGTAAAGCACCAATTTGGTAGACGACCATATCGTAGCCTTCCTGAGGTGTAATTTTCATTTCTCGTCTGCCAAATCCATTTAAATCAGGTAAACCTGGATGAGCACCGATTTGCACATTATTTGCAAGCGCTATTTTTACGGTTTCTCTCATAACAGATGGATCACCCGCATGAAAACCACAGGCAATATTTGCTGAAGTGACATATTTTAATATTTCTTCTTGTTCGCCAAGTTTATAACGACCGAAGCTTTCCCCTAAGTCACAATTGATGTCGACAGTGAACATTGTCCATCCTCCCATTCTTAATCAAATTATTTGGTTGTAATATTTTATTATCATAACATTTAAACTATTTATTGAAAAGATTAAAATTTTTCTTTTTTTAGAAAATTGACAATTTCACTTGAGTATCTTTTCTGAATAAATATATAATTAAAATAGTTTTAATTTTAATGTAAGGGGATTTTCAAAATGATTAGTAGTTTGAAAAGCGTTGAAATGAAGCCTTTAGGGGATTCAGCAGTTATTGTTAACTTTGGATCTGACATTGATCCGAAAATGGCAAAGTATATACAAGCTTTACAAAAGATATTGATTAATAATCCGTTTGAAGGGTTAATAGAGTGCGTTCCTTCATATACGAATTTAACCATATACTATGACACAATAATGATCTATAGAAATGGAAAACTTCACCCATATCAATTTGTTACAGAATATATCGAAAATTTGTTGCAAAGTATGGATATTTCAGAGGAAAATACCTTTCAACTTATTGAAATCCCCGTTTGCTATGGTGGAATTTATGGTCCTGATTTAGAAATCGTCGCAAGCCAAAATGATATTAGCATAGAAGAGGTTATTAATATCCATAGTTCACAAGAATATCTTGTTCATATGATTGGTTTTGCCCCTGGCTTTGCTTTTTTAGGTGGTATGAATGACAAAATTGCTACGCCAAGAAAAGATGTTCCTAGACTTTCAATTCCTTCTGGTTCAGTTGGTATTGCAGGCAAACAAACAGGCATATATCCTTTTGAAACACCCGGAGGATGGCAATTAATCGGTCGTACTCCAGTTAAACTATTCTTACCTGATCAACAACCACCTTCCTTATTAAAAGCAGGCGATACAATTCGCTTCTATCCAATTACGGAAACAGAGTATAAACAATTGGAGGGACAAAATTTATGAGTATCTCTGTAATTAAGCCTGGTATTCTAGCAACTATACAAGATGCTGGCCGATTCGGTTATCAACAATATGGTGTGATTGTTAGCGGTGCAATGGATAGTTATTCATTAAGAATTGCAAATCTTTTAGTTGGAAATGATGAACAAGAAGCATGTATTGAAATTTCCATGTTAGGCACTGTTTTGCAATTTGAAGAAGACTGTCTGATTGCTATTACTGGTGGAGATTTGCAAGCATTTATTGACAATAAACCCGCACCTTTATGGCGTACATTATACGTAGCAAAAGGCAGTGTTTTAAAATTCAAGCGACCTGTTGTAGGTTGTCGTGCTTATGTTAGTATTGCAGGTGGAATAGATGTTCAACCAGTCATGGATAGTAAAAGTACGTATTTAAAAGCTAAAATGGGTGGTCTTTCAGGAAGAGCTTTAATGGCCCATGATGAAATTGCAACTGGTAAACTTTCTGAGAAACAACAACACTTACTTCAGCAATATAAGCATCAACTACCTGCTTCATGGTATGTTGATTATACTGATCTTGTTTCCTTCTCAACCGAACAAACTATCCAATTTATTGAAGGAAATGAATATGAAAAATTCACCAAAGAAAGTAGAGAATATTTTGAACACTCACCCTTTTCAATAACGACACAATCTGACCGAATGGGGTATCGAATGCACGGTCCTCATATTGAGTTAACTGAAAAATTTGATCTTCTTTCTGAAGCTACTACTTTTGGTACTGTTCAAGTTCCATCAGGTGGACAACCGATTATATTGATGGCAGATCGACAAACAACTGGTGGTTATCCTAAAATTGCTCAAGTTATTTCAGCTGATTTATCTTCTCTTGCACAAATGTCTCCAAAAGGGATCGTCCATTTTAAAAAAGTAACATTAGAAGAAGCTCAGCAAAAACTCATTGAGAAAGAAGAAGTTCTTCAAAAATTAAAAAGAACCATTCTCGCGAAATTCAATCAATACTAGGAGAACTATAAAAAAAACCTTCAGACAATAGTCTGAAGGTTTTTAGCTAAGAATCGATGAGGTAATTCGAGCAATTCAATTTTTAACAGCTGATGCCCAGTTATTAATCGCTGTTTCTGTAAAATCTGTATAGTGCGTTCCATCTGTTTTAACTTTTGCAGAAGTTCCGTTAAAATCCTCTAAAGTAAGCCAGTTCCCATTTGCTTGAATACTCTTAAGAGGAATATAGTTTTGGAATAATACAGTTTTCTTATTAGTTTCCATATCATATTTATAGAAATTCGAATCATTTGTTAAAGTATAGTAAATGGCATTTTTATCGATTGTGAAGGCTTGTGCATTCATTAAGAATTCATATTTTTTGCTTGTTGCTTCATCTTCTGAACGATATTTCCATGTATGGTCTTTCGCTAATTGTTGATCACTAATTAGGAAATAATTTAATCGATACTGATTGCCACGGTCAGGGATTGGATCATTCCAAGTAATATCGAGATTGTACCACTTACCATCCACATTAACCTTGTTCCAAGCATGATTTTGTCCATGAACTTGCCCAGTAATATATCTTGTATCAACACCTGCTTCAGTTAATAAACGATACGCTGCTAATGCATATCCTTGGCAAACAGCTTTGTGATCAAATAATGCGGCATATGCAGAATGTCCACCATCTGTAGCATTTGAACTATATGCAATATTTTGTGCTAAATATTTATTCACAAAGTAGACTTTTTCAAAATCAGTCATTTGTTTTAAATGATTTTCATTAACAATTTTTGCGACCTTGTCATTAATTTTTTGTTCTTGTTTTGGTGTTGTTAAATAATATGCATCTACTTTAAATTGAATAAACCCTAGTTTAGAAGAAATGGCGTAAGAATATCCTGTTAGATTACCGAATCCATAATTACCAGTAGAACTTATTTCATTAATGACATCTTTGAACATATTCTCTGCTTCTTTTGAATTGTACATTGGAATCTTTGTAGGAATTGTAAACTCAAGTTTTCCCTGATCTAAATTCTTTAAAATTTCTTGCTTTAATTGCGGTTCAGTAGTAATCGTTGGAACGTTATCATCAGCATATACATCATAATGCAAATAGCCTGCTGTCCCTAAACATAATGAGAGTCCTAGTAAAACTGCAAGAAATCTCTTCATTCATTTTTCTCCCTTCAATTATAGTTATCTATAAATAAAACGAACTTAATTTTAGTGTTTACTATAATAATAACTATAAGGCCAAAACGAGAAAACGAGACAAGTAATTTATGGTACATTGTCCAGTCAATAAAACAGCCTAGACAATAGCATCATGTCTAGGCAAATATATTGATATGAAAGTCATTGATACTAAACATATTATTCTAATACCTTCCATTTTGACAAAGGATTTTATGAAATGCTTTTGGTAATTGGCAAAATGATGATATAATAGTGGTATTCAACAAAGAAGGGACGATGGGTGGCCGATGATTTTTTAATCTTATTTTAGATATTGAAATAGAACAATTTCAATTTTGACAAAATAGGATTAGTCTGCCCAACTTCTATATACATGTTAAGCTATTTACAGGAATAGCTTATTTAGACTAGCAAAAAATGCGACTAATCCTTCCTAAAAAACTTGGGGGGATTTTTTTATTCTCCCTTTGAAGAGAGGGATTTTATCTATGCAAGAACTTTTAAAAATCTTTAATGTTAACTTCGAGTTTCTAAATCAATTAATGTTTGAAAACATAAATGCAACGATTCAAAAAGGAGATATCATTGGGATTATCGGAAAAAACGGCGCTGGAAAATCTACCTTATTGCAGCTGTTACAAGGTAATCTGAAGCCTACTAAAGGACAGCTACAGTATTCGCAAAAAAACCTGACAACTTTTTATGTTGATCAGGAAGTTGAAACACACATATCTAATGAAGTAAATGATTTGGAGGCAACTCTTTTGTCAAAGTGGAAAGTACCATCTACTGACTTTAAACAATTAAGTGGTGGGGAAAAATTAAAATCACGAATGGCAGAAGGCTTTTCTAAGAATGCTCAGCTTTTATTGCTCGATGAACCGACCAATCATTTAGATAAACAAAGTACTGAGCTTTTAATTGAGCAAATAAAAAAATATTATGGAACCATTATCGTTGTATCGCATGACCGTTATTTTCTTGATGTAATTGCAACAAAGATTTGGTCTATTGAGGATAAACAGTTATTCGAGCATAAAGGAAATTATTCAAGTTACATGAGACATCGAGAACAAAGAAGACTCTCGCAACAGCATGAATACGAAAAACAACAACAAATGATAAAACGAATCGAAGCTCAGATAAAAGAGCTATCATCGTGGTCCCAAACAGCACATGCACAGTCAACTAAAAAAGAAGGTTTTAAGGAATATTATCGTGTAAAAGCTAAACGAATGGATGCGCAAGTAAAATCGAAACGAAAACTTCTGGAAAAAGAACTTGAAAAAGTTAAAGCAGAAAAGCTAGCTCCTGACTATTCGGTTAATTTTTCAATCGATACACACAAAAAACTTGGAAAACGTTTTTTAGAAGTAAAGAATTTAACTAAGACTTTTGGAAAACGAACTTTGTTTCAAAAAGTCAATTTTACAATATTACATGGAGAGAAAATCGCTATTGTTGGCCCTAATGGCAGCGGTAAAACGACATTATTAAAGATTTTTCTGGGGCTTGAACCAACAATGGGTGACGTATGGATTTCACCTTCTGCGAATATTGGATATTTAACACAGGAAGTATTCGATTTACCTCTTGAACAAACACCTGAGCAATTGTTTTACAAGGAAACCTTTGAAGCAAGAGGGAAAGTCCAAAATTTAATGAAACATTTAGGCTTTACTTCATCTCAATGGACAGAACCAATCTCTAAAATGAGCATGGGTGAACGTGTCAAATGTAAGTTGATGGCTTTCATATTAGAAGAAAAGGATGTCCTGATTTTAGATGAACCAACAAATCATTTAGATCTTCCATCCAGAGAACAGCTTGAAGAAACCTTAGCACAGTATACTGGAACACTACTTGTCGTTTCACATGATCTCTACTTTTTAAATAAAATCACTAACTGCAAACTGAGCTTAACAAACAATACCATTCAAAAACAGTTTGATATCACTCCTGAGAAAACGAATAACTCATCTGAATTACGTTTAAAACTTGAAAACGAAAGACAAGAAGTTTTAGGAAAGCTAAGCTTTTTATCACCAAAGGATAAAGATTATGACATTCTTGATCAGAAATTCAAAGAATTAACAAGGCAAATAAATGAGCTTAAATAACATTACTACCTGATGTTTAATTTATACATTCAAAAAAGCTATACAGATGGTTAATGCCAACTGTATAGCCTTTTTTGCATAATATAAGCCTTTTTAACAAAATCACTAATTTACAAAATCCGCATTTGTGATGAAGCTACTATTGTCATCTAACTTAAGCACACTTCGTAATTCCTTGCTTACATCATATAAGCTTTTCTTTTCTGGAATATAATAATCGATATTATCAACTGATTGATTAGCTCCTTTAATTTCTATTGAGCTGATTGATAAGCTTTTTAATTTTGAATATTGACTTTGTATGGCATACAGATCATTCATCGTTAAATCTGTTTCAATATTTTTCTCTAATATATCTGACAGTTGCCCCACTTTAAAAATTGTTCCAGCAGTCATGGCTTGATCAATTGTTGCTTTCAAAAATTGACTTTGTCTCTCGTCACGAGGATATGTAACGTCAACACTTCTTTTTCTCATCCGAACAAAAGCAAGTGCTTCTTCTCCAGATAGATGGGCTGGTCCTTTTTTGAAATAGATTTTCTTCTTATTATATATATTTTTTTCCCAAAATCCTTCTTTGATATCGATTGTCACCCCACCAAGTGCGTCTACAATATCACGGAATGCTTCAAAATTAACCGAGATAAAATGATCAATTGGAATATTTAATAATTTTTCTACAGTTTCGACTTGAAGTTTAGCTGCCCCATATCCAGTTATATCTCCATAGGTATACGCAGCATTTATTTTATGTATACCAGTATATTCCCCTGCGTTTTCTATGTTTACTCTAGTATCCCTTGGAATTGTAACCATATGAAGTTCTTTTGTATTAGGATTTAATGTCATCACTATTTGCGTATCTGCCCTGCCATCCTTTTTCTTACTAGAGTAATCTTCAATTCCTAGCAACAAAATAGAAATTGGATCTTTACTAAAAGTAACATTTTCTTCTCTAAGTTCAGAGCGATTATTTTCACGTTCTAAACTAACCTTTGAATTATCTAATGAACTTTTTACTTTAAAATAAGCAAAAGCTCCATAGCTAATGCCTACTAAAAGTAATACTATACTAGAAGATATTATCCATTTTAAAGCTTTGTTCCTTTTTTTTCTTCGTTTTAAAGCAGTTCTACTATTGTTCATTAAAAAGACTCCTTATGATTATGGAATTTTCAAAAAATTCAACGCATTAATACGGTGAAAACCAAACGAAAGTATGCAAACAGATTGTAAACGAATATAGGCATAACACTGCTGTTAAAACTCGTTTATGTGTGATGATATACTTTTCAACTCTAGACCACCATTTATTTTTGCAAATAAGAAGCACATTGAAGAGGATTAATACAAAAAATAGCTCAGGAAAAGCAAGAAAGAGACTAAAATCTCCAATAGCTAAAAACACCTCAACAAAAAGCATATAGCCAAATAGCTGTAGTTTGTCAGTATATAATTGCTGCTTTAACATCATTTTTTCAAAATAAAGTTTGATTCTTGTAATATAAATCACTCCATTTCACTTTATTTTTAATATTTGGAAATATTCCATTTATTAACCTATTGTATCAAAAATGACGAAAGCCGGCACCAATTTAATTGGTACCGGCTTATGATTGTTATGCATTCTGCAACATCTCGACAATTATTAACTTTTACAAATAATTCAGCATGCACATATACATAGCAGCACTTCCGGCCAATACAAATAAATGCCATATTGCATGATTATAAGGTATCTTATGATCTTGATAGAAATACGTTCCGACTGTATAGAAAAGTCCACCTGTCAGTAATGTTAAAAAGCCTTTTGAAGATATATGACCAACAAGCGGTTGATATGCGATGACTATTAGCCACCCCATTGCAATATAAAATAGTAAAGATAACATTTTAAAGCGATAAATAAAAAAACATTTAAAAATGATTCCTACTATTGTAAGTCCCCATTCGATTCCAAAAATAATCCAACCGAGCTTGCCACCTATTCCAACTAGAGCAAATGGCGTATATGTACCAGCAATAAATACATAAATAGTTGAATGGTCTAGTCTTGAGAAAATGTGCTTGTATTTTGGAATTCCGTGAAACAAAGTTGAAGATAAATATAGAATCATCATTGAAACTCCGAAAATAATGAAGCTAGCCATCTGTAAAGTTGATCCATTATTAACGGCCTTTACAATAAGTAGAATTAGAGCTGGGATGGACATTATAAAACCTATAGCATGTGTAATAACATTCCAAAACTCTTCATCTTTATATTTATATTCCATAATACTTGATGATTCATTCACTGTCAGAACCTCCTAATAATGTTCTTTCTATTATTAGAATGCATCACATTGGTGACTAACAGTATTCGTAAATGTCATGAATAATACATTACAAACATCATCTAAACAAACGTCATATATCCCCATATTATGACTATACCAATCCCAGCTACAACTAATGCATACGTGAATGAAGAATGCTTTATGGCTTCTATGAAAATTTCTTTAATGGTCACAATCACGATAATTCCTAGGGCAAAACTAATGATAAAAGCCCATAATTGCGGGTATTTCATTCCAATCACACTTCCTATTATTGATCCTAGTGCAACTGGTAAAGAAACAATGCATGTGATAATCACAAACATTTTAAATCTCAAACCTGCTAAAAATAATGGGATAAACATCGCAATTCCTTCTGGTATATTATGTAATATAAGTGCTTGAAGTATATGCTTGCTTATTCCAAGACTCTGACTAGATCCAAAAGCAATGCCTAGTGGAAAATTATGAATCGTAATGCTAATAGCTAAGAGAACTCCTGTTTGAATAAAACGATCTTTTTGAAGATTATCTGTAGAAGGTGTTAATTTATGTGATATTTCGTGTATCTTAAAAAAACCTAAGATACCCGTTAGAAATCCAATCATAAATATAGTCTTTCCTCCGAGATATATACTCTCAGGAGCAATCTCTAAACAAACTAATCCAAGAATTAAGCCTGTACATAAAGCATTTATAGTAGACACTTTTTGCTGAAGTCTTTTAAAGAATACAGCAAGTACACCTCCAAGCCCAAAGCCAATTGCTGTTGCCATAAACCCTATAGCCCCTACATAATACATATGCTCCCCCCATATCCTGACTATACACATATATGGAGAAATAATAAGATTTATTCAAGGGAAATAGATTTTAAAGTAAATTGAATAATCTTTTTTTAATTACTTTCCTCTATTTTTCGTCTCATCTTCACTTCTCATTTACTCTCTTTTTTAATGCTGTAAGAATCCATTTTCTTCATCAAAAATATATCAAACACCCTATATTATTGTTAACTAGAATCAAAAAATGGTTTACATATATTTTTTTAAGCGTTATTATATTACCATTACATTATTAATCAAATCAATTTCATAAATCTATTTACTGTTTTTAAATACGAACATTTCAATACATCAACTTTTTACAATTCAGATTTGGATGTTCCGCTACAGACGGCGCTTTCCACGGGCTTGGCTTCAATCTCCTCGGGGCAACATGATGTTGGTCACGAAGCCGTTGCCACAGGACGTGGCGTTCTTAGGCTTTGTTCCTTAAAATCGTTCCTGCGGGGCTTTCAGCTCAAGCTTTTCCCGTAGGAGTCGCCGTCTTTCGCTCCACAATGAACAACATTGGATATCATTAAATGTTCGCATATTTTTTATGAATTTTACATTTTAAAATTGATTCAATAATGTGATATAAAAATCTTATGTATTTTTTGGAGGAAATATAATGACAACAAAAGAAATGGTATATGCAGCACTATTCGCTGCTTTAATCGGCGTACTAGGAATGATCCCCCCTATTTCACTAGGGTTTATACCTGTACCTATCACAGCACAAACTCTTGGTGTTATGCTTGCTGGATGCTTTTTAGGGAAAAAGACAGGTGCAATTAGCTTAATTTTATTTATCATTTTAGTAGCTTTAGGTTTACCTTTATTATCAGGTGGACGTGGAGGTCTATCAGTTCTGGTTGGACCATCTGCAGGATACATACTAAGCTGGCCGATATCAGCATTTCTTATTGGCTATGCCACAGAAAAGGTATGGGGTTCTTTAAAAATATGGAAATTAATCTTAATTAACTTTGTTTTTGGTGTTGTACTTGTTAGTTTAATCGGGGCACCGATCATGGCAATCATTACAAATACTTCTGTTTGGGCAGGTCTTGTAGGAGCAACAGCCTTTTTACCTGGCGATATACTTAAAGCTATTATCGCAGCATTTCTTGCAGTACAATTAAAATCCATTAGTCCAATAGAAGAGAAAGTACAAAGATAAAATCGATAGAATGGTGTGATTACATGCAAATAATCGAATCAATATTACATCACGCGATGACTCACCCAAATAAGGTTGCTCTATCAGACGGACACACACAACAGACTTATTCCCAATTAATACGGAAGATGAAGAAAGTCGCGTATGGCTTACATCAAATTGGATGTAGCAATGATAGAATTGCTATCTTATCAAAAAATCGCATGGAGTTTGTGGAAGTCTTTCTCGGAATTATGTATGCCGGCTGTATTCCTGTCCCTCTAGACCCTAAATGGAGCTCAAATGAGGTGAAAATGGTCATTGATAAATGCAAGCCAAAAGTGATTTTTTCAGAGATTGACTATATCGTAAAAAATACTCATGACTTCCATATTTGTAGTGATAATCTATATACATTTTCAAATAATGAAGAAGGTTCCTATTCAAAATGGTTATTAAATCTTAAGGAATTACCTAAGTACAAAACAAATGACGTTTTGTTTATTGCCTTCACTTCAGGTACTACTGGCATTCCAAAAGGATATTTAAGAACTCCTCTTTCTTGGATTAAAAGTTTCGAAGCTACAAATGAAGCATTTAATTTTAGTAAATTCGAGGATATAGCAGCACCTGGTCCTTTTGTACAATCCCTTTCTTTATTTGCATTAATGCAAAGCTTATATTGTGGTGCAACATTTCATTTGTTTACCCATTTCGATGCTAAAGAAGTGATTAATCGTTGTGAAAAAACACCTGATATGATTTTATTTGTCGTACCGACCATGATAGAAAAACTCCTAGAAACTGTAACGAAACCTTTGCAAATTCAAGCACTAATTAGTTCAGGAGCTAAATGGAATGATGAATCGAAAGGTAAAGCAAAAGAAATCTTTGGAGAAACGAAGCTATTTGAGTTTTATGGTTCATCAGAAGCAAGTTATATAAGTTACTTTGATATAAATTGTGATGATAAAAAAGGCTCAGTTGGAAAGCCTTTTCCAGGCGTGAATATTTCAATTCGTAATAACAATTTTCAAGAAGTACCTCAAGGAGAAATTGGACAATTATATATTCAAAGCGATTTGATGTTTACAGGTTATTTTGACATGCCTAATGAAACAAAAAATGTATTTGATAATGGTTGGCTTAAATTGGGTGATTACGTCTATAAAGATGAAGACGGCTATTTATATATCGTCGGTCGAGCGAAAAATATGATTATTTCTGGCGGTCTAAATATATATCCAGAGGAAGTTGAATTAATCTTAAAAGCTATCCCTGAAATTGAAGAGGTTATGGTGCTTGGTATCCAAGATTCTTACTGGGGTGAAAAAGTAATTTCCCTCGTACAATGGAAAGATTCACAAAGTTTAACGGAAGAAGAAATAAGAACTTTCGCAGAAAAATATTTACCAAGTTATAAATTACCAAAAGAAATCTTGATAGTAGAACAATTTATCTATACAAGTAGCGGCAAAATTGCAAGGCAAAAAATGAAAGATTATCTAAAGAAGGTGATGTCATGCGAGATGCCGTCATTGTAATAGCAAAGCGTACACCAATTGGCAAAATCGGTGGACAATTCAATACATTGGAGCCAGAAAAATTATTAGCTCCATTAATCAGGGATATTTTACAAGAAACCCAAGTTCCGAGGCATCTAATTGATGATGTTATTATCGGAAATGTAGTGGGACCCGGCGGGAATATTGCAAGATTATCTGCTCTAGAGGCCGATCTTCCTGTCACGGTTCCTGGTATGACCATAGACAGACAATGTGGTTCAGGCTTAGAAGCGATTAATATTGCTATGCGTATGGTACAAAGCGGTGCTGGTGAAATCTATTTAGCTGGTGGAGTTGAAAGCACAAGTCGAGCACCTTGGAAGATGAAAAAACCTCTATCGCTTAATGGCATGCCGGAACCGTATTCACGTGCCCCCTTTACTCCACTTAGTTACGGGGACCCAGACATGGGGATTGCTGCAGAAAATGTAGCCCAAAAATATATAATTTCAAGAGAAGAACAAGATGAATACGCTCTACTCAGTCATCAAAAAGCCATTCAATCTATTCATACTGGAAGATTTCAAAAAGAAATTGTGCCACTTGAAGTAGATGGTAAATCGATTTCCATGGATGAATGTCCAAGAGCTAATACAAGCTTGGAAAAGTTACAACAACTTTCCCCTGTCTTTTTAAAAGAAGGTACAGTAACAGCCGGAAATGCTTGTCCACTAAATGATGGTGCAGCTCTCCTATTAATCATGTCACTGGATAAATGTCGTGAACTTCATCTCAAGCCTATCTTAAAACTTGTCGATGCGAAAGCTGCTGGTGTAGATCCCAATTATTTAGGGATTGGACCAGTACCTGCCGTTCAAAAATTATTAACACAAGTGAATATGTCGATCAATGATGTAGATGTCATTGAATTTAATGAAGCATTTGCCTCCCAAGTGTTAGCTTCCGTAAAAGAACTTAGAATTCCAATTGAGAAGGTAAATCGAGGCGGAGGTGCAATTGCTTTAGGTCATCCTTATGGAGCATCCGGAGCAATATTAATGACCCGATTATGTAGTGAAATGCTCATTGAACCATATAAAATAGGAATGGCTACCCTAGGTATAGGCGGAGGGATGGGCATTGCAACTCTTGTGGAGGCGATTGAATGACCACAGTTAATAAAATACTTATAACAGAGGATTGGATTCGGGAATATGCACAGAGCATTGACTCCCCTTTACAAATCCTTCAAGGAAAACTGGTTGCACCTTCTACAATGCCAATAATTTTTTGGCAATTTTTCAAAGAAACATCTAGTCATCAACTCCCCACGCTTCATGGTTCTCAAAAATTTTATTATGAAGAACCGATTACGGCAGGGATGATATTAGACTGTGAACTTGAACTCCTAAAATCAGAAGAGAAAAATGGGAAAACAGGAAAGCTAACATTATTTACGTACAACTTAACTTGCAAAAGTAATGGGAAAATAATTGTCATTGCAACTACTATACTAATTCAGGTAGGTGAAACCAGTGAAAAAATTCATCACCACTGAAGAGATACATCACTATGCAAAAGTCTCAAAAGACAATGCATCCATCCATATTGACCAAAGTGCCGCACATCAAGCTGGGTTTGAACGCCCTATTGTACATGGTATGTATTTAATGGGATTGGCACAATCACTCTATTTAAAGACACATCCTAATCAATGGATTCAACAATATGAAATGCGCTTTCAACAATCATTATTGGTAGATCAAGAAGTTGACTTTCATTTTGAAATTCAAGGTAATAATGTACAAATTCATTTATCTACTTTCAATCAAAAAAACATTGCTTTAGGAACTTTCTATGTAAAGGAATGGAATTCATGAAAAAGGTTGTATTAGTTACCGGCTCTACTAGAGGTATTGGGCGAAGCATTGCAAAACATCTTAGCAACTCTGATTATTATGTAATGGTAAATGGCACTAATCAAAAACTAATTGATGAAGTTGTCTCAGACATTCATGCTGATGGTGGAAAGGCTGCTGGATATTGTGCAAATATAGCAGATCCATCTGATGTTGATGCTCTTGTTGCATTTACAATTGAAACCTTTGGGCAAATTGATGTTCTGATTCATAATGCAGGGAATTTAGCCGATCAAAAATGTATAGGAATGACCGATGAACAATGGAGATCAGTGATTGATGTACATTTGAATGGTGCATTTTATTGTATACGTCGTGTTTTACCCTACTTAAAGGAACACGGTGGAGATATAATTTTGATGACCTCTACTGCTGGATTAATGGGTTCAGTTGGTCAAGTAAATTATAGTGCAGCAAAAGCTGGTCTCCTAGGAATGCTTTTTACACTTGCAAGCGAATTAAAACGTTATTGTATTCGTGTTAATGCAGTTTCCCCTGCCGCTTTAACAGATATGACACGACCTGTTATTGAACATTTAACCGAAAAATATGCCAAACGCAATGAACCTTTCCCTGATTTTTGGAAGGTTGGAAAAGCAGATGATATTGCATTTTTTATCGGTGAATTACTCAATTACAAAGATGAGGATTTAACGGGGGAAATTTTCGGTGTTAACGGTACGAAAATTACCAGATGGCAAAAACCAATCGTAACCATGTCTGCTGATAGTCCTGAAGCTTTTTTTAGTACATATGAAGCTCAAAAAGGAAGTGAATAGATGCTTTCATTCGATCATGTCTATTTTTACTACAAAAAAGAGAAACCCATTCTAGAAGATATCAGCTTTACAATTCAGCAAGGTGAATTTGTATCTATCGTAGGACCAAACGGTTGTGGTAAATCAACGATTGCAAAATTAATCGATGGACTCTTAATACCTAAAAAAGGAAATATACAAGTTGTAAATCATGATACAAAAAAGCCTAACGATTTAATGAAAATAAGACAGAAAGTTGGCTTTGTTTTTCAGAATCCAGAAGATCAATTTATCACTACTTCAGTTTTAGATGAAGTCATTTTTGGTCTTGAAAATATTCGTGTCCCTAGAGAAGAGATGTACGATCGTGCTCTTTCCGCATTAAAAATTGTAGATATGAATAATTATTTGGACTCTATGCCTCATGAATTATCAGGTGGACAAAAGCAGCGAGTTGCCGTTGCAGCGATTATTGCTATGAAACCAGAAATTATTATTTTTGATGAAGCTACTTCTATGCTTGATCCTAAAGGTAGAACCCAGATCCTAGCGATTATGCATAAACTTCATAACGAGGGAATGACTATTATCCATATCACCCATCACATGGATGAAGTATTACAAGCAGATCGTCTTCTTCTTATTGCAAAGGGAAAAATATGTTTTGATGGAGAACCTGAAACCTTTTTTAATACAGTTCAAGTTGAAGATTATCAACTTCAACAACCATTTGCTATACGATTACATCAATTATCTGGACAAACTGTTGCATTGAAAGCAGATTGGAAAGGGGCGATCAGGGCACAATGGTCTACAAATTAAAAAACGTAACCGTAACATATGGGCAAAAACAAGTTTTGCACAACATCACCTGCTCTATAGATGAAGGAAAATGGATATCTATAATAGGTCAAACAGGTGCTGGAAAGTCTACCTTTGCGAAATTATTAAAGGGATTGATTCCTTTTAAAGGTGATTATCACATTAACGAGCAACCTATAAAACAGGATTCAAAAGGCAATTGTTACGTAATTCCTGAAATTGGCTTTGTGTTTCAATATCCTGAACATCAATTATTTGAAATAACTGTAGAAAAAGAGCTTTCCTTTGCACTTAAATCTAAAGGGATTAAACAAACTGTTATTTCAGATACTATTAGTTCTACTCTCCCACTCTTTGACCTCTCAGAAGATATTCTTCCTCTGGCGCCATTTCAATTAAGTGGCGGTCAAAAAAGAAGAGTTGCGATTGCTTCTGTATTAATGACCAATCCAAATCTTTTAATCGTTGATGAACCGACAGCAGGATTAGATCCTGTCAGTCGTACAAAATTATTAAAACAATTGAAAAATTGGCAGCAACAAACAAAAGGAACTATTCTTTTTGTCTCTCATCAAATGGAGGACGTTGCACAGTATTCCGATGAAGTAATGGTATTTCATCAAGGTTCTTTAATGGGGCATTTCCAAGTAGATACACTCTTTTTAGAAAAAACTTCATTGCTAAAACAAGTAGGATTAGCATTACCTGAAGCAGTACAACTTTTACAGTTAACCGAAGAACTTTCTGATGAGAAGATTCAAGTTACAAGTTGCAAGGAAGAGGATATTTTCGCTAAAGTCATACCTATAATAAATGCTAGAAGGGTAGATTATGAGTAATTCTATTTTAATCGGACAATATTTTGATACAACATCAATCATTCACCGTTTAGACCCACGAACAAAAATTATATGTACTTCTGTTATAATGCTTAGTTTTATTACGTTAGAGACTATTACAAGTTATATTGTTGCAACACTCTTAGTATTTCTTCTTTTACGAGTATCAAAGGTACCTTTAACCATTTTTCTAAAAGGCTTAAAGCCTCTCTTGTTTATACTATCCTTTACCTTTTTATATCATTTATTTTTGACAAAAGGGAGCGTTATTTGGTCTTGGTCCTTTATCCATATAACTTCAGAAGGGATTATCCAAGGTATTCACTTTGTCTGGCGTATTATTTTACTTGTTTTGGTCGCCTCTTTTTTAACTTTAACTACAAAGCCACTGTCATTAGCTGCTGGGCTGGAAAAATTGCTAATGCCTTTATCAAAGCTTAACATACCTGTTGAGCAACTATCGTTAATGATTGTCATTGCTATACGATTTATTCCGACGATTTTGCAAGAATTAGAGCGTATTTTGTTAGCACAAAAAGCGAGAGGCTATGATATTCGTGTATTGCCGATTCATAAACGTCTATTTGCTTATATCCCTATGTTAATCCCCCTACTTTTTACCACAGTCCAACGAGCAGAACAATTAACTTATGCGATCGATGCACGAGCTTATGGAAATGGTAAAGATCGAACTCACTATATTAAATTACAATTTCAAAAAATAGACTTTCAAATCATTATCAGTACGTTACTTATTGCACTAACGTTATTGTTATTGAAAATAGGAGGAATTTAAATGCATGTTTATGGCTCAGTAGTAGACAATGAAACACGCTGTACACATTATCATACAGAAAAAGATATTATAGCCATCAAGTTTGCTTGCTGTAATCGTTATTATCCTTGCTATAAATGTCATGAGGAACATGCTCAACATCCCATCAAAAGATGGCCAAAAGAACAATTTGATACATTTGCCATTTTGTGCGGGGCCTGTCAAACAGAGTTAACAATTCATCAATATATGGATTCTAGTCAATGTCCCCATTGTCATGCACCTTTCAATGATCGTTGTGAATTACATTATCCTATCTACTTTGAAATGGAGGGAACAGAATGAATTGGAAAACTCGTATAACAGATTTATTTCAAATCGAATATCCAATAATTCAAGGGGGTCTTGCTTACTTAGCGTATGCTGAATTAGCAGCAGCCGTTTCAAATGCTGGTGGATTGGGCCAAATTACTGCAATGAGTTTACCTACTGCTGAAGATTTACGAAACGAAATTAGACAATTACGCTCACTTTCATCCAAGCCTTTTGGTGTCAATTTTGCTATTGGAATGCATGGTATCGGTTATGAAGATCGTGTGCAAGTCGCGATCGATGAACAAGTTCCCGTAGTGACCATCACTGGTGGTAATCCAACGCCTATTGTAAATATGTTAAAACCAACTACCATAAAATCATTAGTACTTGTTGCATCAAGAAGACAAGCCCAAAAAGCTGAACAACAAGGTGCTGACGCAGTTATTGTTGTTGGACAAGAAGGTGGTGGCCATTTAGGAAGAGATGATATTGGCACAATGGTTCTCATACCACAAGTAGTAGATGCTGTTAAAATTCCTGTCATTGCTTCTGGAGGAATTGGCGATGGTCGTGGTTGGATGGCAGCGCATGCTTTAGGCGCTGAGGGCATTGAAATGGGAACACGATTTATCGCAACTCAAGAATGTGTTCATGCATCCTCCTCATATAAACAGGCATTAATCGATGGTTCAGAGACTGATACAATTGTTATCAAACGGTTAATTGGAGCGCCTGCCAGAGTTTTACGTAATGACTACGCTCAAACAATATTGGAAATTGAAAAAGAAACTCCCACATACGAAGCAATAAAAGATTATATTTCTGGTACAGCTAACAAACGATGGATATATGATGGCATTGAAACAGAAGGATTTGGCTTCGGAGGTCAAGTAACTGGTATGATCCATGATATTCCAACCGTTTCAGAGTTAATGAAAAGAATGGTTGATGAGGCAAAGGACATTCGAAAAAAATGGGGAGAATAATAATTTAAATTTATGAGAAAAAAGATTGTTTTTAAATTGATTAAAACAATCTTTTTAATTAATCGAATCAATTTCATAAATTCATTTCGAGGTAAAAAATACGAACATTATACACTTGATTTGAATAAATAATACACCCATTATTTCCGCTACAGACGGCGCTTTCCACGGGCTTGGCTTCAATCTCCTCGTCACTACGTTCCTGCGGGGCTTTCAGCTCAAGCTTTTCCCGTAGGAGTCGCCGTCTTTCGCTCCACATTAATAAAATAGTATATCATTAAATGTTCGTATATTTTATATGAATTTTGCATTATGAAATTGATTCTTTGATTCACTCAAGAAAACTTATAGAAAAATCAAGAATTACTAATTTATGGTTTCTCACCTTTTCCAGCATTAAGTAAAATGAAAATTAATTACAGCTTCTTTAAAAATCTCTTTAAAGTTTCTTAATCTTACATCATGGTTATACGGCTGAATTAGAGCCCGGTTAGATACCGGACTCATACCCCGTCAGCTGCTGAATGAAATGTCTAACTTATTGGATACACTTCATTTTCATTTTATACTTCTGTAGCTTTTTTACCAAAAATCACCTTCAATAGTGGTGGTGTCACAATTGTTGTTATAACAACAACTATAATCATCGATGTGTAATATTCAACTGGTAATAATTTATTATCAAGCCCCATAGCAGCAATGATTAGAGCTACTTCGCCACGAGAAATCATGCCCGCGCCAATCCCCATTGATGACTTCGTGTGAAAGCCTGATATCCGAGCTCCGAGCCCAGAACCAATGAATTTTGAAAGGATTGCAATTAGTGAAAAGACAACAATCATTCCTAATTGATCCCCTATCCCTTTAAATGACACTGATAACCCAATACTAACAAAGAATATCGGAACGAAAATACCATAAGCAACTGGTTCGATCTTACTCTCAATATTCTTTTTAAAACTTGTTTGAGAAATAGCAATCCCTGCAACAAACGCACCAATAATTCCTGCTATACCAAAATACTCCGCAAAATAAGCAAACCCAAAACAAATGATTAAAGCGCCACTTAACAAAGTTTCAGTTACTTTAAACTTCGAGAACATTTTCAAGAATATAGGGACTAACCATTTGGAAGCTAAAATAATAATGACAAAGAAAAGAATTTTCTTCCCAATTAACATTGAAATACTCACTTCTGAACCAGCAAAGAAGCTCATCGCAACTGCTAATAATACAACTACGATAATATCATCTAATACAGCCGCTCCAAGTAAAGTTGCACCTTCTTTACTATTCAACCATCCCAGCTCTCGCAATGTTTGTACGGAAATACTTACAGATGTTGCGGATAATAATAATCCAATGAAAATCGCTTCATTTGTAGACAATCCAAAATAAATAGATCCAAAATACCCCATTACAATCGGCACAATAATCCCACCAACCGCAACAAGTAACGCAGCTTTTTTATTTCGATTTAAGTCTTCCAAATTCGTCTCAAGACCTGCTAAAAACATTAGCAATAGCACACCAATATCACTGAAAGCCTTAAGTACTTCAGTATCATGTACCCATCCAAGAATTGCTGGTCCTAAAACAATACCAACAATTATTTTCCCTAGAACAGATGGTTGACCAAGCCTCACACTTATGTGACCTGCAATTTTTGTTGCAAATAATATAATTACAATTTGAAGAATAAACAAATCATTGCCTCCCTTAATATTTATTAGTTTAACCAGCGTTGGCGATTTTTACATAAGTTCCTGTTAAATTTGAAATTGTAAGTGGAACAGGATTTGTTCCACTTTCCCCTCTATCCATTAACAAAAAGCACATAAAAAAACACATGGCGGTGCCAGATTGACTGACTCCACCATGTGTTACGTTCAAATATTTGATTTAAATTTATACTACAATATATTTTTTGATTTGTAAAATGATATCTACTTAACTATCATTAAATCACTGAGACTTTAGAAGGTATTCTTAAAAAGAATCCAAATATTGAAATAGGATCAAGCAATTTCTCACCCTTCCCTTTTCTGCTTTCATATATTAATCGTTTGAGTTATGGAAAAAGTTACAACTAACTAAAATAACTTTTGGGTTTAACACTTGCCAAAACGGTCCAATTATGTAAAAATAAGAACAAACGTTCCTTTTGTTTTGTTTAATCTAAGTGGGTAATATTCAATCAAAAGCTGATTATATCGTTCTTTTCTAAAACTATTATTTTTTAAATATTCCGTATTGTGGAATACATACTTTATTTGGTATATTTATATTTGGTAATTTCACATCTTTAAAGAAAAAAGAATATCTAAAAAGAAAATATTGTAAATTAATTAAAGTTCATCTTTTAATTAAAAATACACTCTAGCTTAAATTACTTGATTATTCCGAATGTTTTAATGAGAATCTACTATTTTTTTAAAGCGAGGAAGAAGAAGAAATGCAAATAGCAGAATTTATAGAAAAGGTTCAAACTTCAAAAGACACAATCAGGTACTATGAGGAATTCAACTTAATTGATCCAATTAAGAAAGGCAACAAACGGGTTTACACTGAAAAGGATATTTATGACTTTTATATTATTAGAGAAATGGAAGCTTTAGGACTTACTATAAAAGAAATTCAAACAATATTTCACATAAAACGTTCCATGGGTTTTCATTCACCTACTCTGCTTCAAGGTACTAAAGATAGATTATATGCATCTATTATGAAAATCGAAAAAGCAGAAAGGGACTTGTCAACACGCAAAATGAAGCTATTTACTCTTATATCGAAATTAGAGGAAATAGCAAAGGTAGATAATCAATAATCTCTAAATGCAACTTTGGCAATTCTCATTTATATCATCTTTGAATCTTTCTTTATATATACTAATAATCGTAAATAGCTGTTCAACATTATGTTTGTCAAACAGCTACTTTTTTAAGTTTATTCCATTAGAAGATATTCATTTTAATTTTCTACTGTGTTTTGATAGCGTCTTTAATTAACCATTTGAACCATCTACCATGTCCCTCTGTTTCTGCAATAGTTTGTTTATGTGCTACACCATTTACATAAGAATCAAGATGTAAAAATCGATCTTGGATATTATTATAGATATGAAACACATCCCTATTCTTTCCAATTGCTTCTATTGTAGTTAATAAAGATTCTTTCGTTTCTTTTGGCATTTGATTCGCCACATGTGTATGAAAAATACAAACTGTATTTTCCATAGGCACATTGTTAACATACTCGTTCAATAACTCAACTCCATCCCCTTCAATTAACTGAACGGAGTTATTTTTCAAATAATGAGCGGCTTTTTCAAACATGTTCAATCTTTCTTTATGCTCTGGCCATATTAATGATTTTAACCATAAGTATTCTTCCTCATTTTGTAAATCAATCGTATTTAAATCAATACCTATTCTTGTTGTCACAAATGGTGAAGTCTTCGAAAAATATGGTATGTTGTCACCGATTATTTCTGAAGTAATATGGAGTTTGGAGTCTAGGTTACCTACGACTTCATCAGTGTTATAAGAATAAGAATATTGATCCCACAGTAGTTGTAAACCCGCACTAGTTCCAATTTCAATAAGTGCTAATGGTTTTTTCGTTTTTTCATTTATACAGCTAAAAACTGGATATAGGTATGCACATCTACGTACTTCATTTGTTTGAACAAGTTTATTTTCTAAAAGATGACGAATTGCTTCTTTATGTATCAAGCAAAAATCCTTAAAATCATCAAATGCCTCGTAAGGATTTTGTGGATTCGAAACTAGACTAGGATAAAAATTTTTTAATTGATGTTCATTCATCTTTAGCAATAGATAATGCACAGCACCAAATAGCAGATTAGGAATGGGTTGTCCATTTCGAGCAGTCATACATAATTCCAAGATCTCTTCATCTTTCGAAATTTTTAACGCCAAGTATTCATACAACTCACTCGAATTCTTGCATTCCCTTTCAGCAAAATTCGTAAATAGTTGAGATATTATTTCTTTGTTATACATAGAATCCCTCCAATTTATTCGCCTCAACTATTACTTCGCTATTTCCCAACTTATTCCTTTTTAATCCATAAAGAAAATTACTTTCACTTATCATGTGTATGAATCGCTTCTGTTACCTCCCCTTTATTGTTCATAGCTTTAAAATTTAGCAATATACTCTTTATTAACTCCGTTTCAAATATTAATATTTAATTTTGTAACTGCTAATATAGTGAAATAATATGTATTTTCGTGAAAACATACAAATTTTAAGCCCTGATCTCAATAATCAGGGCTTCCATCGTTATAATTTTTTCAAAAATTCTTTCATCAATCCTGGTAAATCAGGCCATGCATGACCACTAACAAGATTTCCTTCTGTATGAAGATGCTCTTCAATGTAAGTGCCGCCTGCAACTTGTACTTCTGGTTTGCATGCAATATAGGCAGTCAGCTCACGTCCTTTGATTACATCAGGGATTACCGCAAAGATTTGAGCAGCATGGCAAACAGCTGCGATTGGCTTATTTGCTTCGAAGAAATGACTCACAATACCTGGAATATATTCATTTAGGCGAATATACTCTGGTGCACGACCACCTGGGATAATCAACCCATCATACTCTTCTGGATTAATTTCTTCGAAACTAGCATTTGCTTCCAATCCATATCCAGGTTTTTCTGTATACGTATCTACACCATCGATAAAATCATGAACAACTGTTTGAATTTTTTTCACACTTGGAGCAGCAATCGTTACATCGAAACCTTCTTCAAGACAGCGATAATATGGATAATACACTTCCAAAGCCTCTACTGCGTCCCCAGTTAAAATTAAAATTTTCTTTGTCATTTTGTCATCCCTCCATCAAAATAACTTACGATAATAGAATTAGATATATGCATACAAAATCCTTTATCAGGTGGTATTAAAAAATGGCAGTTTTTTGAACTATCGATAAAATATTGAATGATTAAGAGTGATTTATTATTAAAAATGCATTCATATTTCCTTGAGCGATGTTAGTTCAATTAGATTCATTCACAGACCTACGTGAAGTTTTATGCATGATGTGGAATTAGCTTCGCTTTCCGCGGGCGAACTGACGAGCCTCCTCGCTACGCAGTGAGGAGGAGGCTTGATGTTTGACCGCGGAAAGCGCCTGTCTGTAGCGAAACAACCAAATCTGAATAGTTAAAAGTTAAATGGTAAAATGCTCGTATTTTGACTCAATTTAGAAGATAGTAAGATCTCACAAGCTATTTTTATCGTAAATATAAAAAAACAGCTAGCATTAAAACTAGCTGATTAGATTAATCATTTAATATTTCTAAACTTGTTAAAAAGTAATTCTTATCATCCATTGGTAAAATAGCTTCGAGATTTTGAATCTCTTGTTTTTCTATCATATTTTTAGAAGATAAATCATATGTTTCTAAGAAAAATTCCCGGTCTTTATTCGAATAAATATGATAAATT
This sequence comes from Rummeliibacillus pycnus, assembly GCF_050459865.1. GTDB lineage: Bacteria > Bacillota > Bacilli > Bacillales_A > Planococcaceae > Rummeliibacillus > Rummeliibacillus pycnus_B. Next base: position 25,987 of record NZ_JBCMNM010000107.1, read on the forward strand.
TGGTTATTTTTAAATGTTATTTGCTCGAAATGACTATTACCTTTTGGTTCATAATGGAGTTGCAATGTTTTTTTAATATCGCCCGTTTCATCATTATATTCAAAAACCTCTCCCAATCCATTTACATAGTAGAAACGACCATCATTTACATAAGCCGAATCATTAAAACTAAATGGTAAAGCATTTGACACCTGATTTTCTGTGCGATACTTGATAAAGGGTTTTGTCTTTATTTTTTTTGTTTCACGATTTACAATCACTAATTCTAAATCTTCCTTATCTTCAGCTTGATAATTAGTCATTAGAAAATAGAAATTGTGATTATCTGAAACAACTGGCGTTAACGCATCTAAATTTTCAGCATTGTCTAAAGGTAGATCTTGTATCTTTTTTGTTTTAGCTTTCTTTTTTAGATGTACCTCTTGTAACGCAAACTCTCCTGTTAATAAATCTTGCGTTAACACAATAACACGATCTGATAATTGCCCAACAGATGATACAAAATAAGGAACCTGAGAAATATGAATGCCTTCTTCCCCACCATAACGAATGACCGTTTTATAGTCATGTTTTGTACTAAAACCAGTATTGTAAAGGCTGTAAAATTGTTTCGTTTTCGGAAGGTATCCAGTTTGTATTCCACGAAATTCTTCTGATGGCATGTCATATGTATTTAGCTTATTACCAAGTAGCATGAGTCGATTCGATTCTTCAATAAATAATTCATGCTTATTAAAATAAGTACTACCATTTTCCATACCAGATAATTTTAACCCTCGAGCATTCCCCTTTTTATCAATAAAAATCACCTGGCTATTGCCTTTTCCTTTTTGCAATACTTCTGTTGTAGAAGATGCATAAAGGACAGCCTGTTGCTGTATTAAAAAATTTTGCTGCTTTAAATCACTATTTGTCAGAGCTGATTCATTTAATTTTGATGCTTTTTTATAATTATTAAATGCAAATATACCAATTATTAGAAGAATAATTATTGTAACTAAAAAAACCATCTTTTTTACCTTCATTGTATCCCCCATAAATTCACATCATTCAATATTATTTACATCACTAGTTTACCATATATTCTCAAGGGGTTTTATCTAAAAATAAAAACCGATTCCACTTAAAAGAATCGGTCTAGCTAACAGCAGCGTTTTGATAATACCAATTTAAAAAATCTACCTTTCGTACAACATTTAGCACACAAGGTGTTCGTTCTTGTTGCTCTAATTTCTTCCATTCACTATAAAATTGACGTTCTACATGTAGTGTCATATATGGGAGTTTTGCTTGAGCTTTTTGGGAACGAATATTTTCTAAACGGGCTCCTGCAAAAACATAATTTAAATGTAATCTTTCAAAAGCAATCTTGAACATTTCCATTTTGGCCATTTGATTGTAACCTTTTCCCCAATAAGGGCGCGCTAACCATGTACCAATATGGCATAATTTTTGCTCTTCATCTATTCCTTTTAATGAAATAACACCAATCAATTGATTTTTTTCATCGAATATCATTCTGGAAAGCTGTTGGCCTAATCGTTCTTCTAATTGCATCAGTCGAATAAAATTTCTTGTACCTGCAACAGAACATTGTTCATCAGTCATTCCAAGTGCAGTACGAACTTCTGGAACACTTGTCAGTATAGACATTTCTTCTGCATATTTAACATCATGAGGGACTAAATGAATACGTACCATTTTAAAAACCTCCCTGAAGTAATATTTCTTTTATGGTTGCTCGTATCTCGACTATTATGTGCTATTTTCGAACACTCAAACCATTTTTGATCGAATTGCTATCATTATAGACATAAAATAGACACATTTTCAAATGTTTGATATGAAATATAATAAACCCTTTACAATCGCATATTTTGATTAACTCAATATTAAATAATTTGAAAATTCATACAAAAAGAAGGTTTACGATTATTAAATATAGAAATAATAGTGATACGAAAGCATAAGGAGATGTTGAGAGTGAAGGATTTAAATACGGCTATTTTTCTTTTGGTAATAGGCATAGTTTTGTTGGCTTCAGGAATAATTGCACCGATTTATAGTATTGAAGTCCGTTGGTTACTAGGGATATTAAGTGTTGCATCCTTTTACACTAGTTATGCTATGTATTCTGTTAGAGATAGACATCAAGGAGAAAACATAATTCGTTCATACAATGTTGATTGATCCATCTTCCATCTTTACAACCACTCGAAAATTCATAATTATTGCCCCGAGGGCCATTGTCTCACGAGTGATACTCTTTAACATTCTTGTCCAAAACGGGCGCGTTCGCCATTTTCAGAAAAAACATCTTGTAGTCATAAACACTACAAGATGTTCACTTTCAAAGATATATTAAAATTATATATTCTCAAATTGAACTAGATGAATATCCAATTGATTTGATGTATCAAAATATAATTGAATTTCCATTAATATAGGGTACTGTTGTTTCACATTCACACATTAATGCTGGAATATTAAAAATATCAGCATGTCTGTTGATTGTTTGATAGCTATGCGAAATATGGACATTTTTCTTAATTCAATTATAAATTTCGCAAATCATTATGACTCTCCTAACTCAATATAATCTAATTTTAACATTTTCACTCAAGTTATTTTAAATACTAAATACCTATAATGATATTATTATATTAATACTTTATACTTAATGTCAATTAAATAATAAGGCAAATGCTTTTAATTTCGTGAAATGGTTTGTTCCCGCACAATAGAGCGGTGTGTCAGCACATGCACTTTTCTATTTCATAAAAGTATCTATATATAAAAATGGGTAAGGAATTATTGATTATTCCTTACCCATTTTTTAGATTTTATTCTACATTTAAAGCATTTCAAGATATCAACTTAGTGAAGTTTCACTTTATACATTCTAATTTTTCTCTTTTGCCGCTGCACGTGCTTCAGTCATTTGTTTCCAAACAGAGCCCATCGCTTCTTCGCCTTGTGAAATACGAGCAATCGCCATTTTAACTTGTAATTTCACTTCGAATTCTGGATCATTACTTGACTCTTCTAGTGCATCCAAAGAAGCTTCCGTTCCAACTTCATATAAAAACATAGCTGCACGCCAACGAACAAGTTTGTTGCGATCCTTTAATGCTTCCATCATAGCAGGCTCAAATTCCACAAAACCTAAATCACTAATGCAATCACCTGCAGTTCGGCGAACAGATGCACTTTTTTCTTGTAACGCTTGAACTAAGCTTGGAACAACTACTTTATCTTCAATCATGCCAAGATATACAGTTGCAAGTCGGCGAATGGACATTTTTTCATCTGATAACGCCTTTTGTAGTAACGGCAGATCGTCAATATCAGGGTCCGCCATTTGATCAAGTAATTGAAAGCGAAATTCCCAATTATCTACATCAAACTCTTGAAGAGAAATTTTTCGTTTATTTTGTGTAACCATTGCTTTTTGTGCTTGGCTTGCTGAAATTAGTTCCGCTATTCGGTTATCCGGGAATGCCGCTTCTAATTCATCCACCATATTTTGCCCAATATCTTCTTTTTCACCATATCGAACTCCATAATCAACCCATTTACGTTGTAGAATATAATTTTCATCTGCTTGCATTGCTTGGTTGAAAGCATCGATAAAGCGTTTGTTTAAACCAAACCGTTGTTCTAACGTGCTATCAAAAACTTTCACCTGAAGCGGAATACCCTTGAACATTTGGACATGTACATACACTTCACCGTAGTGCTCGTCTACTTGCTCTCCTGATGAAATTTCATTTTGTTCGCCAAATGCATTGCGCACCGCAGCTAAAATATTTTCCCAATCGTATTTTGAAACTCGTTCAACTGCTAAAAAATCTGCAACATGATAGACACCTTTGACACCTTCAATCGCTAATATATCTTGAATTTCTTTTGGTGCTTCTTCTTTATTTTGGTCATTGTAATTATTTGCAGTACCAAATGGTAACTCTTGATCAAGTATTACTTTCATCGTATTGGGACTTGGAGTTGGTTCAATTGTTACGATTTTCATCATGTATCCACCCTTTCATTAACCATTCACGATATCTTGTAAATATTCCCATCGCCCAATCAGGTGTTCATACTGCTCATTTAATTTTTCTAATTCTGCAGTTAAATTTTGCAATAAAGTAAAATCTGATCCTGCACCTGAAATACCTTCTTCGGCAAGCATGATTGCTTCTTCAATTTTAGCAATATCCTTTTCAATCGTTTCCCATTCTTTTTGTTCTTTAAAGGATAGTTTTTTCTTTTGTTCTTTCACTTTTGTTTCTTTAGGCTTTTCTATTTTTATTTCTTTTACTTGCGATATAGATTGTGCATGTGATTGTTTTACAAGATAATCACTATAAATTTCCAAACTTTCGCCTATACCGCCTTGGCCATCCAATACCCATAGTTTCTTGGCAATACGATCGAGGAAGAAACGGTCATGTGAAATCGTCACAACAACACCTGGAAATTGTTCGATGAAATCTTCTAAAACAGAAAGTGTTTCAATATCTAAATCATTTGTTGGTTCATCTAGTAATAATACATTTGGCTGTTCCATTAATAATTTTAGTAAGAATAGACGTTTTCTTTCTCCACCGGATAACTTGCCAATTGGAGTCCCATGAGTATGTAATGGGAATAAAAAACGTTCTAACATGGAAGCAGCAGAATGATGTTCTCCTGTAGAATCTTCAATATCGTTTGCTGTTTCACGAATGTATTCGATCATCCTTTGATTTAAATTCATCTCAGGAAGGTGTTGCGTAAAATGTGCGATTCGAACAGTTGAACCTACTTCAATTACGCCTTTGTCAGGTTGAATATCTCCTACCAGCATGTTCAATAGTGTACTTTTCCCTGCGCCATTCGCTCCAATTATTCCGATTCTGTCCCCTTGTTGTAGAAGGAAAGAGAATTGTTCAATTAGATGTTTATCTTGATAACCTTTTGAAATGCCCTGAGCCTCAATAACTTTTTTTCCTAATCTAGAAGTAGCTAACCCAAGTTCAAGGTTCGTATCATCTGATTTGTGTTCAAGATTTTCTGATAGTTCTTCAAAACGTTGGATACGAGCTTTTTGTTTGGTTGATCGTGCTTGTGCACCTCGACGAATCCATTTTAACTCTGAACGATAACGGTTACGCATTTTGGCTTGAGTTGCTACTTGCATTTCTTCCCGTATTGCTTTTGATTCTAAGTATGCCGCATAATTTCCGGTATGCTTGAACAATGTTTGATTAGCAATCTCATAGATATGTGTTGATACCGCATCAAGGAAGTAACGGTCATGCGTGATAAATATAACTGCTCCTTTTAATCGTAAAATCATCTCTTGCAACCATTCCGTTGATTGAACATCCAGATGGTTGGTAGGTTCATCTAACAAATATAAATCTGCCGGTTCAATCAACACTTTTGCTAAAGCAACACGTTTTTGCTGTCCACCTGAAAGATTGACAACATGTTCATCAAACATTTCAATGCCTAGCTTAGTTAACGCTGTTTTTGCCAAAGCATTGACATCCCATGCTTGTTGTTGATCCATTTGTTGTTGTAGTCTGAAAAGCTGCTCCTGTAATGAGGTGGATTCTGGATTATGGCTAAGTAAAGCAACAGTTTCTTCATATTGACGATTTAACTTAAGTATTGGAGAATCTCCTGTAAATACAGCTTGTAATACAGTTTCTCCAGGTGAAAATACTGGATTTTGTGGTAAGTACGCTACACGAAATTTATTAGGATGATCTAAATCAATCGTGTCTGCTTCTAATTCTCCTGATAAAATCGCCATTAATGTAGATTTCCCTGTACCATTAATACCAATTAGCCCAGCTCTTTCACCTTCTACGATAGTAAATTCGATATTTTCAAATAGCGTTTTATCGCCTACTGTTTTCGTACAATTCGAAACAATTAAATGACTCATAGTTCCCCTTCTCTTTCTAGCTTCAGTTGTTGTAAAAAGTCTACCATAAATTGATGGCGGCCTTCAGCCATTTGCTTTCCTTTTGGAGTGGTCATTAAATCTTTTAACAAAAGAAGCTTTTCATAAAAATGTGTGACAGAGGCGGTTTCTTTTTTGCGATATTCCTCCTCAGTCATTTGATATCTTATTTCTTCATCAACGTCATATAATTTACGTCCTTTCGCACCACCGAATGCAAAGGTTCTAGCGATTCCTACTGCACCAATCGCATCAAGTCGATCCGCATCTCGTACAATCTTCGCTTCAATTGACTTAGCTTCCAGCTCATTTCCTCCACGAAATGATACTGAGGCAATAATATCTTGGATTTGTTGAATTTCCGCTTGTGTTAATTCAAGTTGTTGAAGAATAGAAACTTCATTTTCTTTCCCAGTTGTATATTTAGGATCACTCACATCATGTAATAGAACGGCTAATTGGACTAATTCTGCATTAGCTGTTGGTTCTGTTTCTGCTATTGTTTTTGCATTCATCATGACACGCTCGATATGCTGAAAATCATGACTTGCGTCAAATTGATCGTAAATAGATTTCACTAGTTGTTCGCAATGTTTAACTCTTTGCATATTAATATAACTCCTTTTCTTGCAAGGTAATTCTATTATACCGATAAATCAATAATCATAGTGCATGGATGATTTAAAACGCTAAAAAAGACTATTACCAGTATAAAAATTACGATGGAAATAGTCATTTTAAATATGCCAATTTAACTTTACTTTGTACATTTATAGTCGAACAAAGATTTTGCTTATCATCGGCGTTGGGAAGAAACCGTTCTCTTCCCGTGAAGAAGCTACAAAAAAAGTTTAGTAACACAAATATCTATAGTATATATTCGCTATGAAGTGGAATTAGCTC
>NZ_JBCMNM010000108.1:0-22440 GCF_050459865.1 Rummeliibacillus pycnus
GCTAATTCCACATCAACTAATATAGCTATACAAGATATTTATTATAAATTTTTATCTATTTTTACTTTTTCAGTACCCTAAACGTAGAGACAGGAGATTGAAGCCAAGCCAGTGGAAAGCACCGTCTATTTCGGAACATCCAAACTGTATAGCGATTTAGATATTCTAAGATTGATGCCATATACGAATGAATAGTTACCAATTGAGCGAAAGACAGGCGACTCCTGCGGGAAAAGCAAGCAAATCAAGACCCCGCACGAACGCAGTGAGGAGGAGGCTTGATGCTTGCCTGCGGAAAGCGCCTGTCTGTAGCGGAAACATCTAAATTTGAATAATATGTTGAAATGTTCGTATTAAAAAACGAAAATGGACTTTTGTAATTAATTCATTATATCTTGTTTTTCAGTTTCTTTATCAAAAGTCGGAGCAAGCTGGAGCAAAATAAATAATTACCGAATCTGTTTTGATTACTACTCTTCCCTTTCCCAAAACCCATGGCTGTAAACAAAAACTCCCCTAAGATAAACAAGTTATATTCTTTAACCTGTCTACTTTAGGGGGGGCATATCACCATTGGGTGCAGTTCGATGTTTCTATAGTATTTTTTAATTCTCTAATATCGGAACTGTTGTTCAATTAGAGAGAAATTATTTAGTGTAATTTCTTACTTGGCGATTCTTTGTCCATAAACCAACAATGACTAATAAAATCATACATAGGATTGGAATAATCTGCTCCATCATCGGGAATGTTGCCTCAACAAGCTTATGACCATATTCATCATCTATAATCATTTTACCTGCAGTGTGAGCAATTAATAATGCTCCAATCCAAATAAGAATTGGGAATTTATCCATTAACTTAATAATGATTTGGCTACCAAAAATGATTAATGGAATACTTACTAGCAAACCTAAAGCTACAAGACCAATATGACCATTTGCAACACCTGCAATTGCTAGAACATTATCTAAACTCATTACAAAGTCTGCTACAATAATTGTTCGTACTGCAGCCATTAAATTATTTCCACTTTTAACATCCGGATCTTCGTTTCCTGATTTCAATAAATCAAACGCAATATAGAATAACAATAAACCACCAACAACTTTAACCAATGGTATTTGTAATAGATAAACAGCGGCAAATGTTAATAATATTCTTAAACCAATGGCACCACCAGTACCAATGATGATTGCTTTTTTGCGTTGACTTTGAGCTAAATTGCGGCATGCAAGTGCGATTACCACTGCATTATCACCACTTAATACGATATCTAACAAAATAATTGATACGATTTTTGTCAGGAATTCTGTATCCATTTATTCTCCCACTTTCTAAAATGCTATCTTGTATAATTCTACTCTTTTCCCATGAAATGAAAAGCAAAAACTATATTTTTCTAAGATAATTTTTCAATTTTAAAGATAATCCTTATTAAATTTTATTGCTGATCATCCAAAACATCTCTCAAAAAGTTTACGATTTTAGGTGAGGATTTATTCTTGAAAAATCACAACTGAACTAATTTTTGAACTTCTTTTAATAAAATTGTACATTCTTCCCTTCATTATTAAAATGTATTTTTTCATTCTATATGCTAATACTTTACTCTAGTTAGTGCTAAGGTTAAGTATTTTAAACAGTTTTGCACTGTTAATAGAAAGGAACATTGAACATATTATGCTATCACAAAAAACAATGGATATTATTAAATCTACAGCTCCTGTGCTAGAAAAATACGGACAAGAAATTACAACAGTGTTTTACAAACGTTTATTTGAGTCCCACCCTGAATTATTAAACATTTTCAACCAAACAAACCAGAGAAAAGGTCGCCAACAAATGGCTTTAGCAAATACCGTATACGCGGCTGCTGTTCATATTGAAAATCTTTCCGAGATTATTCCAGTTGTTAAGGGAATTGCTGAAAAACACCGAAGTCTCGGCATTAAACCTGAGCATTATCCAATAGTTGGAGAAAATTTATTAATAGCGATTAAAGAGGTTCTCGGCGATGCCGCAACGGATGAAATTATGAATGCATGGACTGAAGCGTACGGCGTTCTTGCTGATATATTTATTTCTACAGAAGAAGCATTATATCAAGAAGCGGAAAACAAACAAGGCGGATGGCGCTTATTTAAAGATTATCAATTAGTTGATAAGGTTCCAGAAAATAAATTAGTCACTTCTTTCTATTTGAAACCAGTTGATGGTGCGCCCCTTCCAGACTATAAACCAGGACAATATATAACTGTTCATGTGACGATACCTGGCGAAAAATATACTCATAATCGTCAATATAGCTTATCAAAAGCATATGACGGTGAGAGTTATCGAATATCGGTTAAGCGAGAAGTTGTCAATGAACCTTTCGGAATCGTTTCGAATTATTTGCATGAGCATTTCAATGTAGGTGATATATTACCTATTAGTGCTCCAGCAGGCACCTTTTTCTATCATTCAAAACCTAATACACCTGTCACATTTTTAGCTGGTGGAATTGGTATTACGCCACTGATGAGTATGTTACAAGTAGCAGTAAAAGAGGAGCATACTACTTCTATCAATTTTGTGCAAAGCGTCAATAATGCAGATTTAGTTGTTTTTGGTAAGAATCTGAATGACCTTAAACAACAACAATCAAATTTGAATTATTTTGAATTCATCACTGAAACAGATGGATTTGTCTCTAAGGAATTTTTAGAAGAACATGTAGAAAAATCGAGCGAAGTTTATTTATGCGGACCTGTACCTTTTATGATGGCAATGATCAATCATTTAATTTCAATTGGCGTTTCGAAAGACCATATTTACTATGAATTCTTTGGACCTTCAATGGCCCTTGATATTAAATCATAATTTTTATTTCCAAAACAATTTTAAAGATGGACTAATACTAACAACATCTATAATTAGAGGAAATAAAAAGGAGTACCGTTTGAATTGGTACTCTTTTTTGAATATGGTAGTGAAAAATAATTTAACATCATTCTTTCTTAACATGATTATGTTTTAGATGAGTTAACGCTACCAGCTTAACAGATGTCGCCAGAATATAACCAATAACTACAATATATATAAAATACTTTTGCATTTGATTAAGAAAAATAAGATACGTAATACAAATCACCAAAATTGTATACATTAGAATATCAAACCAAATTTTATGTTCTTTATTCTTCATATCATATCACCTTTCGAAAAAGGAATTACTTTAACTAGGTATAACCGATATATTCTACAATATACATGTATATCTCCTCCAAATGAGTGAATTTTTTAGAATTTATACTAACTTTTCATATATACTTAATATTGTGTTTACAATTTTACATTGAAGGAGAATGGACATGAAACCAAAACTCTTAATTATTCGAGAAATTGAAAATCATACAATGAACATATTAGCTAAACACTTTGAAATTGATTACCGACCAGATTGTTCTCAAGAACAATTACAGAACATAATACAAGACGTACAAGCTTTATTAACGATGGGAACTTCTATTAACGAAAAACTAATAAAAAATGCCCCTAACCTAAAAATTGTAAGTAATATCAGTGTTGGCTACGATAATTTTGATACAGATGCAATGAAAAAAGCTGGAATTCTCGGAACTCATACACCATATGTTTTAAATGATAGTGTTGTCGATTTGACATTTGGTCTTATGCTTAGTGCTGCAAGAAGAATATCAGAACTCGACTCTATAGTTAAAAAGGGACTTTGGACAGTAAAAGCGGATATTAACTATTACGGCTTAAATGTTCATCATAAAAAATTGGGTATCATTGGTATGGGAAGAATTGGTGAAGACCTTGCTAAACGTGCAAAATTAGGCTTTTTAATGGATGTCAGTTATTATAATCGTCACAAAAAACCTGAACTAGAAGAAGAAAATATCACGTGGAAACCATTAGAACAGCTACTGCAAGATTCAGATTTTATTGTCATGCTTACTCCTCTTACAGAAGAAACAAAAAACATGATCGATGCATCAAGATTTAAACAGATGAAAAATACCGCTATATTCATTAATATGTCGAGAGGTTCGACAGTAGACGAAAATGCATTATATAATGCTCTACTAAATAAAGAAATCTACGCAGCAGCTTCTGATGTTTTTGTACAAGAGCCTGTTAATTCCGACAATCCTCTACTCCAATTAGACAACTTTACAGCTACGCCACATATTGGTTCAGCCAGCCATGAAACAAGAAACGACATGGCACAACTTGCTGCAGAAAATCTGATTGAAGTTTTTATTAATGGAAAACAACAAAATATTGTTCCTGAATTACAATTACTTGTAGAAAAAAATACATTTTAATGAGCAGCAAATTAGTTAAGTCCTAGCAAGGATAAAGATCATTTCGAACAAACACTAATTGTGTTGTATACTAAAAGTAGAACAATAAGTTCATTAGAATTTTCTTGCAAAGGACGTAAAAATAAATGGAAGCAAATAAAGGCTCAGGTAAAAACTCTAGTTTTCTGACTGATGATGAATTAGCAGTATATGAATTTGCGTTTCGCGATGAATTTAATGGTATGCATATTCCTCTAGAAAAACAGGAATATTATCTTGAAAAAATTCTTTATGCCGATGAGGACGCCATCTTACATTTAAGAAAAAAAGGAGCCATTGCGATTTCAAGAGAAGTCGTTCAAGAAGATAATATTTTCGGAGCATAATATGTAAAATAAATTGAAAGGTCGAACAACTTTTAATATGATTGTTCGACCTTTTTATATTATTTATTTTTTCAGTTTTGGATAACCAATTATAATTGAAACAGTTGCGCAAATCCCCATCAAAATTGGATAATACGAATACTGCATCATCTCGATTGTCGAAATACCCGCAACACTTGCTGCAGCCAGAAGTTGAGGTGAATACGGGACAAAGCCTTGCCATACACTAGCGAAAATATCCAGTAAGCTAGCCGATTTCCGGTGATCCACTTCATATTCATCTGCAATTTTTTTTGCAAGAGGTCCTGTCATTAGTATGGCGATTGTATTATTTGCTGTTGATATATCTGTCACACTAACAAGAGAAGCAATACCAAACTCTGCTCCTTTTTTCGAGCGAATACGTTTTGAAATGGAGTAAAGTAAGTACTGAATACCACCATTGTGTTGAATCAATGCAACAAGCCCACTGATTAATATTGCAATAATCGCTATATCTTCCATTCCCATCATACCTTCACTTACAGCTTTGATGAATGAAATAAACGTAAATTTTCCGTTGATAAATCCTATTAATCCAGAAACTAAAATACCTCCGATTAATACTTTTAATACATCTATACCGATTAATGCAGCAATCAGTACAAGTACATATGGAATTACCGAAACAATTGAATAATCATAGTTTCCTTTTAAAGCATGTCCCTTACCTATCGTCATGAATCCTAGAATAATTGCCGTTACAATGGCAGCAGGTAATACAATGCGGAAATTCACTCTAAATTTATCTTTCATATCCGTACCTTGTGTTCGTACTGCTGCAATTGTTGTATCAGAAATGACCGATAAATTATCACCGAACATTGCACCACCTACTATTGTAGCCATTGCAAGTGCCATTGAAATACCAGTCGCATCGGCAATTCCCACACCGATTGGGGCTAGAGCAACAACAGTCCCCATGGAAGTCCCCATCGAAAGGGAGATAAAACACCCAATGATAAATAAGCCGACTAATAGGAAATTCTGTGGCAAATAAGTCAATCCTAAATTAACAGTCGACTCAACTGCTCCCATTTCCTTCGCCACATTTGAGAATGCACCTGCAAGTACAAATATGACTACCATTAGCATCACATTTGCATCGCCAGCTCCCTTCGTGAAAATTTCAATTTTCTTCGTCATCTTCTCTTGACGATTCATTAGAAAAGCTAGTATACAACTTACACCTACTGCTACATTTAAAGGCATTGCCGTAAAATCATTTGCTAAAATGCCTGTTCCTATAAATAAAAGTACAAATACAACAAACGGTAATAGTGCCCATTTATTGCCTTTTTCTATCTTTTCCATATATGCAAAAATACCTCCATCTATATCAAGTCAAAATAAAATAGACAGATTTAATCATACTGAAAAGACGCGAATTTGTAAATTTTTTATATCTTTTGAATATTCATAAATAAGTTAATTTCATAAATGCTTTTCTAGATAAAAAATAGGTGAGTGGGATTCTCTATAAATATCAATGGTTTATTGCTAGCATGATATTTACTCATTTAAATGGCCCTTTAACTAAAGAAGGAACAATTCTTTTTCAAGAAAAGCGCCCTATTGTGGAGGATCCTACTTACATGTCTTGTTAAACTAACCCACCCGTTAGCTTAATAAGAAAAAGCGATACTTCTTCTAAATATCGCTACTATACAACAGGCAAATTATTTATTTGAAAGTCCACTTCTCCTATTTAAACGGCTTTTTCGCAATCATCACAAGATTGGCATACGCAAGTTTCATCGGTGCATTCGTTGGCACAGACTTCACAGCAATAAACTTTCCCATCAACCTGTACTTTATTAACAAGTATTTAAGTTCTGCATTAACGGAAACAGCTCATTCATTTCGTTAAGATCCGGACCCATCAACGCCACTCCAAGAGGATTGCAACTTTCGCAACAGAACAATTTGGCCGAGATGATACGTATCGTGCATCATGATATTGCTGAGTAAACGCTCAATAGAGTAACTGTTAGTTGCATACGGAGCTGTTAACTTTTTATCGTCAAGATCCGCAATGACCGTTTTTAATTTATCCATGACTTCATAAAGGCGCTGCACTGTCTGGGCCCACCCAATTTCATCTTCTGGATCCCCCGGATTTCCAAAGGTTTCATCATTGCTTTCTGCTTTATGCGGATTCTCTGTGCCGTTAATTCTATGGATCACATCTTCATTCCAAAATATCAAGTGGTTGACAATCTGCCAAATCGAATTGCTGATTCCCGAACTTGTCCATGCTGCCTCAGCTGCGATGACTCCATGAAGCGCCTGATCCATGGATGCAAACCACTCATTCTCATAGCAATGCATGTCGAGTTGTTCTACAAACATTTTGGCTACAACTTGCATAAAACCAATCTCCTCACTGTATAGTGTAATCTTTCAAAGTTAAAAGACATGAAAAAATCTGAGTAAAATATAAATTAATCGTTCCTAAATAGGTATAAACCAAAACCAAGTGTGTCCCTTCCATATTGGAGATACATTTCTCTCCAACATGTCAGGGTAATCCGAATCTTCCGGGTGACGATAACAATAATCCTCAATCGATTTCGAAAACAGCCACAACAATGATCGTCTGCTTGATGTTGTTTTTATCCGTAAGGATTTTGTTCCAGTGTGTATAGAAGCTATCCCAATCATTGGGATACTTACTCGTATAGGCTGCCATATGGTTCGCTTCTCGGTCCTGTTAGTATTTGAAGAAAACAGGAAGGTCATCTTCAAATACGTTCCGAAGCAATATATTGCTCATTAAAATTCCCCCTTTAAGTTCATTTTATGATTGCGAACTTAATAAATAACTTATAGTTCGACTGTTTACGATTATCCTTCTCTTATACCACAATCTGGCCCTTTAATTGAAGAAGACGCTTTCCTTATTTCAGAAAAGCGCCCGATTGTGGAATAGCTTATTGAACTAAAGCACACGTTACTTTAGGTACATTTATTCACAAACTTTTTCTTTTATACAATTCTTTAATACAAGGTGCTCCCCCTGTAGCTATGCATAACACATGAAAAATAGTATAAGGATTCAACTCTCTTATATTGTACATAAATATTTTTATAATTTCTTTTAATAGTGTCACACTTCCTAATCCCTAATTGTCTTAGTTTTTAGAGATATTAATCTTGTATTTATGATAATTAGGAGGTTTATTTATGAAGATATTACTTGCTGGTTCTACCGGTGTAATTGGAAAAATGGTGATTCCGATGTTAATAGAAGAGGGGCATGAAGTAATCGGGATGATTCGATCAGAAAAACATGTTAAAACAATGCAAGAGATAGGAGTAAAACCAGTAGTTGCAGATGCGTTTGATCGAGATAGTGTTTATGCAGCCTTAATTGAAACTCAGCCAGATGTTGTAATGCATCAACTTACTGCACTAAATAGTGGCGATATTAACGATAATTCAAATATAAGGATAGAAGGAACAAGAAACCTTGTTGATGCAGCTAATCACGTTGGAGTAAAAAAGATAGTTGCACAAAGTATTTCATGGGCTTATGAGCCTGGGAATACGCTAGCTACAGAAGAAACACCTTTAGATACTAGTGCCTCATTACCTCGCCAAAAAACAATTAATGGAGTTATTTCATTAGAGGAAAAGGTAAAAGAAATGCCTGAGTTCGTTATCCTTCGTTATGGTACATTATATGGTCCTGGAACTTGGTATTCAGGTAACGGTAAAATTGCTAAACAATTACAGAGACAGGAGTTATACGCAACAAATGGGATGACATCCTTTATCCACGTAAAAGACGCAGCAAAAGCAGCTGTATTAGCTTTAAATTGGCAGTCAGGTTCTGTAAACATTGTAGATGATGAACCTGCAAAAAGCTCTATTTGGCTTCCCTATTTTGCGGAAGTTATTGGGGCCCCCCTCCCTCCTATAAATGATATATATAATTCTTGGGAACGAGGAGCATCAAATGAAAAAGCAAAAAAACAATATGGCTGGGAACCTATTTACCCTTCTTGGACAAAAGGATTTAAATTGTTGCATCATTATTAATGATAGGAGTAGAAAATATTGAACTACAATATAAGACGGTTAAATTTATGAAAATAAATAAGATTTATAAGTCTTTTATTTACACTATTCTAACTGGACTTTTTACTTCTTGTTTCATATCGTTTATCCTTGTTTCTATAAACTTAGGATATAGCCATACATTTTTAATTCATTGGCTACGAATGTGGGGAGAAGCATTTTTTTGTGCTATACTTTGTGCTTACATTTTTCCACAGATAATAAATAAACTTATGACAATCATTACTTTTGTAGAAAAATGATAGATAAAATATAAAATAAAAAAATGTATGTAGAATATTCTACGGATTACGGTATGCATAACATTAGAGATAGAAGGGTTTATCATGTTGATCAATGATTTGAATATAGAAGACTTATATAAAGAATATAAGAATTATTGTTTATCCATAGCATACTATTTACTTGGTTCAATTACAGATGCTGAAGATATTGTTCAAGATACTTTTTTGAAATTAAAAGAACATGAAAAGATTGAGAAAGAAATTACTAATTTAAAAGCTTATATAAATAAAATGATCGTTAATCGCTGTATGAATGAATTAATATCAAGTAGAAAAAAGAAAGAAACTTATATAGGTACATGGTTACCCGAACCTATACTACAGGCATTCAATAGTGAGCCTCTTGAGAATCTAATCCAGTCAGATCAATTAAGCTATTCATATATGGTTCTTATGGAAAACCTTTTACCTAAAGAGAGGATAGCTTTCGTATTAAGGAATGCTCTAGGGCTAAAGCATAGTGAGATTGCCGATGTTCTTAAAACAACGACTGTTAATAGCCGTAAGATATTGAGTAGAGCACAAATTAAAATGGGAAGAAAAAGCGAAAAAGATTTGACTGTTAATCTTCAGAAAACTTATATAGAACAATTTATTTTGGCATTATCCAACGGGGATATTCATGGAATAACCCATTTGTTATCTAATGATATTCTATTTGCTGCTGATGGAGGAGGTAAAGTAAGAACGGCAATAAACATCATTGAAGGTAAAGAGCGAGTATTAGCACTTATTTCAGGAATATCAAAAAAGTTTTTCTTTGGAAAAAGTGCTACTGCAGCTATAATAAATAATCAATATGGTATAGTAGTCACTGAAAATGAAAAAATAACAGGCGTTTTTTGTTTTGACTGGAATTCTTCATCCCGAACAATTAACAAGATTTTCTATGTAGTAGATCCAAATAAGTTAAAATATAATCCTATTTAGGGATGCGTTTGTATACGGATTGTTCTTTTTAAAGAACTGTCCGTATTTATTTTCTTATTGAACTAACCTGCCCCGTTAGATGAATAAGATATAACTTAACATCTCACTTATACTATATTTCCATTCCATAAATATTCCGAATTATATCTTTAAACACAACTAAAAGCTGAACTAATACAAAAATTAGTTCAGCTTAAAAATAACTTATTATAATGTTACACATTGTATAAAGAATACTGATACATTAAGTGTATTACTTAAAATCTTGACTTTTAATAAAAGAGCTACTGGTTACTCTTTTTTCCTCAGAAGTTTTTTGAGTTAATTTTATTTAACCCAGTTAATTTGAGGATTGCTTTAAACCTTGATAAATCAGACTTAATCGAACTGAATTTACTGAGTTTAACTGGTTTGATTAAGATACTTAATCCTTCTTGGATCAACACCCCAATACTAAGCTCAGTTTTAACATCTTACATATTTACGTTTGAAACCAAGCCTCCCTCTATCAATTTCTTTATGAATACTTTCGTAAGCATTTAGGAAACTGCTTTTTTTCTTGTCCCGTTTTACTTCTACTGTACCTACTTCCTTTGCGGTCTCGACTGCCTTTTCATGTAGTGGCAAATATGAAACCCCCACGGTGTTTAGGAAATTATTCATAGCGGATTTCGTTCGTTCTGGCGAATCATGAATCGTATTTTTCACCAATTCAAGCATATTGGAAATCTTGCTTTCAGAAAATTCATTGTCTAGGCGATTCCCTAAAAGCCAGCAGTAGCAGCTCCAGCCCGCTGACATTCTCAGCTCGTCACCGCTTGCAATCCATTTATCAGCAACGTCTTGTGCAAAATCTGACTCTGATAAAGTTACTGCCACCACAAAATCAGACAGCATATAAAAATACGCCCCATCCATCCAACGATCAAAATCCGACTCAGTCATAGCTTTTGGGTTTGCAATAATGCCTGCAAAGTACATTGCATCATAGTTACCTGTGGAATAAAGCTCTTCAGCTAAATGTTGATTTATTTTTATTTTCTTTGCGATTGGTTTCATAGCACCTGTAGCTACGCCAAAAAGTGGTTCGTGCGCACCATTGGATATGTACATTTTTTTAGTTCGTTCCTTACCGAGGGCTTCAAGCTCATGCATAACTGTTTCGAAATCCATAGTTTTGCACTTCCTTCCTTAATATTTTTACCAATTAGTTTATATTTTTTATCAAGTCTTCCATACTTATCAATTTTACCATTAATCTTATTCAAGTAGGATGTCTACTGTCTATAATTCCTCAACAATTCGGCTCGAATGTTAAATAGAATGACTCGTATTTATTTAAACAACTTTTTTGTCACTATACAAAATGAAATGTGTTCTTAAATTAATTAAACAATGAACACTTAATTTTAGCTCATTTAGAGTAGTAAAATTTCCCCTAGTTAAGAACAATCTTTTTTCTATAAATTTTCTTGTACTGCAATTTTTTCTTGGGTTATCGTACTAGATATTTTGATAAAATTAATAACTCCTAATACAAAGAAGATAATACTAACTGTTAATACGATGTGTCTTAATCCCACCACTTCAGTTATTATCCCCACAATAGCAATTGCAAGAATCCCTACGACCGACTCAAAAATCTTAAAAATACTTGTAAATCTCCCAAGAATTTCAGTAGGTATTCGATGTTGAATAAAAGTCAGGAATCCAACATTCGCAAATGTATATGCAAAAGTTAGAAGGAAAAATCCAAGTGCTGCCATGATAAAGCTTGAAGACAACGCATAGATGACGTATCCAATAGCTGTAAAAAACGCACCATACTTTACTAGGCTTAAAGGGTTATACCGGTTTCCCCATCTAGCATTGGCTAAAGATCCTAGTATGACACCTAGCCCTGCAATACTGACTAAAAGACCGTACTCTGCTTCTGAAAAGCCAAGAATAGTAGTTGAAAAGGCAGCCTCTATGGAATCTAACGCTGCCATACAAACAATGACGGAACTACTAAGCAAATAAAGGAATGCCACAAATCGATTTTGCTTAGAAAAACGAAAAATGTAAACCCAATCTTCAATTATCATTTTGAAAGAAAAGGGCTCATGAACTACTTTTTGCTTACTGTCTAAGTTTTTTAAACTAGTTAGAACACTAGCTGATAGGAAAAGCATTACCCCATTAAAAAGAATAGCCATATTCGGTGTTCCAATTATAAAAAGCATTCCTGCTATACTTGGGCCAACGAAAAATCCAGAAGATTGTACAAAGTTTTTCCATGCATTAAAACGTTGTTGTTCACTTTCAGGCACTAATTTTGTCATATATACAAATGATGTAGTAGAGAAAATACTGCTCGCCATATGAATAATCAATGACACTACATAGATCAATAGTAAGGATGAAGTACTTGCTAACAATAAAACCAAAATCCCTCTCACTATATCTAATACGACTAATAGCTTTTTTTGATTTAAACGATCAACCCAACTTCCAGCCCAAGTGTTTGTTAAAATTGAAGCGATATATGGTAAAACATATAATACACTTACCGTAATTGGCGAATTTGTCATGTTTAAAACAATTAAATTTAGCGCAATAAAATACACCCATTCTCCCATATTTGATACCCAGATACTTACTAATAATGAAATACGATTACGATCCATATCATCCACTCCTATTTTTATTTACACAAAAAATCCCACCCCCAAGACATTAGTCTTAGGGACGGGATCGTGGATTCTACGATACGTGTTGCCACCCTAGTTTACTGCTACATCACTGCGCGCAGCCTTAATCAGTACGGCGTTTACCTAACGCTTATACTGTTACCCTATAACGGGAGTTCCCGTCACACAATCATTCTAATTAGAAATCCCATGTGATACTCCGAGACTTGGTTCAATATTTCGTTCTTGCTCGCTTTCACCTACCCGAGCTCTCTAAAAAGAACATCCATATCTACTCTTCTCTTCTTAGTATTTCGAGAATTATAACATAGGTAAAATTAAATTATCAATATATTTCGAATATACGCTATTCTTTTCTGCATACATAAATCATTTCATAACTATTTTCATCGATTGGTGTTTCATTCCAGTCTTTATATATTCCAAGAATTTCAAAACCATTGAGAGATAATATTCTTTCCATTTCTTTTGGAAAAACATAGCGCAACGTAATATGAGTTCTTTTTTCATTTACAATAAAACCATTCACTCCTACAAATTTTCGAATGGTCGTGTAATACTGAAGTTGAGTAAGAGCATCATAACGGCTAATCGTGTAAACATCAACCTTTTGTTGTGAAACCTGGTCTACATAGCTTCTCCAGTATTCCTCTGTAGGTGGTTGTAATAATTCATCTAAATTTGGAAATCTAGTTCCGAAAATGAATAAACCTCCCTCTTGCAAATGGTTATGTATGGATGATAGCAAGCCATCTTGTGCTTTATTCGTTAAAAAATGCTGGAATGAGTTACCAACAGTAAAGATCAAGTTACTTTTCACATCTAAATTTAAATTAGTACAATCTTGTTTTTCCCACTTTATATTTAATTCAAGTTCAGATGATTTCTTTTCAGCTGCTCTTAGCATCCCTTTATGAACATCCACACCGATTAACTCTTGTCCATCTTTAGCTAAAGGGATTGTAGCTCTTCCCGTCCCGCATGCAATATCAATGATTGGCCCATCAATCGTTGCTGCATACTTCTCTAAAAATTTTATGTCATCATGATACATTCCATTTTCTTGATCATATAAAACGGTATCTTCGTATTCCTCAAAATTATCGATTCCCATAAACTATTCTCCAATTCTCTTAGCAAAAATATTCCTTACAAAGTTCTCTTTAAAATCAGTATATTCATTAATACCATTTGACTTTTCATTTATATAAGTTAGTTTTATATTCAAGTATTCTTTACTAACATCTTCGTGATCGTTTAAATAATCTCTGAAAAAGATTAGATTATTCCATAACTCTCCATTATATTCGACCAAGTGGATAAAATGTGTTTTGACTTCATACGTATCATCAGTGAATTTTGCGAAGACAATCTCATTCGGTCTTTCTACTCTTAACCGCAAAAAGCCACTTTCTTTTAGCCCTTTTATAAGTTTTGCATCTAATAATTTTAAATCCTTAACCCCCATCAAAATATCAATAATTGGCTTTGCTGCCATTCCGACTATGGCAGTGCTTCCGATATGTTCAATTTGATTTTCGTTTATATTTGTATGAAGGAGAATTTCTTTTTTCACCCTGGCAAATTCATCTTTCCATTCAATTTCGTAAGGTACGATTTTAACTTCATTTTTACCTAGCCCTAGTTTCATATATTCTCCTCCATATTTTTCAATTTCACACTGTTAAGTTGTCAAAACGAACTCTTGGAATTTATCTTCTTCTTCTGAAAATGGATAATGATTACTTTCTTCAAAAATAGTGAAAGTTGCATTTGGAATTAAAGATGCAATTTCAGCTCCATGTTTCATGGGACATTGGGAGTCGAACTTACCAGAATAGATAAAGCTTGGTACTATAACACTTTGTAAATTCACTCTAATATCATATGATGGATATTCAACTTTTCTAAAATAGGTCAAGCGATTTCCAACTGTCTTGCCGCTGTTTGGCTTTTTAAGAGATTCTTTTAATTTTTCGTCAGAATGAAAAGACATCAAGGACCATTCATAGCTAATCTTTTTTCGTATTTCTAGCGGGGTTAAGGGATCATTCAACTGATCCATAATTTCAACAATTCGATTGAAGTGAGGATTTTGAGGACAATAGATACTATGCGGATCCACGCCGTATTCAAAACTTGCAGCTGCTCCACCAGCAATAATTTTCGTCAGTGATTGTGGTTTATTTATCGCATACTTCAAAGCAAGCATACCACCAGTTGAATGACCAGCAAATCCCCATTTGTCGATATTTAAAGCTTCACGAATTGCTTCTAAATCAAGCACTGATTCATCCATACTAAATCTGCTGTCGTCCTTAACTTTCACTGAATTTCCTGCACCGCTGAGATTAATTAAGTACACATGATATTTTTCAGTGAATGGGTTTGCAAAACTATTTCCACGGTCATCATAAGCACTATATAGATGTGTTACTGCTAAAGGTTCCCCTTGTCCTTTTTCAAACAGTTCAAATCTTCCTCTTATCGTATCTATAAATCGCTTAATCCACATGTTATGCCCCCCTACTATATTGTTTTTCATGAAACACCACTTCATATTGTTCCATCTATATATGAGTAACTTAATAGTTGATGCTTAGTATAAAAACCCGCCTTATGATATACATGATTTGCCTGGTCATTTGTAATTGCTACACATAATTGGATTTTATCTATACTTTCATACATAAAAATACGGGTTAACACTTCTTTTAATAGAATTGTTCCAAGTCCTTGATTTTGGAAGCGTGAACTTACGGCGATAAATTCGATAGATGCCTCACCATATCCGGGAGTAACTTCAAAATATGCATATCCTTGTACATTCCCCTTATCATCTTTTAATATACGTAACTCTTGCTGTTCATTGATCCGATTTAGTATAGTATTTGCACCATAATATGCATTTGGGAAAGCTTTATTATGTATATTTGCAAAACTCTCGAAATCTGAAATTTGGAATAGATTACTTTTAAATTTTTTTAGAGGTATAAATTTTTCTCTCTCAATTTGTAATACAAGATGCTTTCCAGTTTGGGTAGCATTAATTTCTTTCATAAATGAAAGTACCCCTTTATTTTGCTCGTTGATAAAGAAGTTAAATGTATGAATAGAAGGATATATTTTTTTAATTTCATGCCATAATTCCATACTAATTTGTTGAGAATTTAAATCTGATTTAACAAAAGGTCCCCATACTTCAGCGCTTGCTGATTCTTCATCAATATCAAATCCAATTGCTGCCTTTACACCATCAAGATCTTCAACTATTAAAAATGTCTTTTTCCCATGTTGATCTATAAAATCTTCTTCCAATGATTGAAGTATTTCTTCATTCTTTTCTCCACAATAACCGATATGTTGATTTTCATTTATATTTATACCACATAAAAATTGGGCCAATATTGAAAAATCAGTTGCTCTACTAATACTTATTTCCATTATTTTCACTCCATTAATACTTATATTATTAGGTTGTTTTATTTTGTTATTATTCAACTTACATACTATTTATTTCCATAAAATATTCAAAATACCTTCACATTAGTTATAATTCATTTTAATCTGAACAACTAAAAGTTTGATTTACCCTGTTCTTGAAATAAATACTTTCTAACAAAAGGCGTATGGAAACATTTGTCGAATAGTTACTTATAATACAAGAAATGCTCTAACTGTTCATAAACGATTGGAGCAGAACAGAGGGATTATCTAGATGGAGGAAGTATTTTTAGCATTTATTTTAATGATTCCTTTATATGTAATTTTTATATGGACTTACTTTGACCCTGAGGAAAGTATATTGTTTGGAAAACGATGGATGTATAAAGAAGAGCCTGAGCTATCTGAAGGAGTAATTCGTTATACGGAAATAGCCTCGATGGTAAGCATAATATTTCTGACTGTTATATTTGGGGTTCTAATCTATACGAATTTTTTTGATTAACTAACCACACTATTCCCAAAATTTCTAATCAAATAAAAAGAGATACCTCAATTTTAATGAGATATCTCTTTTCTTTAATAAGTATAAGTTCCACCTAATGAAAATATAAGCAGTACAATAAGCCCTATAATAAATGCCAAAAATATGATTCCTGGAATGATAAGAGTAAAAAATGCTTTCCAATTTGAAAAACGATGCGCAATTGCAACACCCGCAACACTGATTACAAAGGACCAAATTCCAGATACAATGGAAACTAACATAAAAATGATAACTGAAATAATCGTTACGGCTGAAAACTCTATACTTGTATCAAAATAAGTTAGGGGCGAGTTAGCCATCCATAAAAGCAGAAAAGGCGCTATCGCAATGGTTGGCACATAAGATAAACTTGTAACTTTAAAAATATCTTCAAAGCTACCTTTTCCACCAAAAATTTTACCTACAAGCCATGTAAAGAATGTACTGATTGTAACAGAAAAGATCCCTATACAAGGTCCTACCAAAATACAAGCAAGAAGCAGAATCCATGTTGAATAAGTAGGATAAAAATCTGAAGCTGCTAAACCTGTTATACCACTAGCTATTCCACCTAATAGCACAAAAATTAATGAATATGTCCATTTTTTATGATCTATTAAATATTGAGCCGTCTTTTTGGGGTGTAACCAAGTAGAGAAAAAAGGTTGAATCTTATAATTTTGAGGTTGTTCTTGAGGTTGGTTCATTAAATATTATATCTCTCCTTCCAATATAGTATTAATTTTAACAGAAAACTTCTGAAAAATAGAGAAAATTTTTAATGAACCCTTCTGAAATTAGCAAAACTATAATAATACTTCATTAAAATACGGTCCGATTAGTTCAATATAAAGATTCGCATCTTCCTTTGAACCTAATGTAAGAATAGTACGATAACCATCTATTTTGAGTGTAGCATTAATTTGATGTTTCTTTAATTGCTCTTGAATTTGTTCTTTTGTTAAAATATCGAAATGTATAAGAACCCCAATTTCAAGTAAATCAAAAGGTTCTCCTTTGGCATTTACTGCATAAATTTTTTCCACTTTTTGAGTTTCTTTTGAAACAAGAATTTGACTAACTTTGAATTTATTTTCCAATTTATTCAACTACTTTCTAACTTTTTACGCTCAAGTATTGATTATTCTGCTACATTTTCTTTTTCAATATGTAATGCTTCTGCTTTTGCAGGACTGGATGTGTTTATCGCTGCCGTCCATATTACAACATGGTCTCCAGTTTTGTAATTTGAAGTAGCATCATTTTCTGGTAAAGTAACTACATACTTTCCTCCATCTTTATCTTCTACAAGTATGCAATGACTGTCCGTCTGAATCCCTGTAACCTTCCCTACAATATCAAATTTACCCTTTTCATCTTGGTCTTCGTTACTGCATCCAAATAACAAAATACTAAGTAAACATAGAACAATAATATTTTTCAAGTTAAACTCCTCTCACCAAAATAAATAATATTATTTTAATAGAAATCTTAACTTAAAATTGATATTAAACGAATAATATTGTCGATTGTTTATATTATAACAAAACACTATGATTAGATAAATGTTTGCCTTACAGTACCCTTTCTTTTTGATACCATTACTTCTGCATATGCTCCATTTATGAAAGTTAATTGTGGGGGCATATGACCACAATCGATGTCATAAACAATTGGGACGGCTAGTTCTTCATATAATTCTCCATACACATCATCAACTGTATATCCATCAACAGGCGTATTTGCAGGGCTGCGACCGAATAATATACCAGAGATATTATCAAACCATCCTGCTAATTTCATTTGTACTAATGATCTTATCAAATCCACTGTGCTCATTTCACAGTTTTCCAAATACCACATTAACATTATTTTCATAGCCTTTAGGCTTATGCATTTAACCACAATTGCACAAGCCACTATAAATTGCAAAAGTATGTGAGACAATCGTAGAAACCATGAATTTATTCATATTCAATATCTATCGATCGTGACTTCTTTAGAATTTTTTATTTTACATCAACAACAAAGGTATAAGATGCATTACCATTTTTCCATTCAGCGTAAATTTCTATGATATGCCTTCCTTTTTCAGAGGGTAACGTTATTTTGGAGTCTTTAACTTGTAGTGTTTTAGTTTGATTTTCCTCCTCCCATAAATTTGCACTAATGGTCGGTTTTGAACTATCACTAAATTTACATATTGCTATTGAGTTTTTCTCAACAGGTTGAGCTATTAAACTTTCTGCAATTTGCATCGGGCTAGCGGTGTCTGCTATAACCGAGCTATTTGAAAACAGCCCTTTTGTTTCCCATCGATACCCTCCTTTTGAAACTTCAATTGTTTGATTTTTAATTTTCACAGAAATATTCGGTGGTTCATTCGGTGGTTCATTCGGTACGTTTGAACATCCTGCGATTCCTAGTAATACAATCAAGAAAACTACAAAGAAATACCTTATCTTTCCCATCTTTATCTCCCCCTTATTATTTTATATGCAAAATCCCAGTGAAATAAGATTTACTGGGATTCTATGTTTGAATTGCTGACTACACATCGTAATATCGAATAGAAATAATATCCATAAATATTAGACGAATGGAATTTTATACAGTTCCATTTTTTTCTTATTTACTTGCTCATACAACCGAATAATTAAGAGTATAGTTGATTATTTAAGAAATTAGACTACTATTACTTTGCTAAATATCTTCCTACCGTAAGTCCTGTAAATAAACAACCACCTAAAAAAGTTCCCTCTAAGGATCGATATCCATGTACTCCCCCTCCACCGAAGCCAGCTACTTCACCAACTGCAAATAAGCCTTTTATAGGTTCTCCTGATAAATCGAGTACTTCGCCATTTAAATTCGTTTGTAACCCTCCAAGTGTTTTCCGAGTTAAAATATTTAACCTTACTGCAATGAGTGGCCCACAAGAAGGTTCTAGTAGTTTATGTGGTTTCGCAACCCTAATCAGTTTATCTCCCAAATACTTACGAGCTCCATAGATTGCATTAATTTGTGCATCCTTTGTAAAAGGATTTTCAAGTTCACGATCACGTGCTAAAATCTGTTCCTTAATTTGCATAAAGTCTAGCAGATTAGTTCCAACAAGTTTATTCATACCTTCAACAAGGTCTTTAACATTCGTTGCGATAACGAAATCTTCTCCGTTATTCTTAAATGCCTGAACTGGTACAGGAGGGCCAGGTAAAATTCGTTTTAACACTTGCTTTAAACTCTTATCTGTTATATCTGGATTTTGTTCAGAACCAGACAAAGCAAATTCTTTCTCAATTATTTTCTCTGTTAAGATAAACCAAGAATAATCATAACCTGATTTTTGAATCGCTTCTAGTGTACTCAACGTATCAAAACCTGGGAAATTTGGTGCGTGAAAGCGAACTCCTTTTGCATCCAGCCATAGAGATGAAGGACCAGGTAATATTCGGATTCCGTGATTTTTCCAAATTGGATTCCAGTTTTTTAACCCCTCCGTGTAGTGCCACATACGATCTCGATTGACAATACGCCCACCAACTTTTTCAGAAGTCATTAGCATTCTTCCGTCTACATAGGCAGGTACTCCAGCTATCATATTTTCAGGTGGACTACCAAGACGAGACGGCCAATTTTGACGTACTAGTTCCAAGTTTGCACCAATACCTCCGCTTGCAACAATGACAGCATCTGCATAAAACTGAAACTCTCCTACTATTTCCCGTGAAGTTTCTTGACCTCTAATAGATGCGTCATCGGCTAATTTTACGCCTTCAATTCCTATCACTGTATTATTATTTGTTTTTAGTTGATTTACTTGATGACGCGGTTTGAAGTCTAGCAATCCATTATCTATCCCCTCTCGTACACGATTTATAAATGGTTCGATTAATCCTGGTCCTGTCCCCCAAGTAATATGGAATCTAGGTACTGAATTCCCATGACCATTAGCATCTGCACCCCCACGCTCTGCCCAACCTACAACTGGAAATAACTTAATTCCTTTTTGCTTGAGCCAGCTATATTTTTCACCAGAAGCAAACTCTACATATGCTTTTGCCCATTGATACCCCCATTTATCTTCATCATCTAATCGATCAAAACCAGCAGTGCCTTGCCAATCCTGCCATGCAAGCTCATAGCTATCTTTTATCCCCATTCTCCGTTGTTCTGGTGTATTCACCAAAAATAATCCCCCAAACGACCAAAACGCCTGACCCCCTATAGACTGTTCCCCTTCCTGGTCTACTAGAAGTACCTTCTTACCTGCATCCATTAACTCACAAGCTGCAGTGAGACCAGCCAGCCCTGCACCGATAATAATCACATCATAATTCATGAATCCACCCCCACTTTTGATTTACATTCATTTTTCGAACGATTGTTTCCTGCCTAACTGATTGATTTTCTAGTTTATTATTAATGAGTAAAAGAAAATGATTTATCAATCTTAATAGTTGCTACTTTATTTAAATTTCTATAATTTTACTAATTTCAGTCAATTTCTCAATTCAAAGATTCGATAAAAAACACGTACAGTAAGTGGGGGAATGTTATATATCATATTTTTTTGAACATTGTCTATAAAGCGGAATTGCGGGAAAGCGAGACAGGTGAGACCCCGCAGTGAAGTACGGTTCGGGCTTCCGAGGAGGCTCAACGCTCGCCCGCGGAAAGCGCCATCTGGAGCGATACACTAATTAAATACTAGATATGAAATACTACCCGAATTATTAAATTGTTTATTTGGAAAATATTTGTATTTTTTATCTAGAAATGCATTTATGAAATTAACTCATTTATATACTATAATCTAGTTATTATTTATGAAATGAGAATAAACAATCTGAAAAAGTAGGTGTATCTATTTTGATTAATTCATTTACTATTCCTATATTGAATCATCAGAGAACAATACAAGTATACTTACCGAAAAATTATAGAGATGTAAGTAAAAGATATCCTGTGTTATATATGCACGATGGACAAAATGTTTTTGAAAATGAAGATGCAATTGGCGGAGTAGCTTTAGAACTTAATAAATATTTGGAACAAAATAATCTCGATCTTATTATTGTTGCTATTGATCAAAATACGTATGGTGATGAACGGATAAATGAATATTGCCCTTGGATCAATGGGCAATATAGTGAAAAGTTAACTGGTGAAAAGAGTTCATTGGGTGGTAAAGGAAAGGAATATGTCAATTTTATTGTAAATGAGCTGAAACCTTTAATTGACCGTAAATATCGTACTGAGAAAAATCAAACATATATGGCAGGAATTTCACTTGGCGCTCTAATTTCAACTTATGCCGCTTGTTGTTATCCAGATATATTTAAAAGAGTTGCTTCAATTTCATCTGCATTTTATCGCAATCAAGAAGAAATAGAAAAACTATTAAAAATGAGGAACCTAACTTGCCTAGAACGATTTTACTTAGACTGCGGTACAATGGAATCAGGACAAAACGATGAAATTAGTAAACTATTTTTATCATCTAATAAAGCAATCTATGAAATCTTGAGAAATAAAAATGTGAAATCACGGTTTAATTCTATTGAACAGGGCGAACATAATTACAAGGCATTTAAAGAACGCGTACCAAATTTCATCTCCTATTTAATGGCTGAACAGGTGTAGTAAAAGGAATACAAAAAAATCCAAAGAAAACAAATGTTTTCTTTGGATTTTCTTTGTTGTAATACACATAAAATATGACCCCTACGAGATTCG
>NZ_JBCMNM010000109.1:0-33718 GCF_050459865.1 Rummeliibacillus pycnus
ATATATACTATAAATATTTGAATCACTACACTTTTTCAGTGGCCCCCACTTCGTTCGCTCCAGGGTCTATCTTACTTATTTCCCCTCAGGAGTCTCGCAGTTCCTATCCACGTATGGTTTAAACAACAATATAATACCCAATCATAGTGTACATACCATACTTTGGTTTTCAAATAACAATTAATACTTTCACACTTTCACTTATTAATGGACGCAAATCAATCTATCAGTATCCCCTATTTAAATAAATCTATGAATCATCTTGGTAAACACTAAAACTTATTAATTTCGTTTACTAGTTTATATAAAATTAAAACGCACCGCGAGATCCAATTTGGATTGCAGTGCGTTTTATTGTTAGAAAATCCGAAGCTCCTGTTTAATCGTTTTATATCTATAGATTAGGCTTCAACAAGATCAGTAGCTTTTGTGTATTTCAAAACTGGATTACGTGCAGCACGAGTTTCATCTAAACGGCTAATAACAGTCGTATGAGGTGCTTCTTGCACGATTTCAGGTGTTTCTTCTGCTTCCTTGGCAATTTGAATCATTGCATCGCAGAAAGCATCTAGTGTTTCTTTTGATTCAGTTTCAGTTGGTTCAATCATTAACCCTTCTTCCACGTTTAATGGGAAGTAAGTAGTTGGTGGATGATAGCCAAAGTCTAACAGTCTTTTTGCAATATCAAGTGTACGGACACCTAGTTTTTTCTGACGGCTACCACTTAATACAAATTCATGTTTACAATGACGATTATATGGCAATTCGTAATATGGTTGTAGACGGCGCATCATGTAATTTGCGTTTAAAACAGCATTTTCTGTTACAGCTTTTAAACCATCTGGTCCCATTGAACGAATATAAGTGTATGCACGAACATTAATACCAAAGTTACCGTAGTAAGGTTTTACACGTCCAATAGACTGTGGACGATTATAATCGAAACGATAACCTTGTTCAGATTTCACAAGTACTGGTTTTGGTAAATATGGAATCAAATCCGCTTTTACACCGACAGGGCCAGAACCAGGACCACCACCGCCATGAGGACCTGTGAATGTTTTGTGTAAGTTTAAATGTACGCAGTCAAAGCCCATGTCTCCAGGACGCGCTTTTGACATAACCGCATTTAAGTTTGCACCATCATAGTATACTTTACCACCAACACTATGAATGATTTCAGCAATTTCAAGAATATGTTCTTCGAATAAGCCCAATGTATTTGGGTTTGTTAACATTAATGCAGCCGTATCTGAGCCTACTACACTGCGTAAGTCTTCTAAGTCAACTAAACCATTTTCATCAGATTTAACTGTAATTATTTCAAAACCTGCAACGGAAGCAGATGCCGGATTTGTACCATGCGCAGAGTCAGGAACAATCACTTTTGTTCGTTCATGTTCACCATTTGCTTCGTGGAATGCACGAATCATCATTAACGCTGTCCATTCTCCATGAGCTCCAGCAGCTGGTTGAAGCGTTACTTCATCCATACCAGTAATTTCGATCAAATGTTCTTGTAAATCATACATTAATTCAAGTGCACCTTGAACTGTTTTTTCATCTTGCAAAGGATGAATGTTGGCGAACCCTGAGAAACGTGCCACAGATTCATTGATTTTCGGATTATATTTCATCGTACAAGAACCTAATGGATAAAATCCAGAATCCACACCATGATTACGGCGAGATAGGGCTGTGTAATGACGCATAATATCCAATTCAGAAAGCTCTGGTAATTCTGCTTCTTCCTCACGAATAAATTCAGATGGTAAAATACTTGATAGTTCTAATTCGGGTACATCTAAATCTGTTAAGCTATAGCCTACACGACCTTCTTTAGATAATTCAAATACAAGTGGTTGATTTTCCTTATGCATGTTGAGCCCCCATTTCTTGCACGAGTGCATCGATTTCTTCTATTGTACGTTGTTCAGTGACCGCGATCAGTACGTGATTTTCATAGTTAGGACTTACTTTTCCTAAATCAAATCCACCAATTATTCCTTTTTCAAATAGAACATTATTTAAATCTTCTACAGAACCATTTACTTTTACAACGATTTCATTGAAATGTGCTCCTTGGAAAGGAACTTCAAACCCTGCACGTTTAAAAGCTTCTTTAGCATAATGTGTTTTTAAAATATTTTGTTTTGCCATTTCTTGAACGCCTTTTTTACCTAGCGCAGTCATGGCAACAGAAGCAGCTAAAGCATTTAATGCTTGGTTTGAACAAATATTCGAAGTAGCTTTTTCACGGCGAATATGTTGCTCACGTGCTTGCAATGTAAGTACATAACCACGTCTACCTTCTTCATCTACTGTTTCACCAATTAAACGCCCCGGTACTTTACGCATTAATTTCGTTGTTGTTGCAAAATAGCCACAGTGAGGACCGCCAAAGCTTTCAGGAATACCAAAAGGTTGGGCATCCCCAACAGTAATATCAGCTCCCATTTTACCTGGAGGTGTTAGGATTGCTAATGATAACGGATTAGCTGAAATAATTGATAGACCTTTCACCGCATGGATAGCATCTGAAATCGCTTGAACATTTTCAATTTGCCCATAGAAGTTAGGATATTGCACCATAACACCTGCAGTATCATTATCAATCAATCTATCTAAAGCTTCTAAGTCAGTAACACCATCTTTTAATGGAACAAAAACTACTTCAATGGATTGACCATATGCGTATGTTTTTACAACATCTTGAGCGATTGGATGGACAGCTTCAGAAACTAAAAGTTTTTTACGTCGTGTTTGACCTGCAGCTAACATTCCTGCTTCAGCAAGTGCAGTTCCACCATCATACATAGAAGAGTTTGCAAGATCCATTCCTGTTAGTTCAGCAATCATTGTTTGAAATTCAAAGATTGCTTGTAATTCACCTTGAGAAATTTCAGGTTGATATGGAGTATACGCAGTGTAAAACTCTGAACGAGAAATAACATGGTCTACAATTACTGGTTTATAGTGATCATATACACCTGCACCTAAAAATGAAACAAATTCATCACTATTAGCATTTTGTTTTGCAAGTTGTGCCAATTCCTTCAATAATGCTGATTCCGATTTAGCAGGTTTGATTTTGTAATCACCTTTAAATCGAACTTGTTCTGGGATGTCTGCAAATAACTCATCTACTGATGAGACGCCAATCACCTTTAACATTTCTTGCTGATCTTGCTCAGTCATTGGTAAATACCGATGTTTCATGCAATAAAACCTCTCTTCTTTTCTTTATTTTTGACGTTTATAAAAAGGTGTTTCTACAGTCTTAACTTTTAATCTGCGGTTACGAATCTCAATTTCTAATTCCTGACCTATTTCTGCAAATTCACTTTTGACAAGTGCTAATCCTATGTTGCGCTTTGTAAGTGGTGATTGTGTACCTGTGGTCACTTCGCCGATTTCCTCATCACCCTTGAAGACTTTATAGCCATGACGCGGAATTCCTTTATCAATCATTTCAATCCCTACGCTTTTGCGTGGTACGCCATTTTCTTTTTGAGCAAGCAATGCTGCTTTTCCAATGAACTCGTCTTGCTTATTCAATTTCACGACAAAGTTAATACCTGCTTCAAGCGGTGAAATCGTACTTGATAATTCCTGTCCATACAAAGGAAGACATGATTCAAAACGCAACGTATCACGTGCACCTAAACCACATGGAATTACACCTTTTGGTTCACCTGCTTGTAAAATTTGATCCCATAGTGCTACGATTGCCTCTTCAGATGCGTAAATTTCAAAACCATCTTCTCCTGTATACCCTGTACGAGAAACAAGAGTATCATAGCCATTAATAGTAACATGCTGTTGCAAACGGAATGGTTTAATATCTTGAAGATTTGTATTTGTTAACGATTGTAAAACTTCTTCTGCAACTGGCCCTTGAAGCGCTAATTGTCCAAATTCATTTGAACTATTCGTAATTTTCACATCACCAAATGCCTGTTTTTTCATCCAATCGAAGTCTTTTTCAATATTAGCTGCATTTACAACTAGTAAATATCGATTTTCTTCTAGTCTATAGATTAGTAAATCATCTACAACTCCGCCATCTTCATAACACATTGTTGTATATTGTGTTTGATTGATCACTACTTTTGAAACATCATTGGTTACAAGTTTTTGCAAATACGCTAAACTTTCTGAACCTTCAACAAATATTTCTCCCATATGCGAAACATCAAACAAGCCCGCTTTTGTACGAACTGCTTCATGTTCTGCCTTGATAGAGGAAAACTGAACTGGTAAATCCCAACCACCAAAATCAATTGTTTTACCACCATATTTTGCATACGATTCAAATAGTGGTGTTTGTTTTAATTCTGTCGCCATTTTTCTTCCTCCTAATCATCAATTCACAAAAAAAGACAGAGAAATCCCTTTTGAGGATTTCCCTGTCCATGCACCTGAAAGTTTAACCATTTTGGCTTGCCTCTTTGGTGGCTACACGAAGTAGCTCTCTCCAGAGTTGCGTCCCGCACGAGTCTTTTTGCCTGAGAGATTCATAGTCCTACTATTTGCTCCTTCGGCGACGCTTCAATAGCGTTCTCTCCCCGTACAATCATCCGCCCAAGAATATTCTTGGTATTCTCATTTCAATGTTCTATAACAGGATTGCTTGGCTATATCTTAACATTGAATGGTGATGACTTGCAATACCTTTATTAATAATGTTTTAAAAACGAACAATAAACAATTTTGCACGAATTATTATTCGCCTTTCAGTCTGGTGATTTGGAATGCTGCATACTCTACTATTTGTCTTAACGATCTACCTTCTGTTCGAATATTAATATGTGCAGCACTCTTATAATATTTTCTTCTCTGATAAAATAGATCTTCTAATTCCTGTTTAGTTGACCGTTGGACTATGGGACGATTTTTATCTTTATGGATTCTCTTCCATATGTCAGGAAATGTTGCATCTAGAAATAATACCAATCCGGTTTCTCGCATAATTTTCCGATTTTCTGCATTCATCGCAACTCCACCACCAGTTGAAATAATACAAAATTCATCACGAAAGCCTCTTAAAAATTCCGTCTCTATTTTGCGAAAATACGCTTCCCCTTTTTGTTCGAATATTTCTGGAATCGTCATTCTTTCCCGTCTTACGATTTCTTTATCCATATCGTAGTAAGGCATTCTTAGAAAATAACTGAGTCTTCTACCGATTGCACTTTTTCCGCTACCCATATAGCCTACTAAATATACTTTTCTCATCTTCTCACCTTCTTAGACTTACGACTGCCTTACAACTTTATATCACTTTTAATAATAGTAGCAGAAACGTTAGTCGATTCCAATAAATCATTCAATGATGAGAAGAAATCAAAGAAAATCAGAAGATTATGTCAACTAATTAAAGAAGGTTAGCTATTATTCTTTTTGTTCGACAATTTTTCAGCTTAATCTGTGCCTGTTTTTTCTTTCTGAATTGAATTTAATACGTTTTTTGTTTCTTGTATCCCTGCAATTTTCAAAGCATCATACGCTCTATAACGGGAATCATAAGCCGAACTAGCTGTCATCATTAAATTCGTTACAAAAAATAATAAAATCATTGCCGTTAGTAATAAAAAGCCTTTCTCATTCTTTAGAATTCGGAACAATAAACATCCTACTCCTCTCCTTACCATTCTTAAATTTTACAGTTGTATTTAAAATATAGTTAGAATAATCAAAGTTAACCATGGAAACATCAAATAATAATGGCTGATAACCGTCTTCTCTCCTTATCTCCCACGATGATGCTTGTCTCACTCCTAACCCCCCTCTATTTGATGAATACTGAATATGATAAGAAGTTCTACGATTAAACTCTTTTGCATTGGTTAACTCTTTTTGTAATTGAAATGAAAATAATTCCCATTGTAATTCATCTGTATTGAACATTCCATTGTTTTTGTGACTATACCAAGTGAAAAACAACAGAAAGAAATGAGCAAAACAAACTAATATCATTAATTGTAATAATGCGTCAAGCAACGTAAAACCACTTTCATCTTTATTTTTTAAGAATTTGCATTGACACAAAGGCTTTCTTCTTGAATACCTGAATATTGAATACAAATTTGATATTCGTCCCCCTCCCAGTAATATGTGACATCATCAATAGTTATTTGTCCCGCATATTTTTGAAACTTTTTTATATTACCAGCTGCATATAATGCCGCTTCTGCAGCATGTAAACTTAACTTCTTCTTATATAGTGATGTTTCTAGTTGATAATAGAATGGTAATAACGTTCCAAAAATGAGGAGCATAATAACAAGTGTTAATAATGATTCTGGCAACGAATGCCCCTTTTCATTGAACAATTTTCACCCTTCCCTCTCCTAGATATACATTTAGCTTCACTCTTCTTCCATTTACAGAGAATATAATCGTACCTGATCTACTTACAGTTTGGTTTTCAGTAAAAATAACATGATCTAAAGTACTGTAATATCGAAATTCTACATTTTTTGGATATTTTCTAATTATAATGGGATTATCTTTATGATATTTGGGTACATAAATGTGAATTTCATTAATCGCATCGAATATATATAAACTTGCAGCTCCTTGATATTGAAAAGACAAAGCCTGTGTAAGCTCGATATCTGCTTTTAATTGTTCTATAAAACGATTCTCTAACTGGCGATCCAACTGTTTTTTCCCGACACTAATTCCGATTGTACAGATTAGCATCATAATTACCAAAACGAGCAACATTTCAATAAGAGTAAATCCTTTTTGATTAATTTTCATATATTTAATTTGAAACGGAAACTTTGCCATCAGTTATCGAGATAGTTTTTCCTTCACAAGTTTTTGAATCAGTTACTTTCAAATAGTCTTTATCTTCTAATTCAGTGATTGATGTTGGATATTTTCCTATATCAATTCGATAAGCTTCAACCTGTCCCTGTACCATTGTGGCATAAGCATCGCATCCTTTTTTATCTACTGTCGCGAAGTGTTTTGTAACATTTGGAATAGCAATTAAAATAAGTATCGAAATAATAAACAAAACAATTAACATTTCTATTAATGTAAATCCTTTTTGATTATTACTTTTCAAAATGATCGTTTCCTCCTTTTTAAACAAGTTCTAACATTTCGTACATTGGTAGCAAAATTGCAAGATACGCTCCTAAAATACAAAGTGCAATAATTACAAAAAGCAGAGGTTGTACAAGAGTCAATACCCTTTGAACGTTATTTTCTGTTCGATCAGTGAGAAATTCACTATAAATTTGCAATTCACGCCCTAGATTTCCACCTTGTTCTCCATGCATTACATGTGAGCAAAATCCCTTATAAAAAAAATTTTCTCTTTCTATAGCTGTCGATAACGAATCACCATAGACAATTCGTTGTTGAATGATTTCTGCAATCTTTGCTAAGTAAGGTTGTAACGACTGCTTTTGTAGGATATCGAGACCTTCTTGCATTGGCATTCCACTTTCGATTAGACCACCTAATTCATAAGCTATTTGTCTTGTTATTTGTAATTTAAATTGTCGGTTGACAATTGGTATTTTCATCAAAAATTGTATTTGGTCTTCAATTGTTTTTTTAC
Organism: Rummeliibacillus pycnus; assembly: GCF_050459865.1. Classification (GTDB taxonomy): domain Bacteria; phylum Bacillota; class Bacilli; order Bacillales_A; family Planococcaceae; genus Rummeliibacillus; species Rummeliibacillus pycnus_B. The sequence goes on from NZ_JBCMNM010000109.1 coordinate 7,583, forward strand.
ATATCCAACGCCAAATGATCATTAATATTACAAATAATAAAGTCGCTAATACTATAAATAAATCTGGTAAATGCAAAAAAAATGCGGACATTGTTAAATCTAATTTCCCATTTGATGTCCGATTGTTCATCATAAAAGACATATTAGGTAGAAAGTACGTTCTAAATGCAAAAAATAGCACAATGAGTATTATGAAAAGAACAATTGGGTATGTCAGTAATTTTATTAGCCTTTGTCTATTTTGTTCCTTTTTTTCTAACTGGAATGCAACTGTTTTCAATGCTTGTATCGTTTTTCCATGTTGTTCAGCTACCAAAATTGTCATTAGATAAATTTTCGGATAGCCCAACACATTCAGGACTTCTGTCATGGACGCCCCATTTCTTAATTGTTCTAAAATATCATTTTCTAGCTCAGACATATTTTTCAAATGATGCGGCAAGAGCATAAATAATGAATCCGAAAATGTATATCCTTCACCTAACAACACACTCATTTTTTTTAATAATTGTGCCGGTTCTTTTAGTTGTACTTTTCTCTTTAAAGAAAATTTATCCTCCCAGAGTTTTTTTAGGATTGAGGGTAATTGCACTAAAATTTATCCCCTTTTCTATTTGACCTTCAAGAGTAATTTCAGCTGGAAGTTGATATGAATTTCCTTTTCCAATTGCTTTAAATGCATCTCCTAAATTACTATCAGCTAAAATTTCAAATACTGCCGAGGTTCTTTGATTTGATGGGAAATGGACAAGACGTTGTGCTACGATCCCTAAAACAGTTTGTTTTAGCTCTTCCAGTGAAACACCTAAATCTAATAATCGATATAAACAGCCGATGGTATCTTTACTATGAATAGTTGTTAAAACTAAATGCCCTGTCAAAACAGCTTCAATTGCAATTTGGGCTGTTTCTCGGTCTCTAATTTCTCCTATCATAATTACGTCAGGAGAATGTCTTAATATCGCCTTAAGACCAACAGCATAAGTGACTCCAGCTCTTTCATTAACCTGAATTTGCAACAAATGAGATTGATTATTTTCCACAGGATCTTCCAAAGAAATGATGTGTTTTTGATGATTAGTTGCAAGATGATGAATTAATGAATACAAAGTAGTGGACTTGCCACAGCCAGTTGGCCCAGTTACAAATATAATGCCTTGGGGTTGCTCAACAAGCTTGAGTAATTGTTTTGCAGAATGATCAAATAGGCTTAATTCTGAAATAGGTAATGTCCGATTTTGAAGCATTAATCTTATAACGAGACTTTCTCTAAAAAAAACAGAAGGCAAGGTAGAGACACGAAAAGAAATTTGTTGTTCATTGAATTGTTGCTCGAATGAGCCACTTTGGGGTTTGCGTTTTTCACTTATATCTAAAGAGGATAGATATTTCAAATAGGAAATCATACGATCTCCAATATCAAGGGGAAGGTGGCCAGCAGATATTAGCTGTCCAAATTTTCGATAGTATATTTCATACCGTTCAGCAGTCGGCATTAGATGTAAATCTGAGGCACCAAAATGCAAAGCTTTTTGTAAAAACTGTATCGATTTTTGTTCTATAATAGTTTCAGTAAAAGACATTTTACCTCCTCTCAACCATGCAAGTAATGACCGCTCTTTACTTGTTATCAGTATTATACATGGTCTATATTGGAAATGGAAGGATTTATTTCAACTTAATATTCATTACAATTATCCTGAACTACATAATAATTATAGTGCTATTTCACTTAATACAATGAGAGTTCAGCAATAATTTCGATAAAAAATAAGAAACTTCCACAAAATAATCACATTTTCTAGAAGAATTGTTTTTTTCTACTGCTACAATTGAATTATTGATTTATAATAAGAGTATTCATATAGGAGGTGAAGATATTACATGTTGAATCCACTAAAAGTTACAAGTACTTTATCAGATGAAACTAGATTTTCCATATACCAATTTATGCTACAGGAAAAGAAATCGTTTTCTGTTCAGGAAATTGCAGATCGATTTCATATTCATCCTAATGTAGCAAGACTACATTTAACAAAACTTACTGAAATTGAAGTAATCAGTTCAGAATATGAAAAGACTGGTAAAGGTGGCAGACCAGGACGAAGATATAAAGCTGAGGGAAATGGCGTTACATTATCATTTCCAAAAAGAAATTACGATGAGTTACTTAAATGGACGCTTGACATCCTTTCTGAATTCGGAGACGAAGCAAATAATATAGGCAAAAAAGTTTGTTATAAAAAAGGTGCTGAAGACATGGATAAATATGTCTTAAGTCACGGAAAAGATCGACTTCAACTTACATTTGACGAAAAAGTTGAGTTCATCAATGAGGCAGCATCACTTGTTGGTTATGTACCTTTAATCAAAGAAACTCCAAATGGAAAAACAATATCTTTTGCAGTTTATAATTGCCCATATCATAATGAAATACAAGAACATGCAACACTAATTTGTGACCTGCACGAATCATATTTAAAAGGTCAATTCGATACTCTCTTCGATGTAAAAGATTTCGATCAAATTGAAAGTATGACTAGTAGTTGTGATTACTGTACTTATCGAATTACTGTATAATATAATATCTCTTAAGGCTTTGTGAATTTTTTACACTACATTGTCACAAAGTCTTTTTAAGTAGCGGTTTACATGTATCATTATAATCATTTATAATGATTATGAGATTATTGTGTCGTCGAAAAGGAGGGAATAATACATGGATAATATGTATAAGGTGCTTGGCTTCTGGACAGGTATTTTCGCAGTTATGTTTTATTTAGGTGATATGAAAGAAGTTTCGCTATTATTCTTAGCTAACACAGGATTTTTCCTTCTATTAGGTTTCTTAAACCTTACAGAACGTATGTATATGTATATTTTCGGTGCATACTTAACAGTATTCTTTGCTGGATTCACATATTATACTACATTCATTCACGTACCAGGTTTAGAACATTAATAGTTAAAAAAAGACAGTCAATTGACTGTCTTTTTTCTTTCTTCTTTCTTCTAGTTTTCACTATTGACATAATGTAAAAGGTTATATATTATATATTAGTAGCTTAACTTTATCCCTCCCATTTATATATGGTGAGAAAACATCCCCTAAATGAAGATAATATCTTCGACTTAAAGAGGCCTCGATTGCCTCTTTTTTTTGTATAAATTCTACGAAAATTCATTTAAAACTTTATATACATATTAGGTGTCTAACCTTAGTATTAAGATTACAAAAAATATTTATTTTGTACCAACACTTTCCTGATACTAGGGCACTGAAAAGTTATTTTTTAACAAAAATTTTGTTTTGCAATTTATTGTTGAAGTAGAATCAGTGAAGCGATGCAGGGGCAACCCTTTACCCACGGGAAAACAAACCAGACGAGAGCCCGCAGAGCGATTAAGGAACGGAGTCGTTGCCACATCCTGTTGCCCCGAGGAAGCTCGTCTGTTCGGTTATTCCGCGAAAAGCGAAGCTAATTCCACTTCAAGCAATAGCAGATTTGTGAGTTTCTATTTACTTTTTGAACAGATCTATGCAATTAGAATCCGTTCAAGAATGGATTTTGTTCCATTTCTATATCAACTCTTGTTGGATTCCCATGACCCGGATAAATGATTGTCTCTTCATCAAGCGTTAATAATTTATCATGAATAGATGCTAATAGTAGCTTACTATTTCCCTCTTCTAGATCTGTCCGACCAATACTTCCTTCAAAAAGTGTATCTCCGACAATCGCAAATCCTTCATCTTCAAAAACAAATGAAATACTGCCAGGTGAATGTCCTGGAGTGTGCAAAATTTCTAATTTAAAATTACCAAGCTCAAGTATTTTTTCCTTCTCAATTAAATAATCAGCTGGAGAAATTATTACATCCGGTATTTCAGCATAGCGTCCTGATCCATTCTTCATTGGATCTTTCAACCAGCTTGATTCCTTCTTGTGTAGGTAGACTGGTATCTTGAACGAATCTCTAACAGTATCTACAGCTGCAATATGATCAAAATGCGCATGGGTTAATAAAATCCCAACCGGGTTTAAATTAAGAGCTCTTATTTGACGCACAAGTTTATCGCCTTCTCCTCCTGGATCAATAACTAAACATTCTTTATCAGAATTACTTACTAAATAACAATTAGCTTGAACAGGCCCAAGTGGGTACGTACGTATATTTAACATTCTTATCACCTCATTCTCATTATACAGATAAAAATATAGTTTGCTACTATCTTGTTAATCTTTCGAATGGCATAGAAAGCTGTCAAGACTTGTCATTAAAAAAGCTACTTTTGGGGAGTACGTTCAAATTTCCGTCACTTTTTATTCTCGACAAACGTTAAAAATAGCTTTACAATAGAGAAGGAATAATGTTTACGACATTCATTTTCTGATGTCGAAAGGAGTGTCTATATTGAACTTATTAATGGTTATTTTTGGCCTAGTATCCATCCTAGGTCTAATTGGAACTGTGCAAGCTCTTAAAGAAAAAGCTATTCTTGGTATTATCTTTAACTTTGCAGCGTTCGCAGTATTTGGATGGTTCGTAGTTATGACTGTCCTAAATCAAGGTTTCCCACCAAGCCTTCATCACTAATTGAAAATTGGTAGAAGTAAGGATATCCCATACTGGATATCCTTTTTATTTTTGTTTAGAAAATTGTACATTAACTATTTGGTATTGGTAAATTTGAATGTTGTTATTTAAAAGGAATTTTTTATATCAATTGTTTGTATAAGTTTTGAAATTTAAACAATGAACCCTCAACCGTATACTTTCTTCTCTTCCCTTAGAAAATACATTCTATCCTTTTAGCAATAGCCATTTATTCATTTTAAATGGTTGAATGGTAAATATTTTTTCGTAATTATATCCAGTGAGACATACGCTACCTTTCGGAGAACAAATTATAGGTTCAAAATTTTTAATTTGATCTATTTTTCGGACACCATTTACAGAAGCATGTACTAGTTGGGATGTATTCTCTTCCTCATCTATTTTTCCACTCTTCGTAGGTAACAACGTTATAATCGATTGGTCATCAAGCCATTGAACTTCTGGGACAAACCATTGGGAGTAATTCGTTACAGCAGGCGCTTCCCATATTTGCTTTTTTGATCCTTTTTGTAATACATAGTGAAAAACTTCTCGTTTGAAATCTATTGAAACAATTAAGGTGGATTGTTTATAACAATTCACATAAACAACTTTCTGATTTGGTAAGGATGTTTCTTGATTCTTTTTCCAATCTATTTTCGATAAGTTTCCACCCAAAAGAGGATTATTTTCTATTCTATTCATCCATAATATATCATCATCTCGCCATACCCAAAATGGATTTTCTGATTGGAATTCATGTAATTGTTCTTTATCACCTTCATAGACATAACTTTTATATGAAAAATTATCATTAAATGCAGCCAGTGCTAATAGGTTTTCATTATTGGGATTCCAAACAATAGAAAGCTCTGAGGATTTGACGTTAAAATTATGCAATGGTTTCCCCTTAGTCGAAAGGATTGTGATTTTTGCTGTTTTTTCATTACTCGCAGTTTGAATTAGTATTTGTTTCAAACTTGGATGTATGAATGCTTGTATAATGTCATCATTCGTAGAATAAATTAATTTCTTTTTCCCCGTTAATAAATTGTATTGAATTAATTGTTCTCCCTCTTGATTTTGTTCAATAATAAGAACATCAATTTCAGATAAGAATCCAACAACACTATGTAGTTCTTCTGTTTTTAATCGATAAGGTACAACATTTGATATTTTGTTTACCGTTTCTACTGATTTTTTCTTAGATGTTTTCCTATCATTATTCGAGTTCAAATGTTGTTGACATGCAACAAGGAATACGGCAGTAATAAGTAATAGATATGCAATTTTCTTCATAGTTGCCACTTCCTTTCTAACTATTCCATTATACGATTAAATTACAAAAAAACTAGCGATATCACAAAAAATTATTTACACCACACTAAACATGAAATTTAATATAGCCCTAATAAAAAAACCACATAGCTATTATAAGCTATGTGGTCAGTGATATAACTATTAATTATTTTCCATTATTCGTTTTCCCTGTACCATCATCGTAGAAACGAAGTAAGTCACCATTAATAATCTTATCAGAGTATTCTAGTTTTTTGTTTGATTGCTCTATATAAGGTTGACACTTAGATGCATCTGTTTTTTCTCCAGTCGACTTGTCGTAACATACTTCACCAGCGTAAACTAATTTATCTGTTACAAATCGACCGTCACGGAATGTTACAAAGTCCTTATGATCTTTAGAGAATAAATCTGTACCCATTTGCAAGTCATTTTTTGTATCGATACCTAGTAAATGTAAAACTGTTGGTCTTACGTCCATTTGGCCGGCAACTTCATGCATTTGTTTACCAACTCCAGAATGTGGAATATGGATAAAGAATGGTACTTTTTGAAGTTGAGCAGAATCAAATGGCGTAATTGAATCTTTGCCTAAATATTGAGCCATTGCTTTATTGTGGTTTTCAGAAATACCATAGTGGTCACCATACATAACGATAATTGAGTTATCATATAAACCAGCTTTTTTTAGATCTGTAAACAATTCTTTAACCGCTTCATCTGTATATCGTACAGTTTGGAAGTAATGATTTACAGTATTATCATCAGAAGTATACGGTTTAATCAATTGATCTTCCGGATCTGATGTGAATGGGAAGTGATTTGATAATGTAAGCATTCGTGTATAGAATGGTTGTGGCATTTTTTTCATAATATCAACTGATTGGTCCATAAAAGGAATATCTTTTAGACCCCAGTTAGCTGAGTTTGCATCTGTTACATTATATGAATCTACATCATAGAAATGTTTAATATCTAATGCTTGATACATTATATCACGGTTCCAGAAACTCTTGTTATTTGCATGAAGTACAGAAGTATAATAGCCATTACCATTAAGTTTTTCTGCCATAGAGTTGTATGTATTTCCACTGTTTGTGAAGAATACTGCACCTCGTCCTGTACCATATAAAGAGTTCTCAATAATAAACTCTGCATCAGATGTTTTACCTAAACCTGTTTGATGATAGAAATTATCAAAATAGAATGTATCTTTATCTTTTGATAGTTTATTAAGGAATGGCGTAATTTCTTGACCATTAACCTTATTGTTAATCACAAAGTTTTGAGTAGATTCAAGTGAAACGATAATTACATTACGTTTTTTGGCAACCCCAAAGGTTTTTGGGTTATTTTCACCTTGGTTAGATTTAACATAGTTAGTTACATCTGATAAATCACTACCATCAGCTAAAACGCGTTGTGCATGTGATTTAGATTGAACGAAAACATCATATAACTGATAGTTGTAAGTACCAATATTCTTTACTAATAATTCACGGTCAAAGCTACGAGTTAATAATTGTGGTCTTTCTGTTTCAGCAAGACCTAAATTTAAAAATAGCATTGCAAAAGATAACACAAAGTATGTGCGACGCATATTTGGTTTCACAATGGCTGCTTCTTTTGCAACAGGTAAGAATTTAACAGCTAAGATCAGCAACACGACATCTGTGAAATAGAAGATATCCGTCCAATACATAGAAGAAGATGCAGAGTTCCCTAAATCACTAAAATTACTAGTTTGGAACAATACAGGTAGTGTTATAAAGTCATTAAAGAATCTATAAAATGCAACATTTCCATAATTGACTATTGATAAAATAATACTTGCTGTAATCATATAGCGATTTCGTACTTTAGAAGTCTTGAAGAATAGTGAAATCCCATAAATAAATAATAAAAACGCAAGCGGATTGATCAATAAAATAAATTGTTGCATTAAATTTTCAATTTTCATATCAAATGCTGTTTGATAAGTGATATATGTTTTAATCCAAGTGGTGATAATTGCAATCACCAATATTGAATGTTTAGGTATTTTTTTGAGTTTCATTCCTAACATCCTCCTACTTTCTTTCGTTACATTTTTAGTTCCATAATTGAAAGAAACAAAATTTATCATAATCCTTTTTTTACAAAAACGCAACAATTTTGTTACACTTTCAATCAAAACTACACATTTCATTAATGGATACCTATATATAAACGAATTCGTCATCAGAAGGTTTCACTCAAAAAAAATTTGATCAGATTAGTCTTTGGATGCTGCTTCTTTTTCTAATCTCATTTCTTCCATTCTCAATATGTGACGAGCTGATTGGAACTCTGTCGGCTCAATTAAACCACCTTTATATAGTTCTACTAAATCTATCTCCATTAATTGCAAATCACCAATACGATTTTTAGTATAAACAAACGTACCAAAACGTTTCAAAAATTGCATAACATCATATACTGTTTCCAAGGGTTAATAGCCCCCTTTCAATTTCACTTACAAAATATTATTTCATTTTCAGTTATTATTTTTTCAATAGGTACATCATAAGCATCTATCGGAATTTTTTCAACTACTTGCAAGTGAAATGCCAAAGAAATTGTCGAATTCTTAAAATCCGACAAAAATCGATCATAATAGCCACCGCCAAACCCAAGTCTGTAACCTTTTCGATCGTATGCAAGTCCAGGAACAACTAAACAATCGATTTGTTCTTTTTGAATCTTAGCTGTTAAATAAGGAATAGGTTCGGATAGCTGCATATATACATTTTCTAGCTGGTCAAAAGAAGTAATCTCATAAAATGTCATCATTCTTGTTTTAGGTTCACATTTAGGTACTACTACTTTTTTTCCTTCTGCCCATAATGTTTCGATTAGAGTTCTCGTTTCAACTTCTGGAAATGCAGAAATTGTAATTCCAATCACCTTTGCATTTTTTACAGCTTTTTCTTGAAGTAGTTGTTTATGTATTAGTTCTGATTTTTCTTTATAAGTTTCAGGTGAAAGCTTTTGTAAATCATTTATTAATATTTTGCGAAGTTCTTTTTTATGCATACTTTCTCACTCCTATAACTCTAAAGATGGAAAAAGCCAAAACCACAAGGGTTTTGGCAATGAGCATTACTTCGTTTCACGGTGAAGTGTCATTTTGTTGTCACGAGAGCAATATTTTTTCAATTCAAGACGTTCTGGATTGTTACGTTTGTTTTTCTTTGAAATGTAGTTACGTTCTCCACATTCAGTGCAAGCTAATGTAATATTAACGCGCATTGTTATCCCTCCCACTCTATATAAAGAATAAAATGTCTTAGTGAGCATGATTTATACGACTAAACCATTATATCATATTTTGCAAAAAAATCTACTGTGATTTCTAATTAGATGTTGATATGTTACAATTAAATAAACAACTAAATACCCATCATGAGGTGAATGAAAATGGACTTATCACTCATTTTGATTATAGTTGGGATCATCATCATCATTGCATCCTTTTTTGTTGGAAATAAATCAAAACAAGTTGAAAAAGATGTTGAAGAACTATCCCTTAACTTTTATCAAGAGACACACCAATTAAAACGTCGTTTAAAAGTAATCGAAGAAGAATTATTAATCGAAACACAAACATTTGCAAAACAAAAAAAGAAAGTAAGTCAAAAAGCTAACCCAAAAGTAACCATTAACGGTATTCATCAAATCTTGATTAGCCAAGTGCTTACTTTACATAAACAAGGCTATAATACAGATGAAATTAGCCAACGTTCTTCCCTATCATCAGAACAAGTAAAAGCTATCATAGTTTCTGGAGGCAACCAACTATGATGAAATCTACTTTACGTTCGATTGGAATTGGCGTATTTTTAGCCGGTAGTATCATGGCAATCAATCATCAGTTAGATCAGAAAAACACATCTAAAATAATCACGACTTTAAAATCTACAGATGGTGATCAAAAAGGCACTGTTGTTATTAAGAAATCAGAACTTGCTGCTTTAAAAAAAGATGCTGCTGATGCAAAAGCACAATTAGCGAAAATTCAAACGGACTATAATAGTTTAAAGGCAGATCAAACTTCAAAAAAAGATACCGTAAAATCATATACATTGGTGATTAAAAGAGGTATGGGCACTGCAGAAGTTAGTAAAGCGTTGAAAGATGGTGGCATTGTAAAAAACGATGCCGAATTTGAACGTTATATCATCAATAAGAATCAAGTGAAAAACATTCAAATTGGTGACTATCAACTTACTTCAAATATGACAAATGATGAAATATTAAAAATCATAACTAAAGCAAAATAAAAAATGTTTCATAAGTTTTGTATGCTTATGAAACATTTTTTTATGGATAAAATGTGAGTGAATGTCCCAGTACAATATATTTCACGAATTACTTTCAATACAAAAAGGATTTGCCGCAAAAAATGACAGCCGATCCCCCAGTACAACTATTTATAAATGATATTGAATAAACTCTTATATATGATAAGGTTCAACATAAAAAAGAATTGCCAAAAAAACTTTTGGATAACCCCATTTTAAGAATTCAATGCAAAACGTTTACCTTGCACAATAAAGAATAAAGCTTCAGCAAGATTTGTCGCATGATCTGCTGCTCTTTCAATATATTTGCAAATTAATGCTAGTTGAATTGCCTGGCTACTTGTATTTTCAGAAGATGCCATTTTTTCAATTGCCGTCATCGTTTCACCATAATAGCGATCGATTTGGTCATCTCTTAATGCAATTTCTTTAGCTTTTTCTACATCCTCATGAATAAATGCATCAAGCATTTCATTTAGCATTGAAATAGTTAATTGTCCCATCTCACGTAATTGTTCTTCTGGATAAGGATTTTGATTGATTCCGATTCGAATTGTCTCTTTTCCAATATTAACTGCATAATCCCCTATTCGTTCCATATCTTGAGCTGCTCTAATGATAGAAACTAATCGACGAAGGTCAGTGGCAACTGGTTGTTGCTTTGTGATCAATAAAATAATTTCATCATGTAAATGTTCTTCAAGGCGATTGATAAAGCGATCTTGCTCAATAATAACAAGGGCTCCATCAATATTTTTTGAAAATAACACTTCAAGTGATTTTTCAAATGCATTGATAGAACGTTGACAAAGTTCTACTAATAGATTTTGTACACGATGTAATTCTTTATCATATTTTTCTCGAGGTGTCATTGTAATTCCTCCTTATCCGAATCGTCCTGAAATATAATCTTCTGTTCTTTTATCTGATGGTGTAGAGAACAATCTATTTGTATCATCAAATTCAATTACTTCACCATTTAAGAAGAATGCAGTTTTATCAGAGATACGTGCTGCTTGTTGCATATTGTGTGTCACAATAATAATAGAGTAATTTTGTTTTAATTCTTGAACAAGTTCTTCTACTTTTAATGTTGAAATTGGATCAAGTGCTGATGTAGGTTCATCCATTAAAATGACATCTGGCTCAATAGCTAAGCAACGAGCGATACAAATACGTTGTTGTTGACCACCTGATAGTCCATAAGCATTTTGATTTAGACGATCTTTTACATCATCCCAAATAGCTGCTCCACGTAAACTTTTCTCTACGATTTCATCAAGAATTTTTTTGTTTTTAATACCATGAATTCTTGGTCCATAAGCAATATTGTCATAAATAGATTTTGGAAATGGATTTGGCTTTTGGAAAACCATGCCGACTTTTGTACGTAATTCCTCTACTCTATAGTTTTTGTCAAGAATATTACGTTCACGATATATAATTTCACCTGAAGTACGAACAGTTGGAACAAGTTCCACCATACGATTTAACGTTTTGATATATGTTGATTTACCACAACCAGAAGGTCCTATAATTGCAGTTACTTCATTTTCTACAATATCCAGATTAATATCTTTTAATGCTTGTTGTTCGCCATACCAAAGATTTAAGTTTTTTGTTTGGTACACCGTTTGTCTCTGTTCAGTTTGAAGTACTTTTAAATCCTCTACTGAATTTTCATCTGTTTCTCTAACTTGCACTTTTAACATTATTATCCCCCTATTTATTAATAGCGTTTTTGGAATTTATTTCGAATGAAGATTGCGATAGAATTTAATACAATTAAGAATACTAGTAATACTAGAATTCCTGCTGCTGCAACATTTTGGAATTCTGCTTGTGGACGTTTTGCCCAGTCGTATATTTGCATTGGCAATGCTGTGAACTCACTCAATAAGCCTGCAGGTAAGAAATGAACGATTACTGGGATACCTAATACAACTAATGGTGCTGTTTCACCTACTGCTCTAGATAATGCTAATATACAACCAGTTAAAATCCCTGGAAGTGCAGAAGGTAAAACTACTTTTAAAATGGTTTGCCATTTTGTTGCGCCCATTCCGTAAGATGCTTCGCGTAATTCGCTTTGGACTGCTCTAATAGCTTCTTGAGAAGAAACTATGATAACAGGTAAAATCAATAAACTCATTGTTAATCCTGCAGCTAATACACTTTTTCCTAATCCTAAACTTCGAACGAATATTGTTAAACCGAGCAACCCAAATACAACAGAAGGAACTCCTGCTAAGTTTGAAATGTTCATTTTAATAAAATCAGTCATTTTATTCTTTGGTGCATATTCTTCAAGATAAAGTGCTGCTCCAACTCCTAGTATTAATGAAACTGGTGCAACAACAATCATTAACCAAATCGATCCAACTAAAGCTGCTTTAATACCTGCTTTATCTGGAAATCTAGAAGAAAAATTACTCAGGAAATCTACAGTTAAATGTCCTGCACCTTGAGAAATCATTCGATAAATCAAAATTCCAAGTGTTGCTAACGCGAATAATGTAGCTAATAGAAAAATCACTTTAAACACACGATTGAGGAATATTCGCCCTGACATTCTCTTGATGACTTTTTTTTGATTGATGTAATTCATCAGTATTCCTCCCTAAAGCGTTTAGAAATATAGTGTGCTAGTAGATTCATGATTAGTGTAAAGATGAATAGTGTAAATCCGACAGCATAAATTGAATAATAAATGGTTGTTCCATAACCTGCATCACCGCTTGAAACTTGAACAATATATGCAGTCATTGTTTGGATGGAATCTGTAAAGTTCCAGTCTAATTTCGGAGTAGATCCACCAGCTAGAGAAACAATCATAGTTTCACCAATTGCCCTTGAAACAGCAAGTACGACTGACGAAAGAATTCCAGATAATGCTGCAGGTAGGACTACCTTTAATGTAACTTCAAGTTTTGTAGAACCTAACCCTAATGCACCTTCACGCATTGAATTTGGAACAGATGACATTGCATCCTCTGATAATGAAGCAATCATTGGTAATATCATAATCCCAATTACAATTCCTGGACTAATCGCATTAAATATTTTTAAAGAAGGGATAATTTGTTGTAAAAGTGGTGTTACAAAAGTTAAAGCAAAGAAACCATATACAATAGTAGGAACTCCAGCTAACACCTCTAAAATTGGTTTTATAACTCGACGAATATTATCACTTGCATATTCACTTAAATAAATTGCAGCAGCGATTCCTAATGGAACTGCAACAATTGCTGCGATTAGAGTTACTTTTAAGGAACCTACTACTAATGGTAGAACACCATAGACTGGATTTGTTCCGGAAAATGGTAGCCATTCTTTACCAAATAGATAATCAGTTATATTAACTTTTGTAAAAAATTCAATTGTTTCGAAGATTAAAGTGAAGACAATACCTATTGTAGTTAGTACTGATACCAAAGCAGCTAGAAATAATAGCTTTGGCATAATTTTTTCAAATGCCTTTGTTAGTCCTTTTCCTTTTGATTGTTCAATCAATTCTTGAACCGATAGCATTTCTTGATGCTTTTTGCTTACCAATTGAAGTTCCCCCTTCAAATGGAATGAGAGTAGCTATATGCTACTCACATCCTTGAAAAAAATATTATTTTAAGCCTTCTAATGTTTGAAGATCTTTTTTATAAACATCATCTGGAGCTTTAACATAGCCTACTGCTTCAGCCATATCACCTGCATTAGTAAGAGTATATTTCATGAAATCATACATTACAGGGTTATCTTTTACTGAACTGTTTTTCACATAAACGAATAGTGGACGAGAAAGTGGTGAATATTCACCTGATTTAATTGTATCGTGAGTTGGTTCTACTCCACCGATTTTCACAACTTTTAATTTATCTTTGTTAGCTTCGTAGTATGCAAAACCAAAGTAACCAATTGCGTTTTTGTCAGATTCTACACCTTTTACTAAGACATTATCATCTTCAGAAAGAGTTGCAGATTTTACAATATCTTTCTTTTCTAAAATATCATTTACAAAATAGTCGTAAGTACCAGAATCTGTACCTGGTGAGTAGTATACGATTTTTTCATTTGGCCATTTTGGATTAATATCTGACCATTTTTTATCTTTACCATCTTCTAACCAAATTTGTTTTAATTGATCTACTGTAATATCTTGAATCCAATTATTATCTTTATTTACTACGATAGAAATACCATCGTAACCAATTTTCATTTCTGTATAATCAATGCCAGCTGTTTTTAATTTTGCAGCTTCTTCAGGTTTTACTTCACGAGAAGCATCTGAGAAATCAGTTTCGCCATTAATGAATTTTTCGAAACCGCCACCTGTACCAGATACACCAACAGATACTTGAACTTTAGGTTGTTCGTTAGCATATTCTTCTACGATTGCTTCCATAATAGGTGCTACTGTTGAAGAACCATCGCCTGCGATTTTTCCTTCTAATTTTTGGTTTGCATCTGTTTTTTGTTCAGTTGATCCATTGTTGCTCTTTGATGCTGAGTCATCACTGTTACCACATGCTCCTAAGAATAATGCAGATCCGATAACTGATGTCATCATCAAGTACTTCCAGTTTTTCATCTGTGTTTGCCTCCCAAAGGAATGTTTTATTTATTACAATACTTACTATAAAACGACAATGTTGAGGTCATATAAACCTAATGTTATGGATTATTATTGTTTTGTAAACGCAATGTAAATGAAGCGTCTTTTAACTATTGAATCTAGCATCAATTACGATATTCAGTTAAATTAGCAAGTTGTTTTGTTCGATATATACACAAACATTTTGTAAATATTCAAAAATATCAATTAACATAGACAAAAAAAGAGCACAATGATCAGATGATCACTGCGCTCTTTTACGTGATAAATTATAATTTTAAAAAACTATTGTGCTTTATTTGTAGAGTCTTTAGTGGATGATTTTGTTATTTTCTGACCCACAGTTTCTTCATTGTGTTTTAAATCTTTCTTTTGCAAATCGAAATAAGTTTCAACTGCTTGACGTGCAATTATATTATTAATTGCAGTGTAACTTTCACTTGTTGTAACCCAAGGAACAACTACAGCATAGGCAATTTCCGGATTTTTATACGGCGCAAATCCTACATGTGTAATCGTCAACGTTTGAGTACCATATGCCGATTTTTTAGGTCCATAGTATACAACTTGGGCTGTACCTGTTTTACCAGCAGCATCAAATTTGGCATCTCGGAAGTATGAAGCGGCAGAACCTTGACTACCAAAGTATACTTGATGCATCCCTTGTTTAACATGGTCAATCTCATATTGTGAATTATCGATTGTATTCAATACTGTAGGTCCAATTTCTTCAACTAGTGGCCCAAGTTCTTTACCATCTTTTGATGGTTCGCGAACTTCTTTTACAACATGTGGTTGTATTCGTTTTCCTCCATTGGCAATGGTAGATACATATTGAGCAAGTTGAAGTGGTGTAAATGTATCAAATTGGCCAATTGCTAAGTCGAGTAATTTACCTGGAAGGAGTTCTTCCCCTTTAAAACCCGCGAATTCACCAGGTAAGTCAATACCAGTATCTACTCCTAAACCAAATTGTGCATAGGAATTGCGGATTTTTGCAAAATCACTTGGTTGTACGTGCAGTGCCATACCTGGTACATAATTTTCACCAGCAATCTTCATAGCTGTTTGGAACATATAAGAGTTAGAAGATCGTTCAATAGCTGTCAAATCTGACATTGGAATTGCACCTGAGCGGTTAAAGATAGATGATTTTGGTTTTGTTCCGGCAAGTTTAATTGGTTGGTCAACTAAGACTTGCCCTGGAGTTATTGCATTTAGTTTATAACCAGTCAATAAAGTTGCTGGCTTTACTACAGAACCTACTTCATAGGCAGATGTAAAAGCACCAATTGAATAATCGTTTACAACTGTTCGACCATTTTTATCAGTATCTAATTTTTTCCCAACCATAGATAATACATCACCAGTGTTTGGATCCATCATAACTAAGAAAGCTCTATCCAATAAACTGGATGCACCAGTAGCTTTAGCTGTTAATAATTGATCTTCTACAAGTTTTTCTAATTTAGTTTGTAGCTGACTATCAATTGATAACACAAGGTCTTTCCCAGGTTCCCCTTCAAATGTGGTCTTTGTATCCACAACCTTGCCTTTACCATTGGTTTCATTTTTAACAACGGCTTTTTGACCTTGCAATAATTCTTCATATTGAGATTCAATATAACTTTTACCAACACGGTCATTTCTTGAATAACCACGAGCTAAATAATAATCTAACTTATCCTTTGGAATTCCTTCCGATGGAGTAGTTGTAGAACCAAGTATGCTTAGATCTGAATCCCTTACACGTGCCCAGTCTGTAGTAGTATTAACATTTGGTAACTCATTCAAATGTTCTGATACTACAGCAAATTCCTTATCCGTCACATTATCACTTTTAATGATTTGCGGAGATAAGTTATATCCAGCAACCATTTTGCTATAAATAGCTAAAACTTGTAGATCTTCTTTTGATAAACTATTTAATTCTTTATCCGTAATCCGATCTCTAACTAATTTATCTAGTTTAGCTTGTTTGTCTGCAGCTTCGAGCTTTTCATCCTTAATAATTGCATCCTGTTCTTTTTTCGAAACTTTTGCGTATGCTTCTTTATTATGAAGCTTGATCCAAAAATCTTGTTTGTCTCGTAATGCTATTTTACTTGTATCCATCTTAATGAGCTTTGCTAAATTTTTGGCTGTATTTAACATTTCATCGCTCGTTGTTGATTGAAGTTTTGTATACGTAATGGCATTTTTCGGCTTATTATCTACTAATACTTGTCCATTTCGGTCATAGATTCTTCCGCGTGGAACACTTGTATTAACTGTAACTTCTTCCGTTTGCTCTAACGCTCTTACATAATCATTTCCTTTTACGATCTGCATATACCCCAGACGTAAAATAAGAATTGAAAACAACACAAAAACCGAGAAAAAAAGTATATTCATTCGAAAAGAAAGATTTGCACGCTGTTTTGCTTTGACACTTGAAGCGCGTTTCTTAGTTTTTTTGGTTTTTTGGCGCATGCATTTAGCCCCCTTTCCTCTCAATTCACAATTAGTAGTATATCATTTTTCAACGTAAAAAACATAAAACTATTAGTTGATAATGAATAATTGCGTGCCTTTCAAAGGTATTAGAGTTAGCGTTGTTCTGACCTATGTACACAAATACTCATTAACTGTTTTGGTACTTTTCAAAATATGCAGCGTCGGGCGCGTTCCGCTTTTACAAATAAAAAACACACATCTTACTGACGTGTAAGATGTGTGCTTTGTTCCAAGTATATTGGATTATTTTGATGCTGCGAAACGTTCTGCAACTTTATCCCAATTTACAACATTCCAGAATGCTGTAATGTAGTCAGGACGACGGTTTTGGTAGTTTAAGTAGTAAGCATGTTCCCAAACATCTAGACCTAGTAATGGAGTTTTACCTTCCATGATTGGAGAGTCTTGGTTTGGAGTAGAAGAAATTTCTAATTCACCATTAACTAATGATAACCAAGCCCAGCCTGAGCCGAAGCGAGTTTTTGCAGCTGCTGCGAATTGATCTTTGAATGCATCAAAGCTACCGAATTTTGCATCGATTGCTGCAGCTAATTCACCAGTTGGTGCGCCACCAGCATTAGCAGCTAATGATTCCCAGAATAATGAGTGGTTAGCGTGACCGCCACCATTGTTACGTACAGCAGTACGAACTGCTTCTGGAACTGCATCTAAGTTAGCGATAATTTCTTCAACTGTTTTGCCTTCAAATTCAGCTTTACCAGCTAAAGCATCGTTTAATCCTGTTACATAAGTATTGTGGTGTTTGTCATGGTGAATTTCCATAGTTTTAGCGTCAATATGTGGTTCTAATGCATCAAATGCATATGGTAAGTTTGGTAATTCAAATGCCATAATAATTTCCTCCTCGAAATTAAGTAATTATTAACTACATCACATAGGTTAACAAAATTTAGATAATCGTTCAAATATTATTCACTATATTTTTCAAATTCAGTCTTTTGACTGAACTACCACTCATTTCATACAACCATTACAAATAGAACAATCATCACAATCTGAACAATCCCCTTTGTCACTACAGATGTTAAAAATCCAACAAGCGATCCAACGCCAGTTTTTAACGCCAGCTTAATGGAACTCTTTGAAAATAATAATTCGGCAATTACTGCTCCAATGAATGGACCAATTAAAATACCAGCAAACGGGATAATAAAGGGGCCTACTAATAACCCAATCGTACTTCCCCAAATTCCAGCTTCACTTCCACCAAACCTTTTTACGCCAAATGCATTTGCTAGTGTATCTGCACCAAATAAAAGAATTGTAAATAATACTTCAATAGCCCAGAACCACCATGGGAATTCACTAAAGCCATGAAACAAGCCATGAATGATAAAGCCTAAGAAAATAAATATAACCGAAGGAATTATAGGATAAACCAAGCCAATAAATGCAATGATAAAACTTAAAATTGTAAGTGTCCAAGAAATATATTCCATACCGTTCTCCTTTAATAAGTAGAATTCTATTAATTTCATTTATGATTATTCGTAGCTTATATATTCTCTCATTCTGATTAGAAATTCGTCAATTTTAGAGTTGATTGTTAGGGCATTAACTTCCACTTTTACTGTTACTTCTATATTGATTTGCCATTCCAACAATTACTGCAAAATATGATTAGAGAATGCACTTAATAAGTTATAATGACAGAAACATTTTTATAAAATTTATATTTTATATTAAATGAAGAATTTAAGAATTTTTTGCCCTATTCTTTATTTAGTTGAATCTATGTCATAAGTCCATTTTCAGTTATTAAATACGAACTTTTCCAATTTTGTTCAGTGTGTAGCGAAGGACGGCGACTCCTACGGGAAAAGCTTGAGCTGAAAGCCCCGCAGGAACACATCTTATAAGGAACAAAGCCTAAGAACGCCACATCCTGTGGCAACGGCTTCGTGACCAACATCGTGTTGGCCCGAGGAGATTGAAGCCAAGCCCGTGGAAAGTGCCGTCTGTAGCGGAACATCCATATCGAAAATTAATGTATTGGATTTAGTTTACCTATTATTTATATCACCTATTCGTAACCACTTAATTTCCATGTTAATATACTAGATGGAGGTTAGATATATGAAGATTAAACATTGGCAGTTATTCAAAGACAGCCTCTTTCATCCAAAAAAGCTAGCTGCTTATAGACTGCTCCCTATTGGAAAAGTTATTCAATACGTTCTATTACTTGTAACATTTGTTTCAATTATTTCTTTTATTCAGTTTCTTGCTGGTGTAGGTGGAGAAACGAGTCAAATAAAGGGATTACAAGAATACTTGAATGATATTAAATGGTTAATTTATCCATTCTCATTTGTACTATTATTTATTATCAATTCGTTTTCGGTATTTGTTCAAATTAGTATTTATGCAATTGTCGGTTTAGGTATACTCAAATTTTTGAAAAAACGCGGAGAATATCGACATATTTGGCGTACAGCATCATTTGCTATCACTTTATCAATCATTTTCACGACGGTATCAATCTTTTTCCAAGTTAATAATCGTATTATTTCAAGTATTGGAATCATTATTACTGCTATTTATTTGGTTCAAGCTTGTAGAAAATATCCAAATCAACCTCAAAAATAAGGTCTGAATCTCTTTCTTTTTCATATATTAGTGAAAAAGGGAGGGATTTTTTTTGAGAATACTAGTTTCCGCACTCATTATTTTAATATGTGCTTATTTTATAAAAGTAGATTTATTAGAAGGGACCATTTCTAAAGCTGATTTTTATACGGTTGAACAGAAATGTGAAAAAACGAACAAGATTCAAACGATTACTGTCACTACGGCTTCTGGTGATACATGGGAATCATTATTTTCCCTTTACCCAGCAGAAAATTTATCTTTTGCTGAAAGACTTGAACTTGTATATAAATTAAATCCTCATCTTCTAAAACAAAGTTTTAGGCCAAATGAAAAAGTTGTATTACCGTTCCGTACAAAAAATGCTGATTCATGTACCAATTAAACGGTTAATGTTTCTTTCTTGTCATTTCCTTTCAAACACTGCTAAAATAGTGTACAGTGAAGGCTTTTATATAAGCCTATGAAGGAGAGAGTTTTCATGAATGAAATCACGCACCGTTCGAATACACGTAAAGTTCGTGTTGGTGATTTAACAATCGGCGGAAGCAATGAAGTAATCATCCAAAGTATGACAACTACTAAAACACATGACGTTGAAGCAACAGTTGCTGAAATTCTTCGTTTAGAAGAAGCTGGTTGCCAAATCGTACGTGTTGCTTGTCCTGATGAACGAGCAGCTAATGCTCTAGCTGACATTAAAAAACGTATCCATATCCCACTTGTTGCGGATATTCACTTTGACTATAAACTAGCTTTAAAAGCAATTGATGCAGGCGTGGATAAAATCCGTATCAACCCAGGTAATATCGGTCGAAAAGAAAAAGTGGAAGCTGTTGTCAATGCAGCGAAAGCCAAAGGTGTACCAATACGAATTGGTGTAAATGCTGGTTCATTAGAACGTAAAATCATTGATAAATACGGGTATCCAACAGCTGATGGTATGGTAGAAAGTGCATTGCACCATATCAAAATTTTAGAAGATCTTGATTTCCACGATATAATCGTATCGATGAAAGCATCAGATATTAATCTTGCCATTGAAGCATACGAAAAAGCTTCACGTGCATTTGATTATCCATTACATTTAGGAATCACGGAATCAGGTACTTTATTCTCAGGTACGATTAAATCTTCAGCTGGTTTAGGCGCTATTCTTTCTAAAGGAATTGGTAATACATTACGTGTATCTCTAAGTGCAGATCCAGTAGAAGAAATTAAAGTTGCAAGAGAATTATTAAAATCATTCGGATTAGCTTCTAACATGCCTACTTTAATCTCATGCCCTACTTGTGGTCGAATTGAAATCGATTTAATTTCAATTGCAAACGAAGTAGAAGAATACTTACAAACGATTAAAGCACCGATTAAAGTTTCTGTACTTGGTTGTGCAGTAAACGGTCCTGGTGAGGCACGCGAAGCTGATATCGGTATTGCAGGTGCCCGTGGAGAAGGTCTACTTTTCCGTCATGGTAAAACAGTTCGTAAAGTACCTGAAGAAACAATGGTTGAAGAATTGAAAAAAGAAATCGATATTTTAGCTGAAGAATATTACAAAAAACAAGAAGCAGAAAAAGCAGCAAACGCTCAAAACTAGCATCTAGGAGGGTTTTCGATGACGAAGAAATATAGTTTTGGCATTGATATTGACGGTACAATAACAACACCAGAGTTTTTATTACCATATATCAATAAAGCATTTAATACTAATTTAATATTGGATGATATTACTACCTATGACCTAACAGAAGCACTGACAGTTGATAAATTGGATTTCTTTAAATGGTTTAAAAAAGAAGAACTAACTATATACAAAAATCCTCCACTTCAATTAAACGCACAGCGCATTCTGTCTAATTGGTATCCAAATGTCACGTTAAACTATATCACAGCTCGTGAAGAAAACTCCCGAGAGGTCACAGATAATTGGTTTAAAACTAACAGTTTACCGTATGATACAATTGATATTGTCGGACCAACTG
Source organism: Rummeliibacillus pycnus (assembly GCF_050459865.1). Lineage (GTDB taxonomy): Bacteria > Bacillota > Bacilli > Bacillales_A > Planococcaceae > Rummeliibacillus > Rummeliibacillus pycnus_B. Next base: position 29,500 of record NZ_JBCMNM010000109.1, read on the forward strand.
ATAAAGTGATTGCTGGAAAAAGACATGGTGTACAATTGTTTATGGAAGATAAACATGATAATGCTGTTCGCCTCCATGAAGAATTAGATATACCTGTTCTACTATTTGATGCTCCGTATAACCGCGAGTCGATTCCAAATGGTGTAATCCGTGTGAATAGCTGGAAAGAAGCTGAACACTGGGTCAAAAAAGAATTTGGTATTTAATAGATTAAAAGAAAAAAGCGAAAGATCACAAGGCTTGTGATCTTTCGCTTTTTTCATATATTTCTAAGGATCAATATCCGATATTATTGCCTCGGTTCCTCAGGTATCCGTTCAAAGTGAAATAATTTTAAAAATTAATATCTAGAATTTTCTTTGCTTTTTCTATTTTCTCTGGCTCTTTTTTTACGGTCATATACATCATTTCTTTTTTCATCGTATCTTGGAAGAAGATCGTTCCATCTTTTAGTAAATAGATTTTATATGTTAATTTGTTCATCTCTTTAGTATCACCAAGGGCAACAATATAACTACCTTGTTTGTCTAATTGTTTAACTACCTCTGCCTGCTTTTCAGTTTTAGGTACCATCACAACTGATCGGTTAACAGTTCGAATAAAATCTTGTACAGTTGCAGGGTTATCTATTAATTTCCCTGTTTCTTTAGTAGAAACTCCCTTATCATTGACACTTTGAATGTACAGATATTGATAAAACTCAGTTTTAGGAATAATAATTTCTCTAGTGTTTTCTTTGGTATCGTCTTTTCCACAGCCAACTAATCCTATTACCAAAGCCGCTATTAATAAAGAAGCTTTAAAAAATTTCATAGCCAAACTCTCCTTTTCCCTGCTATAGCTTTTCCCCAGTAAACATTATACAATGTTAAAAAAAAATGAGTCCAAAAAATATTAAGTTGTAACAAGATTGGCAAACCTTTCTTGTCACAACTTCCTCATTATTTGTGATTATAGCGTTTTATTAATTTATTGTTTTCCAAGCAGTAAAACTACTATAATTTCAAAACCTTTTGTATAATAATGAATGTAGTATAGATCATTAGAAATCAAGGAGAGCGGTGAGTAAGAATGGACTGGCAATATATCCTTAATATCTTTGCGAATTGTTTTATTTTCCTATTCTTAATTCAATATATCATCAGTTTTTTTAAAACTTCTCGTAAAAACCTTCTTTCTAAAATGCTAATCAATTGCCTTGTGATTTCTGCTATTGTTATTTTATTAATACCAGTTCTAGCAGAATGTGATATTCGGTTAGGTTATTTAATCGAATTCCCATTTGAGGATTGAGATATAGACTGTTTAACATAGTTCGTCTAATTCATTAGGCGAACTTTTTTGTATGTTTTAATTTTCTGATTACTTTTTAACGTTTTCAGTAATTTATACGGCCATACACTTCCTTCTTAGTAAGAAATGCATTAGATAACTTGCAGAAAACAACCTTGAACATCTTGGAAATGGCAATAAAAAATCAAATTGACCATCAATGATGGTCAATTTAATAAAATGCTCAAAACAAAAGCCTGTCAAACGTTACTATGACAGGCTTTTTGCTATACATTCTGGACATCTACCATAAATTTCAAACTTATGATCCTCAATTTCATACTCTGGGAGCTGTTCGTGGAGCATGTCCATTGGGCAAAGGTGGATTTCTTTAATTTTTCCACATTCCATACAGATGAAGTGGTGATGGTGATGATCGGTTTCACAATGCATTCGAAAATGGCGTTCACCCGAAAGTTCGGTTTCTTCCAGTATGCCAAGTTCCACAAATGTGGCTAGATTGCGATAGATTGTATCGTAGCTCATACCCGGGTAGTCATTTTTCATCACAACAAGCAGGTCGCGCGCTGTTAAATATTTCTCAGTAGCCTCGAACATTTCTAAAATCTGCTCACGTTTATCTGTTTTTTTAAAGCCGCTATGCTTTAATATTTCCCATGCTTTTGTCAAATTCATAACCCAACTACTCCCTTCAATCCTTCGCGCGAATCGACATCACTATTTTCTTCCCAAGAATAACCAAAAGTAATATTAAAATAGATGTTACTACAATTGTACCACCTGGAGCCAAGTTCAAATAAAACGCAGATACTAAACCAATTATTACAGCTAATTCACCAAATAGTATGGCAAAGAAGATAGTTTGCTTAAATCCTTTTGCGATTCGAATACTTGCTGCAACAGGTAATGTAATCAATGACGATACAAGTAAAATCCCGACAATTCGCATACTAGCCGCAATCACTAGTGCTGTTACAATCATAAATAATAAATGTACTGTTTTTGCAGGGATGCCACTTGCTTTGGCATACTCTTCGTCAAATGATAAAACAAATAATTCTTTATAAAAAACATATATAAATGTGATGACTAATATAGCTATTCCTAGTACAATCCATAAATCTTGTCGACTTACTGCTGAAACAGAGCCAAATAGATAACTAAATAAATCTGTGCTAAAGCCTTGTGCCAATGAGATGAAAATCGCACTCATGCCAAGACCTGCAGACATGATAATTGGAATCGCTAATTCTTCAAAATGCTTATATAATCTGCGAAAACGCTCGATTAAGACAGAGCCCCCTACTGCAGAAATAATTCCAAGGTAAATTGGATTTAATGTTGCTAATGCAGGGACACTTTGACTTATATATAAACTTCCCGCAATACCAGCTAAAGTGACATGGCTTAAAGCATCAGCAATTAGTGATAATCGACGAACAACGATAAAAACACCTAATAATGGCGCAATTACCCCGATAATAATTCCCGATAAAAAGGCATTCTGCAAAAAGTCATAATGTAATATAGATTCGATCATTTTTGTTTCTCCTTATTGTCATGATGAATTTTACGTACTGCATGGCCATACCATGCATTTAATTGATCATCTGATAAGGAATCATAATCGTCTTTATAGCCATGGAAGTGGATGGTTTGATTTAAACAAGCGACATGGCTAATCGTATTGGATACCGTGTCCACATCATGAGTTACTAATATCATGGTCATATGAAGGTGCTCATTTAAATCAGAAAGCATATCATAGAATGACTGCACATTTTCGTGGTCAATTCCGACGGTTGGTTCATCTAAAATAAGTATTTTAGGTTCTGCAACAAGTGCTCTAGCAATAAAAACACGTTGTTGCTGACCACCAGAAAGTTCACCAATATTACGGTTAGCAAACTGCTCCATACCCACAGCTTGTAAGGATTCCATCACACGCTTTTGTTGGTTTGGTAAATTTCTTTTGAAAAGGCCAATTTTTTTAGTAAGCCCACTCGCTACAACCTCTCTTACTGTTGCAGGAAATCCTGAATTAAACGAATTAGATTTTTGTGAAACATATCCTATCCACTCTTTGTGTTTAAAAGATGAACCAGGTTCCCCAAACAACTTTACAGTGCCCTTTGTAGGTTTTAAAAGACCTAAAATAATTTTTAACAATGTCGATTTTCCAGAGCCATTCGGGCCAAGTAATGCTAAAAAATCGCCTTCTCGAACAGTTAAAGAAATTTTGTTTAACACTTGCGTATATTCATATTGAAATGAAACATCTTGTAATTCAATTAATGGTTGTTGCGCCATAAACTTCTCTTCTTTCTAATTCATAATCATTACGATTTACAAAAAGAAAGTATAATAGATTATGGGCGCTTTGTAAAGGACTATTAACTTAGAGAGGATGAGTAAATGGATTATCTTTCATTATTAAGTGAGATTAATCGCAAATCAGATAAGGAGCTTGCTGAATATGCCAAAACTTATCAGATTCCACTTTCGAAAAAAGAAATACAAAAACTCCGCCCACTACTTTCATCGTTTTCGATCCAATGGGTCCTAACAGGTATACCTGACCATGTGATGAAGGAAATCGAAAAAATACTTGGAAAACAGAAAACAAAAGAATTACTAGGAAAATACGGAAGATATATTTAATCCAATCAGTTTCATATACCCATTTTGGGTTTTTAATAAAAACATTTTAACTCATTAACTTTTCAATCTTTAGATTTGGATGTACCGCTACAGACAGGGGCCTTCCGCTTGCTTGGCTTCAATCTCCTCGTCACAATGTTTAGGGTACTGATTAGTGTTTAAATGTAATATTAATAGTATTAATCTGGTTTCTGCATGATGTGGAATTAGCTTCGCTTTCCGCTGGCGAGCGATGAGCCTCCTCGGAAGCCCGTACCGTGCTTCA
>NZ_JBCMNM010000110.1:0-33947 GCF_050459865.1 Rummeliibacillus pycnus
CATATTAACTTCAATATTCAGATTTGAACGTTCCGCTACAGACGGCGCTTTCCACGGGCTTGGCTTCAATCTCCTCGTCACTTCGTTCCTGCGGGGCTTTCAGCTCAAGCTTTTCCCGTAGGAGTCGCCGTCTTTCGCTCCACAATGAATTTTTATAACCTATAAATTCTAGATTCATAAGGAGCAAATTCTAATATTGCTTCATTCTTATGTTCTTTGACTGGCATATTTGCTAATAAAAGATAGTCATTACTATAATAAATTCCTTCGATCTTATCTACAATGGTGGAATCTCTTGAAAGATTACATAGTATAATCATTTTTTCATTGTTATATGTCCTAGTATAGGCATAAATAGAAGGATGTTCTTGTAGAACTAAATCATATTGACCATAGATGAAAATTTCATTTGTCTTCCGTAGTTGAATCATTTTTTTATAGAAGTTCAGTACAGAATTGGGGTCATGTTGCTGCTTCTCGACATTAATATCAGTATAGTTAGGATTTATATCAATCCACGGTGTTCCTGATGTAAATCCTGCATTTTCTCTATCTGACCATTGCATCGGTGTACGTGCATTATCACGACTTGTTTTCCAAATACTTTTCATTAGTTCTTCATGTGTTTGTCCTTTGGCAATTCCTTCATTATAAACATTCTTGGTTGCAACATCGTTATAATCATCAATCGATAAGAAATGTACATTCGTCATCCCTAATTCTTGACCTTGATAGATGAATGGTGTGCCCTGCATGAAAAAGTACATGGTTGCCAAGGCAGTTGCACTTTCTCGCCAATACGTTTGATCGTCTCCTAAAGTTGAGACAACTCTCGTATTATCATGATTCTCTATAAATAAGGCATTCCATCCTAAACCTTCAAGAGCCTTCTGCCAGCTCGTTAAGATCTTTTTTAATGCAGGAACATCTAATTTATTTTTTTCGGTGGTATCCCATAGACTTAAATGCTGAAATTGAAATATCATATTAAATACACCATCTTGTTCTCCGACCCACGCATTCACTTCATCAATTCCTACCCCATTTGCTTCTCCGACTGTCATAATATCGTAATTTGCAAATGTTTCTTGTTTGAGTTCTTTTAAAAAAGTTGTAATGCCAGGAACATTCATATATTTTTCCCACGCATGAACATATGGAAGATTTGTTGGGTTTGTCGTGTTTGAAAATGAAGAATCCTTTTTGATATGACTAATCGCATCAACTCGGAAACCATCAATTCCTTTGTCGAGCCACCACTTAACCATTTCGTATAGAACATAACGTAAATCTTTATTTTCCCAGTTTAAATCGGGCTGCTTTTTTGAGAAAAGATGGAGATAGTATTGATTAGTTGCATCATCATACTCCCATGCAGATCCACCAAATATACTGCCCCAATTATTTGGTTCTTCCCCATTCTTTCCATCTCGCCAAATATACCAGTTTCTTTTTTGATTTGACTTAGAAGAACGAGATTCGATAAACCATTGATGTTCATCACTTGTGTGGTTGATCACTAAGTCAATGATTAGTTTCATATCACGATAATGTACCTCTTTAAGTAATTCTTCAAAGTCTTTCATCGTACCGAATTCTTCTAATATGGATTGATAATCGCTAATATCATAGCCATTATCATCATTTGGTGAACGGTACATTGGACTAATCCAAATAACATTAATACCGAGTTCATGAAGGTAATCAAGTCTAGATATTAACCCTCTAATATCCCCAATTCCGTCTCCGTTCGAATCCTGGAAACTTCTCGTATACACTTGATAAGCAACTGCTTCTTTCCACCATGCTTTTTTCATATTTCACCTCTTAAACTTAAAACATCATTATTTATCGCTTTTGTAGATTGCCGTTCAATTAAAGTAGTAGGTACGAAACGATTTTTGATAGGAGCTTGTGTACTACTCATTTTTTCGAATAAATAATTAGCTGCTTCTAAACCCAATTGAAAAATCGAAATATCTACTGTCGTTAATGGTGGTTTCACAAATTCAGATAAAGCGTGGTTATTAAAACTAACAATTGAAATATCATTAGGTACTCGAATAGAAAGTTCTTCTAAATGGCGAATGATTTCATAAGCAACCAAATCATCGTGTGCAATAAGGGCTGTAGGCGGAACATCTAAATGCATGAGCGTATTAATACTTTGAATATCATTTGTTAACTTATTTTGATCATGGATGATATATTTTTCTTTATACTGAAGATCTAAATCTTTTAAAGCAGATTTGAAACCCTCTAATCGATCCAGTGATACTACATAATCTAGATTTCCACCTATAAACGCAATATGTTCGTGTCCTAAATGAACAAGATAATTGACTAATTCATAAGCAATTTTCCGATTATCGTTATCAATATATGTAATCTCTTCTTCATATTGATATGGACGACCTACCATAGTAAAGGGAAAATCTGCTTCTTTTAAAAAGGCTAAAGTAGGATCATTCACTTTTGAGTAGAGTAAAATAATTCCGTCCACCTTTTTACTTTGTACCATCGACTCAACTTCTTGGTAGATTTCTTCCTCGTTTCCTCCTGTTGAGAGATACATTCCATATTGGTTAGAATGCGCACTTGTACATATACCACGAATGACTTCTGGGAAAAAAGGATTTTGAAAAGCTAGAGAAGTGGAATGAGACATGATTACTCCAATCGTTTTTGTACTCTTAGCTGCTAAATTTCTTGCTTGGAAGTTGGGATGATAATTTAATCTATCCATCACTTGTCTTACTTTTCGCTTTGTTCTTTCACTAATTCTCGGACTATCTGAGATTACCCGAGATACGGTCGATGGCGACACATTTGCTTCTCGTGCAACATCTATGATTGTAACTGCCAATGGGCACCCATCCTTCCATTATTTATTTAATGGCACCTTCAGATACTCCTTTAATAATGGATTTCTGTGCAAAGAAATAGGCAATGATGACTGGAATAATAGCTAAAGTTAAACCCGCTAATGCAAGATGCCACTGTTTTGTATACTCTCCGAAGAAAAAGAACATTTTTAAGGGAATTGTCTCCATCCCTTTTTGGTTAATCACTAATGAAGGTAATAAATAATCATTCCAAATCCAGATTGTATTGAGTATCCCTACCGTTACAGTTATAGGTTTTAGCATTGGGAAGATGATGTGCCAAAAAATTTGAAATTTGTTTGCTCCATCAATTGTTGCAGCTTCATCCAAGGATTTCGGAATCGAATTCAATGCACCATGGTATAAGAAAATAGATAAGCTTGCCCCAAATCCTACATACATAAAAATGAGTCCCAATCGATTTAACATTTCAACTTTCCCGAAAATTGTGATTAAAGGAATCATGACAGACTGAAAAGGAATCAACATCGCTGCTATAAATATAAATAAGATAACTGTACTAATACGACTCTTTACTCTTGATAATGCATATGCTGCCATCGCAGAGAAAATAATGATTAATGCAACACTGACTACCAGAATAAGTAGTGAATTAGCAAAAGTCCTTATGAAATCTAGTTCTTTAAAAGCCTGCACATAGTTATCAAATGTTACTTCACTCGGTGGCTTTAATGTGTCTTCGAAAATTTGTCGCTTTGTTTTTAAAGAATTGATAATCATTAAATAGAATGGAAGTAACCAAATAACTCCTAATGCAACACCAATTATTTCAAGGGGAATTAAATACGTTTTCCGCATTACATCTCCACCTCACGCTTCTTATTGATATAAACTTGGACTAAAGCGATAACTGCTACGATAATAAAGAAAATGACTGCTTTTGCTTGAGCATAGCCCATGTCATATTTCGTAAATGCTGTATTAAAGATCTCCATTGCGACCATTTGCGTTGAGTTAAAAGGACCGCCAGCTGTTAAAGATAAGTTTTGGTCGTATAGCTTAAATGAATTTGAGAGTGTTAAAAACATACTGACAGTAAAAGCAGGTGCAACAAGTGGAAATAGCACGTAACGGATCTTTTGAAATGCATTGGCCCCATCTATTTCAGCAGCCTCTAGTAATTCTTTTGAAACACCTTCTATATAAGCTATATAAATGACCATAATATAGCCTGCCAATTGCCAACTCATTAAAATAGCTAGTCCCCAAAAGCCTGTACCTGGGGTTGATAACCAACCTTGTAAACTTTCCATTCCGACCAGTTCTCCAAAACTTGCAAATACCTTTGTAAAAACAAACTGCCAAATGAACCCGAGTATTAAACCACCGATTAGGTTTGGCATAAAGAAGATCGTACGTAATAAATGATTCGTTTTTAATTTTGCCGTTACAAGTAGAGCAAGTCCAAGGCCAATCACATTGATTAAAATTACTGAAACAATAGAGAATTTTGTCGTGAACCATAGTGAATCTAGAAATTTTTCATCTTGAAATAATGCTTTGTAGTTATCAAAGCCAATGAATTTATTTGTTTGAATACCATTCCAGTCTGTGAAAGAATAATAGACACCAACCAATAAAGGTACAATAACCACTAACGTTAAGGCTAATAAAACCGGTGCTAGAAAGAGCCAATAGGATACATTTTTTGTTCGCATTTACTCACCTCCGATATCCCAACACAATAATATAGTTTGAAGTATTTTCGTTTAAAATAAATGCTGTCCAAAAAGTGATTGAATTGTTCAGCTTTGAGGACAGCATTTGAAGTTTTGCTATATAGAAAACATTAGTTCGTCCATGTTGTGAAATGCTACTCTTAGTTTGATGTTAATGAAAAGGTAAATCAGATTAAATTTTTAACAATAATCTAGTACTTCTAACCTTGTTGAAGTGGAATCAGCGAAGACTCCTGAGGGAAAGCAAGCTAGACGAGACCCCGCAGTGTAGCGAGGAGGCTCGTAAGTTCGCCCGCGGAAAGCGAAGCTGATTCCACTTTATGCAAAATCTGATATTTACTCTAATAAACTAGGTTTTAGATATCCTCACTAAGAGCATCATTTTTGTCGATCCTTTTCCCATGCTTTTTTCGTTGCATCGACAACTTCATCCCATGATGCTTTTTTGCTTAAATATTTTTGGATTTGGACACCTAACTCATCCTGACCCCAACCTGTTGGGTATCCCATGAATGTCCAACCGATTGTTTTTCCTTCGCTTGCATATTCATAAACAGCTTTTGAAAGCGGATCTGAGATTTTAGATGAATCATAGCCATTGTAAGCAGGGATAAATTTGAAATCATTTAATACCGTTTCTTTACCTTCTTCAGAAGTGTACAGCCAATCTAAAAATTTCTTGGATTCAGCAATCACTTTTTCATCCGCCTTACTGTTTACGCCCCAATACATTGGAATACCTACAGGAACGCTATCACCTTTATAGCCTTCAACAGGAATTGGCAGTAATCCAATACCATTGTTCGCAAAGTCTTCATCAATACCAGCAATTGAACCATATACCCAGTTACCTTGTTGAATAATCGCTACTTTTTGAAGAGAGAATAATTCTTCAACTTGTTTTGAGTAGTCTAAACTCACTGTTGGTTGTACAGAGTATTGATTTTGTAAATCTAACACTTTCTTAAATCCATCTTTATATTTGAAGTCTACCTTTTTTGCATTAAATGCTGTTAATACATTGTTATCAAACTCTGGAGCTAAAAATGCATTTGATAAATGTAATCCAGTTACCCAAGTTTCTTTACCAGGTAAAGCAAAAACAGCTTTAAGACCTAATTCCTTTTTCTTGCTATCCAATTCTTTTACAGCTTTTTCTAGAGAAGCGAAATCTGTAATGGATGCTGGATCAATACCCGCCTTTTCAAAAACCTTTTTATTATAGATTAAGCCATAGCCTTCTTGGTTGTATGGAAGTCCTAATACTTTACCGTCTACTGAAACACCATCAAGTGTGCCTTTTAAAGCAGCTTTTGCTGAAGCAGTATCAGATAAGTCAGCAAGTTTATCGTTCCAGTCGGCTACATCCTGGGGTCCACCGATATTATAAATAGCTGGTTCATTTCCAGATGAGAATTTCGAACGAAGTGCTGCACCATAATCTTCACCGCCACCAACTGTTGTGATATTGATTTTGACATTTTTATTTTCTTCTTCATATTTCTTCGCAACTGCTTCAAATTGGTCTTTGAATTCTACTTTAAATTGAAAAATATCTAACGTTACGGGTTCCACTTGTTCTTCTTTCGGTTTGTCTGCTGCTTTATTCTCTGTTTTCTCTTTATCAGAAGCACCACAACCTGTTAATATTGCCGCTACACCTAAGGAAACAGCAAGTATGCCTGCACGCCACATTTTTTTCATCTTTTCCCCTCCGAATTTTGAAATATCGAGCTTGTGAAAACGTTTGCACAAAACTGAGTAAAGCGTAGTCTAAAATATGGTCTATGTTATGAATTTATTCATTGGATTTTTATTTCAGAATTTTTATCGAAAAAATGAGCAAAATCTATTTTCATAGCGAAGTTTAATTGTTCTCCAGAATGAATTGTTTCTTTAGAATCCATTTTCCCAATAAAAGGTTGACCATCAATTGAAGAGAATACCATCTGTTCTGCACCAGTTAGTTCTGTCATGTCTACTGATGACGAAAACTTAAACAATGAATCATTTAGTGATTCTGAATTTGCTTTCCCTATATATTCTGAACGAATACCCATGACAATTTCTTTGCCATTGTATTCAGCAAGCAGCACCTGTTGTTCCTCTGATAATGGAATATTGATATCTCCAATAATAAATTCACCTGTTTCATATGTTCCGTTAATGAAATTCATAGCTGGTGAACCAATAAAACCAGCAACAAACATATTTGCTGGATGATCATATACCTCTCTAGGATTTCCAATTTGTTGAATGACGCCATCTTTCATAATGACAATACGAGTAGCCATAGTCATTGCTTCTGTTTGATCATGCGTAACATAAATAGTTGTTGTTTTTAATTCACGATGAAGTTTAATAATTTCCGATCTCATTTGTACTCGTAATTTAGAATCTAGATTTGATAAAGGTTCATCCATTAAAAAGATTTTGGCATCACGAACAATCGCTCTTCCCAAAGCAACTCTTTGACGCTGACCGCCAGATAGAGCTTTCGGCTTACGCTTCAAATATGGAACTAAATCTAAAATTTCTGCCGTTTTTTCAACTCTTTCATGTATCTCCTTTTTAGGAACTTTTCTCATTTTGAGACCAAATGCCATATTGTCAAATACACTTAAGTGAGGATACAAAGCATAGTTTTGAAATACCATAGCTATATTACGATCTTTTGGTTGAACATCATTCATGCGTACGCCATCAATGATTAATTCTCCTTCTGAAATAACCTCAAGGCCAGCAATCATACGTAGTGTTGTACTTTTCCCGCATCCTGAAGGACCTACAAAAACGATAAACTCTTGATCTTCTATTTCTAAATTAAAATCAGAGACTGCTTTAACTTTTGTGTCATAAGTCTTGGAAACTCCTTTTAAGGTTAATGTCGACAATCTTTATCACATCCTTTTTCTATTAATCTTGTACAAGTAAAGCTGCACCTAGCATTCCAGATTCGTTACCGAAGATAGCTCTTCTAACTTCAAGTGGTTGCAATTTGATAGGATTGATTTTTTCTAATAATTGAGTCCACCAATCATTAGCAGATTCCGAAACGCCTCCTCCTACGACAACACAATCAATATCTAAGACAGCTTGTAAATTAGAAATAACGAGTGACAAATCTGTTAGGAATCTCTCTCTTATTTCTATTGCGTTTTGTTGGCCGTTCGATGCCAATCGAAATAATTGTGGTGGAGTGACATAAGCATTTGTACTAGGATCAATCACACGTTTTTCTACAATCATTCTTCTAAGTGCTGTACCAGATACATATTGTTCGCTGCATCCTCTTCTACCACAACCGCACAGCAAACCTTTTGGATATAAAATTAAATGGCCTACTTCACCTGCCCCTCCATGTGCACCATTCATCACTTTGCCATCAAATACAAATCCACCACCTAAACAAGTGCCAATAGTCAAACAAATAACTCTTTCATAACCTTTTCCTGCTCCTAATTCAGCTTCTGCAAGTGCAGCACAATTTGCATCATTATTCACTTCTACACGAATATTCGTAGTAGCTTCTAGTAATGACTTTACTTCAGTTCCTTCCCAACCCTCTAACTCTTTTTCATAGAGGATCTTTCCTCTTTCATGATCCACCATTCCCCTTGTACCAATTCCGATTCCACTTACATCTGGAAATTCTATTAGTAACTTTTGAATTTCATTTTCTAAATATGGATATACTGGTATTTTTGTTGGAATGATGATATCTTTTAAAACTTTATTTGTTTCTGAGATGACGCCTAAACGAATTTTTGTACCACCAATGTCTACTCCTATTTTTGAACCCATATTATTCACCCCCAACTTCAATGACGAATGCTTCATAAGGTCGAACATTGATCATCCCATAGGCTATTAATGGACTTTCATAATTTGTGATGATGGTATTTCCTTTTTTCGCAGTCACATCAAAGTTCTCCCACGCTATTTGTTCCGTCTTAGCAGCGAAATTTGCTACGACAATCCATTCCTGTTGTTCAAACTTTCGTTTATATACAAAAAGGTTTGGATTTTCACGTAATAATAATTCGAAAGTTCCATAAGTCAAAATGTCATTTTCTTTTCTCAATTGAATCAATTTTTGATAAGTGTAAAAAATGGATGAAGGATTTTTTAATGTATCTTCAACATTAATAATTGAAGTATTGTCGTTCATAGCAATCCAAGAGTTACCTGTTGTGAATCCGCCAGTTTTAGTCCATTGCATTGGCGTCCTAGCATTGTCACGGCCTTTTGCATAAATACTTTCCATGATTTCCTTATGTGCCATTCCTTGTTGACGTTTCGTTTTGTACATATTGAATGTCTCTATATCACGAAATTCTTCTAACTCTTTAAATCTCACATTTGTCATAGCGATTTCTTCACCTTGATAGATAAAGGGTGTTCCTTGCATCATATGAAGGCATATGGCTAACATTTTCCCTGATAACTCACGATACACCTCACTATCGTTACCAAATCTTGATACAATTCGTGGTTGATCGTGATTATTCCAATACAAGCTGTTCCAACCTACTTCATGAAGAACTTGCTGCCATTTATCAAACGTATTTTTTAGATCAATTAAATCTAAAGGCTTGAGATCCCATTTTTCATGAGGGCCACTATCTAAATTCATATGTTCAAAAGTGAAGATCATCTGCAGTTCTTTATTTTCTGGTTTTGTATAAACTTTGGCATCTTCAGGTGTTGTGCCTGGCATTTCTCCAATAGTTAAAACATCATTATGTTGAAATACTTTTTCATGCATCTCTTGTAAATGCGTATGAATATTAGGCCCGTTAATAAAATAAGGGCTCCCATCACCGTATTGATCATTTACCCTCATTTTTCCATCTAGTAATCTACTATCCTTTGATATAAAGTTTATGACATCCATTCGGAAGCCACTTATACCCTTATTAAGCCAAAAATCCATCATTTCAAAGACTTCATTTCGAACTTGAGGGTTATCCCAATTAAGATCAGGTTGTTTTTTCGAAAATAAGTGTAAATAGTAATCCCCTGTTTGCTCCTCCTTTTCCCAAGCACTACCTGAGAACATAGATCCCCAATTGTTAGGAGGTAGTTCTTTTTGTCCTTCTCTCCAAATATAATAATCTCGATAGTTAGAATCTCGTGAGGTACGGGACTCTACAAACCAAGCATGTTCATCTGAAGTATGATTGACAACAAGATCCAGGATAATTCGGATTCCATATTTTCTAGCTTCAAAAATTAGTTCATCAAAATCTTCCATCGTTCCGAATTCTTCCATTATCTTAAAATAGTCTCTAATATCATATCCGTTATCAGCATTTGGAGAATCATAGATGGGACTAAGCCAAATAATATCTACACCTAAATGCAGCAAATATTCTAGTTTTGAAATGATTCCACGAATATCCCCAATACCATCGCCATTTGAATCCATAAAACTTCGTGGATATATTTGATAGACTACACTTCGCTTCCACCAAGGTTCATGTAACTTATCCATCCCAACACTCCAATCTCAAGCGTGAAGAACCATCACCAATTGTAATTACCTATTCTTATGCAAACGGTTGCACATACATGCAAAATGAAAGATAAATATTTTATGGTTAATGTCCATTTCATAAATCAGTTTCCGGTTAAAAATAGACTAATAATTTAAAGTTGATTATTTAAACCAATTCCCCAAATATCCTTTAGAAGCAGGACTTGAATTGCTATATTCGCGGATACAATTTGGAAAATCGCGGAAGTATGCACTAGAATCGCGTAATTTTAGTCAGAAATCGTGGATGTTTACTCTTGGACATAAGATTATGGTTCGTATCATAAAAAAAGTAGCAATCATTAAGCCTTTTATATGTAAAAAAAGACTGATTCGATTTCTCGAAATCAATCTTTCTCAACTTCTTTTATTGATGAGATTACGGTCATAATCGTAGGTAAGATTATGATAAAGGCAAGTACAATCCATATAATCCCTTCTAATTTCGCACCGTTTCCTTGTGCAATATGAATCGTTTCCCAAAGGATTAATGCGAATAAAAGAAAACTCATGTTTCTTATAAATGACAGCATCAAAATACTCTGTTGAATAATCCTTTCTAAATTTAAATCCACCGTTCCGATTGGAGAGTTATGCCACTCTGGATGAGTTTCAAGAAATTGAAGTACAGCCCCTATACTAAGAGTTATTAAAGGCAACAAAAACAGTTCCCATTTTGGTCCAAAACGATTCTCATCACCTAGAAATCCAAAATATGTTGGTACTTTTGCGGGAATACTAGACCAATTAAGTATAAGATAGGCTAAAGAAGCAACGAATAGCCCAATCCCTGCAGTATCCATTAAATGCATTAGCAGTGTCTTCTTTATAGTGAAGGTTGTGCCTTGCTCCATTTTTAATCCCACCTTTTAATTTATACGGAAGCAACACTATGGAAAGATGTGTATGTTATCCAAGAACAATATTTTTTCATTTTTTATGTACTTATTAATATGTGTCATTTTCTGTTTTTTTATGTATTGAGTTATAAATATTTTTATACTGCCTAACGAACTAACGTTTAAATCTGATTCAAACAGTGTTTCACTCCAAACTGGTTATGTGTCATATATAACAAATTTTCCTATAATCAGAAAACACCTCGAATAGTGTCACTATAATTTGCAACTACTTTTCGAGGTGTTTTTGGTGTTCTTTCTATCATTAAGTGGTAAAATATGTATTCAGAAAAGGAGAAGTGATAGATATGACAATTCAAACAGTTACATTAAATAATGGATTACATATGCCTGCAGTTGGTTATGGTACTTTTCGTGTGAAAGATAGTGCTGAACTTACTGAGATGGTTACATTAGCAATTAAAGAAGGCTATCGACATATTGATACTGCCCATATCTATGGAAACGAAGAAAGTGTTGGTCGTGGGATTAAAATAGCTATTGATGAAGGTATTGTGACTCGTGAAGATTTATTTGTGACTTCTAAAGTTTGGAATAACGGACTTACTTATGATGAGACAATATCAGCTTATGAAGAGAGTATTCGTAAACTAGGTCTTGATTACTTAGATTTATATATTATTCACTGGCCAGGTCTAGATGATAATTATATCGAGGTATATAAAGCGCTTGAAGAACTTTACAACAATAAGAGAGTTAAAACTATTGGCGTAAGTAATTTCCATGTACATCATCTTGAAAAACTGCTTGCAAGTACAACAGTTGTACCTGCAGTTAATCAAATCGAATTTCAACCACGCCTTACACAAATCGAAGTTCGAGAATACTGTAAAAAACACGGCATTCAAGTGGAAGCGTGGTCTCCACTTATGAATGGTGAAATATTAAATGATCCAACTCTTGTTGAAATCGCTGAAAAGTATAACAAATCTACAGCACAAGTTGTCCTAAATTGGGATCTACAAAATGATGTCATTACGATTCCAAAATCAATGACTCCATCTCGTATTCGTGAAAACCTAGACATTTTTGACTTTACGCTTACAGATGAGGAAATTGAAAAAATTTCTTCATTAAATGAAGACTTCCATTACGGTCCAAATCCTGAAGTATTTAATTTTAAATAATAAAACTGCAAGCATAAACATTTTGTTTGTGCTTGCAGTTTTTATAATATAACTACTAATTTCAGTTACTTATGATATATTTCATCGTTCTACTAGTAAGTATAATTATTCTAAATTTGATTAATATTTTAGTCTGTAAACAATTTCCCCTTCTATCACTCGACCATCTGCTTCAAAGCCCAATTTTTCATACAAATGCTTTGCCACATCGTTTTCCGGTTCAAAGCTTAGATAAATTACTTGATGCTTTTTATCTTTTTTAATAAGATCAATAAGTTTTTCCATTGCAGCTTTCCCATAGCCTTTTGACTGAAATTTAGCATCTATCATTAACCGATAAATCCAATATTCATTATCATCTATATCTATACAATACATCGTAAATCCCACTAAAATGTCATCGTGATATATAGCTAAACAAATACATTCTGGATATGCCTTGGCCTGTGCAATAGAAAATAGATTAGTCGCTACAAAAGTGTTTTGTTCTTCTGACACACTTAACTTTATAACATCAAAAAAGTTCTTTCTGTCTATCTCCCTAAATGTGATCATAATTTCTCCCTTCATAACTAATTATTTATTAATATCAGTTACTTTTGAGGCTGATTGTTCACCAAAACTAAAGCATTTCCATGTAATTTAATAAGCCATTAACTCTGTGCCTGCATATAAACTTCTTCATACGGCTGAACAATGACAAATCCGTCTCCTTCAAACCTCATTTGAATCGATTCTCCACTGCCTCTTCCAATGAAGGTTTTTAGTGAAATATCCGTTTGAAATTCAGGTTGAAGGTTTCCTGACCATGCTACAGTTGCATTTGGATCAGTTATTACCGGTTTTCCTGGGGTTACTCGTAATGTAAGTGGTTCATGATGTGCTGTGATGGCAATCATACCCGTTCCTTCGCACCGAACATTAAACAATCCACCTGCCATCATACCTGCTACCTTTTTCATAAGCTTAATATTGTGTTTAATCGATGGTTCGAATGCAAGTACGTCATTTCCATTTACATAAACCGCTTCGTTTTGTAAATATAATATAATGATTTTTTTCCCATTGTCAGCAAGATATAATTTTCCTTGCCCATTTGCTTTCATGAGGGCAGCGCCTTCACCAGTCAGAGCCTTTTTGAACATAGCACCAATTCCATGCTCTAAAACACCCTCTCGCTCAAACTTAATACTTCCATTGTAAGCAACCATTGAACCAGCCTTGGCCCAAACGAGTCCATCAAGATTCACCTCCAGCAAACGAGGTGTCTCTAATTCAAAAAAGCCTTCTCCTTTATCCACTTGTTCTGTATTTTTAATAAATTCAGCAATCGAGTATTTATTCATGCCATACATCCTTTCTTTTTTTTTACATATACGTAAAAGTGTGCTATCTGGTTTCAAATAAAGTAGCTTTTACTTGAATAAAAAATATCTATTTCTTATTTCCGTCTAAATCTTTCATTTGTTTTTTTATTTCTTTAAGTTCGGACCGTAAAGCTTTAACTTGTTTTGAAGAGTCAATACCAAATCGGACTGCATATGTAATAATAAGAAAGAGTGCTATTAAACCAACAAAGCCATAAAAAAATATTTCCATTACCTTGTCACTCCTAATAATTGTTTACTTTTGCTTAAATTCCTCTACCTCTTGTATTTTATTATTTCTCATTCAACTCAACTTCACGTTATATAATAAGTTCAATAAAAAGAGCATTAATTCTCTTTAATTAACGCCCATGTTACTTGATTAGATGTTCTTTTCTTTTAATGAGCATTTTTTGCCCTTTTAACTAATTCATTAACAAATTCTTGTTTTTCAGCTTGATACTTATAATGATTTTCAGGATACTGCACCGCTAATTCCAATTTAAATTCCCCATACCTTTTAGCATCTTCTGGGTGTTTCATTAAATAGTCTTTAAAATTCAAATGTGTTTTTATATTTTGATTACCTACTTGAAAGATATGTACATGGTGAGTCCTATTTTCATTCCCCTTAGGAAAGTACCTTCTTCCTGGAATTCCGTTCTCTCCTTTAGGTTTATACCCATATTTACCTAATTCTTCATTGTAAAAATCAATTTTTTTAATATCTTTAACAACAATTAAAATATCGATTATTGGTTTTGCATAACCTATTGCTTGTACAGACGTACTCCCAATGTGAAATATATCAACTAATTCCTCGTTTAAAATTTCTTTTAGTAATTTCTCTTCTTGTCTATATAATTTTTCCCACTCTTCAGTCCAAGGAAGTATTATGGTTTTTCTAATAAAAAGGTCCCCCAGGCGTTAAATTTTAATAATTCTTTATTGATAAAACCTAATTAACTAAATTATAAGAGGAAAATGTTGGATAAGAAAGGACAAATATTATTAATTTTCTTTTATCGTATGAAATAACAAAAATAATTAAATATTATTAATAAACATATAACACGGTGCCCTTAAATTTGAACACTGTGTTCTTTTTGTGGAACAAAAAGGATTTTCATTATCGCCTATAACGCTGAGGTAGTTTAAATAATTAAGGGGGATTTTAATGTCAGAGCCTGATATGAATAAACCAACACATGATGAACAACATTTTATGGCATCCGATCTAATTCGTGATATTGTAATTGGTATGTCTGATGGTTTGACGGTTCCGTTTGCACTAGCTGCCGGATTATCGGGCAGTATTTCAAATGCAAGTTTAGTTGTGGTAGCAGGTGTAGCAGAAATTGCTGCGGGGTCAATTGCAATGGGACTTGGTGGTTACCTGGCTGCACGTACGGATGAGGAGCATTATGCATCCGAACTAGATCGGGAAAGAAGAGAGATTGTGGAATTGCCTGAACGTGAACGAGAAGAAGTAGCTGACATATTACGTGAATGGAATCTACCTGAATCTGCAATCAATGAGGCAGTTGCTGCAATGACTAAAGATCCTGAAAAATGGGCAGATTTCATGATGAAATACGAACTTGGGCTTGAAAAACCTGAACCAAAGCGTGCGTTAACGAGCTCCGCTACAATTGGTGGATCCTATATTTTGGGTGGTCTCATTCCTCTGTTCCCTTATATGGTCATCCCAAATGCTAACTCAGCCCTTTTTATTTCCGTAATTATGACACTCATCGCCTTGTTTATTTTCGGATTTGTAAAAGGCACTTTTACAGGATCTAAGCCATTTAAGAGTGCTATCCAAACGACACTGGTTGGCGGCTTAGCTGCAGGTATAGCCTTTTTAATTGCGAGATTAATCTCTTAACTTTTTCCAAAAGTAAAACGATACTTGAATCTAGGCACGTACGGCATAATGTCTTACGTGCCTTTTTCTCTTACAAGATGAGAGGTTCATAATAAAAGACATAACAAGTGAATGATCTATTCAAGGGATTCTTCGATATAATTTAGTAGAGTCCCAATGTTACTTAATCAAGCATTTCTCCCCATTATCATCAAACGCGTGCTTAAAATCAAACGCATAAGGAGTGGGTCCGTGCTGAATATAATAGTTGTATCTCTTGAAAGCCTCCTCCCATGATACATCCTTCATCTTCTCTGTCCACCAGACTACATATGATAAATGTTTCTCTTGATAAGGCTCCATCCATTTGCTCCTATCTCGCAACGCTTGCCTATGCTGACCTGAATAGGTAAAGCGATGTAAGGATTGAAGACTTTTCCATACCGTTAGTGTAAGAATCGGGAAACCATCACCCTTTTTGGCTTCTTCAGGAAAAGGGACACCATCAGGTGAAAACACCTCAATAAGTTGACCAGATTTAGCTGCCTGACGAATTACTTCGTCTCCCACTTCAAAAAAATCACGAGAGGCAGGGTGATCATAGGGTTGATTTAACCTACCAACAGTATAGATTGATACAAATGCCATAAGCAGTCCTCCTATAATTTAAGTATTCTGATCGTTCAAGTTCGATAAAAAGAAGGGTTAATCCTTCTAATCTTTAGAACATTTTCCCTTTTTAAAGCTATAAGTATCACATTCACAATAAAATATATTTTGAGCATTATTTGCTTGTTCTAAATGCGCTCACGAATGGACTGCATATGACCAAAAAGAATAATTTACTATATAGAGTTTATTTATCTTCAAACAATTTATAAGAAAGGTGTTCTTTTTGGATTGTTTCGAATAACTGCTTTTTTGATCTATCTTTTGAACACTTTACAAGATAAAGGCTCGGTTCCTATAAAACAGGAACCGAGCCCTTATCTTGTCATTCCCAATATCAGTGCCAACGATATTTCTGGTTGACCTTTTTATAAAGAGTCTTATTATACTATCTAGTTGTCACTCATTTTGGCGAAAGTGCATACGGACACTTATGAACTCTCGTTTGATGATTCGCACGTATTATCATAACGTTCGTGCTGGTAAACCAGTGTCGCAGGGTTCGTATTGCCAAAAGTCAGATACCATGGCTCTCCTAACGGTCCTCCTCCTAAAGAAGGTGGTACGAACACATCAAATGTTATCTTATGATGATGGACGTTGTATCGCCGCACCGAACCTGAGTCAGGACCGTCACCTTGAATAGGAACAAATAGTTTTCCATCGGGACCGAACAGGAGTGCCTGTGCAAAAGCGCGTGGCTGTCCAACAACATCGAGATCAATCTTATTGAGAAACTTACCCGTTTTACCATCAAAAATCAAAATTTTGTCCGTGTCTTTAACATCTTTTCTGAAACTGGTGATATAGAGATTGCCGTCTGGACCAAAAACTAAACCTTCTGGACGGTTGAGGTCATTGACAGCATTACTTTCAATGAAAACTCCAAGAAACTTCCCGGTTCTTGGGTTAAAGCGCAACACCGATCCTCCTACCGGGTCAGGAAGATTCCGTACGGAAACATACAGGGAGCCATCGGGACCAATAACCAAAGCACGTGGATGGAACTGTCCGCTGAAACCGGAGTGGTTGAGGTTTCCTAGAAACACCCCTGTGTTGCCATTATACATCCGAACTTCTCCGGGCACTTCTACGTCATTCGCGAAGTCACCCATGTCTGCCACAAATAGGATATTTTGTTTTGACAAAACAATTCCACGCGGTGCTAAAGGTGCTCCTGGTTCATTAGAGTGTACAAGCTCTCTTAGAAACGCACCAGTTTGACTATTGTAATTCAACACGGTACCCTTATTCTGGGTCATGTCTGGAATTTGGTTGGAGACAAGAAGATTGCCTTTATGGTCAAAGATAAGTCCTCTGGGACCAAACAAACCGTTACTTCCTGATGCAACAAAACTACCAAGGAACCTACCCGTTGCTGCATCGAAAGTCTTTACAGTGTTGTCGGAAGCGTCACCAATGTAGAGAAAGTCATTTCGTTTTATCGGTTTATGCATAAAAACCTCCCTATTTAACATTTATTAAAGTAAAAAACTATCTTTCACTTTAATATAATTTATTCACAAGGGAGATTTATTTATAGACGACCATACTGAAAAAATAAACAATTTACTAAAATTAAGTGAAATGAATGTATCAAATTTTAACTACGGGGATGATGATCTCAGAGGTATAATCATTATTACGTTCTTATGACCTCTCTACACGTCCCACTGCGAGCTGTCTCCAAATAACAGTTCCAATTAAAAAAAGAAGATATATGCTCATAAATTGAACAAAATATCAACTTACTATAATAGATAGATTGATTACTAGAATTTTCTCTACACATTCTCAATAACATCTAAAAAGTTATTTCTGTCTTCTTCGCTTTTAATACTTAATTAATATTAAGCTTATTCTTTATACATACATTCTAAGCTAAATCCTAAGCAAACAAATTAGTTTAATGTTAAAATGATTTCATTCTATTGCTAAAGGAGTTTTACTATTGAAAGCACTAGTTTTCAACGAATTTGGTGGTTCGGATGTTCTACATTATGAAGAAATTCCAAATCCAGAATTTCAACCAAATGAAATTTTAGTTCGTACAAAAAGTATTGGATTAAACTTTGCAGATATATATAGAAGAAAAGGAAATTATCATTTAGCTGGTGAACCGCCCTTTATTTTAGGCTATGAAGGCGCAGGAATTATTGAAGCTATTGGCAGTAATGTAACAGAAGTGAAAATTGGTGATCGAGTTGCATTTGCAGATGTTCCATTCGCAAATGCTGAACTTGTAGCAGTACCTGTAGAAAAATTAATATTGTTACCAAAAGGTATCTCATTTGATGTAGCTTCCTCTGTCCTTTTACAAGGATTAACAGCTCACTATTTAACGAGTGATAGTTATCAAGTTCAACCAAATGATACGGTAATTGTACATGCAGCATCTGGCGGTGTTGGACAAAATTTAATCCAAATTGCAAAAATCTATGGTGCAAAAGTAGTGAGCCTTACTTCTACTAAGGAAAAAGCTAATAAAGCTTTAGAAATTGGGGCAGATGTTGCTTTTACATACGATGACAATTGGGTACAATCAGTCATAGAATTTACAAATGGAACGGGTGCAGATGTAGTTTACGATTCTGTTGGCTCGACTCTAGAGGATAGTTTTCAAGCAACTCGCATTGGTGGGACAGTTGTATTCTTTGGAATGTCAGGCGGTGACCCTGCTCCAGTAGATCCTCGCATGTTAATGGATACATCAAAAACACTGACAGGCGGAGATTTATGGAATGTCCTTACATCATTTGAAGAACGCCAAAAACGTTCCAAACAATTATTTGATTGGATTATTTCTGGAAAGCTTCAACTTCAATCCCCTACTGTCTTTTCGCTTCAAGAAGGTGCAAAAGCACATGATTTACTTGAAAGTCGAAAAAGTACTGGGAAAATTTTATTGCGACCATAAATATGAAAATTTAAAAATAGATATTCGATAAATGATGAAATGAAAAAGAAGCCACGGTTGATCCGTAGCTTCTTTTTTCATAATTTATTTCGAATTTTCAGTGATCCAATTTTCAATATAAGGATGAATTTCTTTGATTGCTTTGCGTCCAGTGACGACTGATATGTGCCCCGTTTCAACGTTATGGAGTGTCTTATTCTGGCTTGATACTTTGTCATTTAACGGAGCAACTTGATGTGGTAACGCAATGTTGTCACGTGTGGCAGAAATGTTGAGAAGATTTGCCTTAATATTGGCTAACTTCACTTTTTCTCCGCGAATTTCTAATTCATCATTTATGAGTTTATTGTCTTGATAGAAGTCTCGAATCCACTGTCTATAAGCCTCACCTGGGAAAGGAACTCCATCATTCAACCACTTTTGCATAAGCTTCCAGTTTAAAACAAAGTTCTCGTCTTCTACACGATCCACTATAGAAACATAAGGACCATACGTAGTTGAAATAGGACTTAGTAATTTATTACCAAAATCAATCATCTCAAATGGAATATTGCCTAGCGTATCTACCAATTTATCAAGCTGGAAGTATCTTTTATCCAACCAATTTGTAAAGAGCCCTGCATCCGTAAAGTCAATTGGACTAGTCAATAAAAGGAGATTACGGATCGGAAGATGTGGGTTCAGAGCAGTAAAAATAGCTGACATAGTTCCACCAATGCAATAGCCAAGCAGTGTTATTTCCTTTGCTTCTGATATTCTTAGCACTTTATTGATAGCCCTTGGAATGTAGTCTACGATATAATCATCTAGTTTCATATGACGATCTTCATAACCCGGTACTCCCCAGTCTAAAAGATAGACATCGTGACCCTTGTTCGTTAAATGTTCAATCAAGCTGTTGCCTGGATATAGATCTAATATATAGGGCTTATTAATAAGTGCATAAATCATGAGAATGGGTACTTTATTCGTCTTTTTCACTGCTGGTTGATAGCGGTATAATTTTGCTTTGTTTTTTGTCCAAATAACTTCTTTTGGCGTTTGACCTACTTGTGGCTCCGGTTCCATAACGAAAACTTCTGTTAGTCTTTTTACCTTTTTCAAGCTTTCATCAGCTGGAGACTTTAATTTTGAAGCAAGCATATGATACCTCCTACAATTTCAATTTGTATAGTACACTTTAAAACCCAATTAGTTACATATATAGCCCGCCATTGACATTAATCTCTTGTCCAGTCACGAAGCTTGCTTGAATGAGGTAAAGTACAGCTTCAGCTATTTCACATGTCGTTCCTAATCGTTGCATAGGTACTTTTGCAACAATGTTTTGTTTGACATTTTCAGGCATAGCTGCAACCATCTCTGTTTCAATAAACCCTGGGCAAACGGCATTAACGGTAATCCCATTTTTAGCTGTCTCTAAAGCAAGAGATTTTGTGAATCCTAGTATTCCCGCTTTGGAAGCTGCGTAATTCGTCTGACCAAAGCCACCAGCTTGGCCGATAATGGAACTAATATTAATGATACGTCCATACTTTCTTTCAATCATGTGATTAATCACAGCTGATGTTGTGTGGAAAATCCCATTTAAATTGACATTAATCACTTGATCCCATTCGTCTTTTGACATTTTACGGAAAGAGCGATCTTTTGTTATCCCAGCATTATTAATAAGAATATCAACTTTAGAAAATTGTTTTAATACTTCTTCGATTAGGCGTTGTGAATCGTCTGCTTCACTAACATTCGCTTTT
Source organism: Rummeliibacillus pycnus (assembly GCF_050459865.1). Lineage (GTDB taxonomy): Bacteria > Bacillota > Bacilli > Bacillales_A > Planococcaceae > Rummeliibacillus > Rummeliibacillus pycnus_B. The sequence goes on from NZ_JBCMNM010000110.1 coordinate 20,746, forward strand.
AATGCAATTGCATGACCGCCTTTTTCTTTAATTTCATGTACGACTTTTTGCATTTCTTTTTCAGATGAACTATAAGTAGCAACAACTGTTGCACCTTTTTCTGCTAATACTTTTGCTATTTCAGCACCGATACCACGTGATGCACCTGTCACGATTGCTACTTTATTTGCAAGTGGTTTTAATGGGTTTGACTGTCCTAATTCTTTTAGTTCTACTGCTGACATAAAAAATTCACTCCTCAAATTATATTTTTATTAGAAATTAACATTCAGTTTGATTTGTTAAAAATTAGTAGTGATTGAGATTGTAACCATTGCTTTATTTTTTGAGTAATTCAAGAACTTGATCTAATTTATGATTTATATTAATGACATCTTTTTTTAGTTGATCAATTTCATTAGATGTCGCTTGTTTTTGCTCATCAATTAAGTCTTCCATGTCGTCAATTTTTGTATCGACGTTAATGATTAGGGATGCTACTTTTGCAATTTCTTCACGACTAGGAATATTTGCTTGTTTCAAATAAGATTCAGTAAATGTATTAACCATTTCTTGATATTGTACATACTGATTTTGGACTTGCCCTAAACCTTGTGCAAATTGTTCTGTTCCAAGCGTATCTTGGATCGCTCCTCGCCATGTACTTTCCGTTTTTTCGTACATATCCTTCCAAATCTTAAAAGGATCAAGTGTTGCAGTTTGACTCATTGGAAATCAGCTCCTTTTTAAACACTTATAAACTTAACTTATGGTTTTGTTTTTAAAAATATGAATTAAAAAGTATAGTAATTTATTAATTTTTTTTATGGAGTCAACATACTCTATGGATATATAGGTGTAAATTACACTTATGTGTAGTGTTGATAGGTGGAGGTGAGAGTGATGGAATCAGGGAAAGGAAAGAATAAAAAAACAAATTCAAATCTTGGTACACCCCAAAATTTCCTAATCCCACTCATGTTGTTACACTTACGTAATTGGAATTCGCACGGTTATGAATTGATGGAAAAGATCACTCAGTTTGGTGTTGATTCTATTGATCAGGGAAATTTTTACCGTCTTCTTCGAAAGCTTGAAAAAGACTCCTTAGTGTCGTCGGAATGGGATACAACTACAAAGGGGCCAGCTAAACGTATTTATGCAATAACTGAGGAGGGGCAACAATATTTGGATATGTGGGCAGGTTCATTAAGTCAGTATCAAACATTGTTGAATAATTTCTTTCATTTATACAATCCTTTCTTTCCCCTCAATCAGTCTTCACAAAAAAAAGAGGAAAAAGATTCGTGATCTGGATGATATGCAATTGTTGCATTCATTATAAATGAACGAAAACTAGGGAGGAATTTTAAATGGCGAACGAACAAGTAGTAAAAAGTGTGGATATATTATGGGATGGATTGTTAAACAGTTTAAAAACGTGGCAACAATTTCAAACAGAAGTTGGAGAAAAAACATTACAAGCATTCAATTATCAAAAGGACCTCATTGAATCTACTGTAACGACCTTTAATACAATTGAGGAAGAATCAAAAAAAGCTTCAAAAGAAATGCAAGAAAAAGTACAAAGCAGTGTAAAAGAAGTCATTAGTAATGACCAATTCGAGCAATTTTCTAAATGGATAACGAATGTTCAAGAAATTACTGACAAATCACAAGAGTTAGTGAGTATTCCAAGCCGTTCCATTTTAGATATTGTCGTACAAACAAATAACCATTTGGAGTCCACTGTGAAAACTGCACTTGCGGAACAACAACAACAACGACTTGAAGTGATTGGCAAAATTGAAGAGTTAACTGAGGAATTAAAAAAAACACAAAAAGGATTATTTGCAGTTTAAGAGGTTAAAGGATATTCGAAAAATTCGAATATCCTTTATTTTTTTGATTGGCTAAAAGTTAATAATAGCCCTATTACATTGTCCTAATATATGCTTTTTTGATATAGATGTTCCGCTACAGACGGCGCTTTCCACGGGCTTGGCTTCAATCTCCTTCCTGCGGGGCTTTCAGCTCAAGCTTTTCCCGTAGGAGTCGCCGTCTTTCGCTCCACAAGGTACCAAATGGGATATTTCACAAGTTGAGCCTTTCCTTGCTAAGCTTCGTGCGGGGTTTCAAGCTTCACGATAACCCCACTAGAGTCATCCCCATTCGGATTCCACTTCAAATTCCTTCCATTGTAATATCGCTATTAAAAGGCAAATGGCGTTAATTTATACTTTTAGCAGTAATTTCTTGCTGTTGTAGTAGTTTTGCAATATAAATAAATCCGTAGAATGATATTCCCGTTATGCCCCATCCAATAATTTGTCTAATAACAATTCCTTTGTCAAAAGCATCTACTCCATATTCAGAAATCAGCCAAATCTTGATTGTTGCAAGTAATATGTCTTTAAAAGCAAACCCAAAAGTGATCCATTTAAAAATAATTAGTATCCTTTTTTGAAAGAATAGTCCTTTCATCAGTTTTCGGTTATACCCCTGCATTTCTACAAAATCTAATGAAAAATACAAATAAATTGGGCGATTCACTAAAATTGTAACGATAAATACGATTCCAAAGAAATAGGAGTAATATACATTATTCCAAAGCAGTTGAATAGCAGATCCAGATAAAACATCAATCAATGTACCAACAATCAAACTGCCTATCATAAATAATCCAAAGAAATTGATCTTCTTTAGTAGAAAGAAACGAATAATACTATAGACGATTCCAGGGACAGAAGAAATTAACATAGCATAGTAATCATCAATATAATTTCTACTGAAATGCCAAATAATCAATGGGAAAACTCCATAAAATATTAAATCAAAAATACCTACATTCTTTTGCAACCTTTTCCCCTCACTTATGAATAAATCATAACAGTTATAGATTTGAAAGATTTTTTAGCTTGAGATAATAATAAAAATAGGATAATAGAGATGTTAGCGCTCTGGTGCTCACTTTTCTTTCTATATGCCGAAAAACCAAAATATATTAGAAATATTTCAACGATTGGTATGACTGTTTACATATTGGATAGCAACTATTTTTCGAATGGCGAATCATTAAGAATCAACCTATATTATTAAAACAATATTTTATAAATTACATACCCTATGAACAATACTAATATTAAGATCCCAGTACCTTTCCATCCCATTCCTCCAACTAAATCAGGTAAATTTCCATTTCCAGCACGATTTACTCCATCGTTAAACGTACCAAAAGTGTTATTCTTTAATTCTTTTTGTCTTAAACGTTCTCTTTTTTCTTCAGGTGTTTCTTGTCGTGAATCCATAAAAATACCTCCTGATAAAGTCTGCTCTTTTCTAACTAAGGCAACTTTTTCGACTTCAAAGAATGATGTAAAGTGAAACTTCTATCAGAGGGGAGTTTCCTCATTCCCACTGATGGTTAGTTGAACCAATCGGGCTTTTAAGGGCAGTTAACCCCCATCTAACTTCTTCGCTTCTCTCTCAATTTTCAGGAGGGATCTAACTGCTCGTTAATGCGAGATAAAATTTTCAATAAATTAAATTAATTCCAATATAATACAAATAAGCATCTCAATTCAATAACAAATTGAGATGCTTATTCTTATAATATTTCTTTAATAATTTTTCGATAATAATTTGATGTCAGGATTGCGAAGATTGAATATAAGAGAATATAAACTCCCATTGTAATTAGGAGTGGTACCACTAATTCTGAACCAAAGAACATCCAACCAGATTTTACAGCGAAATAACTGTGGAAAATTCCGATCAATAAAGGTAATCCGAAACTAAATAATTGTTTTCGATGAATTCCTTTTAACATTTCATCCGTTGAAAAGCCAATTTTACGCAATGTCATAAATGATCCACGTTCTTCTTCTGCTTCTGTCATTTGTTTAAAGTAAAGAATACTACCTGTTGCAAATAAGAAAGCCATTCCTAAAAATCCTGTGATAAAAATTAATAGTCCCCAGATTTCGAGTGCATTTCTATACGACTCTTGCTTCGCAGTAAATTGGAAAGTCTCAGGAGATCCATTCTTTACATTTTTCTTTACACTCGCCTTAAATGTACCATCATTCGTTGTTTTTTTATAAATAGATATTGCCTTTTCCATTTGTTTATTATTTGTAATCGTATAACCAGTATAAGAGGTCCAAGGTGTGTTTTTTTGGATCGCTTTATTTTTTTGAAGTTGTTTAAATAATTCATCTTGAATGATAACGGCTGGTGCACCAAAAGTAAGCAGTGAATCAATACTAGCCTGTTTTTCAATGGCTACTAAAGTAAGATCTTGTTTGGAATGATCCGTATGAAGAATCATTTTCTTTCCTACTTCAAAAGGAATAAATTCTTTCATTATATCGCTATAGCCCGACATGACAGCTTCATTTTTATTAAGATGAATATCTGGAATAAGTTGTTTGGCATCACTTTCTTTTATTACCATAGTATCCATTTGCGAGTTGTTTTGATTACCTGGTTTTTCTTCTAATAAAGGATTTAAATCTATTTGCGCATTCAAAAGTTCATAATGATTGGTTTTGAATGCGATATTTTCCCTCTGTAATGCTTTTTCGAAATCTTTTCCTTCATTATTAACAACAGACATGTCGTAAGGAGTAAATTGGTCAGTTGTTGCTTCTACAGAATAATAGGATATATATGAAAGTGAAAGAATTGCTAGTGCCAACGCGGTCAAAATTGTAATAATCGAAAGCGATAGTGCATTACTCTTCATTCGATGCATGATTGGCGTAATGGAAAGTACATCATTTAAGGATAAATGACCTTTTCTAGACATTCGAATCAAATTCATGATAAATGCAATTGAATATCGAAACATTAGGAATGTTCCTATAATAACACTACCTAATACCATTCCCATTCTTTTATATAATTCATTTATTGTAGCTGTTTTATCCATTTCAAAAAGTATTGAAGAAAGGTAATATCCATAAATGATTAAACCAATTCCTATGATACCTAATAGTAATTGAAATGGATTCATCTTTTTCATTTTTTGTTCTGCTTTACTTGTTGCTTTAAATAAATCTAATAATGATGTACGATGAACTACCCACATTGTTTGGAGTAAGACAACAATTAATAATCCTGCAAATACCATCAATGTTTGGAAAAGAGCCTCTGTTGAGAAATCTAATGCTACCTCTCTCTTCGTATCAATCACCTTTAAGAAAATTAATGCGAAAAATCGTGAGAAGAAAAATCCGATGAGAATACCAAGAAGTGTTGCACCAACCCAAAGTATGATATTTTCAATCGTTAACATATATGAAATAGTTGATTTGGGGATTCCAATCATCTGATACAGTCCGATTTCTTTACTACGTCTCTTCAAAAATAGTTGATTAGCATAGAAAACAAAGAAAAATACAATGATTAATAATAAGATGGATCCTACTCTAAAAGCTGCTTCAGCCTTCATACTTGAATGAGTTAGGTTAACTATAGCTTCATTATGCTGAAGTGTAACAAATGAAAAATATAAACCTGCACTAAAAATAAGAGCGAAAAAGTATAAGTAGTAGTGTTTTATATTTTTTCGCATACTTCGAATGACGAGAGTACTAAGCTTCATAACCGTCACCGCCTAGTACACCTTGCGTTTTCATAATTTCTTGAAAGAATTGAGTACGGGTTTTATCCCCTTTGTAAATTTGAGTATAAATTTGTCCGTCTTTTAAGAAAAGGACACGACTGCAATAACTTGCTGCGACTGGATCGTGTGTTACCATCATAATTGTAACTCGATTGGCTTTGTTTAAAGTTCCTAAGTTTTCAAGTAATGCTGCTGCTGATTTGGAGTCAAGTGCACCAGTTGGTTCATCAGCAAAAACAATACTTGGCTGAATAATAAGAGCACGCGCAGAAGCTGTACGTTGTTTTTGTCCACCTGAAATTTCGTTTGGATATTTATTTAATATTTCTTCTATCCCTAATTGTTTAGCCAATTGTCGACAACGAGTTTCAGCTTCTTGTTTGTTTGTTTTTCCAACAGCTAAAGGTAAAAGAATATTTTCCTTTACCGTTAAAGTATCAAGTAAGTTGTAATCTTGAAAGATAAAACCCATTTCAGTACGTCGGAATGAGGACAGTTGTTTTGATTTCATCTTTTGTAGTGATTGACCGTTTATTTCTACGATTCCTTCTGATGGACGATCAATTGAACAAAGGACATTTAACAAAGTAGTTTTACCAGAACCTGATGGACCCATAATCCCAACAAATTCTCCTGTTTCTACTTCTAAATCAATTCCTTTTAGTACTTCTTGAGCGAAAAGTTTTTTACCGTATACTTTTTTTATTTTACTTGCTTTTAATATGCCCATTTGATTCCCTCCTGCATTTGTTAATTCTATTTTATAAAGAAAAGGACGTGGAATCGTTCGATTGACGTGACAATTTGAATTCGTAAATGACATTTTTGTCACTTTGCTATTGTTTTTACAAATTCATTAGCTTCCGGGAATGTTATTGTGAATGTAGTTCCTTCATTTACGATTGAATGAACATCGATTATAATACCTAGTTTCTTTGCCGAATTATGAGCTAAATAGAGCCCCATACCAGTTGATGCACTTTGTTTACGTCCTGTTGAACCCGTAAAAGATTTTTGAAATATTCGTGGTAAATCAGCAGGATCAATTCCTTCTCCAGTATCTTGCATATGTAATTTTTGATGTCCTTCTTCATCTTTTGTTACATAAATGGTGATGGTATCTCCCTTATGACTGTACTTCACTGCATTTGAAAGAATTTGCCGTATAATAAATGAAAGCCATTTTTGATCTGTTAAAACAGAAATTTCGAAATCATCTACATCTATAGCTAAATTCTTTGCAAAACACCAAGATTGTAGCTCTTTTATTTCTTTTAAAACGACTGGATATAAAGAGACTTTATCGAGAACTGTATCTTGCTCAATACTTCTAAGACGTAAAGTGTGTAATGTTTGATCAAGTAATAAGTGGATCCGTAGCCACTCTAACTCTAAAGGTTTTCTTGTCGCTAAAGGTAAATCTTCAATCATTAGCTTCAAAGCGGTTAGAGGTGTTTTTACTTCATGAATCCACGCTAAGTGTTGATCTCGATCTTCTGAAAATTGTATCGTTAATTCATTCTTGTATCGTTCCAATTCCAGTTCTGATTCGTGCAATTTGGTAAGAATAAGGTCTTCGAAACGATGAAATTCTTTTGGTGAATCCACCATTACCTTTACTACTTTCATTTCTTTTATATAGCGCCAAATAAGAAAACATACAAAGAAGAATAGTAATGTAGCATTCAGATACATTGTTGATATACTTGTAAATCCAACATCTAAATTTAAAAGTAAGTTCATCCAAATCATGCAAAATACAAAAAATAGAATCCATGAGAGTCTTTCTCTCAAAAACAATCGAATCAACTATTACACATCCTTTGTTACAGCCATATAACCAAGGCCTTTCTTCGTGAGAATGACATCTGTTAAAGAGAGATCTTCTAATTTACTTCTTAATCGATTCACATTTACAGTTAATGTATTGTCATTGACAAAACGTTCGTCATCCCATAATTTGCGCATTAAGTCATCTCTTGATACTATTTGGTCTTTATGCTCTAAAAGTATGCGAAGGATAAACTGTTCATTTTTTGTTAGCTCAATCGTTCTGTTATTTTTCGTTATAGTACTTGTAGAATATTCAATTGTTGCACCATTCCAAAGGACATGCTCTATCGTTTCTTCTGTATAATCATATGTTCGACGTAAAATGGCTTGTACTTTTGCAATTAACACATCCATATTGAATGGCTTTTGAATATAATCATCGGCCCCCATTTGCATAGCCATCACCATATCCATCGGTTGATCTCTTGAGGATAAAAATAGAATTGGCACCTTTGTAATTGAGCGTATTTCACGACACCAGTGAAATCCATCAAAGGCTGGTAGTTGAATATCGATAATCACAAGCTGTGGTTGGATTTTATGAAATGTGTTCATCACATGTTTGAAATCATCAGGAACTTCTACTTGCATATCCCATTGAAAAAAATGTTTCTTGATGAGTTGGGATATCGCCTCATCATCCTCTATTAATAAAATATTAAATGCCATAAAAAGCTCCTTACTAATTTTTACTAAAGATTATCATAACACTTTTGTGGAAATGGATGGAATAATTGTGTTGATTTATTACTAAAAGAGGTTTGTCACTATCTATTGGTTTAAAAGATTTCTATCCACGATTTGCTTTTTCTATCCTCTATCCATGCTTTTCCGAATTGTATCCACGATACCAACAATTCAGGTTTTAAACAAGCAGAAAAAGGATGTTAAAATACAAAAAGCCCTCGTAATAAAAGAGGACTTTTAATTACTTTTGCTTATAATGAAATTTTTAGTATTTTATTTACCTTAATATTCGAAGAGTTACTGAAATAGAGACGTACTATGCAAAGGCTGTACTTTCGATTTTGGATCTATATATACTTTGGCATGATTAATTGCTGTTGGTCCTTCTCCAAAACCAGTGACGATCAGCTTTACTTTTCCTTCATAGGTGCATATATCTCCAGCTGCATAAACTCCCGGTATACTCGTTTCTTGCTTGGAGTTCACTAGAATGGAATTCTTCTCTATCTCAAGACCCCATTCTTTTATAGGTCCCAACGAAGAAATAAATCCAAAGTTAACAACGACATCATCAATATCAATTATCTCTTTTTGATTGCTCTTGGTTTGTTCTATTACGATCTGAGTAATTGATTGCTCCCCTTTTAACTCTACTGGAACATAGGGAATTCGTACTTCTACAGATGATTTCATCAGCTCCTCAACACTATGTTCATGAGCACGAAACTTTTCTCGACGATGAATTAATATTACTTTTTCGGCAATTGGCTCCAGCATATTGGCCCAATCTACAGCTGAATCCCCTCCTCCGAAAATCGCTACTTTCTTATCTTTAAACTGCGCCAAATCTTCCACAAAGTAATGAAGATTTGACTTTTCAAACTGCTCTGCACCTTCTATTTCTAACTTACGAGGTCGAAATGCACCATTACCCGCTGTAATTATTATAGTTTTGGAAAAATGAATAGCTCGGTTCGTTGTAAGCTTAAATATGCCATCTTCTTGTTTTTCTAATTGCATAACGGATTCTTCTAAGCATATTGTTGGTTCAAATGTTTGGAGTTGCTTTTTTAAATTATTAACTAACTCTTGTGCACGAATCTTAGGAAATCCTGCTACATCGTAAATATACTTTTCTGGATATAGAGCGGTTAATTGTCCACCCAATTGAGGAAGACTTTCAATGATTTTCACTTTTGCTTGTCTCATTCCACCATAGAATGCTGTAAATAATCCTACAGGGCCCCCTCCAATAATTGTTATATCAAAAACATCCTTTTTATTTTCCATTCTCTCACCTCTCTATATATTAATAAGTTTAAATAATAATATGGTAATTAAACGTTTTCTATTCATTTCATCAAAAAATATCTTAATTTGCTTATTGCCAATATTTTTTAATTTCATATAGACTAGCGAGGTATATACTATTAAAAATTTAATAACTGTATTAGTACAAAAGAGACAAAATTCCATTGTTTTAATTATTTTCAATACAGTTATAATTTTCAGAATCTTTTACAAATCCATATATACCAACGTTTCGAGGCTTTTTTATCTTTTAAGACCAAAATAACCAAAAAGACTAATAAAACCAAAATATTGAAAACGTTTTCTTTTTCTTTATGATTTGATTAAGAAAGAAAAACAAATTCATAAAGTAGAAAGAAGGTTCATGGATGAGATTTAATTTTAAAAGTTTGACTTTTCAAGTAATTACAGCAATTATCATTGGTATTATTGTGGGGGCACTCTTCCCAGAGTTTGGTGTTCAACTAAAAGTTTTAGCTGATATCTTCATTAAATTGATTAAAATGTTAATTGCACCAATTATCTTCTTAACAGTTGTAATCGGTATTGGTAGTATGGGCAACTTAAAGAAAGTAGGTAAAATTGGTGGTAAGGCATTAATCTATTTTGAAGTTGTTTCTACTATTGCACTTGCAATCGGATTAGTAGTTGTTCATCTTGTAAATCCAGGACAGGGATTAGATACATCTGCTGCAAAAGCTGGGGATGTTTCTGCTTTTACTTCTGCAGCTGCTGAAACTGAACATGGGTTTGTCCCATTTATCATGAACATCGTACCAGAAAATTTCTTTGGTTCACTAGCTGCTGGTCAGTTATTACCTGTATTATTCTGTGCAGTACTTTTTGGTGTTGCTGCCGCTTCCATTGGAGATCCGGTAAAACCTGTGATAACACTTTGTGAACAAGTTTCAGAAATTTTCTTTAAAATTATCAATATGGTTATGAAACTTTCTCCTATTGGCGCATTCGGTGCTATGTCTTATACAATCGGTAATTTCGGGATTGAATCGTTAAAATCTTTAGGATTACTTATGGTAGCTGTGTATATTACCATGTTCTTATTCATTACATTTGTTCTTGGCTCAATCGCAAAATTCTATGGATTTAATATTTTCAAATTTATCGCTTATATTAAAGAAGAAATTTTCCTTGTTGTTGGAACTTCATCATCCGAATCAGCTTTACCTTCCATGATGCGTAAATTAGAGAAATATGGTTGCTCTAAACAAGTAGTGGGTCTTGTTGTACCAACAGGCTATTCCTTCAACTTAGATGGAACTTCTATTTATCTTTCTATGGCCGCTATGTTCATTGCTCAAGCTTATGATGTTCCTATGTCGATATGGCAACAGATCACTTTACTCGGAATCTTAATGTTAACCTCTAAAGGTGCTGCGGGTGTAACTGGTTCAGGATTTATCACACTTGCCGCTACATTAGCTGCATTCCCTATGATTCCTGTAGAAGGAATGGCATTATTAATTGGTGTTGACCGCTTTATGTCTGAAGCACGAGCAGTTACAAACCTAATCGGAAATGGTGTTGCAACAGTCGTTATTTCTAAAAGTGAAAAAGAATTTGACCCAACTGGCGCTCACAATCGTGAAGCAGAAGCAGAAGAAGCTAGCCCTTCATCTAATCCAGAAGTTATTGCATAACAAAAAAACCGTTCTAGAGTTATGATTCTAGAACGGTTTTTATTTGAATAACCCTGAAAGGAAATATATGAAGTACATCAATTAGGCATTTGTATTCTTTCTAAGAGCAATGTAAAATAATAAAGAATAAAAATATATAGGCATCACCTATGAAACGAGGTTAACTATGTCATCAAATCAACAATCCTCTCAAAATCCAACTGAAAAGAAACAGTATACGCCTGAAGAAATGTTACAGGAAATTCAACGATTAGCTGGTTTACTCCAAAGAGCTGATATTACAGAAGCTGAATATTTAAAAGAAAAAGAAAAACTGATTAATATGATGAAGTAATAATGTAATTAAAAAGCTGGCTCAAAATATTGAGTCAGCTTTTTGTTTTACCTAAGACAAGGTTAACTAATGTATATTCACCGTTTCAATAATAGTGCTCCTTATTTTATAGAAAGCTACTAATTAGTAATTTCTAAAAACGCTCCATAAGAACTGTTAGAAAAGGTTTTATCCGCATCTGAGTATGGAGCAATAACAATATAATAAGTCCCTGGAGAAAGTTTTTTTGTTAAAGTTGTATAGTATGTTTGGTTCGTTGAGTCATATTTTTGTGTTGCCCACTCCATTTTCTCAGTATAATCATCAAATAACCCGAAAGATAAATTATCACTTATATTAGGATCTGCTGTGAGGCAAGTGATATTAACGGTAGCGTAATCAGTTAAATTAAATTGATATACGTCAACATCATTATTTGATGCCACTTTACCATTAATCCAAGCTCTTTTATATTTTATATAGTCCGCATACTCTAAATCGTCATTATTTTCTTCTTCATAAACTTTTCCCTCACCAGATAAAGGAACATAATATTCTCTATTTACATTTATTAAAGTATTGTATTTTTTCAAGTTCATCTTCTTATAATCATTTATTGGAATTGCTAAATTCATGTTTTGACCACTTACTAGTGAAGCAACATTAATACCTATAACTTCCCCATATTTATTTACTAAAGTTCCGCCACTATTTCCATGACTAATAGGAGCACTACTTTGGATATAACGTTGTTTATCATTTAGTACTACTTGTTTATTACTTAAAATACCTTCTGTTATAGAACCACTACTCCCCAGAGGACTCCCTAATGCATAAACTTTTTCTCCTGTTTCGATTTTGTTAGAGTCTCCTAATTGAACAGTAGGTAAATTTTTTGCATTTTTAATCTTTAAAACTGCCAAGTCACGTTTTGCATCATATCCAATTACTTGATTTGTTTCATAAACACGACCGTCACTCAAACTAATTTTTACATATTTAGCTTCTGATATGTCAGTTACCACATGATGATTTGTGACAATAGTTCCATTCGAATTAACTATAAAACCACTACCACTACTGACATGCTGATTATATTTATTGTAGAGTGCAATATAAACTACAGCAGGATTCACTTTTTTAAATACTTCTTGTGAATTCAGTATTTTTTTAGAAATATTGATTTTTGCAATTGCCTTTACTTTTGTGTTAGGGATATAGGCAGTAATATTTACTTTGCCTACCTTTTTAGCAGAAACCACTCCCTTACTGTTAACATTCGCAATCGTACTATTACTAGTTTTCCACTTTACTTTAGATTGTTTTGTTCCTTTTACAGTTACTTTAATTTGCTGTTTACCATTCACATACATAGAATAATTAGTTTTATTCATAACAAGTTGAATTTTGGCTGCTTCTACGGAAGTAGCTTGAAAAGTACAAAATAATAAAGACATTAAACACAATAAAATTAACTTTTTATATTTCATAAAAAACCCCCTCTAAATAATGATTGGTGACAAATTAAACTAAAAATATTAAGTAGTTAATTTCCCTCAGGAACACTTTACCATATTTATCTATTTATTGTTACATTTTATTTTCTAGTTTTTTTGAATATTTTTATAGTTAAGTTAATTCCATAAATGCTTTGCAAGATAAAAAATACGAATATTTTATAAATAAACAATTCAATAATTCAGGTAGTATTTTATATCTAGTATTTACTTAGTATACTGCTCCAGATGGCGTTTTCGTGCTAAGCGATTGTTGAGCCTCCTCGGGGCAACAG
>NZ_JBCMNM010000111.1:0-1254 GCF_050459865.1 Rummeliibacillus pycnus
TGAATTATGAAATTGACTCAGTTAATATAGCTTTGGAATTTTTTATCCATCTTTTGTTAGTGGATTTTTAGAATTAGTGGAATTAGTGAATGCGAATTTATTTGTAAATCGGAGTTGTGATGTAGCTTTTTTTTGTAGGTAAAATTTCGAGAAAATCAACATACTGTTGAGGTTTACTGAAAGCTACTTTATATTATATAAGGTTTGAAAAATAATTAGATTAATTCTCGTATTGGTGGATAAGTTGATTAATACCATTTATGACGACTATTTTCTTTAATATTGGACGTTGAATCAGGTACCCATCCTTTTGGAAGGTTTTTACCGTTTTTATTATCCATCAGAATTTGAACCATTTTTTTAATATTCGTTGGGTCCTTTTGTATTACCCATGGGACCATTTCTTCACCCGGACTTTTCCATTCTTCATAAAAAGTTAGGTATTCTACTTTTAATTCAGCTGTTGGATTTACTAAATGAATATGTTTGTTTACCTGACTCAACTTCTAATCTATTAAATTACTAGAGTTTCTTTGTCATGTTATACCATTCTTCTCCACCATGTTCAGATTCAGAAACACCATCGTTTTTATAACCGTGTTTTTCGTAAAAGGGTATTAATGATTCGAGACATGTTAAAGTGACCGCTGAACGATTTTTTAAAGCCGCTTCTTTTTCTAGATAAGATAATAATATTGTTGCTATTCCCTTTTTTCGATGAGTAGGATGAACAGCTAGTCCAAGTATACTTTGGACACCACCGTTTTCTGGATTTTCCTTTGTTTCACTAAATAGGTCATCTGTAATGAATACATTTTCCATAACAGGACCATTTATAAAACCGACAATCTCTCCATTTTCAACTTCTACCAAGAAGGTATCAGGTATCATACGAATACGATTTACGAATGCCACTTCTGTTGCAGCTTCAGCAGGTGTAAAACTTAGATTTTCGATTTCCATTAATCGATCCAAATCTTTCATTTCAACTAGTCTAATCATCTTTTGATACTCCTTATCTATCTGTTTGTATATACAAAGAATCTTATTTCTATTGTTGCGTATAGCTTCTATTATTGCAAATGGATTTTTTTAACTACCCCTCTTTAGTTGAGCAACTTTAAATAATGCATTGTTTAACTTGGCTCTTGATATTTAAAAAAGTTATTGTGCCTAGAGCTTTACACAATATCCCAAAACTCTTTGCTTAGGTATTTTACAAATATGTTATAAACTGAAGTGGAATTAGCTCCG
>NZ_JBCMNM010000112.1:0-18608 GCF_050459865.1 Rummeliibacillus pycnus
TTCCACATCATGCAGAAAGCAGATTGATAACCTCCACTCTCTATTTATACAATCAAGTAAAAAATTTCTGCATACGTTATTTGTGAAATATTAATTGAGTTAAGAACTTGTTTTGATGTTAATCTTTTAATTGAGTTTTATTTTATTTTTTATTGAGTATTGGTGGTGCGGTCTCTTCAGGTGTTAGTTCACGAATTAGTACAGGTACAGGGTAATCAACACCTTTTTGGTTTTCTAATTTAATGGAATACATTGGTTGTAATGCTTGATGATCTTCTTTTCGGAATGTCATCGTGCCTTTAGGTGTTTCGAATGACATCCCTTCCATTAACGGAATTAGTTTATTGCCGTCCGCATCTCCATCAGATTTTTTTAGTGCCTCTACAATCGCTACAGCAGCGGAGAATCCACCTGGTGTAAATAAATCAGGAACTGTATTGTTAAATCGTTTTTTATGTTCTTCTACTAACCAATCATTCACTTTGTTATTTGGTAAAGTATGATAATACACAGAGAATCCTTCCATACCAACTAGTGGCTTCATCAATTGGAGAGCTGTAATGTCTGGTGCGCCTGTAGAAATTTTGATACCTTTTTCGGTTAATTTAAGATCTGCAATTTGATTCCAAGGAGAATTTGCACCAGCCCATACTACAAATAAATAATCAGGTTTTGCTTTGATAATTTTTTGTAGGTTAGAAGTAAAGTCCGTTGCAGCTGGGTCAGCATACTCTTCTAATACCACTTTTGCGCCTAATTTTTCGGCAGCAGTTTTAAATGCTTTCACGCCATCCAATCCGAAAGCATAGTCAGGTGCAAATGTTGCAATCTTCGTTCCTTCTTTTGCAATTGCTGCTGCGGCTGCATATGCGTCCTGCGATGAATTACGTGCAGTACGGAAGATAAATGGATTGAATTCTGAACCTGTTATACTGTCTGCTACTGCTGGCTCTACCACCATAATTTTTTCGTATTCTTCTGCGAGTGGTAAGACAGCTAAAGTATCTCCAGAGCTAGATGAACCAACTAAGAAATCCACCTTGTCATCCTCAAGTAGTTTTGTTGCTTTTTGTACAGCAACTTCAGGCTTCGTTTCCGTGTCTTCCCACACCACTTCAATCTTCTTTCCAGCAACCTCCATTTTGCCATCTGTTGCATAATCAAGTCCAAGTTCAAAGCCTTGTTTTGTCTGTTTACCGTATGATTCCAACGCACCTGTTAAAGAGGCCAATACACCCACTTTGATTGTTCCGCCCTCTTTTTCTTTCTCATTAGATGCAGATCCATTGGATTTTTTGGCACTTCCACATGCGGCAAGTAAAACCATTACTGCAACTACTAAAAAGAGCAACCATTTTTTCATTTATATACCCCCTCTTATTTTTAAAGCGCTTACAATCTTGCTGTAGATGTATCATAACTGTTACTAGTTACAAATTAGTTACAAATAAAAAAACCTAACGTATCCACGCTAGGTCATCTTAAGATCATGTCGTACATCTGAATGGTTGTTTCCATCGGCTCAATATTCAATTCTTTCTTTAAAATTTCCTCACATTTTTCGAACCATTTTACAGCTTGTGCCCTATTCTGTAACTGATAGTAGCCATACATAATTAAACGATATGCTTCTTCCCATGTATCATCGAGTTTCAGCAACTGTTCTGCCCAATAGATGGTTTGGTTAAATTCTTTTAAACGGACATAATTCTGTGCCACTCGTTCTATAGCTTCCATATAAAGATGTTGTATTTCTTCACGAATATCCTGAAGCCACTCCAATTGGCGTTTGTCTGTAATAAATTCACCAATATAAACTCGAATACCTCTTAAAAGCCATTCATTCGAAACATAAGGATCCTTTTCCTGCATCCCAAAAGATATAAATTGTTTAAATGAATCTAAATCACTTGTCATACAATGAGCTGTCATCAGTTTGTACATTGACTGTTTTCGCATAACATAGGCACTTTCAGCTCGAGGTAAACGGCCCGGCTCTAGTACTTTTAATAAAGCATTATAAACTACCTTAAAATCTCTCATACTTGCATCTTCTGTAGCATCTGGCCATAAGAAATTTAGTATCTCTTCTTTTGACACAAATCTTGTTTGATTCAAATAGAGATAGATTAATAACTCTTTCGCTTTTTCTCGATGCCAAGATTTTTCATCGATTTCTTTATCATCTCTATACACTGTAAAATTTCCTAATAAATGAATTGTATATAAATGTTTCGGAACTGGAAGATTATCATCCACTTCTAATAATTGATAAATCCTTGTAGTATAAGGGGATGGATTTTCATGTAAAGTCGTCCATTTGTGCAACATTTTCCACCATAAAATACTCTTTGTTGGGCCAAAGATATGTTGCTTCCTAATAAAAAAGTGATAATTTTTCTCTAATATTAAAGATATACATATATTAAAATTTGATGTAAATGCAGTATCTTCATTTTGCAAGTAATCAATATAAGCCTTCCAAAAATGGACAATCATTCGCCCAAAATAGTCTTTTGCATTTTGGAATTTTCTATTTGCATTTTCAAGTGCTTCTTTTGCTTCTTCATAGTGTTCATGCTCCACATAGATAATCGATAGCGATATATAAAGTAAGGCTGAAACCCAGTGATCATGCACTCTTTCTGTTTCTTTTAAACCTATTTGTGTATACATTATTGCTTGATCCAGTTGTTGTTGCCTACTTTTTACTATTGCTAACCCCATATAGGATTCAGCTTTTGCACGATTCACCTGTATACGATCCATTATTTCGATTGTCTTTTGATAACATTTTTCGGCTTCAGCTATATTAGAAGGATTCAAAACAAGTAAAGTATGTCCTTTTCGTAGATGTGCTACAGCTAATATATATTGTGCATGTGTATTTTCATTCTTGGCGATACTTTTATTTGCTAATTCTAATGCTAATTCGTGTTCTCCTAGCAATATTAAAATGAACGCGTTTAATACATCCGTTTCACGATAAGTGTCTGATAATAGTCCATTTGTGTCCAATCGATTCTCTAAGAGATTTTTTGCTTCATGAATTTTGCCTTGTCGTAATAATATTCTGGCATCTAAATTACCTTGTATCAATATTTCAGGTGATAGGCCAACATCTAATACCCACTTTTCGGCTTCAAATGGCCTACCTAGATTAACTAAGTTTTCTGCATATTGCCTCTGGATAAACTGAAGATCTGCCTTATCTAATTGGAACCGTTCCACTAATTCAAGCGCTTCTTGTAAATAATTTTCAGCAAGTGCTGGTTGAATCGTATCTAAATAGATATGCGCAATTCCAGCCTTTGCTCTAAAAATAGCATCATACGAATAGGATTCTTCAGCAAAGACGATACATTTTTCGTATGCATTTTTTGCTTTTTCATATTGGGCACGGAAACGTTGACTTTCCCCTTCAAAATAATAAAGTTGAAAATGTTCTGCCATCGTCTCCTCAGATAATTCACGAATCCGCTCGATAAACCAATCAAACTTCCCATCTTCTATGAATCGATTAGCAAAACAAATTAATGTTGAAGCGATGAAATCTTCATCTTTCGTTTTCATTGCGTGAAAGACGGATTGGATTGAGTTCTGCTTTTGAGTAAAATACTTAGCCGCTTTTAGATGTAATGCAGTATACTCATCTAATTTCTGCTCCATCATTTTCAATTCCAAAAATTGCTGAAATAATATATGGTATCGAAATTCTGAATGTCCACTTAACGGTTGGATAAATACATGTTTATGCACAAGATTTCGAAGTAACTCAGAATAAGGTTCACCGTAAAATGCTTCGATTACTTCATATGAAAATGTTTCAAAAATACTAAATTTCATAATTGAATCCTTTTCATATTCATCCAAGGATTCAAACACTTCGTCTGATAAATAATGAAAAAAATCATTGGAAGAAGGGCTTTGTAATTTCTCGATCGCTTTCTTCAAATCGATAGTTTGAGTTGCAAGAAACAATATAGCAATTGCCCATCCTTCAGTTGTTTGGAGAATACACTGAACTTGATCCTCCGAAATAGGACGATCGAAATAATCTTCAAAGAAAACTTGGATTTCTTCAGCAGAGAATACAAAATCGTCTTCTATACATTCAACTAATTGAGATTTTAATCGTAGATTTCGTATACATCCCCAAGAAGGATACGTTCTAGTTGAAATAATGAGGTGAATATTCGGCGGTAAATGAAGGATGAATTTTTCCATGATGTAATGGATATGAAAAATATGATCTACAAGAAAGTAATCATCTAATACCACAAAAAATGGTTCTTCTATTTTGCAAAATTCATTTACAAACAAGGTAAAAAGTTTGTTTAACTCGTCAACCTTTGGGAACATCGAAAGCTGATCCCATCCACTCATACCCTCTCCAAAAGTAGGGTGAACTCGCCGTACACTATAAAACAAGTGACGCAAAAATGGTAACACATCATCATCATCTTCCGTCACTTGATACCATGAAAAAGTTATTACTTGATCTGCTAAAAATTGTGCCAATGCTGAACTTTTTCCAAAGCCCGCTCCACTATGTAAAATGGTGAGCTTTGCTTGATGGCTATTCGCTAATTTTTTCATTACTTTTGAACGTCTCATGTAATGTATGGCAGGTTCTGGTGGAATAAGTTTAGATAACAATATGATGTCTTCCATATCGAAACCTCCTTCACATCCTTATGTAAGTAATATTTTAACATATTAGTATAAAGTTATATGTTTTAAGAATAGTGTATTTGCACTTTTATACTAGATTATTCATAGATCTATTCAAATAGACGAACAAAGCGAATATTTTTGGGTATGTGTAGAATTAGCAAAGAAGCTCAAAGAATTTTCCATGAAAATGCTCTATGGGTACCAATTGCACATACTACCCCATCAGTTGGAATAGTAGGCTATGTCAAAGGTTTTAAATTACAACCAATGGAACATGATGACTTAGCAAAAGTTACAATTGAAAAATAAAAAAACGATTACCAGGCAGCTGTTTATTGCCGAAGTAATCGATTTTCAACTTTTTCAATAATAATCAGTTATACGACATATAGATTAGTGTTGCATAAGATTCTATGCTAATTCCCCACCGTCTATCGGGATATTCTGGCCAGTAATATAAGCTCCTTCATCTGAAGCTAAAAATGCGTACATAGCAGCTATTTCACTTGGATCTGCATGTCTTTTCAAAGGTATATTCTCATTTACCCTCTCTAACATTTCTGGTGTATATTCTGCTCTTTGCATATCAGTCAATACGTACCCTGGACAAACCGTGTTTACTCGAATTGATGGAGCGAGTTCTAATGACATGGTTTTAGCTAATAAATTCACACCAGCTTTTGAAGCGTTATAATCGGTGTAATAGGGATGACCTGTTATTCCATTTGTTGATGCTGTCATCAGTATTACACCCTTTTCTTGCTGCAACATTCTCTTAGCTGCTTCTTGAGCTGTAAAAAAGATTCCATCTAAATTAATACCTATTACTTTTCTCCACTGTTCAGGGGTAATATCAATAAATCTATTTCTTACACTAATTCCTGCATTAGATATTAATACATCTATTCCTCCCATTAGATGATCAACCTCATGAAAAGCTCGCTTCACTTCATTAGGATTGCTAACATCCACAAATACACCATAGTGTATAGATGGATGTTCTGTTGATATTCTGTCTAAAGCTTTTTTATTATAATCAAAAATTGTGACAATGGAGCCTTCTAATGCAAAACGAAGAGCAGTAGCAAGTCCAATTCCACTAGCCCCACCTGTCACTACGACTCGCTTACCTTGCAGACTATCAGAATATCTTCCGTTTTCCATAGTATTTTGCACTCTCCTAAATTATTTCTATTTTATAATTGGTTTTATAAAGTGTTATTGTAAAATTTTTTTAATCACTTCATTCGTAATATTCGGAACCATTTCCATAGAATAATTAAGTTCTACGCGTTCATAGCGATTATGTGCATCATACCCATATGGTCCTATGTTGATTGTTGGTACATTGATTTTACGGATATTATCATAATTCACATAATGTTTAGTACCCCAACTTGGATTATTTTCAATAACTGCATTGATTCCTTCTTCATCATCACTTAATGCTACACAACTCATATCGCAAACATAGGGGAAGTAATTTCTTTTGACTATTGGATTTGAATAGTTTGGTTGGACCTTTTCTATTGCAAAATCCAATGCGTCTATTAAATTTTGTTCCTTTTCATTTTTTCCTGTTAAATCAATTCGAGGAGAATACAAAGATGAATAAAATAAAATAATTGCTGGACTTTTATCTTTCATCCATTTCCATTCCTCTTCTACAACCTTTGCAGAAAACATTCGAACATCAAGTGATTCATCTAACAGGAGATTTTCTTTAAATTGATTCATATGTGCTAAATATTTTTCTCCATTCTCCTCTAACAGCATTTTCTTCATGTCTTCATAAACGATTACCCTAGTTTTCCATGGGAGTTCTGAAAATGGTTGGCCACTAATTTCGCAAT
This sequence comes from Rummeliibacillus pycnus, assembly GCF_050459865.1. Classification (GTDB taxonomy): domain Bacteria; phylum Bacillota; class Bacilli; order Bacillales_A; family Planococcaceae; genus Rummeliibacillus; species Rummeliibacillus pycnus_B. Next base: position 6,531 of record NZ_JBCMNM010000112.1, read on the forward strand.
ACTTTTGATGTCTTTCTTTCAATTGATCTATTGCATTGTTGAAAGCGATCTCTGCTTGATTTTTCAATAATTCTAATGCTTCTTTCGGTGACCAAGATTGGATGAAGAAGTTGTAATATACATAAGATGATAAAGCAGTTTGGATTGTGTAAGTTTCTTTAAAATCAGTTTGTTTTAATGAAACAGGCGGCATCGGTGTTTCACCAAGTGATTTGTCACATAATTCCGGATTATAGCTAATTTGTCTCGTTAACTCTGCAGCAATATAATTTGGATCAAGCCCTTCAAAACTAGATCCAGCATGTGTCTCTGCTCCAGTAATGAAAAACGATGGTAAAAGCTTTCCGACTGTGCCTTTATAAATATATCGATTTGGATCTCCTTCATATCTTGGTGCAACAAAATCCGAATTAATAAGAGCTTGATAATCGAAACCTTGATCTTCCTTTAAAGAAAGTAAATCTTGTATACCAGACAAAACTCCATGAGAACTATCCTCTTCATCACATTCTGCAAAAAAAACTAAGTTTCCATTTAGCTCTTCTGGATGTTCAGCGTAATATTTTAATAAATAGTAATGACTTGCTACCCCGCTCTTCATGTCAAGGACACCGCGTCCAAAATGCCAATTATCCGATTGAAGATGCTCCTTAACTAAGTCTGGAACTATCTCTTTTGTTAATGCTTTTTTCAGTTCATTTGGTGAACAGGCTTTATCTTTTAAGGTGTTAAAGTCTTCTATTCCTACTGTATCCGTATGCCCCATTAAGATTACCGTCTTCTTTGAATTCCCTTTTTTACCTTTAATAAAAGCGAATACATTATAACGTTCAATTTCATCATCTTTTGTTTGAGATAAGAAGACTTGGGATGGGTGATATTTAAAATAGTTTAAAGAAGAAATCATATTGTACAATTTTTTAGCTACTGCTATTTCACCTTTTGTATTGACAACACTTTCAACTTCAACCAGTCTATTTGTTACATCAAGTACATCATCATAACAATTTAACATGTTAAAACACCTCTTTATCATAATTTCAATCTTTTTTCCTTTCCTACAAAATTTGCTGTAAGAACCTTAGTGTTCTCTCTTCTTTTGGATTCTTGAAAAATTCATCTGGAGTTCCCTCTTCAATAATCCTTCCGTCTGCTAACATAATCACTCGATCTGAAACCTCACGAGCAAATCCCATTTCATGCGTAACAATTACCATTGTCATTCCTTCTTTTGCCAAATTCTTCATTGTTTCTAACACTTCACCGACAAGCTCCGGATCTAATGCTGATGTGGGTTCATCAAATAACATTACTTCCGGTTCCATTGCAAGAGCTCTTGCAATTGCAACCCTTTGCTTTTGTCCCCCTGATAATTGATCTGGGTAGAAATATACTTTATCTGATAATCCTACTTTTTTTAATAATTCGATTGCGTTACTTTTAGCTTCATCTTTGTTTTGTTTTTTAACATGTACTGGTGCTTCTATGATATTTTCTAAAACAGATAAATGTGGAAACAAATTAAAATGTTGGAAGACCATCCCCATGTTTTCGCGAACTTTATTTAAATTAGCCTTTTCAGGATCAATTATTTCTCCATTAATCTCAATTTGTCCGCTGTCTATAATTTCCAGAAAATTCAGACACCTTAGAAGAGTACTCTTCCCAGAACCACTTGCACCTATTAATACTAACACCTCGGATTTTTGTACTTCTAATGAGATATCCTTTAGAACTTCTACGTGATCAAAGGATTTACGCAAATTCTTCAATTTTATCATTTTTCTTCTTCCCTCCATTATCTAATTTCTTCTCTAACTTATTGAATAGAATGGTGAAGAAAAGAACCAAAATTAAATAATAAATACCTACCACAAAATACGTCTCAAATGGCATATAATTTGCTGCTTGTGCAGATAGAGCATGATTAAATAACTCTGATACCGCAATATAGGCCACTAATGATGAATCTTTTAAACCTATGATAAATTGATTGCCTAGTGCTGGAATTGCTCTTTTAAAAGCTTGGGGAAGAATAATTCGTCTCATACTTTTCATATAGGTCATACCCAGAGATCTTGCGGCTTCCATCTGTCCACGGTCAATAGATTGAATTGCCCCTCTAAAGATTTCAGCGATATAAGCTCCTGAATGTATACCTAATGCTAAAGCACCTGCTGTAAAATCTGATAATATGAAAATACTTGAAATTCCATAGTATAAAAACATTAGCTGAACAATTAATGGCATTCCTCGAATAATAAATATATAGAAATCTGCAATTTTCCCTAACACTTTAATGTTAGAAACTTTAAAGAATGCAAAAACTAAACCTATTATCGTTGCAATTATTAATGAGACAATAGTTAACTCTACTGTAACTAATGTCGCCTTCAAAAATTCAATAGCATGTGTTTGAAATATAGAAGTGATATTGGATATAAAATTCAATAATGTTCTCCCCCTACCTAGGATCTATTCAATGAAATTCATACACTTTTACTTTTCAAGTAAATTTACACCGAACCATTTCATACTAATTTTTTCATAGGTTCCATCTTTAACCATGGAGGCAATTGCATCATTGATTGCTTGTAACAACTCTGGATTATCTTTATTAATTGCAACCGCAATATTTTCCGTTTTAATTACTTCTCCTAAAGGTTTAATTTTCAAACCAGATTCTTTCATTGCAGAAACCCCTACAACTCGGTCAGTAATAACTGCAGCAGTGCGTCCTGGCGGTAAGTCCTGTAAAGCATAAATATCACTCGGGAAGTTTTTGATTTTAGTTGTATATTTTTTTGCATCTTCTACATAAGTACTCGCTTGCATTACTCCGATTGTTTTATCTTTTAAATCAGCATCTGTTTTAATCGTATTATTATTTTCAGCAATAAAGATTTGTGCGCCTGAAATATAGTAAGGATCTGAGAAATCTACTTGCTTTGCTCTTTCTTCTGTAGCTGTCATACTACCGATAATTGCATCGTATTTTTTTCCTTTTAAACCTTGCAAAATAGTTTCCCATGGATTTGTCACAGGGTTTGCTTCTAATCCGATTCTTTTTGCAATTTCAGTACCTATCTCAACATCAAATCCAACTAACTTTTCTCCTTCTTTATAGTTTAGCGGTTTCAATAATCCACTCATTGCAAAAGTTAATTTTCCATCGTTTACCAACTTTATATTTGTTGTTTTTTTGCTACCTGTTGCATTTTCCTTTTTATCAGTATTACTACCTTTTCCACATCCAACTAGCATAGAAATCATTAAAATCCCCATTACGATCATTAACAAATTCAGTTTACTTTTCAATAAAAACACCCCTTATATTTTTATTAAACCGACATTTTATTTACTAATCACGGTGAACAATATATTAAAAAGCAATGCACATTTTTGTTTTAGGAAGAAGGCAATCATTATTAAAATGGATTGCCCTTTTTTTCTATTGATTATATACAGGATTTAAAACTTTTTTCTGATAAAGTCTCCAAGTAATACACCATTTTTCAGGGTTGTCTAAATAATCATTTTCTACTAATTGATGAATCGTACTATTATAAGGTGCATTTTTAACTAATGTTGGATTTTCGTAGGCTTCTTTTGAAATTTCTTCAAGCGCATGAATATATTCGTCTAAATCTGATTTTGAATAGGATTCTGTAGGCTCAAGTGTAAAAGGTTGTGGAACAATATATGGATGATGACTAGTCCAATAATGTAGACCAAAATCAGTCATCCTTCTTTGTACATCTTCAGTTGTAATTCCAGTTTCGTCCGTAAGCTTTTTCCAACTGTAACGAACTTGCTCCAATCTTTGTCCAACTACATAAGGGGCACTTGCACCTCTTATCTTTATTATTTTATGGTAAAGATAATTGTTATTTAGGACAGCTGTTTCAGCAACCTCTTTTAATCCATCCGCACCTAAAGAACGAATCCAAGCGTAGGCTCTTAAAATTGTTTGAGTTACACCATGGAACACTCTCACTTTGCCAATAGAACTTGCTAAATCAAAATTTAAAGTATAATTTTCACCATCAAATTCTACAATTGGAGCAGGTAAATACTGCTTCAATGCTTCCGTAACTCCTAATGCACCAGTTGCTGGACCCCCACACATATGAGGTGCTGCAAATGTTTTATGAAGATTAAAGAAACACATATCGAATCCCGCTTCTTTTGCTCTAGTTATTCCTAATAAACCATTTGCATTTGCCTGATCGTAATAGCAGATTCCCCCTGCATCATGTACAATTTTTGTAAATTCTTTTATTTTTGGGTTATAGATTCCTGTATCTTCTGGATTTGCTACCACAAAGCCAGCTGTTCGTTCAGATACTACTTCTTTCAATTTTTCTAGACTCGGGAACCCTTCTTTATCAGGATGTAATGTGATAATTTTATATCCTTTCACCGCTGCAGTAGCAGCTTGTGATGGATGTGAAAAAATAGTTGTAATGATTTCATCACGTTGATCCCCTTCACCACGATCTTCATGATATTTTCTGACAATGGAAGCCATAGCAAATAAAGCTTGTGTTCCTCCACTTGGTTGAAAAGAAAACGCATCTAACCCAGAAATCTCACGCATACACAAATCTAAATTATGGATAATTTCTAATGTACCTTGTACCGTGCTCTCCGCTTGTAGGGGATGCAATTCCATTATTTTTGGATTTCTAACTAACATTTCATTAATCTTAGGAATATATTTCATCGTACATGTACCTTGGCCAATCTCAACGTTAAAATCAGAGCCTAATGTTTCTTGAGAAAGTCTTAAGTAATGTCGTAACACTCTTGCTTGACTAATTTCAGGGAGTTTTGGCTTTTCTAATCTAACCATTGATTTTGGAATTGCCGATATGCCATCGCCCACTTCATTTATTACATTCTCATTGGCTAGTGGAATCTCAACCCCCTTTTCTCCTGCTGTATGAAGCTCAAAAATAATAGGCTCATTCCATTTAGCTTGATGAAAATCACGCACTTTTTCTTTTCGGATGATTGGTTTCAATTTAATACCCCCTTGATGAAGATTAATTATTGACTATTTCTTTTATTGCCTTGATTAGACGATCCATATCATCTTTTGAATGTACTTCTGTAACACAGAATAACGCTGATTGTCCATATTCAGGAAAATCCTTAGAAAGATCCTTACCACCAAAAATTTTCTTTGTTAATAATTTTTCATTAATCGTTTCAACTGTTAAACCAGTATCATTAAAATCTACAATAAATTCCTTGAAAAATGGAGATACGATTCTTGAGCCTTTTACATTATCAATTTTGTTTAGATTTTTTACTACGTATTGACTATTCTGCATAATTGTCTGACCTAATTCGTACATGCCTTCAGGACCTAGTAAGGATAAATAAACTCCTGCAGTGATTCCCCATAAAGCTGTTTGAGTTCCAACTGATTCTTTACCTTTTTCTCTTAAAGCAAAAGAAGTACGTTCATATGCTACATCACCGAATCCATATTCTCCTTCCTTTTTCGTTGGAATAATACCAAATAATCTTGAAGGATACTCATGTATATACTTTTCTTCATCTCGAGTTGCAATAAATCCCGCTTGACCTCCACTGAAATTCATGTGCATTCCAAGTGGTTGTAAATCACCACAAACAATATCTGCCCCGTAATGACTTGGTGGTGCCAAAATACCTAAAGAAATCGGATCTACACCAACAACTATTAAGACATCAAATTCTTTTGCAATTTTGGAAATCTCATTACCTTGAGATTCAATAAAACCTAAATATGCTGGATTTTCAAAGTAAATAGCAGCAACTTCATTGGAAATTTTCTTCTTTAAGTCGTTTAAATCCATTAATCCCGTATCTTGATCAAATGCTATAGAAGAAAATGACAATTCTGGAGAACCGTAATTTTTTATGATTTTCTCTCTTTCAGGTGCTACTGTTTTTGCTAGTAAAACTTTATTTCTTCCAGTAATTCTTGCAGTCATTCGAATTGCAGTTGCTGCTGCTTGCCCCCAGTCAAATGTCGGTACATTTACTACGTCCATATCCACAAGTTCTGCTAAAAGACTTTGATATTCAAATAATGCTTGGAATCTACCATGATCTTCATAAGGTTCACCAGCATATGCAGTTAAAAACTCGGATCTTTGATTTACTTCATCACAAACTGCAGGTATAAAATGTTGCCAACATCCTGCCCCTAAAAAATTCAAATATTCATTTGTACTAATATTTTTATTTAATAATCCTTCAATATGTTTTCGTAACTCGTACTCTGTTAATGCTTTTGGAATTTTCATCTCTTCTGTGAAAAGCAGTTCTTCAGGAATGCATGAATATAATTCCTTACTAGACTCTATGCCTATTTCTTTTAGCATTTCTTCTTTCACTTCAGGTACCATGTTCGGAATGTATGGATGTACCTTTTTATTCATTGTATTACCTCCCTCATCGAATATAGGTATATCAAAATTTGAATCTTGACGAATTCTTAATGTTAAATTTCACAATTAATATTAGACTGTATGCCCCTTTAAGCTAGGCCGCCACCATCAACTATTAATTCAGTTCCTGTAATCCAACTAGATAAATCACTCGCTAAGAATAGAACTCCTTTTGCAATATCAAGAGGTGTTCCTAAACGAGATAATGGACGACCAACTGCAGAATCTTTTAAGAAGGCATCCTCGTCTAAATTTAATTGTTTTGCTTCACCTCTTAATAATGGAGTATCTGTATCTCCTGGGCAGATACAATTCACACGAATATTTTGTGGTCCGTGGTCAATTGCCATTGCTTTTGTCAAATTGACAACGCCTGCTTTCGCAGCACAATATGAAGCCGCTTTGTCACCACCCTTTAACCCCCAACCAGATCCAGTATTAATAATGCTTCCTCCATTGCCTTTTGCCATAATAGGAATAATGTATTTAGATAGTAGATAAACCCCTTTTAATGAGACATTAATTACGGCATCCCAATCACTTTCTTCTAAATCAACTACCGTTTTTCTTTTGATAATTCCTGCATTATTAAAAAGAACATCAACATGGCCATACTTTTCTTTAATCGTTTCACTTACTTCAAAACAATTTTTTGAGTTTGTTACATCACATTTCATAAATTCTGCATGGAGTCCTTCTTCTCTAAATAATTTTGCCGCACTTTCTCCATTCTTTTCATCTATATCCAGCAAAATAACCCGACTACCAATTTCAGCCATTAACTTTGCTGTTTCATAACCAATTCCGGATGCTGCACCTGTTACAATAGCTACTTTATTATCCAACTGAAAATAATCCTTTGACATATAAACCCTCCTACATATGTTTGACTAACTATAAAGCAAAAAGCATGCCAACTTGTAGATGTTAATAAATCAAATGAAAATCAAAATATACTGATTTTATTTTTGTCAATTCTGACAATAAATTGACAATAATTTCAATCCCTCTTAATCTATTGACTAAAGTGTTCGTCAGAGCTTTCTTCTAATGACTTCATGACCTTTTAAGCTAACAACTTTCTATCTACTGTATTTTCATCAACTAAGGAATGTATTTATTAAAATAGTTTATTGTACATTTATTTTAAAAATAGTACAATATTGTAATACACGAGAATATAAACGTTCTCAAATAGTTTTTTATTCCTTCTAATTTTCTTCTCTCTCCGAAAATGTAACCCCATCTCAGTATTCTCTTTGCATTTAAAGTTAAATTTGATTAATAGATATTCACTTGAAAACAGCTAACTCTTATTTTCTAGGGGGTACTTCATGTTATTTATGTCTTCCATTACTAAGATGATTAAAGCATTTGCTGAACTATTACAAGTTGAAATTGCTTTCTTTAATAGCCAAGGTTTACTAATAGCATCAACAGAAGAATATATTAACCAGAAAAAAAATAGAGTATATTCACCCTTTTTCAAAAAGCAATTTAAAGAAAACTTAAGTTTTGTTAATGATCCTGGAAATATGAAGATGTGCAAAGGTTGCCATTTTCAATCTAATTGCCCTTCAAAAGCAGAAATTTTATTTAAGATGACAGAAAACGAAATTCATTTTGGTTTTTTATCATTTGTAAGTTTTTCAAACGAAGGACAAAAAAAATTAATTATTCAACAAGATTACTATAACTATTGGTTATCCTTATTAAGTGACCTCCTCATATCTTTTATAGGAAACCCCAAAAATTTAACTGTAGATTTCGCGCGAGATAAAGATAGTATTCATTATATTTTGGGGAATAATAATCAACTAAACGATTTAAAAGAACTACTTTCAAATGTGGTAAATAGCTCCTCCTCTGTAGTTATTACTGGAGAAACTGGTACAGGGAAATCTTTATTAGCAAAGCTTATTCATGAACAAAGTATTTTTAGAAAAGGGAAATTTGTTGAAATTAATTGCGCTAGTATTCCTGAATCATTATTTGAAAGCGAACTATTTGGTTATGAAAACGGCGCATTCACAGGAGCAAATAAAAATGGAAAGGCTGGATATTTTGAATTGGCAGATCGGGGAACTCTGTTTTTAGATGAAATTGGTGACTTACCATTGCATTTACAACCAAAACTATTAAAAATATTACAAGATGGGATGGTACAAAGATTAGGAGGAACCCATCCACAAAAAGTTAATGTTCGTATAATAGCAGCGACAAATCAATCATTAGAAAAATTAATAAATGAAAAAAAGTTTCGAGCTGATTTATATTATAGATTGAATGTTATTCCAATCCATTTACCACCATTAAGAGAAAGAAAAGATGATCTTGAAATACTGGTACCAACATTAATTGAAAGGCTACAAGAACGCACTGGTAAGTTTATAGAATCCTGTTCAGAATCTTACTTAAAACGGTTATCGCAATATCACTGGCCCGGCAACATCCGTGAGCTTGAAAATGTTATTGAGTATAGTATGAATATGGAGAAAACCTATCAATTAACTGAATCAGCTCTTCCATTTTCTTTTAAAAATTTTGAGGATTCTAGGTTATCGACGGAAATACAATCAAATAGTTTAAAGACATTGGAAAAAGAAGGAATCATAAATGCTTTAAAAAAGTATGGATTTGATTTTGAAGGAAAAAAACTTGTTGCTGAGGAATTAGGGATTAGCATGCGAACATTATACAGAAAAATTGAAAAATACTCTATTTTTATACCATCAAGTTGAATTTTCTTTCGTAGGTCAAAGAAGTTAAAAACCCCTCCATTGCATAAGAATGCAACAGAGGGGTATGTAATTCAATACTTTTCAGCATGTAGTATCCTACCGTTCAGTAGGGAAATCAAGAAGTCAAAACTTTCGTTCACTCAAAATACCTATTAATATAGTATAATGTAAAATTTTAAAAAAACTCATCTACACAGGAATCACAATAATAAATGTAGTTCCTTTCCCCTTTTTACTTTCTACTTTAATACTTCCTCCTACTTTATGAATAGCATTATAAACCATAACCATTCCAAGCCCTGTTCCTAGCCTTTTCGTAGAGTAGTATGGCTTTCCTAATGATGAAATTTCCTCATCTGTCATCCCAATACCTGAGTCTATAATTTTTAGAATGATATTCTTTTTTTGCTCAGAAACTTCGATTTCTAATATGCCACCTTTTTCTTTCATTGCTTCTATACCATTTTTGAACAAATTAATGAAGCATTGTTGCATCTGGCTTTTATCAAAATTTTTATGCAATGAATTGTGAAAACTAATTTGTATTTTAACATTATGCATATTTGCATAAGGAATCAGTATATTTTTGGCATACTCCGTTTCTTCTTTTAAGTCAGATTCTATCATGTTCTCATATTGTGGCTTGGAGAAAGTGAGAAAATCGCTTACAATTTTTTCGGCACGTAATAATTCTTGCAATGAATAATCAACATAACTCTTTTCTTTCGGTGAAATCGACTCTGATTTACTTAATAGTTGTAGAAATCCATGAGTAGTGGTGAGAGGATTTCGAATTTCATGTGCTACACTAGCTGATAATTCACTAATTACCTGGTATCGATCTGTTTGAATAATCAATTCACGGGCTTTTATATTCGATATTATACGCTCAATTAGACAAACGATTACAGTCATCATGATTAAATGGGTACCAATAGCATGAAATGCCAAATTCCAAAACTCCCCATTTAAATCTATTTGAAAAATTAAAGTAAAAAGATAAAAGAACATTGTAAAAAAAGATACAATCGCAGATACTAGAATGCGATATTTAGCACTTAAAGAAATAAATTTACGATGATAACATGATACAGCCACCAAAATGGCAGTTGAAAATAGCAATGATTGTATGAAGCCATCTCCCCCAATGATGAAACGATATAGATTAAGCACTATATAAGGAAGGAGAGTATTTTTGTATCCAAAATATAAACCTATGACAAGAAATGGAATATACCGCAAATCAAAAATAAACCCAGTTTGTAGATGTATTGGTAATGTCATACATAAGATCATTGTTACTGTAGCAAGAATGGTGTTAATTAGTTTAAAATGATGAAGATTTCTTGCTTCAAAAAATACAAAGTAGAATAAGAACGGCAAAAGTAAAAAAAAGAAGTTTATCAATAATGGTTCAAACAAGATTGTACTTCCTTCCAAGAAAATTGATATCTACATTATTTTTACCATAGCTTCCGCCGTAATGATAGGTTTATCTAAAATACTGTATTTATTTTAAATTTTCAATATTATCCTTATTTTCAAAAAATATTATCTTGATGGATAATTAAATACAAATTTGCCTATTACAATAGCAATAATACTTGAGTATAGAAATATCAAGTTTTTATTTTTATATGCCACCAGAAACACTTAAATTTTCGCCTGTAATACCAGATGCTCCGTTTGAGGTTAAGAAGTACACTCCATCTGCAACTTCCTCTGGGGTAATAAAACGTTTCATTGCTTGCTTTGGATAAATAATTTCTTCCAATGCTTGAGCTTCATCCAATCCTTTTTCCTCTAAGTCCTTTAATTGTTTGATAAGGAGCGGTGTTTTTACTGGTCCTGGTAATACAGCATTTGCAGTAATATTAAATTCTGCACCTTCTAAAGCCGTCACTCTTGTAATCCCAATTACGCCATGTTTAGCAGCTACATAAGCTACTTTTTCAGGTGTAGCTTTTGTACCATGAATAGAAGACATGTTTACAATACGCCCATATTGTTGCTCTTTCATATATGGCAATGCATGTTTTGTCATAAGGAAGGTTCCTTTTAACATCACATCCACCAATAGATCCCATTTTTCTGTAGGGAAATCCTCAATTTTATCACGATGTTGAAGACCTGCATTATTTACAACTACATCTACTTGTCCTTTTCTTGCTACTAGCTGAATAGCTGCTTTTACGGAGTTTTCATCCGTTACATCTAATTCTATTGCAAGAACTTGTCCTGGATATTGTGCTTCTAATTTCTTTGCTTGATCAAGATGTAAATCTGCTGCAAATACAAAATCTTCTTGTTCGACGAATTTTTTCACTAACGCTTGTCCAATTCCTCCAGCTGCTCCAGTAATGATGACATTTCTCATTTATTTCCCTCCATTGTTATAAATCTAAATTAGGATTTGAGTGTAAAAATAATTGTTAATAATAAATTAAATGATTATCCATTTAATTTTAGAACAGCGAACAAACTGTAAAAGAAAAAAGCTGTAATATACAAACTAGAAATTGTATATTACAGCTTTTTATTTATGGCTCTGTATAACTTGATGGATTATTATGATAATGTTGATTTATTTTTAAACATCTTCTGAACTAAAAAGACAATCGAACGAATTATTGAGACGTAAATGAACGCTTCTACAAAACTGATTCCTAATACAAATACGTAACGTCCAAAATCCTCAAGTTCATTGAAATAGTAAAGCTGAATATGCCAATCAAAAAATAAAGATTTATAACTTGTAATAAAAAAGATAGGTATTAACAAAATCCAATAAAAGATAGGCATATTTAGATTCTGACCCTTTACTAGCATTTCTATTTCCCCCTAAATTTAATCATATTAATCTGCTTGTTAGATGATGTGGAATTAGCTTC
>NZ_JBCMNM010000113.1:0-4862 GCF_050459865.1 Rummeliibacillus pycnus
TTTCAAGGATAGCGCCCGATTGCGGAAGATAGCCCAACAACGATCATGAGTTCGGCAACTGTTATCTACTCCATTAACTGGCGCTCCACCACCATAGGATACATCGCGATTTAATTTTACAACTTCCCCAATACGGCAGCCGGTCGAATACATAAATTCAAACAGCGCATTCTCCATCGTTGCTTGACAAGCTTCTCTTAGCTGTTACGTTGGGTGTTAATTCAATTTTAAATTTCTTTGGGTTTGTCTACTACATTCTCATAATATCAATCATTCTCATAATATCATCTGATATAACTAATAAAAACACTAAGACACTAGTGACGATTGCATATTTTTTTGCTTTTGTATCAGCATTATTGAAGGTAACAATAATTGTCTGCAAGCTAAAAAAAACTACTAATGACCATAAGAGTGGTTCAATGATTAAACCAAATAAACCTTCTATTGGCACTAAAATAACCTTCTTTCGTTAGTTAAGATAATTAAAATGAAGAATCAACCCAGTAACCGTAAATTAATTTTTTCATTTCCAATACTACCCTTTGAATGTTTTCATTACAAACCAATTGTAATATTTAACATTTTACACTCTAATTTACAACTAGTAAAGTTAAAGTTTGTTAAATATAGGTAATTAAGGTAATATCTAAGGGGATGAAGGCGCAGAAAATTTAGCATCTGTTTTAATAATCTATGATTTCTTCTGTGTTAATAACAGTAAAAAACTAGAAACAACTTCTTTCATGAAACAACAATCTATACGAAAACAGCCATTTTTTATTACTTAGAAGTTTAAGAAATAGCTTTAATGTACGATTAATAATTGATATAAGCTCCTTTTAATTTACTGCAACATTAGATTGATTTAATTGTTGTAGTAAATAGGGTAATCTGTGGTAAAAAAGAGGATAGATAGAGCGAATTTAATTAAGCTCTTCTATCCTTTTAATTTCTATACATATAATGTGTGACATTAAATAAGAATTCACTATTTTAAATAGTTTCAGCCTATAACATGACTGCTGCAATTCCCATAACATTTTAATCTATCAAATTGTCAAAAAATATTCAATGGTTACTGTAAAAAAATGTAATTAACATGCCCTTTAAAAAAGGGTTTAATTTTTAATAGTTTAAGAGTAAATGTTATTAAACAATATGGCCCGATTGTAGAACAAAAGTTAAACAACACTATTCAACTAACCTGCCCCGTTAGTTGAATAACGGATAATGAAATTTACATATACTCTACTTTATTCTATAAGCATTCCAAATAATATCTTTAATCATAAATAAAAGCTGAACTAATACAAAGATTAGTTCAGCTTTAAAATAACTTATTATAATGTTACACATTGTATAAAGAATACTGATACATTAAGTTTATTACTTAAAACCTTGACTTTTAATAAATCCCTTTGATTCCTTCTTTTTTATATTCGGTTCCCGCAATTTCTCCAATTATTAATACTGTTTACATTAGTATGTGCGATAAGGGTAATGCATGTGATGATAGTGATAAGGATAATGTCCATGATGATGATGATGCATAGGGTAGTGCACTGGATATGGTGTATGATAATGGTGATAAGGATGATAGTAAATAGGATAAGTACCATGATGATGCATGCCATGATGATAACCTGTTTGTTCATGTCCCATTGGGTACATGTTAACCATTTAAACAACTCCTTTCATAAGCATGGTAGAAGTATTATATGAATAAGATGATAAAATACCGAGGATAAATGCCTAACTATTATCATACATCTTACAATTTTAATATTGAATGAATCTTTATACGGTGTTTCATTCATAAAAAAACACCTTGTCTTATTAATGACAAAGCTGTTTCAATTAAACCTAAAAAGGATAAACCCTTTGTTATATGCTCAATTTCTATATAATAAACCCTCTTTAACACACTTTAATTTGTGAAAAGAGGGCTTAGATTATTTGTGTAAAAAAAGTCAGGTAAAATTACTTTTTAATTAATTTTTCTTTTTCTAGATAATTTGAAGCTACCTTTTTAGCGCTTATTCCTTCGACATTTACTTGATAATTCATTTCTCTCATTTCATCATCGGTAATTTTCCCCGCTAGTTTATTAAGTGCATCAACAATTTCAGGGTATTTTTCTACTGTTTCTTTTCTAAGCATTGGAGCACCCTGATACGGTGGGAATAGATGCCTGTCATCTTCTAAAACTGTTAATTTATACTGTCTCAGTTCACTATCTGTTGAATAGGCATCTACCAGATTGATATCCCCCGATTGGATGGCACCATAACGTAATTTTGGTTCCATCGTCACTAAATTCGAGAAATGAATTCCATATAATTTCTGGATTCCCTTATAACCATCTTCTCGATCAGAAAACTCTAATGTGAACCCTGCCTTCATCTTATTTTGAACTAGTTTTAAATCGGAAATAGTTTTTAATTGATATTGCTTGGCTAATTGATTTGGAACGGCAAGAGCATAGGTATTGTTATAGTGCATTGGTTTTAAAAGGACCATATCGAATTTTGCTTCCATACCATCCTTCGCTTGTTTGCAAACCTCTTCGCTATCGGTACTTTTTGCTGTTTCCTTCAAAAATTCAGAGATGGCTGTTCCTGTAAATTCAGGGTAAATATCGATACTTCCAGATTTTAAGGCATTGAAAACAAATGATGTCTTTCCAAGCCCGGGTTTTAATTTAACTTCTAAATCTGTTTCATTTTCAATTAATAATTTATACATATTTATTAAAATTTCCGGTTCTGATCCTAATTTTCCGGCAATTACAATTTCTTTTTGCTGATTGCTCATAACTAGAGGTGATAACATACTAAACAATGCAAGCAACACAATGGTGATTAGCGCTATAATAGATTTTTTGTAAGATAGCTTTTCTAATTTTTTTAATAAATAATCAAATATCAGCGCTAGAATGGCAGCAGGAATAGCACCAAGTAAAATGAGTGATATATTATTCCGATCTATACCTAAAAGAATAATATCCCCTAAGCCACCTGCCCCAATTAATGCAGCAAGCGTTGCTGTCCCGACAATAAGTACCATTGCAGTTCGAATTCCAGCCATAATAACTGGCATAGCGAGTGGCAATTCCACTTTGACTAACCTTTTTCTACGATTCATTCCCATTGCCATAGATGCTTCAATCAATGAAGGGTCCACTTCTTTAATACCTGTGTATGTATTTCGTAAGATTGGAAGTAACGCATATATGACTAAAGCGATTACTGCAGGTATTTTCCCTATTCCAAATAGAGGTATTAATAGCCCTAACAAAGCTAACGAAGGGATCGTTTGTAAAACAGCAGTAATACCAATTATAAACTCTGCAATTTGTTTCTTTTTTGTCAAATAAATACCTAATGGAATCGCAATAATGACAGCAAAGAAGAGTGCTATAAAGGAAATCTGAATATGTTCAAACAATGCACTTAGGAGTTCGTCTTGACGTTCTTTAAAGATTTTAATGAAGCTATCCATTTGCTATCCTCCTTCATTTAGGTTTGAAGCTAATTGTTTAATCACTGCTTGTCTATTAATGATACCGATGATCTGTCCGTCTTCTACAACGGCTAATTCCTCTTCATTTGACAATCTATCTAACACATGTTCCAAAGAAGATGTAATAGAAATGGAGTTAGTTGGTGTGTTTGACATAACTGGTTGAACAATTTCATCTATTTTCAATATTTGTTTTAGACTTGAACTTTGATTACCTATAAATCCTTTGACGAAGTTGTTTTTAGGATTTCGAAGGATTTCATCTGGGGTTCCAAGCTGTTCAATTCTACCTTTTTTCATCACACAAATTCGATCTGCCAACTTTAATGCTTCTTGCATATCGTGCGTAACAAAAACAATGGATTTCTTTAAGCTTCTTTGAATGTTAATCAAATCATCTTGAAGTTTTTCACGACTAATCGGGTCTAGTGCGCTAAAAGGTTCATCCATTAATAGAATATCTGGATCTGCTGCTAAAGCACGGATGACACCGACTCTTTGCTGTTGGCCGCCTGATAATTCCCGTGGCTTTTTCTTCAAAAATAAATCCGGCTCTAAACTGACCATACTTAATAGTTCTTTCGTTCTTATATTTGTTTTTTCTTTAGTCCAATGTTTCAATTCGGGTACTATTGAAATATTTTCTTCAATTGTCATATGTGGAAAAAGTGCAATTTGCTGAAGGACATATCCAATATTCCATCTTAACTTATTAATTTCATAGTCACTTATTTTTTTATCATTAATATAAATGGTCCCTTCCGTTAAAGGAATTAATCGATTTATCATTTTCAAGATTGTTGTTTTTCCGCATCCACTAGGACCAATCATGACAAAGAATTCACCCTTTTGGATTTCCAGATTTAAATTATCTACAGCCTTCGTACCATCTCTGTAGCTTTTTGAAACATTTTCAAATTTTATCATTGCCTTTAATCACCACCTATTATTGTATTTACATTATCTACTAAATGAGGGGATATTGAAAATAATATGACGCCATGAGTGGAATCAGCTTCGCTTTGGCACGGGCGAGGGTCGAGTCTTTTCTCTCCCTGTGGGGTATCACCTGTCTCGCTTTTGTGGGCACTGAAAAGTGTAATAATACAAATATTTATTAGTTTATATCTGCTATTGAATGAAGTGGAATTAGCTCCGCTTTCCGTGGGCGAACTGACGAGCCTCCTCGCTTCGCTCCGGGGTCTCGTCTAGCTCGTTTTCCCACAGGAGTCTACGCTAATTCCACTTCAACGAAGATACTTTCCTGCAGGAGTCTACGTTGATTCCACTTCAACATAGATAGCAATGCAAGTTTTCTCTTTAGATATCCGATGTTT
>NZ_JBCMNM010000114.1:0-463 GCF_050459865.1 Rummeliibacillus pycnus
TGTCTTCCCGACCATTTTAAATAAACTTATTGGGGCCTTAGCTCAGCTGGGAGAGCGCCTGCCTTGCACGCAGGAGGTCAGCGGTTCGATCCCGCTAGGCTCCACCAATTTAAAACTTTAACCAATTTATAGTAACCATGGCGGCCTAGCTCAGCTGGCTAGAGCGTACGGTTCATACCCGTAAGGTCGGGGGTTCGATCCCCTCGGCCGCCATACCTAAAAGGACCTTTAGCTCAGTTGGTTAGAGCAGACGGCTCATAACCGTCCGGTCGCAGGTTCGAGTCCTGCAAGGTCCACCATTCTTATTAATGAGATGTTCGGAGGAATACCCAAGTCTGGCTGAAGGGATCGGTCTTGAAAACCGACAGGCGGGTCATACCGCGCGGGGGTTCGAATCCCTCTTCCTCCTCCATTTTTATTGAATAATGAATATAAGTTAATACTATTATCGCGGGGTGGAGCA
>NZ_JBCMNM010000115.1:0-305 GCF_050459865.1 Rummeliibacillus pycnus
CCCGTCCGGACCGCCATTTTCTTGAAATCTATTAAATTATTTGGGTCGGTAGCTCAGTTGGTAGAGCATTAGATTGAAGCTCTAAGTGTCGGCGGTTCGATTCCGTCCCGACCCACCATAATGCGGGTGTAGTTTAGTGGTAAAACCACAGCCTTCCAAGCTGTTGTCGGGAGTTCGATTCTCCTCACCCGCTCCAATATGGGCCTATAGCTCAGCTGGTTAGAGCGCACGCCTGATAAGCGTGAGGTCGATGGTTCGAGTCCATTTAGGCCCACCATAATATTTTTCCGAAGTAGCTCAGTTGG
>NZ_JBCMNM010000116.1:0-6600 GCF_050459865.1 Rummeliibacillus pycnus
GAAGGTATGACGATGGTTGTAGTAACTCACGAAATGCGTTTTGCAAAAGAAGTGGCAGATGAAATTATTTTTATCGACCAAGGAATCATTGTTGAAAAAGGCTCTCCAAATGAAATTTTCAACAACCCGCAAGAAGAACGAACACGACGTTTCTTAGATAAAATTCAATAAAAAAGGTTGCCTTGAAAAAGCAACCTTTTTTATTCTTTCTAATTCAATCACAAACTTACAATATCCTCTTAAACATGGCATATTCTATAAATCTGTGAATCAATATAAATATTTCACATAGCCTATTAAAAAAACGACTCCCGTTAAAAGGAAGTCGTTTTTTAACTTAATCGGCCTAGTATGCTAAACCATATAATGCTTTAATATGTGATAAGTAACGAATGTTACTTGCTTCTTTCATCAATGTAGCTGGTAAACCTTTAAGTTCAGTGTTGTTCGCACCAACTGTTGCTACACCATCTTTACGTCCAAGTGAAGCAAGTGTACCAGAGTTAACTGCACTGAATTCTTTCATTGGTTGACCTTTTAATTGTGCGAATAGGTTAAATCCAGCTGTTTCGCCCATTTGCCATGCTACTTGAGCAGTTGGAGCATATAATGGACGTGCGCCTTCTTCAGGAATTAAAACTGAAGCGTCACCTACAACGAATACATCTGAGTGAGATGTAGATTGTAAGAATTCGTTGATTGTTGCTTTACCACGGTTTACTTCTAAACCTGATTCAGCAACTACAGGAAGTGCTGCAACACCACCAGTCCAAACAAATGTGTTTGCTTCGATTACTTGACCATCTTTAAGTGAGATTTTGTTACCTTCAACAGCTGTAACAGGTAGACCAGTTAAGAATTCTACACCACGTTTAGCTAATGATTCAGTAGCACGTTCAATTAAAGTATCTGGTAATACAGGAAGAATTTTTGGACCTGCTTCAACTAATTTAACATTGAATTCGCTGAAGTCTACGCCATATTTTTCAGCAACTTTTGGCATATTGTCGATGATTTCACCAACAAGTTCGATACCTGTTAAGCCGCCACCGCCGATTACGATCGTACCGTCAGCAGGATTTTTTGTTTCAGCATATGCTTTAATTTTAGCTTCGATATGAGCATTAATTTGATTTGCTTCGTTAACAGATTTAAGTACCATACTGTTTTCTTCTAGTCCAGGGATACCGAAATATCCAGTTTGGCTTCCTAAAGCCACTACAAGAACATCATAAGATAGAGATGATCCATCTTCTAATTTAACAAATTTGTTATCTGGTGAGATTTCTTTCACTTTAGAAATGTGAAGATCAATATCTTTCCCTTTGAAGATTTTTTCTAATGGGAATGAAATAGCTTGTTCTTTAATAGTACCACCAGCTAAACGGTGAAGTTCAGTGATGATTTGGTGTGTTGGGAATTGGTTGACTACAGTTACTTCTGCGTCATCTTTAGTTGCATATTTGCGGAATGTTAGAGCAGTTAAAACGCCGCCATAACCTGCGCCTAAAATGATGATTTTTTTTGACATAATTAATCCTCCATAATCAGTATTGATGTAAAGACTATTTTACTTGTTTATGTTCTTCGTTCACTTGAAGGAAAGCATTAGCGAAACGGAATAATTGTTGTACTTGTGGATCTTTTAATAAACGGAGTACACCAAAAAGACCAATAGTTTCAGTACTTTCAGCAGCACGATCTTTTGCTTCAATAGCTGTTGCAGCTAAACTTTTAGCTGTATTTACAACTGGGGTTGCCATTTCTCCTACAGCACCAACGATATCATTTTTTAACACACTGTCTGTTGAAAGAGATTGTGCTACATCATATACCTTTGTTAAAGTTGTCACCATTTCTGTCAACTTAGGTAATTCGTTTACCAATGCTGTAATAGATTCTTGCACCTCAGGTTTTAATAATTGATCTAATACATCAAGTTTTTCTTGGCTTAAAGCTGGTTGTTCAGCTTGTAATTGATTAGTCGTTTCTGACATATCCAATTCTCCTTTGCAATAACTATTTACTTTTTTATTTACTAGTACAGATAATATTGAAGAAGTCATAATTAATCATCTTTCCAAACACTCACTTTTTCAAAAAAGTGTTTGTAAACCAATCATGAATGATTGCCTTTTTGACGATTTATATTCAACCTCTATCCTATAATTAGTGGAAAGATCCCACTTTATCAGCCTACAATATGAATAATACACCTTTCTTTACATAGTTTCCATCAAATTTGAACATTTTATGTAAGAACATGCACAAATATCTGAATTTCTAAGCTTTAACCTATCAATATTATTCACATAATAACTTTCCTATCATATTTTCTTATTATTTCAACTTTCTTTTTTGAAAGGCTCTGTTAAATAATAGTGTTGATTTCGTAAAAGATAAGGGACCTAATTTGGGTCCATTAGCCCTGACTTAAAATCTTTTGAAACATTATAGGCTTGTGTTTATCAAAAGCATTTATTAATTCTTTTCCAAATATAGTTATACTTCTTTCCCAAGGGTGCCCTAAAAAGCCCCACTTAAAGTCCTTCTGGATAAAGAAATAGTAATCGCCATTCGGAAAGATTGGTATCGTCCATTCTCCGAATTCGTCTCTGTCGAATTTTAAGCGTGAATTTACCCAATAACATTCGTGTTGCCAATCAAGTGCCAGTATATATTCATCAACTAATGTACTCTCTTTAAATACATCTAACGCTTTTTGTTCAAGGTCATCATAAGCATCTAAATCTACTGATTCCCCAAAATAATCGGAAATATCATAAGTTATAAAAGGATTTGGTACCTCAAATGACGGGAATTTAGAAATACTTGGTTCAAATTTAAATTCTCTATATATTCTGTCCCAAATTTGATCGTATTCTTTGTCTGAAAACGGAACCCAGTTCTTCATTAGATAGCCCCCTTTCCTATTTTTAGAATAGGAAGCAAGAGATTTTGTAAAAAACTCTCCAAAAAATTTTGAATGAAAAGCTTATAAGTACACTTTCCTATCACTATCCTCCTATATATAATACACACTGACTAATTGCTATATAAAATGCAGGATTTGATATGGGTGCTTCTTCTTCAATTTGAAGTTCAATATGAAAGACATCGTTTTGTAAATTTGCCTGCCATCTTGCTACCACCCTGTCATCTACTAAAAATGTTGACCAATCTTCCATTTCTTTATGTATCTTCATTAAAAAATCGCCTTTAGTAATAATTAAATTAGGAATCAGTTGTTGCCAACCATCATAGGCAATCGAATATTTTTCTTTGTTTCTTTCATCTACTACTTCAAAATACATTTTCCCTTTTCTAGATATCTTTTTACATGTAAAGAGTTCTTGTTTCTTCAAATCATATGTTTTATATGTTAGAAAATATTTGTTTTCCCATAATAATTGATCCAAGAAACGTTTCACACCGTTACTATATATTCTTTGACAAGTTAAAACATCTTCTTTTTGCTCATTTTGGATTACTAATATTGGAGTTTCATTTATTGTGTTTGGATGTAAATAATTATAACTTTTCATACTTTGCTCCTGTCTTCACACCATTTACTTATCCAAACTATATCGAATAATATTGTACAAAACAAATAATAGACACCTATCGAAATAGGTGTCTATTATTTGTAAGGTACTTAAATTTTCAATTTCAAAGAAGAGTTAAGCATGAACCAATTGAATTTTATTGGCAACACGATTCGTTAATACGCTTGTTGCTTTAGGAAGTACTGCCGTGAAAAGTGGATTTAGAACTGGTGCAGCAAGACCCCCTGCTTTTACTTCTAAATGACCTGTCATTTGAGTTTTATTTGCATCTAATGCCACGTCTTCGAAATAACCTGTTCCTGAAAACTTATCAGATAGACCAGTTAGTTCGAAACTAATTTTAGAAGGTTCTTCCCAGCTGATAATATCAATTTGTACTTTTACTTCTTTTTTTAATACACCTACATTCCCTGCAAATGTCCATGTAGATTGTTTGTCATTTAAAATTTGGTGTTCACGGTATCCTGGTACCAGTGTAGCCCATTTTTCCATTTGACTTACAAATTCCCATACTTCTTTTTGTGGTACTTGAACTTCAACTGTGTGAGAGGCTGTTGCCATTATCAGTCACTACTTTCTCTATTAAGTAATTTTTATTATACAATATTATCAATCATTTAATAGAACTTTAAGTCCCATATTTCCCTATTATTCACGAATTTGTCCATTTCCTGATATATAATATTTACTAGAAGTCAATGCAGGTAAGCCCATAGGTCCTCTTGCGTGTAGTTTTTGTGTACTAATTCCGATTTCTGCTCCATAGCCAAATTCAAAACCATCAGTAAAACGAGTGGAAGCATTATGATATACCGCTGCAGCATCTACTCCTGTTTGGAATCCTCTTGCATTTTCTAGATTTTCAGTAATAATCGCTTCTGAATGTTTCGTTCCATATTGATTTATATGCTCAATCGCTTCGTCGATATTCTTAACAATTTTGGCACTTAACGTTAATGCCAAATATTCTGTTGCCCAATCCTCTTCTGTTGCTTTTTTGACATTTGAATTAGCTTCTTGAACGGTGTCATCTCCAAAAATTGTGATGCCCGCTTTGAGCAATGTTTCTACTAATTCTTCCCCATTCTCTACAAACCAATTTTCATGAATCAACAGACTTTCAGCAGCATTACAAACTGATGGACGCTGTGTTTTAGCATTTAGAACAATATCTTTTGTCATTTGTAAATTTGCTGTTTCATCTATGAAGATATGGCAATTTCCCGCCCCGGTTTCAATCACAGGCACCGTAGCTTTTGATACAACGGTATCAATTAAATTCTTTCCGCCACGAGGAATTAATACATCTAAGTACTCTTTTAAATGGAATAGTTCTTCTGCCGCTTCATGACTAGTATTTTCAATAAGTTGTACTGCGTTTACGGGTAATGTTGATTTGCTTAATGCCCTTTGAATTGAATCAACTAGCGCTATGTTTGAAAATTTAGCAGATGAACTGCCACGAAGAATCACAGCATTTCCCGTCTTAAGAGCAAGTGTAGCTGCATCTACTGTCACATTAGGACGTGCTTCATATATCATCCCGATTACGCCGAGCGGAACACGTCTTTTTTGTATAAGAAGGCCATTTTCTTTCGTAATATTTTCAAGAACTTCCCCTACTGGATCAGATAAGTTCACTACTAATTCAATTGCTTCCACAATTCCATTTAATCTTTCATCAGTGAGTAAAATTCGGTCTAGCACGGATGGAGATAAACCTTTTGCTTCTCCAGAAATAATATCTTTCAGATTTTCTTTTTGAATTATTTCTTTATCTATTAGTAATTGCTTCGCGATACATTTCAAAGCATTATTTTTTTCTAATGTTGTCTTTTGATTCATTTCATAGCTTGCTTTTTTTGCTAATTTCCCTTTTTCAATTACTTCCGTCATTTATAATGCTCCCTCCTTATAATTGAACCCAACGATCACGATGAATTACTTCGATTGATGGTGTTTCAATTTCGTTTGTTCTTTTACCCATTGATTGTTCTAACTGTTCTGAAGAATACAGAATTTCTCCTCTTCCTAAAAGACCATGTGGACCATAAACTTCTACAACATCACCTGTAGAAAATTCTCCCTTTAATTTTGTTACACCTGCAGGCAAAAGGCTTTTGCCATGCTTGACTAAAGCAACTTCTGCTCCTTCATCAATAGTAATTTTTCCTGCAACTGCTGAGAACAATGAAATCCATTGTTTTTGACTATTCAATATAGGTAACTCATCTTTTTCAATATAAGTACCATTACCATCACCATTTAAGATGGATAATAGCTTTTCATCACCTGTGCCATGTCCAATGAAAACTTTAACTCCTAATTCATAGGCAGTCTTAGCAGCAAGTAACTTTGATTGCATACCACCAGTGCCAACTTTCGATCCTTCAGCTGTTGCAAAGCCAAGTAGTTCATCAGTAATTTCAGTTAACCTTGTAAAACGTATGGCATCTGGATTTTTTTTCGGGTTTGCATTATAAAGACCATTTATATCCGTTAATATGATTAATTGATCAGCATGAACTAACCCACTAACTAATGCAGATAACATATCATTATCGCCAAACGTTAACTCTTTAACTGAAACCGTGTCATTTTCATTTATAATCGGTAATACCGAGCGTTCTAATAATTCAGAAAGTGTTGCATAGGCATTTTTGTAACGATCCTTTTTTGAAAAATCCGTTCTAGTCAATAAAATCTGTGCAGTCACAATATCGTATTTTCTTAACTGTTCAGTATAGGATTGCACGAGTAAACTTTGACCTACCGCTGCAGCTGCTTGTTTTCCTTTTAAAGTTACTGGTCTTGAAGAATATCCAAGTTTACGGAATCCACAAGCAACTGCTCCTGAAGAAACGAGAACAACTTCATGTCCTGCTTGTTTCAATTTAGCAATTGCTCGTATATGATCTTGAAATTTTAGCTGATCAATTTCCCCTTTGGAATTGGTTAGAGAGCTACTACCAATTTTCACAACAATTCGTTTCTTTTCCATCCTATTTTCCTCCAATAAAGTGAAACTTCAATC
>NZ_JBCMNM010000117.1:0-2123 GCF_050459865.1 Rummeliibacillus pycnus
TCATTCCTCATAACGCTTGAGACTGCGCCTAGTTTTGCTAGGAGCTATGAAGTAGGTTCTGCATGGTTCCGTTGCAATGCCTTTCAGCCGGTGAACATCGCTCTCTTTTACAGAAGTGACATACGTACTAGTCTTCACTTACGCTTAATATTACATATAAGAATGCAACAGATTAATCTGATTGTCAATATTTTAAAATTGATTTCTTATAATGCGCGGTATTTTTTCAATGAGAATATATTTAGAACGATAAATACCAATGCAAAGCTTAATAATACTGATAAATCTATTCCAATATCACTAAAGCCATATCCCTTATACATGACACCAGTAATCGCATCTGATGCATAATAAAGTGGCATGATTCGTCCGATATTAACTAGCCAATCTGCCATACCATCCAACGGAAATAGTCCTGTAAAGAATATCTGTGGGACGATTACTAAAGGAATAAATTGCACCATTTGAAACTCTGATGTCGCAAAACTAGATAATAGAATACCAAGTGACAATGCAACTAACGCTAAACACAAATTAATTAAAAGTACATTCCAAATGGAGCCAACGAGTACAACATCTAGTACATTTACTGCATAAAAAACGACGATTAAGGTTTGAATAACAGCAAAAATTCCATAGCCCATTAAATATCCTAAAACTACTTCATATCGTCTTATTGGAGTAGAAAGTAATCTTTCTAGAGTACCGGTCGTACGTTCTTTTAATAACGCAATTCCTGCGATTAAAAAAACAAAGAAGAAAACGAAAAAGCTTACTAATATTGGACTAATCACATCAAATAATACTGTATCCTTGTCTCCATAAACATAATCGATTGAAATTGGAGTAGATTGCTGTGGTTGACCAGAAAGTGCTTGCTTTAGCTTTAATTGAAGTGCTTTTGCACGACTTGGTTGATCGTTTTGTAATGTTAGTGAAAGCTTGCCGTCTTCAACCTTCAACCAGCCATCGAGTTTATCATCTATGGCCTTTTTGTTTGTTAATTCATCATATTTTTTAACTTTTACATCTGACTTCTCAATTGTTTTCACGATTTTTTCATTTACATTCACAACACCTAATGTAGTATCTACTTCGTTTGAATTAAAAATAAAGTACATCAAGCTTAATACAAGTAATGGTGCCAAAAATAACAACGCCATTGTTCGTTTATCACGAATCATTTGCTGTATGATTCTAGTCACCAATGCAAAAATTCTCATGATAGATGCCCCCCTGCTTTTAGGAATACATCATCGAAATTATCTGCTTCGAATTGAGCTTTTAGTTCTACTGGCATTCCTTGTGCAATAATTTTACCCTCACGCATTAAAGCCAACTCATCACATTTTTCTGCTTCGTCCATCACATGTGTTGTGATGAAAATTGTTTTTTGTTCTTCATCTCGAAGTCTTTCAAGTTCCTTCCATATTGTTTTCTTTAATGCTGGATCAATTCCTACAGTCGGTTCATCTAATATTAATATTTCTGGATTTTGAATCAGGGCAATCGCAAGTGATAATCGACGCTTCATCCCACCTGAATAATCTTGTACTTTTCTTTTTAAGTCATCTGTTAATTGTACAACCTCTGCAGCATAAGCAATTTGTTGTTCTCTTTGTTTTTTAGGGGATCCATATAATTTAGCAAAAAATTTTAGATTTTCAAAACCTGTTAAATCTGTATAGAGTGCATCAGATTGTGCCATATACCCTATTTTTTCTAATTGATCAAATTGAGGAACTGGTTTATCTAATACGATCACATTGCCACTATCTGGCTTTAACATCCCTACTATCACTTTTATTAATGTTGTTTTTCCACAACCAGAAGGACCAATCATCCCAAAGATTTTCCCTTTTTGAACAGTTAATCTTATATCCTTTAAAACTACATGCTTATGAAACTGTTTGTTTACTCCTGTGATTTCAACTGAAACAGTCATCCTCATCATCCTTTCACTAAACACGGTGTTAACTATAATTCGAGTGTAATTCAACGATTAGAGGAATACAATAAACATTCTTATCGAAAGTGTTTATTCGCATTTATATTCATTCAAATTAATCAATTTCATAAATCTACTTTTGATTTTTAAATAATAACATTTCAACACATTAAAT
>NZ_JBCMNM010000118.1:0-12619 GCF_050459865.1 Rummeliibacillus pycnus
CTCCGTTCCTTAATTACGCTGCGGGGTCTCGTCTAGCCCGTTTTCCCACAGGAGTCTCCGCTAATTCCACTTCAACTAAAATGGCCAGACAAGATTTTTATCATAAAAGTCTAGCTTTTTTACTTTTCAGTAGCTTTAGCAAAGTGAGTGAGGAGGCTTTCTTGCTTGTCCGAGGAAAGTAGCGTCAAATCATTCAATTTATAGATATAATCTTTGTATAATGGGGAATATAGATTTTAAGAACAAATAATCCGTTAAGCTTCACTCAAGAATATATCAGGTTATAGAACAAAAATTATTATAATTATTTGATATATGTTAATTAATAAAATGTTTTTTTATATGGAAATGTGGGAAAAATATTTGGAGTTTCTTCCTATTATATATGCTCAGGAAATGATACGGGAAATAAATATTCATGTAATTTCAAAATTTAGTTAGGAAAATAAGTTGTGAACAATTTATTACAAAAAAAGAAAGCCGTTTCATAATTTGAAACGACTTTCTTTAAATTTAGAAGAAACTATTTCACTTTAATTTTACCATGCCAGTTTTTGTAGCCGCCTTCTAATTGAAAAATTTCAGTATAACCCTTTTTCTTCAAGAACAAAGCAGCACGTGCACTACGACCAGCGTTTTGGCAGTATAGATATACTGGTTTATCTGGACGAAGTTCGTGATAACGATTGCGAAGCTGGGTTGTAGGTAGGTTACGAGCACCTAAAATATGTCCATCTTCAAATTCTTTCAATTCGCGAACATCAATTAATTGTGCTTTACGATATCCTTTTTTAAACTCTTCTTCATTTAAAGTTGTTACTGATTTTTTTAAGCGTAATGCGTTAATTAGCGTATAAATAACGAATACACCAAGAATAATTAATATTGTATATAACCAACTCAAGATACTTACCCCTTTCTATCTATAAATAATATTATAAAAGAAGAACTAGCGATAGTCCAATGACTTTGATAAAATAGAAAAGTTGATATAAAAGGGAGACGATTAAATGACAACTAAATGGTATTTTATTAATTCAGGACCTTGTAGCCCTGCGTATAATATGGCATTAGACGAAGCACTACTACATTGGCATAGCGAAGGGCTAATTCCACCAGTAATTCGTTTTTACGAATGGAATCCAGCGACACTCTCAGTAGGTTATTTTCAACGAGTACAAAAAGATATCGATTTCGATCAATTAAATAAATTAAATTTAGGTTTTGTAAGACGTCCAACTGGTGGGCGAGCAGTCTTACATGAACATGAACTAACATATAGCGTAATTGTTTCAGAAAAGTATCCAGACATGCCTAAAACGGTCACAGAAGCTTATAGAGTGATTAGTGAAGGATTATTGTTAGGTTTCCAGAACTTAGGCTTAGATGCTTATTTTTCTGTGCCTGATACGGAAGAAAAAAGAGATATATTGAAAAAGCCAAAAAGTGCAGTTTGTTTTGATGCATCAAGTTGGTATGAACTTGTAGTTGAAGGTAAAAAAGTTGCTGGTAGTGCGCAAACTAGACAAGAGGGCGTAATTTTACAACATGGCTCAATTTTAATAGATTTAGACGAAGAAAAATTGATCTCTGTTTTTAAATTCCCATCAGAGGCGTCAAGAGATCGTATGCGCAAACATTTACCACAAAAAGCGATTGCAATTAATCAATTAGCAAAACGTAAAGTAGATGTTGAAACATGTGCTAAAGCATTCCACAAAGGATTCGAAGATGCACTAGATATTGAATTAGTTCCTTACGAATTAACTCAAGAACAACAAGATTTTGTTGAAAATCTTGCAAAAACACGTTATGAATCAGATGAATGGAATTTCAGAAAATAGTAGGTTTTTAGAACTATTTTTTTGTTGAGAAAATAACGAAAATGTTCATAAATCGCGATATAATAACGTTCTTTGAAAAAAATCGCTATTTGCTTTTCTTATCAATATATAGTATCGTATTAAATTGTATAAATACTATATATTGTGTTTTGCTAGATAAATTAGGGAGGCGGATGTTATGGTACTTACATCACAGCATCATAATCAGACAATCGACATTGAACAATTAAACAAAGACATTCAACAATTTCCTCAAGTTCATCCAATCACAGAGGACATGCATTTAACCCACAAAGGTGTTTCTCGATTAGTGATGATTGACCGTTATTCTTTCAAAGATACTGAGAAGAAAACGCTAAAAGTTGGGGATTTTGTTGTTTTAACTGTCAAAGCAGATCCTAAATTTCCAGCCCGAGGACTTGGATACATCGTTTCTATTGATGAATCAACGAAAAAGGCGGAAATTCTAATTGAAGATGACTACCGTAGTGCAATTGACGATCCTGAAGAGCAAACTGAAGGAATTGTTACTCGCTCACTAGATGTTATTGAAAAGCCTCTAGAAGTATTTTATGAACAAATAGCAAAACGTAATGCAACCGGATTAGCATCTGTTGAAAAGACAGAAGAGAAACGTAAAGAATGGTTTGAAAAGTTTTATAACCAACTTGTAAGTCTAAACTTCATTCCAGCTGGACGAGTAATATATGGTGCAGGCTCAGGTACTGATGTTACATACTTCAACTGCTACGTAATGCCATTTGTAGCCGATTCTCGTGAAGGAATAAGTGATCACCGTAAACAAGTAATGGAAATTATGAGTCGCGGTGGCGGTGTTGGAACAAACGGTTCGACATTAAGACCACGTAATACTCTAGCACGTGGCGTAAATGGTAAATCATCTGGTTCTGTATCTTGGTTAGATGATATTGCAAAATTGACACATCTTGTAGAACAAGGTGGATCACGTCGCGGAGCACAAATGATTATGCTAGCATGTACTCACCCAGACATTTTTGAATTTATTATTTCAAAAATGCAAAATCCTCGTATTTTACGATTCTTAATCGAAAATACAAAGGATGAGGAAATTAAACGTCTAGCAAAAGAAAAATTAAATTTCAAACCTTTAACAGAACAAGAAACAGCTATGTACCAAGGTATTATTAATTATAAATCCATCCCAGGTTTCGGAGGATTTAATGAAGCAATCTTCAAAGACGCTGAAACAAAATTACGAGATGGTGGTACTTATAGTGTAAACAATCCTGAATTCTTAACAGGTGCTAATATATCTGTAACGTTAACAAGTGAATTCATGGAAGCGGTGGAAAATGATGGGAAATTTGATTTACGTTTCCCAGCTGTTGAAACTTACGATGAAAAAGAAATGACAGTTTATAACGAAGAATGGCATAAATGTGGTGATGTACGTGAATGGAAAGAAATGGGACATGCTGTTCGCGCATATCGTACTATCAAAGCTCGTGAGCTTTGGAACCTAATCAATATCTGCGCAACTTATTCAGCTGAACCAGGTATTTTCTTCATAGATAATGCGAACGAAATGACAAATGCGAAGAGTTACGGACAAAAAGTTGTTGCAACAAACCCATGTGGTGAACAACCATTGGCTCCTTATTCAGTTTGTAACCTAGCAGCAGTTAACCTAGCTCAATTTGCACAAAAAGAGTCCAAAACAGTTGATTTTGAAGCTTTAAAAGAAACAGTGCGTGTAGGCGTACGTATGCAGGATAACGTAATAGATGCAACACCTTATTTCTTAGAAGATAACCGTATTCAAGCTTTGGGTGAACGACGTGTTGGTCTTGGTGTAATGGGACTTGCAGATTTACTAATCTACTGTGAAAAAGAATATGGATCAGAAGAGGGTAATATTTTAGTAGATGAAATCTTCAAAACAATTGCTGTTACTGCGTATGAAGCTTCTACAGAACTCGCAAAAGAGCGTGGTAGCTTCCCATTCTTAGTCGGCAAAAATGATGAAGAAACTGCTGAACTTCGCAAAAGTTTCACGGAAACAGGATATATGGAAAAAATGCCAGAGCATATCCGTCAAGCTGTAGTAGAAACTGGTATCCGTAACTCCCATTTATTAACAGTTGCACCAACGGGCTCTACAGGAACAATGGTAGGTGTATCAACAGGTTTAGAACCATACTTCTCATTTACTTACTACCGTAGCGGTCGTCTAGGTAAATTTATCGAAGTTAAGGCAGATATCGTACAAGAATACTTGGCAGAACATCCAGAAGCAGATGAAAATAACTTACCAGAATGGTTTGTTACTGCGATGGAATTAGCACCTGCAGCACATGCAGATGTTCAATGTATCATTCAACGTTGGATTGATAGCTCAATCTCTAAAACAGTAAACGCTCCTCGCGGCTATACTGTAGAACAAGTTCAAAAAGTTTATGAACGTCTATACAAAGGTGGCGCAAAAGGCGGTACAGTATACGTTGATGGTAGCCGAGATTCACAAGTATTAACGTTAAAAGCAGAAGAAAACAATTTAGATGATATAATGCAAGAAGAAAAAGTTATTGAAAAACGTCCAGTTGTTCTTGTTGATACAATTCAAGATTTACGTTCAACAAAAGTTACGATTGGTTCTGAAGTTGGGAATACTTGCCCGGTATGTCGAAAAGGGACAGTCGAAGAATTAGGTGGCTGTAACACTTGCACAAACTGTGGTGCCCAATTAAAATGTGGTCTATAGTAAAAAATGGAGAAAT
Organism: Rummeliibacillus pycnus; assembly: GCF_050459865.1. Lineage (GTDB taxonomy): Bacteria > Bacillota > Bacilli > Bacillales_A > Planococcaceae > Rummeliibacillus > Rummeliibacillus pycnus_B. The sequence goes on from NZ_JBCMNM010000118.1 coordinate 4,604, forward strand.
CCAAGTATGTGAAGTACATACTTGGATATTTTTCGAATAGGGGTTATTTACATGAATATATTATGGGATTTTGATGGGACAATTTGTAATACATATCCAGCATATGCTAAGCTTTTTTATCAAACAATCCAAGAAAGAGCAAGTTATGACGAAGTATTTAAGCAAATAAAGGTTTCGTTTTCCCATGCTTTTGAATATTTTCAGTTAACAGACCAAGAAATAGGGATTTTTATGAAAAAAAATCATGCCTTAAATGTAGATCAGATGCCACCATTTTTAGCAATTGAATTCGTTTTAGATAATGCAAATTGTAATGTTATCATGACGCATAAGGATCGAGCAACAGTTGAAAGAGTACTTCAACATTACAACTTAGCTCATTATTTTGAAGAGATAGTCACTCTAGAAGATGGTTTTCCTAGAAAACCAAATCCTCAGTCTTATCAATATTTGCATGATAAATATAATTTATCTTTGGCTATTGGAGATCGTGAACTTGATTTAATACCAGCAAAAAAAGTGGGATTTGCAACATGTATGTTTCAAGGGGAATGCGAAGCAGCTGATTTTTCAATATATGATTATTCAGAGTTCCATAAAATATGGGAACAGTTCAAGAGTCAGAATTAACTGTTGATATTATTACTTTTTGTAATCCTATTCGTGGTAAAATAGAAGGAACTGCAAGGAGTGATTACATGTATAGTAAAATTGCCGGCATCATGTTTCCAGCCTTTACAATGCTTACATTAACCGTATTATCGGTGTTTGGGTTATTTGGTGAAGGGGATGTCAATAAATCATTTTTCATTTTAGGGTTAACAATTATTTTTCCACTAACATTTTTAGTTCAAGGGATATCGAGTGCGTTAAATAAGATTAATCCATTTATAGCTCTATTCGTTTCATATATAGCTTTTGCGGTTATATTGATGGCGTTTTTAGATCAATCATATTGGCGCTTTACAATATATTATTTAGTCTTTTGGCTAATGGGATATGTTGGTATAAAGGCTTTTCAAAAATGGCGCAATCATAAAAACAAATAAATAACCGTGATTCTGCATAGATTTATTCAATAGTCGAACAATGCTGATTTATTAGATGTGTTCGACTTTATTGTGTAAGAAATAAGTGATTGTTCTTTAATAAGATTTCGTTGATGATGGGATGTGGGGAGAAATTGCTCCTTCATCGTAAGTGGCGTCACAGAAAAATTTTCACTACATTCACTCTGGTGTCTCGAAAGAGAGTTTTCGGCAGGAGTTTCGGTGCAGCCATATTATTTATTTCACAAGAAAAAACAAAAAATGCAAGGTGCCTGATTTTCGCACCTTGCATTTTTTTGATGGAATCGGATGATCGCTCCAGCTTGATATTTAGCCTTGATATTTAGCTTTTGTAATCAAAGAGTTTAGAATTTAGTATTAGTAGCTAGACTGCTTGTTCTGGGATTTTAGTAGGATCTTTTTCAATTTCAAGTAGCTTATTAAAAGAAGCAATGGCTACTTCTACTTGATCGTCTTTTGGTTCTTTTGTGGTTAATAGTTGGAGCCATAACCCTGGATAGCCTAAGAAACGTAACACTGGAATGTTACGACATGCATTTGTTGCTTGTAACACTTCAAATGCAACTCCAAGAACAACTGGGATTAACAAAATACGGTCCACGATTCGAAGCCAAAATGGGTCAGTCGGAACTAAGAAATAAATAAACATACCAACGATTACTGTAAATAACATAAAGCTACTACCGCAACGATAGTGTAATCTGGATTGTGCTTGTACATTTTCTACGGTTAATGGTAATCCATTTTCAAAACAATTAATAACTTTATGTTCTGAACCATGATATTGAAAAACTCGTTTAATCAGTGGTGTAAGGGATACTATATAGATATAGCTCAATAATAGAATGAGTTTAAAAGCACTTTCTAGTAGAATTTGTGCTGTTTTACCAGGCAACCAAGTATGAAAGAGTTGTGCTAGAAATACTGGGATTAATGTGAAAAGGAATTTGCCAAAGATGAAAGAAATCACACCGACTGCGGCAACACCAAGCCACATCTCCAATTTTGAACCTTCCTCTTTTTCCGTGCTTTCTTCACCAGGATTTACTCCATATCTCTCACTTGCAAATTGCAAATGCTGAGAACCGTTTGCTGCTGATTCAATTAGAGCAATGATCCCACGTAGTAAAGGAATTTTCTTTAGTTTTTGGAGTTTACGATTTTTCTTTCTCTCTACATAAAAATAATCGATTGAATTGTCATTACGACGAATGGCCGAAACAGTATGTTCTTTACTCCCCATCATGACACCTTCAACCAAAGCTTGTCCTCCATATACCGGAAGATTAGGTTGATTTTTCACTACAGACACCGCTCTCTTTAGATGAATTAAGACTGATTTTATTGTACTAAAAAATTCAACAAAGCTCTAGAAAAAGCATATTATTGTTGTATTTTGTCAATCCTTTTGAATAGGTGTAGTTCATTATATCGTTTAATAAAGACTTTGCTGTAGGAGGGGTTCAATTGAGATTACAAGTGTTTTTTTGGACTGTATTTTGTAGTTCCATTACATTTATTCTTTCATTAAAGATATTAAAAATCTTTAAATTCATGAAATTTTCGCCGATTGGATGGACAAAGAAGTATCATGTATTTAGTGATTCACATGTATTAGTCAAGTGGTTTATTTTATGGGTATTTTTAGTTGCTATTGCTGCAATCTTATATGGTATGGCTAAACTGTTAAAAATGGTACGTATGGATTTTATGTCATTAGTTGTTGCAGTTATGATTGTTTGGGGAATTGAGTGGTCTGTTCAAAATACCATATATATACACAAGTTCTCAATACCTTTAGCAGTAGTCATTGCACTCCATCTTTTATGGATATTCGAAACTGCATCGTACCATGCAAAAATAAGAAGTTTAGATTCCCGAAATAAGTTGCCCAATTCTAGTAATGTGCTAAAATAAGGATATTATAGATTGGGGAGGAAAATGGATGAAGTATTTATGCTTAAATGGACCTAATTTAAATCGTCTGGGTAAAAGAGAACCGACTATATACGGTTCTGAGACATTGCAAGATATTGAATCCAAGCTTAAAAGTTTAGCTGCTGAATACGATGCTGAAATTGACTGTAAACAATCCAATTATGAAGGTCAACTGATTGATTGGATTTATGAAGCTGAAGATTCAGGTGTGAATGGGATTATTTTTAACCCTGGTGCATATACACATACAAGTGTTGCATTGAGAGATGCTATTGCAGGTGTAGAGGTACCAGTGGTGGAAATCCATATTTCAAATGTACATAAGCGTGAGAATTTTAGACATCATTCTTACCTTGCTCCCGTTTGTGTTGGACAAATAACAGGATTAGGTACTTTCGGTTATCATGCAGCGCTAAGAATGTTTTTAGAAACTGAAAGAGGGGAATAGACTACGATGGAAAAACTAGAAAAATTACGTAAGGCACTTCAATCACAAAATTTAAATGCTATTTTAATTACGAATGAGTACAACCGTCGCTATATGACAGGATTTACTGGAACGACAGGTGTTGCTATAGTCTCACAAAATGATGCAGTATTTATTACAGATTTCCGATACACAGAGCAAGCAAATACACAAGTAAAAGGAAATGGTTACCGTATCGTTGAGAATAAGGGTACTATCATGGAAGAAATCGCAAATCAAGTCAAAGAGATGGGTATAAAAACACTTGGTTTTGAAAAAGATACAGTAAGCTATGGAATGTATGAAATATATTCTAAGTTGATCAAGGCAGAATTAGTAGCTGTATCGGGACTAATTGAAAATATTCGCTTGATTAAGACACCAGAAGAGATTAAAATTATTAAGGTTGCTTGTGAGATTGTGGATGCCACATTCGAACATATTATTCAATTTATCAAACCAGGAAAAACAGAACTCGAAGTTTCCAATGAATTGGAATTCTTTATGAGAAAACTTGGTGCAACATCTTCTTCATTTGACACCATTGTTGCTTCTGGATTGCGTTCTGCATTGCCACATGGTGTTGCAACTGATAAAATTATTGAAAAAGGTGATTTAGTCACTTTAGACTATGGTGCTTTATACAATGGTTATATCTCTGATACAACTCGTACAGTTGCTGTTGGTGAACCTTCTGATCAACTAAAAGAAATTTATCAAATTGTTTTAGATGCTCAATTACTTGGTCTTGAAAAATTCAAACCAGGTATGACGGGGATTGAAGCGGATGCAGTTACACGCGATTATATTAAAGAACATGGCTATGGTGATGCATTTGGTCATTCTACTGGTCATGGGATTGGTTTAGAAGTACATGAAGGTCCTGGATTATCACATCGTTCAAATATAGTATTAGAACCTGGAATGGTTGTAACATGTGAACCAGGTATTTATCTACCAGGTATTGGTGGAGTACGAATTGAAGATGATACGCTAATTACAGCGACTGGCAATGAAAAATTAACTCATGCCCCAAAAGAATTAATCATCTTATAATTTAATATTGGAGGATATTTAGAAATGATTTCAGTAAACGAATTTAAAACAGGTTTAACAATCCTAGTAGATGGTAACCTATTCCGAGTTATCGAATTCCAACACGTAAAACCAGGTAAAGGGGCTGCTTTCGTACGTTCAAAACTACGTAATCTACGTAATGGAAACGTTACAGAAAAAACTTTCCGTGCTGGTGAAAAAGTTGAAAAAGCACAAATCGATACTCGTAAAATGCAATATTTATACGTATCAGGTGATGCATATGCATTTATGGATATGGAATCTTACGAACAAATCGAACTTACTCAAGAACAATTAGAGTATGAATTACAATTCCTACTTGAAAATATGGAAGTATTCATCATGATGTACGAAGGTGAAATCCTAGGTATCGATCTTCCAAATACAGTTGTACTTGAAGTAGCTGAAACTGAACCTGGTATTAAAGGTGATACAGCAACTGGTGGTTCTAAACCAGCAACAATGGAAACTGGATTAGTTGTAAACGTACCATTCTTCGTCAACCAAGGCGATAAATTAATCATCAACACTTCAGATAGTTCATACGTTTCACGTGCATAATTAAGTTATTTCATACGACAATCTAAAATGTATCCTCTGTAAAGGGCATTTAGAAAAAGACTATGAAAATTATTAAAAAGATGATTCCTGTATTGTGCAGGAGTCATCTTTTTTTAGGTATTTTTGAATTAATACACATGGTTTTTGGGCCTTTATATCAATATTTACAGTTTTGTTGATAAAAAGCCTTACTACAATATTTGTGTAGTAAGGCTCTTTACATTTGTTTAACTCGACTATCGAATTTTTAAAGTAAGTCTCTATATTATTAAATTTCAATCTCAATATTTTTAACATAAACAGCTGTACCTGAAATGGAGATATCTAGTTGCTCTTGTTCTCCTTCAATATGAACAAACACCCGTCCATCTTTATTAATTTCATGCCCTTGTTCAACAATAAGCGTAGTTGGTAATTTTGTGTCTTTGTAGACAAAGGTTTTATAATAAGCTCCCATCACACCTGAGGCTGTTCCTGTAACTGCATCTTCCAATGTACCCGAATAAGGAGATGAAAAATGGCGAGCGTGCATATCATTTTCATTGTCTCGAACTTCAAAACAAATAGGATGTATAGAAGCATTCGGCATTTCTTTTAAAACAATTGGGAAGTTTTCTGTCGCTGGGTTCATTTTATCAAAGCTTGCTAACTCTTTAACCGGTACAATTAACGTCCATATTCCCGTACTTCCATAAACAATTGGGTATTTTAAATGTAAATCTTCTTCTCTTAATCCGATCGAAGCTGCTAAATCGGACTTTGAACCACTAAATGATTGAAACTGAGGTTTCGATTGTTGCATTGTAATAAGGACTTGATTATTTTCTTCACGCATTTGTATTGGCAATACACCTGCATTTGTTTCAATTGTAAAATCTGGTTGTTTTAGTAAGCCATTCATTCTTAATGCATACACAGTTCCCATTGTCGCATGGCCACATAAATTCATTTCATGTCCAGGTGTGAAATAACGGATGCGAAAATCAGCAATATCGGAAGAAACGACAAAAGCTGTTTCGTTGAAACCTACCGCCGATGCAATGGCTAACATTTGCTCTTCTGTATAATCCTCACCATTTAATACAACTCCAGCTGGATTCCCTTTCTCTGGAATCGAACTAAATGCATCAATATGTATTACAAAGACCTTTGGCAAAATAAGTCCTCCCTTTAAACATAATATCCAATTTTTTTTAATGAAAATTCCTCAATTATTGCACCTTTAACGGTAAAATCTAAGACTATTTCAAGTTATCAATATTTATTTTTTAAAATTATTACGTGAGTTTATTTAACCTCTTAAAATCAGTATCAATTCGGTTTCGATTGTTGCATTCCCTGGTTGCTTTTTAGATACCATTGAATTACCTCTTTTACAGCCTTAGTATACATGCTATTTGGTATTTAGTATAATGAAGAAAAATGATATCTGATATTGATTTTATTAATATCAAGTTTGAAAGAGGCCAAAATATGGATATCCAGGACTTGAAAATTTTTCGAGCTGTCGCTCAACATGGTAGTATATCAAAAGCAGCTATTTCGCTTAAATACGTACAATCAAGCGTCACAATACGTATCCAACAACTAGAGAATGAATTGCAAAGTCAATTACTCCTACGACACAATAGGGGGATTACTCTTACATCAGCAGGTAGAAATTTACTCTCCTATGCAGACCAAATTTTATCTCTATTTGATGAGATTCAAAGAGTCTTTAATCAGAATAGCGAGCCTAGTGGATCTTTGATAATTGGGGCTATTGAATCTACTGCAACGGTCCGACTCCCACTTTTCTTTTCTGATTATCATAAAAGATACCCTGATGTAGACATTTCTTTAGTGACAGATACAAGTGAGGAATTAATCCGCTCCCTATTAAGAGGTAAAGTTGATTGCGCTTTTATCGCAGGGGAACTTGATCACCCAGAAATTACAACGCAAACACTTTTTAATGAAGAACTTGTAATTGTAACGCACCCCCAACATCCTCCAATTAAAGAATTAAAAGATTTATATCATACTAAATTGTTTACCCATCGTTACGGTTGTTCCTATCGTATAAAATTAGAATCTTGGTTACACGAAGAAGGAATTGTCCTTACTAAAATTAATGAGCTTGAAAATCTGGAATTAATCTTAAATAGTGTAAGGGCGGGGTTAGGAGTTGCTATAATGGCAGAGTCTTACGCTGAGTTGTATGAGAAGAATGGGATGATTCGCTACGATAAAATTCCAAAAGAAGACAATATTATAAAAACATCTTTGATATACAAAAAAGGGACAATTTTGGAGCCGATGCTGAAATTATTAATATCGACCGTTGAGGAAAATCAATGTAACAAAACGGTTTACAACGGAGTTTTACCATAGTTAAATTTGTTTTGAGAACATTAGAACGACCGGAGTGAATTGGTATGGCTTTTACGCTTGAACAACAACATGTACTATCTATAATTGATAAGCATCTTGAGCCCATGCCATTTTATATGAAGGAATATATTGTAATTTGTCTATATCAAAATTAATCATTAATACTCAATAGCAAAACAATTCCATTTACAAGGAGTTGTGAGATAAATATAAAAGCTAAAAAAACAAACAACATAGGTTTAAATACTACTTTTTTTCGAATATCTAATAATACCACTGTAATTATTGGAATACCAATTGCAATCGATCCAGAAATTATTGCAAATATTATTGAAGTATTATTTATCATAAACACAGCTCCTTCAGGTTATCCATGAAATTTGTTCCACTAATTTTGTTAATTGTGAAGCGGAAGACGGCGACTCCTACGGGAAAAGCTTGAGCTGAAAGCCCCGCAGGAACGAAGTGACGAGGAGATTGAAGCCAAGCCCGTGGAAAGCGCCGTCTGTAGCGGAACATGCAAATCTGAAT
>NZ_JBCMNM010000119.1:0-8174 GCF_050459865.1 Rummeliibacillus pycnus
TCCACTTCAACGAAGATAGCAATACAAAATTTCTATCTTAAATTTAGTTTGGCTCCCAAAAGTATCTACATTATTGTTTAATATCGAAAAAAGAGCATCTAAAAATCACAATGGATTATTAGATGCCTTTATTATTAAAATTTTAAAATTATCATTATAGAACTTTTTCTAAAAAGTCTTTAGCACGTTGTGTTGAAGGATTGTTAAAGAAATCTTGTGGAGGTGCATCTTCGATTAAATGGCCACCATCTAAGAAGAATACACGATCCGCTACTTCACGAGCAAAGCCCATTTCATGTGTTACGATCATCATGGTCATACCTGTTTTTGTTAAAGACTTCATTACTTCTAGTACTTCTTTTACCATTTCTGGGTCAAGTGCAGAAGTAGGTTCATCAAATAGCATGATATCAGGCTGCATTGCTAATGCTCTTGCAATCGCAACACGTTGCTTTTGACCACCTGAAAGGCGGTTTGGATATTCGTCTTTCTTTTCAAAAAGACCAACTTGTTTAAGTAATTCCTCACCACGTTTTACTGCATCAGTTTTGGATAATTTACTTACTTTCATTGGTGCATAGATTAAATTTTCCATTACTGTTTTGTGTGGGAAGAGATGAAAATGTTGAAATACCATTCCCACTTTTTCGCGTACTTTCATCAAGTTCGTTTTCTTCTCAGTAACATCTTGATTGTTGATGACGATTTGTCCACTTGTCGGAGTTTCTAGTAAGTTAATGCAACGTAAAAAGGTTGATTTACCAGAACCAGAAGGACCAATGATTGCGATGACCTCGCCATCTTGAATCGTTGTTGAAATGCCTTTAAGTACTTCATTTTTCCCAAACGATTTGTGCAAATCTTGTACATTAATCACCTTTTCTCATCCTCTTCTCAACCAATTTACCTACATATGAAAGAACTAATACAATAATATAATAGATTACACCAGCAATAAGTAATGGTTCAATGTAGTGGAATGTTGCACCACCAACAATATAAGCACGACGCATAATATCTAGTGCACCAATTACTGTAACAATAGCTGATTCTTTTGTTAATGAAATAAATTCATTCATTAACGAAGGTATAATATTTTTTAGCGCTTGCGGTAAGATAATATCTTTCATCATACTAGCATAAGAGACACCTAGAGCTTGTGCTGCTTCGCTTTGTCCTTTATCCACAGCCATAATCCCACCGCGAATAATTTCAGAGATATAAGCTGCTGAATTTAAAGAGAATGCTAGAATTGCAGCTGGCATAGGCTCAATTTTGATTTCTGGGAACATTTGTGGAATCCCCATATAAATGATGATTAATTGTAATACAAGTGGTGTACCACGGAATACAGAAGTATAAAAATCGGCCAGCCATTTAAGTGGCTTAATGCCACTTAATTTGACTAGCGAAAGTAATACTCCCAGGATGAAACCGAGCACACACGCAATTACAGCAATTTCTAATGTAACTCCGATCCCTTTAAGGATATAAGGGATCGAAGGTATAATTGGTGTGAAATCCAAATTCATCTAAAGAACCTCTTTCCCTAAATTACTTTACTTTGAACCATTTTGCTTTCATTTTATCGATTTCTCCAGCATCATTTAACTCTTTTACAGCTTTATTGTATTCTTTAACCAATTTGCTTCCTTTAGGGAATGCAGCTGCTTTCTTTTGATTTTCAACGCCTTGGATTGCTGAGAATTTTAAATCTGGGTTTTGTTTTACATAGTTTTCTGCAACTATATCTTCAAGAACAATCCCATCTAATCTTCCTAATTTTACTTCTTGAATAAGTTCAGGAACACGGTCACGAGTTTCAACTTTTACACCACTTACTTTACCAGCAATAGCTTTTGCAGTATCTTCTTCAATTGATGAAACTTGAGCTCCAATTTTTTTACCTTTTAGATCATCAATTTTATCGAACTTAGTATCTTTTTTTGTAATTAGATAATCATGTGTATCGTAATAAGAGTCAGTGAAATCGACTACTTTTGCACGTTCTGGGTTTGGTGTAATACCAGCCATTGAAAAATCAATTTTTTTGGCTTGTACAGCTGGAATCAAACTATTGAATTCCATGTCTTGAATCTTTAATTGATAACCCATTTTTTTCGCAACAGCATTTGCTAAATCGACATCAAAACCGATAATCTCATCTGATTTTGTTGCATCGATATATTCAAATGGGGCAAAGTCTGCTGATGTTCCCATTACTAATACTTTTTTGTTTTGATCACTGTTGTTATCAGTTGCAGTTTTATTTGAACTTGAACTACATCCTGCTAATGACAATGATAATACGGCTGCTGCTGCAAATAACCATTTCTTTTTCATGTTGAAAAGCTCCATTCTGTTTGTTGTTTTTCGGCTATATATTCATTCATTTGAATAATAAAAATATTGCATAATAATACGGGTATGCTGCAATAATGAATATATAAATTAATATTTATGAATATAATAACATAAATATAAAAAAACTAAAGTCCTTTTACGTAAGAATGTGCATTTTTTTTTGATTTATGAAATAAAGATTCAATTAATAATAAATAAATAATAACTTTGTCGAAAATGATCAATTATATACGAGATTTTTGTCGTATTTCCTTATTCCTCGGGCAATATTTATTTTCGAAATATTTCCTATCTTCCGTTATTTCTCACTCTTAAAAATCACTCATTTTTAACCATGTTTCAAATTAAAGATAGCTATAGTTCTTTTGTAAACGAATAAATATTATGTATTTTTCCAAAGACGAATGATTTTTTCTCTAATGTAAAACCAATTTTTTCTGCAACTCGAATCGATTGACTGTTTTGAGGATCAATTATACTAATCATTTTATTTACCCCTAATTGATATAAGCCAAATTCTTTACAGCTAGTTGCCGCTTCAGTTGCATAACCCTTTCCCCAGTATTTTTTGTTAATATGATACCCTATTTCAACTTCCAATTTCCCATCGACTTGTTGTTTTGTAAGACCACAATCTCCTATTACTTGATCAGTTCCCTTCAAGCAAACTGCCCATAAACCGAAGCCGTCTTTATTATATCTTTGTTGATTTTTTTCAATCCATTTTTTCGTTTTTTCAATACAAAATGGTGAAGGATAATATTTCATCGTTTCTTCATCTGAGAAAATAATATGAAGTGATGAAAAATCTTCTAGTATAAATTCTCTTAAGTAAAGATTATTAGTTTCTAATTTAATCATTTTTATATCCCCCTTAAGTTTTCATTCTGCTCTTCATTTTTTATTTCCTTTTTCATACTTAGAACATTATTCATAAATATCCCGATTTCAATTACAAATAATATAACAACAATATATTTTCCAATATCTACAACCAAGTATCTTGCATTTTCAAACAAGCTACAATCTGGTAAATGAATTGTAAAGTTTACATACATACCAAATGTAAAGTTTCGTGCCCATTGTGTTGGATGATAAACGAACAGTCCATTATTCACCCCTAATAGTTTTACTCGTATGATACTTCTAATCAATTCAATACATTCTACTATACAGAATATAATTGAAACCACTAACCAGATATAGATTAGCCAAACACCCAATGATTCCATGCTAATACATAATGCTAAACCAGTTATTGATAATGCACCATGAATAATACAATTAGTATTTTTCCAATTTTGGATAGTGTGATTAATTGTGTCTTTCGTAAAACTTAATACAATCAATCCAAATCCAATGATGTAAAACATGAATCCAATGCATAGCATACCAAGTCCAAGTTCTATTGGAAATTTGACATTGAAAATGGTAACTCCAGCAATGACAAGGGATTGTGTGGCAACACATGACAACAATATTCCACCATGTAATTTTGCAATATATTCCGGATTCCTAATATAAAAAGAATAATTTCTCACAATAATCACCAAATACACCATCCATATAATAAAACCAATGCAATAAAAAACGATACTTGGCATAATGAGTTGTGGAAAATAATAGTGCATATTCAGAATGACAACAGATGTTGCAGCAACCCAAGTTCCAATTGTCAAACTGTTAATCGGATCTTTCAAATGATTGTTGTAAAATGTGCCTTTTTTTAAATCGATTAAAAATAAAGAACCTATCGCCCCAAATATTGCAAAATAATATAATAACCAAAATAAAGCCGATACTAATATTGTATAAAGTGAATTTTTGGATAATCCCAATTAACATTATGCCCATTGCCATAACAATAGCACCAGAATTTGTTGGAATAGATTCAATGCGTTTGTGAACGAAAAATAGAAATGAAATCACAATATACAAAATGAACAGTAAAAGAAAATACATATCAACACAACCTTTAAGAAAATTCCACCTCTCATTATAAAGAGAAAATATTCAATAGTTAATCTCTAACGCTTATTTTTAATTGTGAAACATTTCGCATACTAAAGAACAAAAGCACTGACTTCTCAGTGCTTTTGTTTAAGTATATTTTTTCCTAAGAGTATTTCTTTAATGATTCTTTTATTATTAATTCGCATAAATCCTCATAACTGATTTGATTAGCAAAGGCTTCTTGAGGTAATAAACTAGTTTGCGTCATGCCAGGTAGAGAATTCGCTTCAATACAATAAATTACATTATCTTTATCAACAATAAAGTCTATCCTAGAATACACTTTTAATCCTAACAAATTATATACTTTTAACGCAGTGTTTTGTAATTCTTCAGCTAAACTATCTGGAATATTGGCAGGTGATATTTCTTCACTTGCACCTGCTTGATACTTACTTTGATAATCGAAGAAACCTTTCTTAGGAATAATTTCTATAACAGGTAAAGCAGTTTTTCCAATTATTCCAACAGAAAACTCTCTTCCCTCTATTTTTTCCTCAATTAGAATAGTATGTGAAATATCTTTAATTCCTTCTAATGCTGTATGAAGATCATCAGAATTATTAAGAATTACCACTCCTATGCTAGAACCGTTATCGTTTGGCTTCACAACAACTGGATAATTAATTTCTGGTAATTCTTTTTCAAAATCATAAATATCCCATCTCGGTGTATTTATTCCATTAAAAGCCATTAGTTCTTTTGAAATTATTTTATTCATCGCTAATAGACTGCTCTCATAGCAACTACCAGTATATTGAATACCGTATATATCGAATAACGCCTGTAATTGTCCATTTTCACCAATTCCTCCATGGAGTGCAAGGAAGCAAATATCGGCATTTTGACATATTTCTAACACATTCGGTCCAATTAAAGACTTCTGATTATTTTGCTGTTTTCGTAATACTTCCAAATTAGGCTTTTCTTTAGGCACATTATAAGTATATGTTTCTTTGCTATATTGTTTATAAGCTGATTCAAAATCAGAAACATCTTCTAAACCTTTGTAAATATCTAGTAATAATACATCATGATAATTAATGCATTAGAAATTTGAGCTCCCGAAGCAAGAGAAACATCCCTTTCATCACTTAAACCCCCAGCTAATACAACAATTTTCATTTTTTACCTCCTCTGATTATTATTTATAATTAATTTTTAAATAAGACTACATAAATTCTTAATATAATATAAAAACGTACAATTTATTACACTCTATTTATATATAAAAAAGCCAATTCATTTATGCATAAAAAAGCCCTATTTCTTAATGTTTGATTTCATCAAGAAATAAGACTTTTTTTAATTTGAGTAAATTTAATTTTATAAGTTACTTCACTTTAAACCATTTAGCTTTTAATTCATCGACTTTGCCTTCTTTATTTAATTCATCTAATGCTTTATCGAATTCTGCAGTCAATTTACTTCCCTCTGGGAATGCTGCTGCTTTTGATTGGTCTTCTTGGTTTTGGATAACGTAGTATGATAGGTCTTTATTTTGTTTTAAATAGTTTTCTGCAACAATATCTTCTGTAATTAATGCATCGATACGACCTAATTTAACTTCTTGTACTAGTTCAGGAATACGGTCACGACTTTCAATTGTAATACCTTTAATTTGTTTAGCTAAAGATTTTGCTAAATCCTCTTGGATAGAAGATGTTTGTGCGCCCAGTTTTTTACCTGCTAAATCAGCATCAGATTTAATACCGCTATCTTTTTTAGTTAGCATATATTCTTTCGTATCATAGTAAGATTTAGAGAAATCTACTACTTTATCACGTTCTGCATTTGGTGTCATACCAGCTAATACAAAATCTATTTTATCTGCTTGAAGTGCTGGAATTAAACTATTAAATTCCATATCTTTCACTTGTAATTCATAACCCATTTTTTCTGTTGCAGCTTTTGCAAGGTCAATATCAAAACCGATAATATCATCTGAAACTTTAGCATCGATATATTCAAAAGGTGCATAATCTGCCGCAGTACCCATAACTAATACTTTTTTCTCTTTAGTACCACCAGAACCATTATCAGCTGAATTCTTCGTATCTTTTGATCCGCATCCTGCAAGTGATAGTGCTAAAACTGCTGTTGCTGCGAATAACCATTTTTTTTTCATTTTCATGTCTAAAACTCCCTTATTTAAACTCATTCGTATATTTTTGTAATGCTTGATCTAACATGTTTAAACCATTATCAATTTGTTCTTTCGTAACTGTCAGTGGTGGAATCATTCGGATTACTTCGCCTTCGTTACCACAAAGATAGAACAATACACCTTCTTCAAGCGCTAAATCTAAAATCTGTTTAAGCGCTTTACCATCGCCATTACCAGTAGCTGGATCAATGACATCTATTCCAATCATAAGACCCGTTGCACGAACTTCGCCGATACAATCATATTTTGCTTGAATTACTTTTAATTGCTCTACCGCATATGCGCCAACAACTTTTGAGTTTTCGATTAAGTTTTCTTCTTTGAAAACTTCCAGTGTTGTTAAAGCAACTGAACAAGCAATTGGATTTCCACCAAATGTTGTACCATGAGAACCAATTGGCCATTTTTCCATTAGATTGCGACTAGCAACTGTTGCACTTAATGGAAGACCTGAAGCAATTCCTTTTGCGATTGCCATAATATCAGGCGTTACGTCAAAAGTTTGAGCAGCAAACCATTCACCAGTTCGTCCAAATCCTGTTTGAACTTCATCAAATATGAGTAAAATACCATGACGATCACATATTTCACGAATTTTCTGTAACCACTCTTTAGGTGGAATCACATACCCACCTTCTCCAAGAACAGGTTCCACAATAACAGCTGCCACTTCTTCAGGTGTAACTTGATGTCTAAATAATTGGTTAAAATCACGTTCTAGTTTGTCTACTACATATGCAACTGGATCTACATCTTGAGGCGCTTCTTTCACATTTGCATAAGGAATTTGGTATGACAAATGAGATGGTTGCATAAATTTACGATACTTGCTTTTTGATGTTGTCACACCAAGTGCACCCATTGAACGTCCATGGAAACAACCTGTGAATGAAATCACATATGGTCGCTGTGTAGTGAATTTTGCAAGCTTCAATGCTCCTTCAATAGCTTCTGTACCACTATTTCCATAGAAGAAACAATCTAAATCTCCTGGTAGTATTTCCCCAAGTTGTTTGGAAAGTTCTAAAATCGATTCATACATGATGACTCCAGATGGTCCATGTATTAATTGATCTGCAGCATCTTTTATACTTTGCACGATTTTCGGATGACGGTGTCCCGTGTTAGCAACTGCGATACCAGATGTGAAATCCAGATATTTTTTACCGTCTGCCCCGTAATAATAGCAACCTTCTTCTTTTACTACAGGTAGATTAGGGTGATCTTTAGCCATACTAGGCGCTAAATAATTACCCATGATATCATATAAATCGAGCCAGCTTTCCAATAGTATTCCCCCAATAGTTTTCTGAATATATATTAATTTATATTTATAAATATAATATCATAATTATAAATTTTTTAAATACTTTTTCAATAAATACACAGAAAAAATTTTATATAATTTTTACTTTTCTCTTTAAAACCACCTATAAACAAGCCTCATTTATATTTTTTTGTAAATTTTCTATTAAATTATGTGATTTTCCAATATTTAAAGATGAATAAATATTAATATTTGAAAATTATAATTGTATTGTTAATTGAGTTAATTTCATAAATTTGGGTACTTAGTATACCGCTCCAGATGGCGCTTTCGTGCTAAGCGAGCGTTGAGCCTCCTCGGAAG
>NZ_JBCMNM010000120.1:0-1589 GCF_050459865.1 Rummeliibacillus pycnus
CCGCAATCGGGCGCTATCCTTGAAATGAAGTGACCCCAAAAAGTTGGACATTTTATTAAGTTAAGCAGCTATAGAGGATTGAATTCGGTATTGTACTGGACTCAATCCTTTTAATTTTCCTTTAATACGTTTGTGGTTGTAGTATTCGATATACAGTTCAAGCTCACGCTTGAAGTGAACCATATTCTCAAATTCTTGTATAAATAATAATTCAGATTTTAATAGACCAAAGAAATTTTCAATTACTGCATTATCTAAACAGTTACCTTTACGAGACATACTTTGGATAATATCATTTTGTTTTAATGCATAAGAGTATTGTTTCATTTGATAATGCCAACCTTGATCCGAATGTAAGACAGGGGCATCTCCTTCGGATAAGCAAATAAAAGCTTTGTCTAACATTTTTGAAACAAGTTCATATGTAGGGCGGCTTTGAATATTATAGGCGATAATCTCACCATTAAATAAATCTAGTACAGGGGAAAGATATAATTTCTCACCAAATAAATGAAATTCTGTTACGTCCGTTACCCACTTTTCATTTGGTTTTGTTGCAACGAAATCACGTTTAAGAATGTTTGGTGCGATTTTACCTACATTTCCTTTATAAGAACGATATTTTTTCATGCGTACAAGCGATTTTAAACCCAATTCCTTCATAAGCCGTTGAACGGTTTTATGATTGATCAGGAAGCCTTGATTACGTAATTCTAACGTTATTCGACGATAACCATATCTTCCCTTATGGTCGTGATATATAGTAGAAATCATCGATTTCATTTCGGCATATTTATCAGGTCGGTCAAAGCGACTTGTCCAGTAATAATAAGTGCTACGTTTGATTCCTGCTAGCTTTATTAACTCTTTTACACTAAATTGATTCCTTAGTTCATAGACTACTTGCGCCTTGTCTTTCGTTTTAATGTTTCCTTTTCTTGAACTAAGGCATTCAACTTTTTTAGAAATGCATTCTCCATACGTAAACGTTCATTCTCTGCTTGTAATGCCTCTAAAGAACCTTCTTCGAAGATCTGATTCTTAGCTTCTTTTTGGTTGTCTTTCTTCAACTTTGTACGCCCCTTTTTCTTAAGAACTAGGGAGTCTATACTTTCATTTCCAAGACTAATTCGCCATTTTCTAATTGTTCCTGGTGTAGGTAAATTAAACTGTACTGCAGTCTCTAAAGAAGACAACCCATTCTCGTTCATATAATTGAGTATGTATAGTTTATCTTCAAAAGTAAAACGTGTACAGCTCTTTTGAAGAGATTCTGGTCCATGAAATTGATATTTTTCAATCCAAAAATGAAGGGTTTCAGTATTAGTTAAATTGAGTGATTTAGCAATAGAAGTAAGGCTTCCTTCACCGTTTTCATAACGAAAAATCGCATCTAATTTTTGTTCAAGAGTAATTCTTGCCATAAAAAGACACCTCCAAGTGTTAGATTCGTGTCTAACATTTGGGGTGCAGTTCAAAAAAGGATAAGCGCTCATTTTTCATTTAAGGGCCAGATTGTTGAATAAGACTTCCAAACAAAGCTGGGTATTCATGTTAAAATTGATATGAGATTGTGAACAAATGTACTT
>NZ_JBCMNM010000121.1:0-14961 GCF_050459865.1 Rummeliibacillus pycnus
GAGTCGCCATCTTCCGCTTCGAGACAATATTCTAATAGATATAGCACATCCAATTTCCTCATTTAATGATCGTGTTTTATATCAAAACTTTAAATGAGGAAAATGACTCAATTAAAAATATTATTTAGTCGTTTTCTTCCTTCATTTGCATTATGAATGATCTCATCAAACAATTCCTGCACAGTTGGGATATCATTGATTAGCCCCATAACCTGACCAGCCCATCCAAAACCTTCTTCAATATTGCCTTCGTAAATATATTTACGATTCGCTCGCCCACTAATCATATCTTTTAAATCTTCGTAGGTAGCTTCATTTTGTTCACGTTTTACAATTTCTTCCGTAAATTCTGTTTTTAATGCACGCCCGGGAGCACCTAAAGATCTTTCGATTACAATGGTATCAGTTTCATTTGCATTAATAAGTGCTTCTTTATATGCATCATTGGCATGAACGCATTCTTTTGTCGCAATAAAACGGGTGCCCATTTCAATACCTTCAGCACCAAGTGCAAATGCGGCAAGTAAACCCCTTCCATCACCAATTCCTCCACTAGCTAAAACTGGTATTGACACAGATTCTGCTACCCTTGGTACAAGTACGATCGTACCAATATCTTCACGTCCTAAATGGCCACCGCCTTCTTGTCCAACTGCCATTACAATATCAGCACCAAGTTCTTCCGCTTTTTGTGCTTGTCTAACGCCAGAAACAAGTACCATTGTTTTTATACCTTCATCCTTCACTCTTTCAAGCACAGGTTTCGGGTTACCACCAGTAATCGAAATAGCTGGCACCTTTTCTTCAATTGCCACTTCCAACAAATCTTCGTATTTTCGATCATGTCTAGAAATTGCAAAATTCACACCAAATGGATTTTTGGTTAATGTGCGAACCTTGTGAATCTCTTCACGAAGTTTTTCTGGAGTCCCTAAAGTTGCTGCAGTAATTTGACCTAGACCGCCTGCATTTGATACAGCAGCAGCAAGTTCTGCATAAGCTAAATAGGCAAGTCCTCCTTGAATGATTGGATACTTAATCCCTAATATTTCTGTTATACGTGTTTTCAAACATTACACCCCCGCTGTCATTAAAAACATGATTTATACACTATTAATTATACATAATATTCTGAAATTGTTATATATTATCCATGTGAATAAATTTCACAAATCTATATACGATTTTTAAATACGAACATTTAATAAATTATTTATTCAATATTCGGAATTAAATGTTCGTTTATTTCAGATAAATTTCGCATTATAACTTGATTCAAGTAATAATAGACAGCAACTTGCCAAGACATATTCGTTAGTTTTTTCAATATACTCCCTTTCGGCACTTATTTACTCAATTTTAAAGTAACATAACAAAATAATTAAGCTATAAATCTAAACAGCTTTTCTTTGAAAATATAAGTATCCACAAAGAAAGAACAATATAAATCCTCCCCCGACTACGGATATCAATTGTTCCCAAGGAATGTAAAATACATCACTTGTTTCTCCACCAATATACATCATCATAAAGGGTTGCGCCCATAAATAGTAGGGACCGACATGTTCTGAATTGATGGCTAATATTGAAGGTAATGTGAAGATTACATTGACAGCAAATGGTACTGCAAAACTATTAAATAAGATGGACATCCATAACTGCAAAGCAACTAATGGGAATGTCGCAATCCATCCCCCTAAAATACATTTCCAGATAATTCCTAAAGGAAAAGGATCACTAAAACCTCTTATGACACCTACTGCAAATAATGCGCAAAAATATAATATTTGAATGACCAAAACAATTAGCATTATAATAATATATTTTGCCACAAATACTTGCCCCCTTGAAACAGGTAGCGCCAGAAGTTGTTTCCATCCCCCCGCTTGGTGTTCATATCTACATATAATACTAGCAAGCACACCAGTAACAAGCGGTAAAAATAATAATGCATATGTTAAATTCATATATAACAATGCCTGTTCCCATTCACTTACTTTTAACTCAAGAGGTGAATTAATACCAGTCATTAGCCCGATTAATGGTCCTATTATTATGATGTATGTTATTTTAGATTTGCGTAATTTAAACCATTCTGATTGTAAAATAGCTAGCATTTATTTCACGTCCCTTCTATTAAAATCAACCATTCCAACAATATATAAGACGATTCCAACACTAATTCCTAGCTCAACATTTATAATGGGTTTTTCCCATTCATTTATTAATGATGGCCACTTCCAAATCATCCAATCTGGTAAAGCAGACCCTGCAAAGGCTAAAATAGTACCTATTATTCCTGTAGTAATTGGAATTGCTTGATTTTGACTAACAACTGCAATCCATAGTTGTAAAGCCAATACTGGCAATGCCGCCAAGATAGGATAAAAACTATATTTAAGTATATTTATATATGGAATCGGCTCTCCTAAATCAAGAAAAACACCAAATCCAAGTGTAAAGAACATTAATAAAACAGATGATAAAAATAACAAACTAAAAACAACTGTAAATTTGGATAAGTAGACATTTATTTTTGTAACGGGTAATGCAATCAAGTGCTTCCATCCATTTGTTTCATCTTCAAGACTTGCCATTAAAGATGTTAAAATGGCAATTCCTAAAACAATAGCTAAAGGCGTAAATGAACTTACATTGACTAAATAATAGCCCCAATCATCGTCACTTTGCTGTAAAAGATAATCTTTTCGAACACCATAATTGACCATTTGCATCGCAACAATACCGAATGGTCCTAGAAATGTTAAAAACCAAAAACCTTTCCGCCTTATTTTAAGAAAATCTGTTACGATTAGATTTCGAATCATGCCCATTTCTCTCCCCTCGTCATTTGGAGGAAGATTTCTTCTAATGATCTTTTTTCTTCTTCAACTCGATAAATAGAAAATCCGTCATGAACAAGAGTTTCTACAGTTTGTGCTACTTTTTCATTTGAACAATCAGCCAGCTCAATATGCTCATTTTTATATGTAGCTTTTATTCCTTTAGCTAGTAGTGATCTCCATGCTTTCTCACCATTACTTACAGTTAACGATACGTTTTGCTTAGCATATAAACGCATTGCATCGATAGAATCTTGGAAAATTAGCTTTCCCTTATTTACGATTCCTACTGTTGTTGCCATTTGATCAATCTCAGATAATAAATGACTTGATATAAGGACTGTTATACCAAATTTGGTTGGAAGGCTTTTGATTAGTTCTCGCATTTCAATTATTCCTGATGGATCTAATCCATTCGTTGGTTCATCTAAGATTAACAATTCTGGATTATGCAACAACGCTGCTGCAATCCCTAATCGTTGCTTCATACCTAGTGAAAAACCTTTTACTTTCTTATTACTCGCTTCTTTTAAACGCACAATTTCTAATACTTCATGAATTCTTGATGGCGGTACATCTAAAATCATTCTTATTGCTTCTAAATTTTCATATGCAGTCAAATGTGGATAGTAGGATGGATTTTCAACTAATGATCCAACTTTTCTTAAAATCTCTATTCTTTCTTTTTTTAAATCTTTTCCAAAAATGTGGATGTCTCCAGAAGTTGGCTTCATTAAACCTAAAAGCATACGAATTGTTGTCGTCTTTCCTGCTCCGTTTGGCCCCAAAAATCCATAAATTTCTTTTTTGGGTATTTTCAACTCTACTCCATTAACTGCTACTTCTTTTCCAAACGTTTTTGATAAGTTCTCTGTATGTACTATATATTCCATTTCTCTCACCTCATTTTCTATCTTAGAAAATGAAGGTTAAAACCAGGTTAGTAGTAAGTTTAAATTTTGTTTAAAAAAAGCATTTGAAAAGATTAAAAGTAACCTCTCCAAATGCATTTTTATTTATATTTCTTAATTTTAATAGTTGTTCCTTTTTCACTGGATTCAATATTCCATTCAAGCTGCATATTATTTATCATTAGGTCCACAATTGATAAGCCGATTCCTGCCCCTTTTTCGTTTGATATAGCATTCATGCCTTTTCCATGATCAGAAATAACAATCGCATCATATTTAACAGTTGACTCTGTTTTCACTCCTACATATAAACCATCTTTTGCATGACGTAGTACATTTTGAAGTAAATTATCTAATATTCTTCCTAACCAAATTGGATCAATGTGCCATTGATGGTTTTCAAAAGGTTGTAATTCCACATCGACAGTAAATCCTGTTTTTTCAAATACGGGATACCAACTCGCAATGCATTCTCGAATTAGCCGTACAACATCTACTTCGAAAGGATCAAATTTATATTTACTTGACATTAACAGCGTATAAGACATTAAGTTTTCAACTAGATGATCAATATTTATAACAGATTTTTCTAATGCTTTTACTGCTTGTTTTCCTTCTTGTGATAACTCTTCCTTACATATCGTAAAAGTTTGTGCACGAATTTTCGTTAAAGGTGTTCGTAAGTCATGTGAAAGGTTAGCGATTAACTCTCTTCTTAGTTGTTCTTCTTTCTGTTCGCGCTGTTTACTTTCTCTTAACTCAACAACCATCTGATTAAATGTCTGTTCTAGCTGACCAATTTCATCTTTCTTTTTTACCTGAATCTCGATTGGTAGTTGATCAACATCCCGAATTGTCATAGCATCTTGCAAATGTAACAATCTCTTTCGAATTCCTCTGAAAAAGAAGAAAGAAATGGTGATAAAAAGAATAATAATCCCTAACATTACAAAAGTTAAAAGTGTGCCGTATTTTTCATTAGCCTTCACTAATGGTGGATTAAAAGTATTTCTAGGGATTTGTAGAACAACAAAACCTTGAGATGTATCTTTCCCTACAAATGCGATTACTGTAAATGGATCACTAGCATAACTTTCTTTCATAAATTTCGCTGTATATGCTGAGTCCCATTTATTTGGTATTTGACGTTTTACATTTACTTTTTCTGATAAATTACCATTCTGATCTATCCAAAACATGGATGCTTCTGGATAATTCTTTTTCCATTGATCAAAAAGATTGAGGATATTTTGATTTGTGTCATTTTTTATATTATTAGCAGCTGTATGCCATTTTTCTTCAACTAATTCTGGGCTGTTTTTATTACTATTTTCTAAATTATTATCTATTTTTATAATAAATAAGGCAATAAATAGATAAGCTATTTGAACAATAAATATAGCCGTCAAAATAATTAGCATATATTTTGCTAATAAAGATCGAAAGAATTTTTTCATTGTTTAACCCTGTATCCAATTCCCCGAATTGTTTCAATAACTATTGGTTTCGCTGGGTTTTCTTCGATTTTTTCCCGTAAATATCGGATATGTACCATTAACGTTTTATCTCCTTCTATAAAGGTTTCTCCCCAAACCCCTTCATAAAGTTGTTCTTTTGTTAAAATCTGATTTAAATGGCGGATAAAATATTGAAATAAGTAGTATTGTTTGCCTGTTAATTGGATTTCCTCATTATTATTTTGATTGATAATTCTTAAATCTTTTGTGTGAATTTTTAGGTGTTGAATTTCTAAAATAGGATCATTCTTTTGAAATCTTCTTATCAGTACTTCAATTCGTGCAGCAAGTTCATCTGGATGAAATGGCTTAGTTAAATAATCATCCGCAAAACTGAGTCCTTCAATCTTGTCTTCTAAAGCAGTACGTGCAGATAGCATTAAAATTGGTAAATTTTCTGTTTCTTTTTTAATTCGCTTTCCTATTGAAAATCCATCTAAACCAGGTAGCATGACATCGAGAATTACCAGATCCACAGTTGAAATATATTTTTCCGCGTTCTCACCTGATTTTAGCCAAGTCACTTCATAGCCCCTTTCTATTAAATCTTTTGTTACCCAACTTCCAATTTCACTTTCATCTTCTATGTATAATATATGGACCATTATGTCTCCCCTTTTTTGCAAACTTTCCTCATCATCTTTCATTAGAAAGTTAATATTCAGGAATTCCAGTTTAATATTACCAGATTAATATAACAAAAACCGCTATTCTGTAATTAATCACCAGATAGCGGTTTACTTTGATTATTTAAAATTTGAGAGTTAATAAAAATATACTTCTTCTAGAAATTGTTTCCTAATAATTCGATATTCCGTTGTCCTTATTCAATTAAAACCCTCCGTTAGTTTAAAAGGATTAAACCAATTTATACATTAGAATATCATCGACATAAAAGTCCTCGCTAAACTTAACTTCTTTAATTTTTCGTCCTTCCTCTACAAATCCCACACTTTTATATAAGGCTATTGCTCTCTGATTTGTTGATAAAACGCCTAAACTTACTTTCTCAATTAAAGTATTTTGTTCTGCCCAGTTTAAAAGTTCTTTAATAAGGAGTTTTCCAATACCCATATCTCGATAATCTTTCTTTATCATAGTCGTAAAGTAACCAGTATGAGCAAGCCGTTTGGTATTTTTAGAACGAAAAATAATAAAACCGGTAACTTTCCCTTTGATTTCAGCTACAATTATTGTTTCTCTTTCATTCTCTAAAATTTTCCGTATCCAACTTCTTTGTTGCACCGTTGATTCTTCAATTTCTTCTAAAACAGAAATCATAAATTCATTTTCTGAAACAACTTCCCTTTGAATTTCTAGCAAGGTTTCTGCATCATCCAAATTTCCTGTTCTTAGGGAAACTTGATAATTATTTTTCATCATAATTATTAGCTCCTTAATTTTAAATATAATCTTTAGCAATAAAATCTTAAACAAACTACATTAACTTAATTTTCTCTCCATCACTGTAATCATTGCATTTTTTAATTTTTTTAGCTGTTCATTTGCTGCTTCCTCTGATTCACATTTTACACCAATATAGTATTTGATTTTCGGTTCTGTTCCGCTTGGACGAACACAAACCCAAGAGTTATCTTCCAAGATATACTTTAATACATTGGATTTTGGCAATGTAATTTTCTCGCTAGGGGAATGATCAGTATATGAAATCATTTGAGTATAATAATCTTGAATACTTAAGACATGAAATTCACCAATTTTTTCTAAAGGATGCTCACGAAGCTCTGCTAAAGCATTTTTTATTGATTTTGCTCCTTCAATTCCTTTTTTTGTAATAGATACAAGTGTTTCTTTGTAATAACCATGTTCTTTATACAATACTTGTAAGACATCTAAAAGCGATTTGCCTTGTTTTTTGTAATATGCAGCTGCTTCCGTTAATAATAGGATTGCTTGATTTGCATCTTTGTCTCGGGCAAATGCTTTGTATAAATAGCCGTAACTTTCTTCGTACCCAAAAAGGAATTGATATTCACCTGTTTTATTGTACTCTTCTATTTTTTCACCTATGAATTTGAATCCTGTTAAGACATTTTCTGTACTGATACCAAAATAATTGGCGATTGATTGTCCAAAATCGGAGGTAACGATTGTTTTTACAATCCGTCCGTTTTCAGGTAATACACTGAATTCCTCCAAACGGGTGAGTACATAATAGAGCATGATTGCACCAGTTTGATTCCCCGTTAACAGTTGATACGAATCTCCTTCTTTGACTGCTACACCTAATCTATCACCATCAGGATCAATTGCAAGAAGTAGGTCTGCTTCAATTTCTAGTCCATCTCGTATTGCGTATTCAAACGCAGTCTGTTCTTCAGGATTTGCAGAAATGACCGTTGGAAAATCGCCATCCGGATTAAATTGCTCTTGAACAATATGCATTCCTTTGAATTGCAATCGTTCGAATATCTGTTGAACTGTGTATCCAGAAATACCATGTAGTGGTGAAAATATTACTTGTAATTCTGTCGTTTTGAAAAGTGATGCATCAAGTGGAATTGTTATCAGTTCATTAAAATACTCTTCATCTAATTCATTTGTGATGAGTTGAATCAAACCACTTTTTAGGTATTCATTAAAATCGCCCGTTGTTAATTGAAGCTCATCTCCTACTTTTGCTACATAAGAAATTACATCTTCACCAGCTTGCAAATTTAATTGGGCTCCATCATCCCCGTACACTTTATATCCATTATATTCTGGAGGATTGTGGCTAGCAGTTATCATCACACCCATAAACGTTTGAAGTTTTCTAACAGAAAAAGATAGCTGCGGTGTTGTACGGCAATCTTTATATAAATAGGTTTTTATACCGTTCTGTGCAAGGGTTGTAGCTGTTTCAATCGCAAATTCTTTTGACATTCGACGACTATCAAAAGATATCACTACTCCTTGATTTGCTTTTTCTTGACCGAATGTTTGAATATAATCAGCAATCCCTTTTGTTGCTTTTCGAATGGTAAAAAGATTTAAGCGATTTGTACCTGCGCCCATTTCTCCACGCATTCCACCTGTTCCAAAAGATAAAGTCTTACCAAAAGTATCTTCTTTTTTAGACTCATCATTAGCCATTTTATGTAAATCTATTCTTAAATCTTCAGGTAGATCCTTTGTTTTCTGCCACTTATCAAATGCTTCTTGATATTTCATATAAACACCTCTAATATTTATCTCACTATTTTATAGTTTAATTTATGCTTAACAACTTGTAAAAAATCAGAGAGTTTAGCATTACCCTGAATTATTTACTAAAGTAAATTTAATCATTTTAACTTCATTTGCCATTGAAGATGTTTATGAAAAATAATCTGGGATTAATTCCTTGTTACTTTTGTATATGTTATTTTCTCAAGAGAAATGCAACTTCAATTAATAGAGTATACTGATATAATAAACTGTAGTATAGATTTTCAGGAGGAAGTCATTTGGATTTTATTGCATTAGAAATCGAAACAGCAAATCAGTGGCCAGATAGTATTTGTTCAATTGGGCTTGTCAAAGTCAGAGAAAACATGATTGTCGATTCACTTTTCTCTTATATTAACCCAAAGCAAACATTTGACGAATTTCATATATCACAGCACGGTATTACGGAAGATATGGTCCATCTTTCACCAACATTTAAAGAGTTTTATCCAGAATTAAATAAGTGGCTGACAAATGAAATTGTCATTGGTTATTATAGTGAATTTGATCAATTAGTTTTAGAAGAATCTTGTTTGTCTATTGATCAACTTGTTCCATACTGTCATTTTGGTTCTATACTTACATTTGCCAAAAATAAATTAACAAAAGAGCGCCATTTCTCATTACCTACGCTTGCACATTTGTTTGATATCAGATTAGAACTTGAACGAGCTGAAATTATTGCTCACCTTGTATTGGACTTTGAAAAAAGATTTGAAGGTTTTTCACTTCTTCAACTAACCAAACCTGCAAAAATTATTCCTTCTAATGGAACAACTATTACATCTTCATCGTACTTTAAAGGTAAAAATATTGTCTTTACGGGTGGCCTGGAAGGTTTATCAAGATCAATGGCTGCCAAAAAGATACGAACTCTCGGAGGGGTTTTTAGCAATACTGTAACAAAACAAACGGATATTCTAATTGTAAGTAATAGTAGTTGGGCTAGAGTTGAAAAGGGTCAGAAAAGTTCAAAGCTTACTAAAGCTGAACAACTTCAATCAATGGGTAATGCAATTGAAATTATTCAAGAAGAAAAAATTTGTCATCATTTAAAATAAATATGATTAATTGGATAAACGAAAGCATCTCCCATAAAGAACGGGTCGATTTTGAAGTACAAAACCTGAATTCGTGACCGTTTTAGCAAAACAATTAGTAAGTATATCATTATTAAATTTGCATACAAAAAAAGCAATGGATTCGATTTCCATTGCTTTTTTCGGTCTGTTAATCACCTTTTGAAAATGTTATTTCATTGACCTTGCGATTTCTAACATTCTTTCTTTCGGTAATCTTGAACTATTCATTTCTACATAAGTGCCATTTTGGACCCAATTAAGTAAGCCACCAGTAATCGTATCACCGTTTTTATCTACTTCACCACTCTCTTCCCATCCCTGAAAATAACCCTTGTTACCATTAATATCTACCTGTTGAGCATAGGGAAAATCGTCTTTGAATAAATGAAAACCCAATCTCTGATGAATACCGACCATCAGCTTGGTATCCTTGCTGTCCATATAATGTAGCATTATCCAAGGAGATGTTTTGGTATCTAATGTCCAATCTTCAGGAATATTTGTAGGAGTCAAAAGGGTAAAGTCAACTTCTTTCTTTATTTCTGAGATAGTTTTACTGTTGTGATTATACTTAATTTCTTTAGCGGAAATTATGTTCGGATAAGAATACAAAAAGATTAGGATAACGAATAAACGAATAAGGAATGTCAATTAACTACCTCCACTCAATTGGAAATTCAGGTTGTAGTATCCCCTAAACGGTCAATTTTTATTAAATCATTCTTAATGTAATAGAGAACATGTCTAAAATGAAGCAAATCATTAATGAAGGGGCAATGGATGTACTTTTATACGAATTTCTTTTAGCCATTCTTCTGAATGATTTGAGATACTGCCATCAACAATTTTACGTATATATAAAGGCCCTTCTGTTTGATAGTTGTGTACTTTAATAAAACGCAAAATTTTATCTATGTATCGAGATTCTTCATCCAATTTTTCTCTCCAGCGTAAAACTGCGAAATCTCCTTCATCAATATGGGTTATCATATCCAATTGCTTATGCATTGGCTGATCCACTAATAAAAAGATTCCATCGTAAGAAGGTTCTTTATAATTTCGATCTTCAATTTCCATTAAATAACCGGCGTTCCCAATTACAATGGGTACAATTTGTTCATAATGATTCTTTAATTGACGAAGTTCTGATTCAATTTCTTTCAAAGAACCAACTTTTTTATTCACCTGAATAATACTGTGTGATTCATGGTGTTCAATATATGGTTTTCCAATATTAGTGTCATCTTTTGTATTTTCAAGCTCCGTAACACGCGAAAACAAGCCTTGCTCAATTCGCTTTAATACTTCAATTTTCTCACGTGTGATTCTTCTAATATTCTCTAGAATAGAAATAAAATCATCTAAACTGCGGTTTTCTAATTGTTTTTTTATGTCTCTAAGAGGGACACCCATCATTTTCAGATATAAAATAATATCTAATTCTTTAAATTGTTCTATAGAATAATAGCGATAACCAGTAGCTGTATCTACATCAAATGGCCGAAACAACCCAATCTCATCATAATAACGAAGCGTTTTAATCGATATATTATTCAGTCTCGCCATTTGCCCAATGGAAAATTTATTTTTCATGAATTGTCCTCTTTCTTAATCACTTATTACATATATTATAAAATATTTCCAACAATAATTGACAATATTTTCTGTATTTTTATCAAATTTTCTTTTTAATTCTCCGCGATTACGAAGAAAAAGTTTGGAGTAGTTATTGGTAAATTCCATAAAAAAAGAGCAAAGAGAAAATTCATCTCCCTGCTCATCTTATGAAATTCTTATTCGAACGGTACATTTTCACCATTCAAAATGAGTAAATGTGTGATATCAGCTTTTAGCGATGCGGATACTGCACAATATTTTTCTTCCCCTAATTTAATCGCTCTCCACACTTTATGTGCGTCGATATCGCCATCGACTTTAAAAGTTAGATTTGCTGCAGTAAAAGCAGTTGGCATTTCTTCACGGCGAGTACCATCTACTACGATCTCTAGATTTGTGATTTTATCTAAATGTGGTTTCAAAATCATCGTTACATCAATTCCGATACAACCTGCTAATGAGCTTAGAAGCATTTCAGTAGGTGTTGGTGCTTGGCCTTCTCCACCATAATTTGCAGTTGCATCCATAGCCATTTTATATCCAGATGCACCTATTGCTTCAAATGCACGACCACCTTGCCATTTTGCTGTGATTTGCATATATATTTCCTCCTTAGAATTCATTTACCTGTTGCAAGAATTGTTGTGCTCTTGCGGTTTGTGGGTGTTCAAAAAATGCTTTAGGTTCAGCATCTTCTACAATGACACCATCTGCCATAAATAGAACACGATCTGCGACATTCTTCGCGAAGTTCATCTCATGCGTCACAATTATCATTGTCATGCCTTCTTCTGCTAAACTTTTCATTACTTTTAGTACTTCACCGACTAGTTCTGGATCAAGCGCTGAAGTGGGTTCGTCAAATAGCATCAGTTGCGGTTCCATAGCTAAAGCTCTTGCAATTGCTACACGTTGTTGTTGGCCACCTGAAAGTTGAGATGGATAGCTATCTTCTTTTTCTGATAATCCAACTCTTTTCAATAAATCAGATGCAATCTGATGAGCTTGGTCTTTTCGCATTTTCTTTACAACTAAAAGTGCTTCCATGACATTTTCTACAACAGTTTTATGTGGATACAGGTTAAATTGCTGGAACACCATGCCCGTTTCTTGTCGAATTGCATAAATAGCCTTTTGCAATTCCTTTTTTGGTGCTTTCGCATCGATTTCATGTCCAATTACAGAGATTTTGCCCTCAGTAATTTTTTCTAATCCATTGATACATCTTAAAAATGTACTCTTACCAGAACCACTCGGTCCAATAACAGCTACTACTTGATGTGCAGGAATGGATAAAGTTAAATTCTTTAACACTTCATTACTACCATAACTTTTGTATAGTTGTTGAATTTCTATCAATTTCCGCACCTCCTAGTAAACCGATAAGCGTTTTTCAATTTTATTTAATATAAAAGTAAAGAATGTACTCATTACCCAATACATAATACCGATTGAAAGATAAAACGGCATATACACGTAATATTGAGCAACTAATAGTTGTGCTGAACGCATTAACTCTGTTACTGCTATAACAGAAACTAAAGATGTTTCTTTTAACATACCGACAAATGTATTACCTAGTGGCGGAATCGCATAACGAATTGCTTGCGGAATAATGATTCGAGTCATAGCTTGTCTCTCTGTCATTCCTGTTGCTAGAGCAGCCTCTGTTTGTCCTTTTGGTACAGATTGAATAGCTCCACGGAATGCTTCTGACACATATGCACCAATATTAATACTTAAAGCAATATAAGCTGCTGTTAATGGGCCAAGCTCAATACCATAATCTACCAATCCATAATAGACAATAACGATTTGTACAAGCGGTGGTGTTCCTCGAATAATTGAAACATAGACTCTTGCAATATTACGCAGAAAGCGATTGCCCTTAATTCGAGCAATCGCAGCAAGTAAGCCTATTATTAAGCCAAAGAACATGGATACCACTGTAATCAGTAAAGTGTAATATGCCCCTTTTAATAGAAAGGGGATATTTTCAATGACTAAATCCATGTGTGTTTCCTACTTTCTTTATTCTGCTGGTGGTTCTTCACCAAACCATTTTACAAAGATTTTCTTATAAGTACCATCATTTTTCATATCTTCAATTGCTTTGTTAATCGCTTTAACTAATTTTGGATTCCCTTTTTTAACAGCAACCGCAGCTTTATCTGCTTTAATTGGATCTCCAACAGCTTTAATTTTAAAGCCATTTTGTTCAACGATTGGTTTTAATGCATAGACATTATTGATTGTAGCATCGATACGACCAGCATCTAAGTCTTTTAGAGTCGTGATAACATCATCATATGTGTTGATTTTGAAATCGCCAACTTTTGGCATCAAGTCATTACGTAAATAAGTTTCATCATTTGTACCAAGACCTACACCAATTGTTTTACCTTTGAAGTCTGCAGTTGATTTGATGCTGTTGTTATCTGCTTTAACAATAGCTTTTACTTCGTTTGTAATATATGGGTCTGAAAAGTCAATCGCTTTTTTACGTTCATCTGTAATCGTCACTTGGCTGACAAGTACATCAAATTTACCTTGTTGTAATCCTGGGATTAAACCTGAGAAATCTTGTGCAACAAATTTTGCTTTTACATTCATACGTTTTGCAATTTCTTTTGCAATATCTACATCGAAACCAGTATATTGTTTATCCTTGCCCATAAAGTTGTATGGTGCATATGTCCCCATTATACCGACTGTCATTTCTCCATGATCTTGGATATTTTGTAATTGATCTGTATAGTTGTTACCGTGTTTGACATCTTTTTTAGCACCCATACTTCCACATGCGCTAAGTAGAAGAACTGCTACGGCAACAAAGCTTAATAACCATTTTGCTTTTTTCACTTTTTATCCTCCTATTTTATACACCGAAAATACCAAAAAATTCGAAGTGTACAGTTTCCTCAATTAATTCTTGTAATGATTTGTCAGCGAATGCGTGATTTTCGCTCCGTTCTGTAAACAGCCATCTAGATAGCACACCTTCCAGCAAACTCATGATAAACACTGCTTGCATTTTAGGCTCAATTGGTCGACTTAGCATGCCTAATTCTTTTGCTCGTTCAATATTATTGGCAAAGGCTGCTTCCATATCAGCTTTAATTTCATCAACTTTTTGTTGCAACAAAGGCTGAGAGTGGATTCCTTTTATCAGTATGTGCATTAAATAGGAATTATCCTCTGCAAAATTAAAAATATGTACAAATAAATTACTTGAGGACACGACGGATTCTTGAATCGAAGCTTTCGATTTTCGATAGCCAATCGCAATTGCCTCTAATATATTTTTTCGCCCATCTTCTAGCATCTTCAATGCAATGGCTTCTTTACTTTTGAAATACCAGTAAAACGTCCCTTGCGAAACATTCGCCTGTGCTACAATATCCGAAATTTTCGTATTTTCATAACCAACAGTTGCGAATAATTCAAGTGCTATTTTAATCAATTGTTGCTCTCTCTCTTGTCTACGAATATCTGCTTGCACCACATTATTCACCTCGACTGACTCATTAGTCAATTAAATCCTATAAGATTACTATATATTAGTCAATAGATTTGACTTAATTTTTTTAGAAAAATAAATAAGTCGTAAATCCTTCATCAGAATGAATTGATTTATATATAAAATTGATGGTTGAGTCAATTTCATAAATCCATTTTTGTATTTTTAATACAAACATTTCATATTAACTTCAATATTCAGATTTGAACGTTCCGCTACAGACGGCGCTTTCCACGGGCTTGGCTTCAATCTCCTCGTCAC
>NZ_JBCMNM010000122.1:0-5928 GCF_050459865.1 Rummeliibacillus pycnus
CCACATCAACAATGATAGCTATACACGATTTTTATTATAAATTTTATCAATTTTTACTTTTTCAGTACCCTCAACGAAGTTTGAAACCAAGCCCATGAGCGTCATCTGTAGCGGAACATCCAAATCTGAATTTTAAAAAGTTAATGTGTTGAAATGTTCGTTCTTTTCATAACCAAAATTAGATTTATGTAATTTTGATTCAACTGGATGGTCAAAAAAACATTAAACTGGATGGTCAAAAAAACATTAAACTGGATGGTCAAAAAAACATTAAACTGGATGGTCATAAAAAATTTAAACCCTTTATGATGGAGATGTGGATAATATAACATCCATAAAGGCTAATTATTAATGGTTTGGAATTAAATTTGTGGATTGATTCACAATTATCTCTTCACAAAATAGTTTTTGAATTGAAAGCAAAAGGATTGGAGGGAAGGCTGTAAAGTATTAACAGCACTTTCATAGGAGTATAAAAAACAGGCAGAAAAATATAAACAGCTCAGTCTAATTACTAGAGAATCCTACAATGGCTCTAACCCCCGCGATGTTTTTACTGAAAAGGAAGCAGTAGATTTTGAACATACTTAAGGTAGAATAATTGCAGAATTTGTAATGGTATTTCCTCCTGAACCCCCTATATTTAATCCAAAGAAATGAACACTAAGGATAATTAAGTATATACACGCAAAAATATCAAATCAGGACTTCCCGTGCAAGTTGCAGAAGAGATTGAAATAAAAAAAATACGAGTGATGAGAGAATCTTTAACTAATAAATAAAAAATCTAAAAGGAGGATAAATAAATGAACTATGCAAAATTAATAGATCATACATTACTTTCACCTGTCGCTAGCGAAAAAGAAATAATTAATTTATGTCAAGAAGCAAAACAATTCGGCTTTGCATCTGTTTGTGTGAATCCTGTATGGGTAAGCTTATCTGCAGAACTTTTGCGTGAATCGGATGTTAATGTATGTACGGTAATAGGATTTCCTTTAGGTGCAAACACGACCGATACAAAGGTATTTGAGACTATAAATGCAATTGAAAATGGAGCTACGGAAATAGATACAGTCATTAATATTGGGGCATTAAAAGATAAAAATGATGAGCTAGTTGAAAAAGATATCCGTTCAGTTGTAGACGCTTCAAGAGGAAAGGCTCTAGTAAAAGTTATTATAGAGGCTTGTTTATTAACTAATGAAGAAAAAGTACGAGCATGTGAATTATCTGTAAAAGCTGGTGCAGATTATGTCAAGACTTCAACAGGCTTTTCACTGTACGGAGCAACTGTTGAAGATGTTGCGATAATGAGAAGAGCAGTTGGATCAAATGTTGGGGTAAAAGCATCTGGTGGCGTAAAGAACATGGATGATATAAAATCAATGGTTGATGCAGGTGCATCGAGAATAGGTACTAGTTCTGCGGTAAAGATATTTGGATAATAGTTAGTTTCATTCTTTCAATCTATCGGAAACATTAATTAAACATACTAATTATAGTCTTGATTTTAATTTCATGAATGAGTTATTAAAAAAAAATGCAACATCTAAAAGAGCCAATTCCTAGCAATAGAGAATTGGCTCTTTTGATCTTTAATGGGGAAAATAAACTTTATTATAAGTAACCTATAGAGATGTGTCTCTCATATGAAAAATAATTCATCAATTTGAACATCTTACTGTATTGTTTTTCTTTGTAAAACATGTAAGATAATTATGAAATGAACTCTTTAGATATTTCATAATTATCGGGAGGTGTTAGGATGTTAGAAGTATGTAATGTTACAAAAAAATTCAAAAACGGGAAAGGAATATTCAATGTATCTTTTTCTATTAATCAAGGGGAGGTTTTCGGATTTTTAGGTCCAAATGGTGCAGGAAAGTCAACTACCATTCGTCATATTATTGGCTTTATGAAACCGGATAATGGATACATCAAGATTAATGATTTAGATACTTGGAAAAACCAAGGTGATGTCCAAAAATACATTGGCTATTTGCCAGGAGAAATTGCTTTTCTTGATGGGATGACTGGTAAGAGTTTTCTTGATTTTATGGGTGAAATGCAGGGAATAAAGGATTTTTCAAAACGAGATATGTTGATTAATCGCCTTCAATTTGATGTAAATACACCGATACGTAAGATGTCTAAAGGAATGAAGCAAAAGGTAGGGATTGTCGCTGCATTAATGCATGATCCGGAAGTCATAATTTTAGATGAACCAACATCTGGATTAGATCCTCTAATGCAAAGAGTTTTTATTGAATTAATTCTGGAAGAAAAGGCAAAAGGAAAGACAATCTTATTATCATCACATAGTTTGCCTGAAGTTGAAAGAACATGTGATAGAGCCGCCATCATAAGAGCCGGTGAAGTTATTACGGTAAAGGATATCCATGAATTACAATCCATGCAGCGTAAGCTTTTTGAAATTACATTTCAAAATCCTTCTGATGCAGCTGCTTTTGCAAAATCGAACCTACATATTGAATTTCATGAAAAAAATAAGGTGAGAGTGGCAGTACAAGGAAACTTTGATGAATTTTTAGCTGAAACTGCTAAATATCATGTGCGAAATATAGATGTGTTTACGCAGAACCTCGAGGAAATATTTATGAATTATTATGATAATGCGGGGGGATTACAATGAGTTTTTCACTATATATGCAGATGATGAAAGTTCATTTAAAAGGAATCATGAATTATGCCATTGGTTCAGCCTTTTATATGCTTTTAATGGTATGGATCTATCCTAGTATTGCAGAAAATACAAAATCTCTAAATGATTTTATGAATGTTATGCCAAAAGGTGTCATGAAAGCATTCGGATTTGAGAATGGATTTGGAACCTTTGAATCTTATATTTCTGGTGAATATTATGGAGTCATCCTAACCATCATCTTAACAATATTTTGTATTCTATTACCAACTCAGCTTATTGCGAAATTAATTGATCAAGGTTCGATGGCTTATTTATTATCTACTCCTACAACAAGAGGGAAAATTGCTTTTACGCAAGCGAGTGTCTTCATAACGGGCATTTTTCTTATTATGTTGATTACGACTATTTCTGGTTTTGTGGGTTACGGTTTATTTATGAAAGGTGAAAATTCTTTCCATGCAATTAAATTTATTCAATTAAATATTGCAACCCTATTCCTTTTTATTGCTGTTGGTGGGATATCATTTTTAGTATCTTGCTTGTCAAATGATGAGAAGAAATCAATGGGAATTTCAGGTGTGATTGCATTTGGCTTTTTTAGTTTAGATATGGTAGGGAAGATCAGTGATAAAATTGAGTGGTTACGAAATTTCACTATTTATTCATTGTATAGACCAAGTGAAATTGTCAGTGGAAATGCGGATTTAGTCCAAACATCTATTTTATTATGTTTAATTGGAGCAGTTGCCATTGGAATAGGTATTTCAATTTTTAGAAAACGGGATTTACCATTATAAATAATAAATAAGTTATCAATCAAATAATCATTGAATGAACTTCAATGGATACACCAAATAAAAAAGAAGGGGGAGATTAACGTGTTAGTAGTCACTACAGAAAAAATTGAGGGTTACAAAATTGTAGAAGTAAAAGGGCCGGTCTTTGGTCTAATTGTTAGAAGCAGAGGCATTGGTGGCGATATTATGGCAGGGTTAAAATCACTAGTAGGTGGAGAAATCAAACAATATACAGCTATGCTAGAAGATTCAAGAAAAGAAGCTATGGACCGTATGATAAAAAATGCCAATGAAATGGATGCAAACGCAATTGTGATGATGAGATATGATTCTGGTGAAATTGGTACTAATATGAGTGAAATTGTTGCATATGGTACTGCTGTTGTAGTGGAGAAGATATAATGAATTTCGTCATTGGTTTCTATGCATTAGAAATTATTATAGTGATCATATGCATATTACTTGGATATTTTATCTATGATAAACGATTAAATCGTAATCATGGCGCAAATGTTCCCGATGGATTTCAAGCAACAAAGGAAATCAATATTGACCCTGTGACTGGTAAAAAAACAAGGGTGTACTATAATCCTGAAGCAGGTG
The DNA here is from genome assembly GCF_050459865.1 of Rummeliibacillus pycnus. Classification (GTDB taxonomy): domain Bacteria; phylum Bacillota; class Bacilli; order Bacillales_A; family Planococcaceae; genus Rummeliibacillus; species Rummeliibacillus pycnus_B. Next base: position 4,069 of record NZ_JBCMNM010000122.1, read on the forward strand.
AACGTTTTTATAAAAGAGAGAAATAAAAGTAAGTAATTACTGAATGCCCTCAGTATCCATAGGAGTGATAATTTTTGGAGCAACTTGTTTACAGAGGATTTCCACTTGTTAGAGAAACGGAAGCCGATGGCTTTATTTATGGTCTAATAACCGACCATTTTTATTTTGAGTGTGAGGAAGATGATAGTTGCACTTCAGGGGACGGGTTTGTTCAAGCACCCGACGGGAGTAGAGCAGGGATTATATGGGAGATAGAAAAGGAACCCTCTTTATCAGTTTGTATTAAACCAGAAAAAGATAGATGGGGAGTTTACAATGTAAGCTTTGTTAAGCCAATAAAAACAATGGATGACTTAATATTCAATTTTAAAACGGTATTACCTTTGATAAAAGAGGCATACGACAATGCAAAGTTTAGAAAATAAATAGTTAGTTCTAAAATAAAGGAAACCCTGTATAGGTGTTTTCTTTTAATTTAATCAAAATCAATATTAATATTTAACACAGCTCCAATAATAAAAAAGCCACGTTTTTTAACTGAAACGTGGCTTTTTTATTAAGTTGGGATGCATTTCCTTAATCTTCTACAGTTTTGAAATATCGATAAACTTTTTCTAATTTCCGTGTTTGATACCCTTTTGCACTTTCCATATTCCCAAATTCAAAAAACTTCACTTTCTTTATTCCTACAAATTGAAATACTGCTTTTCTCATCAGTATTTTATGTGCATTATTCAACCAAATAAGTGGATATTTTGTAGGTCCTTTCATAGTTGATACGCATACAACGGATTTTCCTTTTAAAAGTCCCTCTGGTAACAGTTTGTTTTGATCTCGATAAGCAAAGTTTGAAGCAAATAATCGATCTATATATCCCATCAGCATTGCAGGGGGCCGCCCCCACCAAATAGGATAAACAAAGACAATCTTGTCAGCCAAAGTAATCTGTTTTCTATATTTCTCTAGATCAGTATCCAGATACATATCCCGTCTACGCTTATGTTCATTGAATACTAAAACAGGGTCGAAGTTCTCTTCATATAAGTCTAAAATCTCCCATTTCTTAATGTTAGGATTTTCAGTACAGCCTGCGATAATTTTTTTCAAAAATGAATGATTTAGACTATTGTGATTAGGATGAGTGTAAATGATTAAGGTTTTCATGATATCCACTCCATTACTTATCATTTGATAACTAAATCATACAGCTTTTGTTTTTAGTTGTCAAAAGATAATTGTATTATGATATCTATTTTGATATCTTACCTATAAGAGGTGAGAATTTTGAACAAGAACGTATTATTCAATAAATTAATATCATTTACTACATCTGTACATCAGGTTACACATGACTTAACTCAAAACGTCAAATCCGATTCAATTACTGCTGTTCAATACAAAATTCTTGAATATATAAAGGTAAGTCAATCTGTTACCTCAAGCGAAATTAGTGAGTGTCTTCATATTTCTATGCCGAATACAAGTAGAGAAATAAAGAAGTTAAATGAAAAGAATTTGATTGAAAAAATAAGTGATCCAAAAGATCGAAGAAAACAAACGATTCACCTTTCTAAAGAAGGGGGAATTATGATGAATGAAGCTTTTGCCACGATACAAACTCGCTTTCAAAATCGAATACAAAATGCTTCAGAACAAGACTTAGAAGAAATAGAACAAGCAATAACAATTTTGCAAACAAAGTTGTTTTATAACTAGATTCAATTTCAACTATTATTAAATATGAGGCTTAATGAAAAAGTAAAAATAGATAAAAATTTATAATAAAAATCTTGTATAGCTATCTTTGTTGATGTGGGATTAGCGAAGACTCCTGCGGGAAAGCGAGACAGGTGAGACCCC
>NZ_JBCMNM010000123.1:0-2177 GCF_050459865.1 Rummeliibacillus pycnus
TTATGAAATTGATTCATTTATAAAAAATACCCATTAACAATTTGTAATCATATGAACAGTGCGATTAAATGTCGCACTGTTTTTTGACAATTCTATATTTTTTTATTTTATTTAATAATTTTTTGTGACAAACCCAAAAATTCATGTTACTATATCCTTGGATTCTATATAAATCCTATAAGAATACTAGGAGGTAAGGAAATGAAGAAATTGGTTTCGATTATGTCATTGCTACTTGCTTTAACTTTAGTACTTGCAGCATGTGGCTCTAACACTAACAATGAAGGAAAGAAATCTGCGACGACAGATTTCTACGATACTGTAAAAAAAGAAGGCGTATTAAAAGTTGGTACAGAAGGTACATATCCACCTTTTACATTCCATGATCAATCTAATAAACTTACAGGTTTTGACATAGATATTGCAACTGAAGTAGCAAAACGTTTAGGTGTTAAAGTTGAATTTAAAGAAACACAATGGGATGGAATGTTTGCAGGACTTGATGCCAAACGCTTTGATATGATTGCGAACCAAGTTGGTATTCAACCTGAACGTCAAAAGAAATATGATTTTTCTGATCCATACATTGAATCAGGAGCTGTATTGATTGTAAACAAAGATAACAATGAAATTAAGTCATTTGCTGATATCAAAGGGAAAAAAGCAGCACAATCTTTAACAAGTAACTATGGTAAATTAGCACAAAAGAATGGCGCTAATATCGAAGGAGTAGAAGGTTTTACACAAGCCATCTCACTTATCCAATCAAATCGTGTTGATGCAACGATTAATGATAAATTATCATTCTTAGATTATAAAAAAACACATTCAAATGCTCCAATTAAAATTGTAGATTCAGAGTCAAATTTATCACAAAGTGGTTTAATGTTTAGAAAAGGTAGCGACAAGTTAGTGGAAGCAGTCGATAAAGCATTAAATGATATGAAATCTGACGGAACTTACGCAAAAATCTCTAACAAATGGTTTGGCGAAGATGTTTCTCCTAAATAGTATTTTCCAAGATCCTGAGCGAGTTAACCAATTATGGTCAATCGCTCAGTCTTCCCTTTTACCTATGGTAGAGGGAGCTATAAAATACACTATTCCACTAACAATCATTTCTTTTGTTCTGGGACTAATACTAGCAGTTTTAACTGCATTAGCCCGATTATCTACAAGAAAAATATTAAATTACATTGCGCGTATTTATGTTTCAATCATTCGTGGCACGCCATTACTTGTACAATTATTTATTATCTTTTATGGATTACCGAATTTAGGTTTTACAATTGACCCATTTCCTTCAGCAATTATTGGTTTTTCATTAAGTGTAGGAGCCTATGCTTCTGAAATTATCCGAGCTGCAATTTTATCTATTCCAAAAGGACAATGGGAAGCTGGTTATTCAATCGGTATGACTTATACAAAAACACTTAGACGAATTGTTTTACCACAAGCTGCTCGTGTTTCAATTCCACCATTATCTAATACTTTTATTAGCCTTGTAAAAGATACATCACTTGCATCACTTGTTCTTGTATCTGAAATGTTCAGAAAAGCCCAAGAAATAGCTGCTACAAACTATGAATTTTTATTACTCTATTCAGAAGTAGCTATTTTATATTGGATTATATGTACGATATTATCTACTATTCAAGGACGGGTTGAATCAAAACTCGATCGATATGTAGCTAAATAAAAGTAGTAGTAACTAAAGGAGTTTTTACGATGATCAGCATAAAAAATCTTCATAAATCTTTTGGTGATTTAGAAGTGTTAAAAGGCATTAACTTAGAGATTAAACGTGGAAAAGTTATTGTCATTATTGGCCCTTCTGGTTCTGGTAAAACAACTTTTTTAAGATGCTTGAATCTACTTGAAATTCCTTCATTAGGTTCAGTAGAAATAGATGGTCACTTAATAGATTTTAATCAGAAAAAAATAGCAAAAAAATCGATTGTTTCTTTTCGAAGTTTAACAGGAATGGTTTTTCAGAATTATAACTTGTTCCCCCATAAAACTGTCTTAGAAAATGTGATGGAAGGACCTGTAATTGTTCAGGGAATTCCAAAGCAGCAAGCGAAAGAAAAAGCAATTTCGTTACTCAAAAAAGTAGGATTATCCGATAAATTAGACTTCTTTCCATCGCAATTATCAGGTGGTCAGCAACAACGTGT
>NZ_JBCMNM010000124.1:0-1728 GCF_050459865.1 Rummeliibacillus pycnus
CTGGCAAAAGTGTTCTATCTAAAAGGTAAAACAAAGTTGATTGGAACGGAAGGTACGAGACTCCTGCGGGAAAAGCGTGTCTAGGGGAGACCCCGCAGGCGAAAGCCGAGGAGGCTCCCCGACCGCCCGCGGAAAGCGAGTGCCCTACGTTCCAATCAACGTCCAAATTGTACAAGCCAAAAAAAACTGTAGACAAACTTGATCTGACCCAATAAAGTTAGACATATAATTTAAGCAGCTTCTAAGACCTGAGTTCGGTATTCTATTGGACTCAGGTCTTTTAATTTTACCTTCATTCGTTTGTGGTTATAGTAATGAATATAATCATCTAATTCCTTTTCAAAGTGCTCCATACTTTCAAACTCTTGGAGATAAAGCAATTCAGACTTTAACAAGCCAAAAAAGTTTTCAATGACTGCGTTATCTAAACAATTTCCCTTACGGGACATGCTTTGTATAATGCGGGAATCTTTTAAGGTTTTTTGATACTTCTTCATTTGATAATGCCACCCTTGATCCGAATGGAGGATGACCGTATCTTCTGGTTTTAGGTGTTTAATCGCCTCATCTAACATATCTCCAACAAGTTTATAAACAGGCCGTTTCATCACTTTGTAGGCAATAATTTCACCATTACATAAATCAAGGATAGGGGATAGGTAACGTTTCTCCCCAAATAAATGAAATTCCGTTACGTCTGTTACCCATTTTTGATTCATTTTCTCGGCTTGAAAATCACGTTGTAAAATATGGGGGGCAATTCGACCAACACGCCCCTTATACGAACGATACTTTTTCATACGGACTAAACATTTTACGCCCATTTCATTCATGAGGCGGTTGATGGTCTTTGGATTGTGAGAAAACCCATATTTTTTTAACTCTTTTGTGATACGACGATAACCGTAACGTCCTTTATGTTCATGATAGATAGACTGAATAGTGGCTTTTACCTTCGAATACTTATCTTCTCGATTCAAGCGTTTTTCCCAATAATAGTACGTGCTACGTGGAATATCAGCGACTTTAATTAAGGCCACAACCTCATAAATGGACTTTAGTTCATAAATTACTTGCGCTTTGATTTGGGTTGTAATTTTTCCTGCATTTGAACTAAAGTATTTAACTTTTTTAAATACGCATTCTCCATTTCTAGTTGTTTAATTCGTTCTTCAAGCTCTTTAACCGAACCTTCAATTTGTTTGGATGGATTGATATCTTTTTTCATGGATGGTCTCCCCTTTTTCTTAGAAATTAGGGCATCTAATCCATAGGCATTAACATTTATTCTCCACGTCCGAATTAGCGCTGGAGATGAAATATTAAACCTTGCGGCTGCGTCGTAAGAAGATATACCCGTTTCATTCATATAATTAAGTACATCCATTTTAAACTCCGTAGAATAACTTGTATAGGATTTCTTAAATCCATCGGCTCCTTGAATTTGGTATAAACGAACCCATCCTTGAATCATTTGATACGAAACTTCAAATATTTTTTGAAGATCCATATAGCTGTGCTTTCCTTCAAGGTAAAGTCGTGTAATGAATATTTTCTGTTCGGCAGAAAAATTAGCCATAAAAAAACACCCCGTAAATGTTAGTTTGGTGTCTAACATTTACGGGGCAGTTCAACTCGATGAAAATCGAGTTTGTCTACAGTTTTTTTATGGCTTGTACAATTTGGACGTTGATTGGAACGTAGGGCACTCGCTTTCCGCGGGCGGTC
>NZ_JBCMNM010000125.1:0-4011 GCF_050459865.1 Rummeliibacillus pycnus
AAATTGATTCAAATAAATATTTTTAAATAAAAAAGCTTTCCGCCTACATTGGGTAAGCGAAAAGCTCCTTCATAGCTTCGATTTATTCGAAGTATTCTTTGTAATAGCCACCAACATGACCTGTGTTATCGATGACAAAATAGAATTCTTCTGTTTCGTTTTTCACTTCATATTCTTTTCCAACTGTAAGTACATTTGAAACTAAATATTTTTTTGCATCTGTATGTTCGCATGTAACTGTTTTAACTGTTGGTGCATTTTTCCAATTTAAATGAATCATTCTTTAAAACAACCTCTCTTAACTAAATACCTATCTAGTCTTATTTTAAACGATTTTATTACGTTTGTCCTAAAATTAAGTTGATTTTTCACGAAAAACTTTGATTAGCTAAATTTAAAAGCTATTTGAAAGGAGCTGAAAAGAAATTATGTTACTATTAAAGAAAGAATTTTTCGGTGGGAGGTGACTGTGGTGTCATTTAGTGGTGTACCTATGTGGTTTTTCATTTTAGCATTTGCTTTTTTTATTATATTTTTTATCGTTGCAGAATGGCTTACAAGAAAATGAAGATATTTTTCATCATAACTTTGTTAGTGTTTAAATCGGTGAATGAGGTGGAATACTGAGCGCATAAACATTTTCTGATCTTGCGTAAAGGATGATTTCACAATGAGACTAACCATTCAGGGGAAGAAATTTATCACTAGATTAACGGCTGATAATAAGTACCATCTACTCCGATTTTATGCAGTAGCAGATCGAAATGGGATGCAGTATGCAGCTGATATCGATACCCCCATTCATACTGATATTATAATGGAGGTAGAAGGAGTTCATGTTGCACTCTCTCCAAAATTACTTCCTGTATTAAAGGATAAAATTATCCATTCTGAAACTGTCAACGGCGTCACTGGAATTGTGTTGTTAGATGAAGAGCATGTACATTTGACGTTATGAAGAGGACAATTCAATGAGATGAATTTGATGTTGAGAGATGCTGAACAATAAGCCTTTCTAGTTGGATATTTTCGTCGATTTTAGCCATTATAGTATTTAATTCTTTTTCACTTATCTTTATTTATCAAAGTGGGTATGAACTGCGAGACTCCTGAAGAAATACATATAAAACATTGGAGTTTTACACCCCAAGTAAAAAGCTACCCAAGTGAATTATTCATTCACTTTTGGATAGCTTTTTTCATTTTCGTTCAACTCTTTAAATAATCTACAATTACTTTTCCAATTTCAGCGATACATTTCTTCCCTGTAAAGCCATCTTCCCAATCTTGAGTTAATACGGCAACGTATATTTTCTTTTCTTGATATTCAATAATCGCTACATCGTGATCTACACCCGTTAAACCACCTGTTTTATGATAGTAATGTATTTCTTCGTCAAATGTGTAGGCTGGTAACATTTCTTCAGATTGTTGATTACCTAATATACGAAGCGCATCCGTTTTTTGTTCTTCGTCAAGGATTCCTCCAGACTCTCCAATCTGTTGGAGCATTATTACCATTTCTTTAGCTGTTGTAGTATTATCTAATCCTTTTAATACAGCCTCTTCGTCCATAAAATAGCGTTCAATCTTACTCGTATGACACCCCATATCCTTCATCAATTGATTTACAGTGTCCATTGAATTTCTATATAACAATGCATTTGAAGCTGTATTATCTGAAACAATTATCATTAACTCCATTAGATTACGGTATGTGAAAGGCAACTTCCCTGTTAAAAATGGAATAACTCCAGCCCCTTCTACAATTAAGCGCTCTGGAATTATCGCTATATCATCTAATTTATCTTCAAAATTCAAGTAACTAGAAAGAAGAATCGGTATTTTTATAATGCTAGCTGATCGAAAAACGGTATCTTCCTTAAAATAAAAAGACTGTTCACCATCTAAAATGGCAACTCCTATTTGCGCATTTGGATACGATGCTACGATTTCTTGACAGCTTGAAGCTAACTTTTGAAATGTCATCTACCCTCCCCCTATTCATACGTTTGATTGAAAATTTGCAATTGCTTTTAAGAATACTTCTCCATATTTTTCTAGTTTATTTTCCCCTACACCATTTACTTCTAAAAACTCACGATTATTTGTTGGTTTTTTTGCACACATATCTTGCAACGATTTGTCTGAAAAAATAACAAAAGGTGGCACATTTGCTTCATCTGCTAATTGCTTTCGGACAATTCTTAGTTCTTCAAATAAAGGATCCGTGCCGCTAATTTGTTTCGTGACAACGATTCCTCTTCTTTTCACTAATCTATTTCCCAAAAGTACTTCTTTTCCTTTGGATGTCACATATACGGTTGGCATCGTCCCCTGATTCACAGCCAACAGTTCCTCAGCAATCATAAATTCCATGAAATTCGTTACTTCTTTGATCGTCATTTCTTTTAAAATTCCATATGTTGATAGACTTTCAAATCTAAAGGCACGAAGCTTTTGATTTTTTGAACCAACTAATACTTGCGCAACCATTGTTTTACCGAATTTTTGCCCCATTCGAATGACACAAGATAAGACTTTTTGGCACTCTTCAGAAACATCAAAAACTTCACGGTCATCCATACAATTGCTACATTTCCCACACTTCTCTTCTATATCGTCACCAAAATAGCTGACAATATATTGTTGTAAACAATTTTCTGTATGACAATAATCAACCATGCTTTGTAACTTTTTCAATTCAGTTGGAATTCTTTCTCGTTCATCTGTTTGATCAATTAAAAAACGTTGTGTTTGAACATCTTGTGGGGCATATAACAAAACGCACTCACTTGGTAGACCATCACGTCCTGCTCTCCCCGCTTCTTGATAATAACTTTCCATATTTTTAGTTATCTGGTAATGAATTACATATCGAACATTCGATTTATCTATACCCATTCCAAAGGCGTTTGTAGCAATCATAACGGATGCTTCATCGTGTAAAAAGCGGTTTTGTTCAGACTGTCGTAGTGATTCAGATAATCCTGCATGATATTTCGCGACTTTAATGCCAGCCTTTTTCAAAACTTCAAAAAGATGATCTACAGTTTTTCTAGTCGCTGCATAGATAATACCTACTTCATGTGCGTTTTTCTTTACAAAATCTTTGACATAACGTTCTTTATTTTGTCCAATAATTACCGAAAAGCTTAAATTTTCACGTGCAAAACCTGTAATAATTGTATTTTCTTCTGCTATATTTAATTGTTCACAAATATCTTCTCGTACTGCTGGGGTTGCCGTAGCAGTTAGTGCTACTACTGTTGGTCTTTTTTGAAAAAGATTCGTTAACCGCCCAATGGCTCTATAACTTGGACGGAAATCATGTCCCCATTGCGAAATACAGTGCGCTTCGTCTACTGCGACTAACGGTACTTTTAGTGATGCTAGTAATTTTGTAAAAGAATCAGATTCAAGTCTTTCAGGTGCAATATATAGAAGTTTATAATGTCCTTCCTTTGCAAACTCAATCGTTTCTTGATATTCTTCTTGACTTAGAGAGGAGTTAATATAAGCTGCTTCAATTCCCATTTCTAGTAATGTATCTACTTGGTCTTGCATAAGGGAGATTAATGGAGAGATTACAATTGTTGTTCCCTCAAGCATTAAAGCTGGAATTTGGTAGCAAACTGATTTCCCACCACCAGTAGGCATTACACATAAACTTGATTCACCATTTAGTACTTGTTCTATTATCCTTTCTTGTCCCAAACGAAATTGTTTGTAACCAAAAAATTGTTGTAAATAAAGCTGAGCTTTTTCGATCATTCAACCTGTCACCTTTCGCTTGTTTTCCTCATTTTATTGTACCATCTTTGCTATTTTTCTGCCTTCAAAATTACAATATTATCCATGAATAAATATGATAATTTCAACATATCTGAGACAATTTGATAAATGGTTTTCTATAAGAAATACGAATATTTTCTAGATAAACAATTCAATAATCCGGATAGTATTTCACTTCTAAAAATTAGTTAGTATGCCGCTACAGATGGCGCTTTC